>JBEHYZ010000037.1:0-36520 GCA_048497915.1 Pseudomonadota bacterium
TTGGGGGGGGGAGGGGGGATTTTTGCCCCCCCCCCCCCCAAACCCCGTTAGTTTAGTCTTGTCTTCGTTTCAGCGCCACATAGAGCGCGCCCGAGCCGCCGTGCCGGGCGTGCGCCTGGCTGATCCCCGCCACGATGTGCGACAGCTCCGGATCGGCCAGCCACTCCGGCGCATTGCGCTTCAGAATGCCGTTTTCCGCCATACCCTTACCGGTGATCACTAGCACGGCGCGATAGTCGTTGGCGTAGGCCTGCTGCACGAAGGCCTTCAACCGTGCCTCGGCGGCGATGCTGTTAAGGCCGTGCAGGTCCAGCCGCGCCTCGATCGGGTCGCGCTCGCGGCTCAGGCGGCGCTTGCGGTTGGGTTCGATGATCTCCGGCGCAGCGGTGGAGGCGGGCGTCAGCCGGAAGCCGCTGGCGGGCTTGAGCGCCTGGCCGATGCGGAACGGAGTAAGCGGCGGGGTGACCGGCTTGATGGCGACCATCGGCGTGTCCATTCCGGCCACCTTGACGCTCTCGGTTTTGACTTCCGGCTCGGGCTTGGTTCGAGAGGCTTCGCGCGGCCGGACGGTAGCGGTCACCAGCGCCCACAGCCGCGAGTCTTCCGCCTTGAATTGATACCGCGCCATCGTTCACCTCTTGCGGCACAAGCTATAGCGATCATGAGCAAGATGCCAGCGCGGGCCGAAGGCCCCAGGCAAAAAATTCAAATCGAGCGCCGAGCCGCCTCAAGCGCAGATTTGTCGATATTGATCCGCAAAAAAGTACACTGAGCGCAGCGAAGGAATTTTTTGCAAGGCCTAAAACTCTTCCGATTGGAAAGCCTGCAACTGACGCGTCAGGCGCTCGCCGCGCTTGCCGGCGGCCAAAGCAGCTTCCGACAGGCGCTTGATTTGCTCGTTGTCAGCCTGGCGTGACATGACTTCCAGCGCGCCGTTGATGACGGTCAGCATCTGGGCGAAGTCCTGCGCCACGTCGCCGGTCAGGCGGCCGACGGTCTCGTACCTGCGGGCATTGGCCAGGGCGGCGGAGGCCTGCTCCAGTCGCGTTTGCAGCTCGGTCTGCTGGGCGCGGGCGCCGGTGAGCGTCTGCTCCAGTTCGCCGCGTTGCTGCGCCGTCTGCGACAGGTTGGCCTGCAGTTCCTCGAGCTGGTTGTTGAGCGCGTCGAGGTCGATGTCCGGCATGGCGGCGAGCTTGGTCTGGACGTCCTCGTAGGCGGCCTGCCACTTCTTTGTCTCGAACTGCTCGGCGGCGACCTTGGCTTCCCATTCGCGCGTGTCGGGCTTGGGCGGCGGCGCATTGACCACGGCGCGCAGCTGAATCTGCAGGCCTTCGCGGATGGCGGCGGCCTGGTTCAGCTCGACCGTCAGTGCTTCGCGCTCGGCAGCGGCGTTGTCCAGTTCGGCCTTCAGGCGGGCCAGTTCGGCGTCATGCTGAGCGGCAGTCGCCTGCATGTCAGCCGACAGGGCTTCGATCTGGGTGTCGCGTTCGTCCTTGGTTTCCACCAGGCGCGGCGCCAGCAGGATGTCGCTGAGCTGAACCTGCAGCTCATTGCGCGCTTCGTTGGCTTCCTTGAGCTGGGCTTCGAGTGTGGCGATGCGGGCATCCAGGCCGGCCGTATCGGCAGCCGGAGCGGACTGAGCAACATGGGCCAGCGCCAGTTCGCCTTGCAATGCTTCCAGACGGTCCTTGAGTTCGGCGTTTTCGGCGACGACCGCCGGATCGGCTTCGACCAGGGTGACCGGCGCGGCGGCTTCCGGTTCCGGGCGCGCCCGAAGCGCTTCGACTTCGGCCGTCAGCGCATCGATACGCGCCTGCAGTTCAGCATCGGCCTCGGCATTGGCCACCGGGGCCGGGGCGTCGGTCCAGCCGTAGACTTCGCCTTGCTGCGCCTTGAGCGCTTCGATCTCGGCCTGATGCGCGGCGACGGCCTCAGCGCGGGCGGCGTCGGCAGCCTCGCGGCGAGCGGTTTCCAGGTCGGCCTCGGTGATCTGCGGACCATTGTCGACGATAATTGGCGCGGCCGGCTCGGCAGTCGCCTGGGCCGTCTTGAACTCAGTCGAGTCGAACGCCACGCCGAAGATCTGGCGCTCGTTGTCCTGGCCCATATAGGCTTGACCCTTAAGCGTGATCCAGCGCACGTCGCCATTCTTGTGCACCACGCGGATGTCGGCATTGAGTTCGTCGCTCTTGCCGCCCAGCAGCCTGGCGAATTCGCTGTTGGCCAGTGCCTGGCCTTCCTCGGAGATCAGCGTGTCGCCGCCCGGCACTTCGCGGCCGATCAGCTTGCGCATGCCTTCATCCTCGACAATCGAGTCCGACTCGCGGTCGTACTGCCAGATGCCGATGCCGAGACGCGCCATGGCCTGCTCGGCGTTGCGCAGGTCTTCCAGTTCCTGCAGGTCGTCTTCGTCCAGCGCAGCGGCGGGCGCGGCAGACGGCGCGTCCGGAGCCGGAGCGGGTTCCGCCGGGGCAACGACTTCGTGCTTCATCGCCATGACGGTCAGGCCGTGGTCGCCGCCTTCGTGGGTGCGCACGGCCCAGGCGCTGACCAGCACCGGCAGGTCTTCGCCGTCGTTCACCTTGAGCGTCAGGGCCGCCTGGCTTTCGCCGTGCGGCACGCTGTCGTCCTGGCTGTCGCCGAGATAGTCGAGCGCGGTCTGGAAATCGGCGTCGGCGACGAACAGCTGCGCCCAGTTCTGGCCGATGACGTCCTCGCGCTTCATGTCGAAGGCGTCGAGCGCCGCGGTGTTGATGTCGAGGATCTGGCCCTTGGCGTCCAGGCCCCAGAACGGCACGGTCGCTGCCGAGAACCAGTGACCACGCCACAGGCCGGTCAGGTCGTCGACGCCTTCGCCGCTGGTGGCTTCCAGCTCGACCATGGCCGACGTCGAGCCGATGACTTCGCCATTGCCGTTCATGATCGGCATCGAGGTGACGCTGACCAGGATCTTTTCGTGGCTGCCGTGATTGACGATCAGGTGCTGGAAGCCCTTCACCGTCTGGCCGCGCAGGGTGCGGGCGATCGGCATCATGTCGGGCGGCACGGCGCGGCCGTCGGGATAGGTGATCCCCCAGGTCGCCGAATGGAAGCGCAGGCCGATCAGCTCGGAATCCTTGCGGCCCAGCAGCTGGTGCGCCGCCTTGTTGGCGAAGGTGAACTTGCCGGTAGTGTCGGTCTCGACCAGGGCGACGGGCACGGCGTTCAGCACATTGAACATCCGCCGTTCCAGATTGTCGATCTTGCGCTCGGCCTTCTGCAGCAGGTCCTGGAATTGCCGGACCTGGAAGCTCTTCAATGAGGCGAGGACCCCGGCGGCGATCGCCAGAGCCAGCAACAGAGCGGCGGCCACGCCAAGGACGATGACCAGATCATGCTCGTTCTGCAACAACATACCCGAAATTCACCTCTGACCGTTCCCGGCGCCATTGGAGCGTTTTGCGACAGCTACGTCGGTAACGCATTCCCCTAGCAAGAACCGTACCTGAAGAAAGTTTCAAGGTAATTATCTTACATCACAAATGTTTAGGAGGCCTTTCGATAATAGCGCGGTGGTTTTGGGCTTTGGAACCGGTCCGCCATCACCTATGGTTGCTCTGCTGGCCGCCGTCAGAGCAAAAGGCCGCATCCGGAGGACCGCCTTGACCGACACCGCCGCGCCATCGCCCGCCCTGCAGTCCGCCATCCGCAAGGGGGTGCTGCGCCTGGTGCCATTCCTGGTGCTGATGTACGTGGCAGCCTTCCTCGACCGCTCCAATGTCGGTTTCGCCAAGGCCGAGATGCAGGCGGCGCTGGGCCTGACCGAAGCGGCGTTTGCCTTCGGCGCCGGTATCTTTTTCCTCGGCTACGCTCTGTTTGAGGTGCCGAGCAACCTGCTCCTGCACCGCATCGGCGCCCGTGTCTGGCTGCCGCGCATCATGGTCACCTGGGGGCTGGTGTCGGCTGCCACCGCGTTTGTGCGCGACGAGGCGGGGTTCTACTGGGTAAGGTGCCTGCTGGGCGTTGCCGAAGCCGGCTTCTTTCCCGGCGTCGTGTTCTACATCAGCCTATGGTTCCCGGCGGCGGTGCGGGCGCGGGGCCTGGGCGTCTTCTACTTCGGCTTTCCCCTGTCAATGATCGTCGGCGGGCCGCTTTCCGGGGCCTTGATGGACATGCCTGGTGCGCTTGGCTTGGCGGGCTGGCAGTGGATGTTCGTCGCCGAAGGGTTGCTGGCATCGCTCGTCGGCTGTCTGGCGCTGTGGTTCCTGGTGCCGGGCCCGCAGGCCGCCGCCTGGCTGAGCGACGCCGAAAAGGCGGCCCTGGCGGAGCAACTGTCGTCCGAAGCCGCGCCGCCGGTGCACGGCTGGGCAGTTTTCAAAGCGCTGGCCAATCCGCGCGTGCTGTTGCTGGTCGCCACCTATTTCGCCATCCAGATCAGCGTCTATGGCGCCGTCTTCTATCTCCCGGCCAGCTTTGCCCACGCGCTGGGCACCAAGGTCGGCCTGGTCGTCGGCGCCTGGTCGGCGGTGCCGTGGATCGTCGCCTTGCCGGTTACCGTCTGGGTGACACAGCGAGCGGATCGCGGTGGCAACGCCGCCCGCTGGTCGGCAGCGATGCTGGCATTGGCGGCGACCGGCATCGCACTGTCCGGTTTCAGCCACGGTCTAGCCATGACGGAGTTCGCCTTCTGCCTGGCCGTGCCTGGCTTCGTCGCCGCGCAGCCGCTGTTCTGGACGCTGCCGTCTCGGCAGTTCAGTGGACCTCTGGCGGCGGGCGGCATTGCCATGATCAATTCCATCGGCAACCTGGGCGGGTTCCTGGCGCCCAACCTGCGCGTCCAGGCGGAAAAACTGGCGGCCGATCCGCGCGCCGGCGTTCTGGTTCTGGCAGCGGCCGGCGCCTTTGCCGCCGTCCTGCTGGCCACCTGGCGCGAGCGAAAAATCGCCTGAAAGTTGCAATAACGGCAGTCATTAAGCACAAATTTACCGACGTCGGGCAGGTTTCGCTGCAGTGTTCGACCAATGAGTACCGCCATGCGTCTGCCCTTCTTCGCGGCTGTTTCCAGCCATTCCGCCCTGCGCCAGGCCATCGATCACTCCCTGGCGATCATCAGTTTCGCCCCTGACGGGACGATTCTCGAAGCCAATGGCAATTTCTTGAAGACCGTGGGCTACCAGGTGAGCGAGATCGTCGGCCGCCACCACAGCCTGTTCACGCCGGACAATGAGGCGGCCTCGGACGGCTACCGCAATTTCTGGACGTCGCTGCGCAATGGCCAGTTCCAGGAAGGCGAGTTCCGCCGCGTCGCCGCCGGCGGCCGCGAGATCTGGCTGCGCGCCAGCTACAACCCGGTGCTCGACGGCCAGGGCAAGGTGATCCGCGTCGTCAAGATCGCCAGCGACATCACCGCCGAAAAGAACCACGCCATCGATGATGCCGGCCAGTTGGCCGCCATCCAGCGCTCGCAGGCGGTGATTTCCTTCGCCATGGACGGCACGATCCTGGACGCCAATTCCAATTTTCTTGAAGTCATGGGATATGGCCTGGCTGAGATCAGGGGCCGCAACCACCGCATGTTCGTGCCGCCCGAAGAGGCGTCGGGTCGCGCCTACGAAGCGTTCTGGGAGGCACTGCGCCGCGGCGAGTTCCAGGCGGCCGAATACCGGCGTCTCGGCAAGGGCGGCCGCGAAGTGTGGATTCGCGCCACCTACAATCCGATCCTCGGCGGCGACGGCAAGCCGGTGAAGGTGGTCAAGTTCGCCATGGACGTCACCGCCGAAAAGCGGCGCAACGCCGACTACGAAGGCCAAATCGCCGCCATCCGTCGTACCCAGGCGGTCATCGAGTTCAACCTCGATGGCGAGATCCTCGACGCCAACGATATCTTCCTCAAGGCCACCGGTTATCGCCTCGACGAGGTCAAGGGGCGGCACCATCGCATGTTCGTCGAGCCCACCTATAGCCGCGGCGAGGAGTATCGCCACTTCTGGGAGCGCCTGGCCCGGGGTGAACCGGTCTCGGCCATCTACCAGCGTTTCGGCAAGGACAACAAGCCGATCTGGCTGCAAGCGACCTACAACCCGATCCTCGACGCGCTCGGCCGCCCGGTGAAGGTGGTCAAGTATGCCAGCGACATCACCTCCTCGATGGGGGCGCGTTCCCGTGCCGTCGAAGCCGCCGAGGAGACGCTCGGCAATGTCGAAACCGTCGCCGCGGCCGCCGAGGAAATGAACGCCACGGTCAGCCATATCGCCGAGTCGATGGTCCACACCAAGCAGGCGGTCGACAAGATCCACGCCCGCACGGGCGCCGCCGACCAGTCGACCGGCGAGATGCGTCGCGCCGCCCAGGCCATGGACGACGTGGTGCAACTGATTGCCAATGTCGCCGGCCAGATCAACCTGCTGGCGCTGAACGCCACCATCGAATCCGCCCGCGCCGGCGAGGCGGGCAAGGGCTTTGCCGTCGTCGCCAACGAGGTCAAGCAGCTGGCCACCCAGACCAGTGCCGCCACCAAGCGCATCTCCAGCGAAATTGCCGCCATGCAGGCCCTGGCCGATGATGTGGTCGGCGCGCTTGGCACCATCACTGCCGCCATCGACGAGGTTCAGGGCTTCGTCGACCAGGCTGCCCATTCCATGCAGGAACAAAGCTCGGTCACCGAGGAAATCTCGGCCAACATGCATGTGGCGGCCGACGGCGTCGCCAGCATCGGCCGTAATCTCGACGACTGGATTATCGGCATGGATGAGCGTCGCTTCGACGCCCGCATCCGTACGGCAAAGCCGGCGGTGATCGTGCTGGCCAACGGCGCGCGTATCGAGTGCTCGCTGCGCAACATCTCGCGCAGCGGCGCCAAGATCGCGTTGCACGCCGGACAATCGGTGCCGGACACGTTCTTGCTGGAAATCGCCGATGAACATGCGCCGCGCCGTTGTAATGTAGCGCGCCGCAAGGGCAATGAAATCGGCGTCCGCTTCGCCGAACCGGCTGAGGTGCGTCTGTCGGCATAGCGACCGGCATTCCCCTTTGGCGCGATAAAATCCATTGACTTAAACCTGAGGTATGCTTTGCTCCGATCGAAGGCCGGGGCAACACGCGCGCGAAAACGCACGCGGATAGATTGTGGATGCGGCCATGTCTGACGGCGGAAATAACGAAGCGCTGCCGGTTTCGGAACTCCGGGAAGATGCGGAACTGCGCTCCAACCTGTTTTCGGGCCACCTTAAGGGCAGCGGCTCCATCTCCAGGATTTTCGATATTCTCACCAGCCTGTGCGGCCCTCAGTCGGTGACCAGGCACCAGCGCGTCGGCGGGCGCGACTTCATCACCTCCAAATCCAGTCTCGGCAAGGGCCAGCCCATTGCCATCGAGACCGTGTGCCTCAGGGATGAAGAGGGGTGGATATATGCCGCCAGCCTGCATATCGAGCCGCTATTCGCGGCGGGAAGCCTGGCCAGCCAGCTTGCCGAGATACTGCGTGGCGGGGCGTCAGGCCGGGCCTGATGGATGCGTGCCGGTCTCGATCGACGGCGCGGCGAGCGGGAAGGCCGATACCAGAACATACCGTGTGAGCAGAGTATAAAACATTGAACGCATGAGAAAAAACGGCATGGTACGCCTCCACTGTTAACTTTATGACGACAGCATATGCCCCGTCCCGCAAGGTTTCGGGCGTCATTGCTGGCGATTGTTGCAAACGTTCGGCAAAGCACTGTCGAATCGTTCAGCATTTATATTGATACAAAAAAAACCCACCGGCAATGCGGTGGGTTTTTTGTCTTCGTGGGGACCAGAATTACATCTTGTCGATCATGTCCTTGTGCGCCTGAAGCGTCGGCAAAGTATCGGTGGCGAAAGCCTTCAGGCTGGCGTCGGTGCCGTTCTTGGCATAGCTGTCGAACAGATTGACCGCATCCTTGTGCGCATCCTTCTGCAGGCTGATATAGGCGCTGTCGAACTCGGCGACAGGCTTGGCCTTGAGGTCGTCGAGCTTCTTTTGCTGGTCGGCGTCAAGGGCGGTCGGGGCGGTGACGCCCGTGGTTTTGGCGACGGCGGCCTTGAAGGCGGTGCCGGCCTTGGTGTGGTCGGCGACCATCTTCTTGGCGAAGGCCAGGACGTCGGCGTTCTTCGAGGTCTTGATCGCCAACTGGCTGGTCTCGATCTCGAGCATATTGGCGTTGGCGGCCTTGGTGGCGAAATCCTGCGGTGTGTCGGGGGTAAAGGCGTCCGACACGGCCACGCCGGCGTCGGATACCGCGCTGCCCGCGTCGGCGGCCAGGCTTTGGGATGTGTCGCTGGCTTCGGTTTGCTGGGCTTTGTTGCAGGCCGTGAGGCCGCCCAGAACCAGAAGGCATGCCGAGGCCGCGAGGGCTGTCTTGCCGATCTTCAACATGACGTTTTCCTGAAGTGGTTGTGAAACGTCGTGATGCTATCGGCTCGGAAATAAAGAAGCGCCCCCGCACGAACCGCTCTTTGCAAAAAAGCCGCTAAGACACGCGACGGCATGCAACGCGCACACTACGCCCAGCCGATGGACGGAGACCTAATTTGATTGAAGAAGGATTGGAGCGGGCGAAGAGGATCGAACTCTCGACATCCACCTTGGCAAGGTGGCGCTCTACCGCTGAGCTACGCCCGCTCATTTCATCCGAAAAGCGGGTAGGTCCCGCCGGGAGAGGCGCGCCTTATAGACGGAAGCCCGAAATCTTTGCAAGGGGATAAAAGCGATTTTCCCGGAAAATTTTCAGGCCCGGGATCAAGGCCCTACTTCCAGCCGGATGGCGTCGTACATCACCTGGCCCGGACCCTTGGTGCCGGGGGCGTCATCGTCGTCGCCGGCAGCGGGATCGGGAGCATAGGCCGAGGCCGGCGGGAAGGCCTGACCGTCGGCGTGCTGCAGGGTCAGATCATTCGCCCCCGCCTTGATCAGTTTGGCATCGAAGGTCAGGGTAACGACATTGTACGGCGAGTCCTGGTTACCGCCGCGATAGCCGGCCGTGCCGGTCTTCGGCAGCTCGATCGTGCCGATCGCCTGGCCGTTCAACGCCACCGCCACGTGGGTCAGCTTGCCCTTGGCGGGCTGCGCCGAGGCAATCCCAATGGTCAGGGTCGCCTTGCCCGTCTGGACCTTGCTGTCGAAGCGCAGGTGCCAGGCGGGCGATTTGGTGTACCAGGACCACTGCGCGTAGTTCCAGTCCCTGGCCGGGTCGCTCTTGCCGACGGTGAAGTCGACATCGTTGGGGAACTGCTCCGGATAGCGCGCGAACATCTGGTAGCCGCGCGCGTCGTCGCCGTTGCGGAACTCACCTGCTGTGCGGTCGAAGGTCCCCAGCTGCCACAGCGTCTTGCCGTGGGTTTCCGGAGTCCAGTTGAGCGTGCCGACGTTCAAGGCCTGGTTTGCAGCGACGGTGATGCTTGTCTTGACGAAGTCCTGCGGCTGGTCGGCGCCATCGACATAGAGCGTGTACTGGCCCGGCACGACGTTCTTGAGGGTGAATGAGCCGTCGGCCTGCACATCGGCCCAGTAGTTGTAGCCCTTGGCCTGGGCGGTCCAGGCAACTTTCGGATCGGGGTCGGACAGGATAACCTGCGTATGCTTGGGCGCGGCGCCGTTCAGGCTGACCTTGCCCGATACCGTGCCGCGCGCCTTGACGTACTCCGGGGCGGTGACGAAAGCGTAGGGCCACTTGGCCTGCTCGGTCGCCAACTGCCGGTCGACATCGTCCCATGCGGCATTCGGATTTGCGGCACGATTGGCATAGACCAGGAACGGGCCGTAGACCTTTGACCAGTTCTCATTCTGCTCGACTCTGGCCGGGCTTGAGCCGAAGTGCGTGTCCTGCACCACCCGCAACAGGACGTCGTCGTGTACGGTCTGGCCCTGGCGGCTGGGGCCGCCGTTGTGGAAGTCGCCGAACGGTTCGACCATCCAGATGCCGTGGCTGCCGTCGTTCTGCACCCCGAGCGTGCCGTAGACCGGCGTTTTGGCGAAATAGACCGAGTTGAGATACTTGGTTTTTACCGAGCCGTCCTGCAGCAGGAAGGTGGCGTCGGTGACCTGCTTGACCACGCCCGAGCGCGGGATCTTGATCGTCTTGCCGCGCCCGACAGTCCAGTAGTTGAAGACATTATCGTCCGAAGCGGTGCGGAACACGAACCGCGTTTGGGCCAGCGACACCGCCGGCAGACCTGCTGGATGGCGCAGCACCGTGTAGCAGTAGAGACCGCTCAGGCCGTCCTGCATGACGAAGTGGTATTCGACCTTGAACGGATAGAATTCAGTCGGACCGGTATCGACCTGCACGTCAGCCTGTTGCGCGGTGCTCGACGTCAGCTTGACGACGGTGTGGTTGTCGGGGCCGGGACGGTAATAGCCCTTCTTCGGGCCGGACTTGTCCGGGATCGGCGTGATCAGGTCGGCGTTGGAGTCCCAGTACAGCGACTGGCCCTTGGCGATCAGCTCGACCGGTTGCGCCCCGCCCAGCTGCTGGAAGGAGGTGACGGTTCCGGTCTTCGTGTCGACCACGGCGCGGATGAGGCCGTTGTCCAGCGTGATGCGGCTGTCCTCGGCCTTGGCGGTGACTTCGGCGTGGGCAACGCCTGCCGTCAGCAGGGCGGTGGCGGCAAGCAGGCTGGCTTTGAACATGGGAAATCTCCGGCGGAACTTACCTTGTTGCACGCAGGATTTTCCGAAACCCGCCGCCCGGTTATAACATCGCGGGTATAACCCGGTCCGGCGGCCGGTGGCCGTCCTGGAAGGTCTTGATATTGAGGATCACCCGGTCGCCCATGTCCTGGCGCGCTTCGATGGTCGACGACGCCATGTGCGGCAGCAGCACGGCGTTGGGCAGGCCGATCAGCTCCGGATTGATCGCCGGCTCGCGTTCATAGACGTCGAGCCCGACGCCGGCGATCTTCTTGTCGCGCAGCATGGCCGCCAGCGCCATCTCATCAACGATCTGGCCGCGCGCCGTGTTGACCAACACCGCATGCGGCTGAAGCTTGGCCAGGCGCTCGGCATTGAGCAGGTGCTTGGTGCCGCCGCCGCCCGGCGCATTGATCGACACCACGTCCATCCGCGACAGCATCTGGTCGAGATCGTCCCAGTAGGTCGCTTCCAGGTCGTCGGAAATGCGCGCCGACACCGGCTTGCGGTTATGATAGTGCACACTCATGCCGAAGGCGCGCGCCCGCCGCGCCAGGGCCTGGCCGATGCGACCCATGCCGACGATGCCCAGCCGCTTGCCAAAGATGCGGCGGCCAAGCAGGAAGGTCGGTGACCAGGCGGAAAACTCGCCCTTCTGCACGATTTCCGAGCCTTCAACGAAGCGGCGCGACACCGCCAGGATCAGGCCCATGGTCATTTCGGCCGTGTCTTCGGTCAGCACGCCCGGCGTGTTGGTGATGATGATGCCCTTGTCGGCGGCGGCCTGGATATCGATGTGTTCGAAGCCGACCCCGAAATTGGCCACCATCTTGAGCTGCTCGCCGGCCTCGGCGAAGAACTCGGCATCGATCTTGTCGTTGATCGAGGCGACCAGCACGTCGGCGGTCTTGGCGGCGGAGAACAGCTTGTCGCGCGGCATCTGCGACAGGTCCAGCCACAGGGTGGTGTTGAACAGCTCACGCATCCGCGTCTCGATGACGTCGGGCAGCTTGACGGTCAGGATTACCTTGAGTTTGGCGGAGCTCATACGGGCCTTTTGCGACGGGGAGGGCGGTGACGCAAGTCCAAAACCCCGCCAGGGGATCAAGAGCGCGTCAAAACAGCGTTTTTTCCTGAAACCCTCAGGAAATTAGTTACTTGTTAACCAAATCTGAACCCTTTGCAATGGAATCATGGCTTGGGCGCAACCTGTGCGTTTCGCCCGCCAGTACCTGTTCACATGAGCCCTTTGCGATGAGCATCATGTCTGCTTGCACCCTGCGTTCAGAAAAGGCCGGAGCGCCCGTCTTTTCCATGGCCCCCCTTCGCCGGTCAAGCGCTTTTGCGCGCTTTATCGCCTTGACAGCGCTGGCTTTTATCCTGTCACCGGTATCCGCGGCGCAGGCGGGCGAAGATCTCAACTTCGACACTCCGTCCAAGTCGCCGGTGCCGCGCTGGGCAATGCTGCGCCGCGCCGAAGTCTATGCCCGCAACGGTCCGTCCAAGGACAACACGATCGTCTGGACGTACAAGGTCCAGTCCCTGCCGGTGCAGATCATTTCCGAGACCCGCGACTGGCGGCTGGTCTGCGATCCCAATGGCGGCGTCGCCTGGGTGTCCAAGACCATGCTGCAGGCACAGAAGACCGTGCTGAGCGGCATTTCCAATCGCAAGCTGGAGCTGCGGACCGGCCCGAACGCGGACTCTGCCGTGCGCGCCTATCTGCGGCCGAAATCCCTGGCGCAGCTCGGCAAGTGCAAGAAGGGCTGGTGCAAGATTTCCGCCGAGGGCCAGACCGGCTGGGCGCCGGCCGACGACCTGTGGGGCACCCAGACCAAGGCGGTCTGTCAGCGGCCGAACCTGTTCGCGCGGAATTAGAAATTTACCGCACGCGTAAGCCTGCGAAGTCGCCGGCATTTCCATTTTCAAAAAAGCATTGAGCCTGCGCGCGGGCTCGTGTAACGCATCCTTCTTTTTCAAGTTGCACCGGCCATAAGCCGTCGCGGAGCCTGCCCTATATGACTGAGCGTCCCTCGTTCCTAGACTACGAAGCCCTTCTGGCCTGCGGCCGGGGCGAGATGTTCGGTCCCGGTAATGCGCAACTGCCCGCCCCGCCCATGCTGATGTTCGACCGCATCGTCGAAATCACCGAAAACGGCGGCGCCCACCACAAGGGCTACATCCAGGCCGAGCTCGATATCAAGCCGGACCTGTGGTTCTTTGCCTGCCACTTCATCGGCGATCCTGTCATGCCGGGCTGTCTCGGCCTCGACGCCATGTGGCAGCTGGTCGGCTTCTACCTCGGCTGGCGCGGTTTCCAGGGCCGCGGCCGGGCGCTGGGCGTCGGCGATGTGAAATTCACCGGCCAGGTCACGCAGGATGTGCAAAAAGTCGTCTATAAGATCGACATGAAGCGCGTTATGTCTGGCAAGTTGAACATGGGGATCGCCGACGGGGTTGTCGAAGCCGACGGCAAGCTTATCTATCAGGCGTCGGGTCTGCGCGTCGGCCTTTTTGACGCCAAGGAACTGGTATAAGGCGCGACGACAGCGCGTAAAGCGCGGACGACCCAGGGGATGAAGGATATAGGACTGACGCATGCGTAGAGTGGTGGTAACGGGTCTTGGCATCGTGTCGTCGATCGGCACCGGCGTGGAGGAAGTCACCGCTTCGCTGCGTGACGCGCGCTCAGGCGTCGTGTTTGCCGAGGACTACGCCCGCCTCGGTTTCAAGTGCCAGGTCCATGCCGCCCCGACCGTCGGTGACTGGACCTCCCTGATCGATCGCCGCGCCGCCCGCTTCCTGTCGCCGGGCCTGGCTTACGGCCACATCGCCATGGAACAGTGCATCGCGTCAGCGGGCCTGGAAAAGGCCGATATCTCCAACGAAATGACCGGCATCATCTTCGGCGCCGGTGGTCCGTCGACCAGCGCCATCGTGGCTGCCGCCGACGTGACGCGCGAGAAGAATTCCCCCAAGCGCATCGGGCCGTTCGCGGTCCCGAAAGCCATGTGCTCGGGCCCGTCGGCCGTGCTGGCGACGTGGTTCGAGATCCGCGGCATCAACTATTCGATCAGCTCGGCCTGCGCGACGTCGGTGCACTGCATCGGCGCGGCCGCTGAGCAGATCGCCATGGGCCGCCAGGACGTCATGTTCGCAGGCGGGACTGAGGAACTCGACTGGACGCTCAGCAACCTGTTCGACGCCATGGGCGCCATGTCGAGCGGCTATAATGACAGCCCGTCGGTCGCTTCACGGGCTTACGACCTGAACCGCGACGGCTTCGTCATCGCCGGCGGCGCGGGCATGGTCGTGCTGGAAGACTACGAACGCGCCAAGGCGCGCGGCGCCAAGATCTACGCCGAAGTGGTCGGCTATGCCGCCAATTCCGACGGCTACGACATGGTGGCCCCGTCGGGTGAGGGCGCGGAACGCTGCATGAAGCTGGCCATGCGCGGCTTTGGCTCGGCGGCGGGCGGCCGCAAGATCGACTATCTCAACCCGCACGGCACCTCGACGCCGGTCGGCGACGAGAAGGAAATGCAGGCCGTGCGCAATGTCTTCGGCGCTGACATGCCGCTGATTTCCTCGACCAAGTCCCTGACCGGCCACAGCCTGGGCGCGGCCGGGGCACAGGAAGCCATCTACTGCATCCTGATGATGCAGAACGGGTTTGCTACCGAAAGCGCCCACATCGAGACGCTTGACCCGGCCTTCGAGGGCATGCCGATCCTGCAGCGCCGCTATGACGGTCCGCTGGGCACAGTAATGTCGAACTCGTTCGGCTTCGGCGGCACCAACGGCTCGATCATCCTGTCCCAGACCGACCTTTAAGGGCCTCCGGCGGCAAGGGTGCAAGCACCCTTGACCCGTCACGGGTTATTTGCTCAAACCGCGCAACCAAATTCACAGCGAGGATTGAACAGATGGCTGAAGACGGCTGGGTATTCCCCAAGGGCGACCTGATGAAGGGCAAGAAGGGCCTGGTGATGGGCGTCGCCAACGACAAATCCATCGCCTGGGGGATCGCGTCGCAGCTGGCCGCGCAGGGTGCCGATATGGCGTTTTCCTATATGGGCGAAAGCCTGCTGCGCCGCGTCGAGCCGTTGGCTCAGTCGATCGGCGTCAAGCACCTGATCGAATGCGACGTGTCGTCAGATGAATCCATGGATGCCGCGTTTGCCAAGCTGAAAGAGATTTACGGCGAGATTGATTTCGTCATTCACTCGGTCGCTTTCGCCAACAAGAACGAGCTGCAGGGCTCGTTCGTCGAGAACACCACACGCGACAGCTTCCTGCTGGCGTTGAACATCTCGGCCTTTTCGTTCGTCGACGTGTCGCGCCGCGCCTCGGCGATGATGCCGAACGGCGGCTCGCTGATCACGCTGAGCTATCTCGGCGCCGAGCGTACCATCCCGAACTACAATACCATGGGCGTCGCCAAGGCCGCCCTCGAAGCCGCCACCCGCTACATTGCTCGTGACCTGGGCCCCAAGGGCATCAAGGTCAACGCCATCTCGGCGGGCGCCATGCGGACATTGAGCCTCGCGGGCATTTCCGGCGGCCGCTCGCTGCACGCCAAGAGCGGCCAGTTCTCGATGATGAAGACCGAAACCGCCATGGAAGGCGTCGCCGGTGCGGCCCTGTGGCTAGCCTCGGACCTCAGCGCGACGACGACCGGCGAAGTCGTTCACGTCGACGCCGGTTTCCACGCCATAGGCCTGCCTGAAGATATGGAAGCCTGAGGCAATGCCTTTCGGCGCCGCGCCAACGCTTGAAGATATCGAGGTGATCGCTCGGACAGCTTTACATAAGCTGCCCGAGCCGTTCGCGGGCTATCTGCGTGACGTGGTGCTGATCGTCCAGGACTTTCCGGACGAGGACATGCTGGCTGATCTGGGCATCGAAGACCCGTTTGAACTGACGGGGCTTTATTCTGGCCGCCCTGCGGAACTTGAAGTCATGACCGGCGACATGCCGGCGATGATCCATCTGTTCCGCCGGTCGATCCTCGATGAATGGGCTGCCTCCGCCGAGTATGACGAGGCGGGAACGCTAAAAAATCCCGGAGTCACTTTGGAAGACCTGGTGGTCCATATTGTCATCCACGAAACCGGCCACCATTTCGGCCTCAGTGACGACGATATGGAGTGGCTGGAGGCCGAGCTGAAAAAGCCCGCCTCCTAATTCTTCTCAATCGCGGGATACAGCCGGCCCTTCTCGCCATAGCTGACAAGCCCGAACGCGATCAGGCCGCTGACGCCCGCCACCAGAGGCAGCAGGGCAATATTGCCGGTCCAGAACTGGCCGATGGTCGAGCCGATGACCGCGCCGCCGACCGTGGTGACGACGCCCTGGATCGAGGCGGCCGTGCCCGCCACATGACCGACCTTTTCCATCGAGATAGCGTTGAAATTGGCGCTGGTCAGGCTCGAGCACGCCATGGTGATCGACTGCAGGATCAGGAAGCTCAGGATGGTCTCGCCGACGGTTTCGATCCACAACAGGTGCAAGGCGCAGGTGATGACGAACCCGGTCAGGGTGATGTGCGAGATGCGTTTCAGGCCGACGCGCTGGACGATGAAGGCGTTGATCATCGACGCCCCGGCCATCATGGCGGCACAGCCCGCGAACACGCCGGCCATCAGGCCCGGGCGGTGGAACACGTCATTGAAGATCTGCGGCATCAGCGAAACATAGGCCAGCAGCGACCCGACAAGCAGGCTGACCGACAGGGTGTAGAACAGCGACGACGGCTCGGTAACGACGAAGAAGGCGACGCGCTTCAGGTGTGCCACGTCAGGTTTGCGGCGCAGCTCGCGCGCATGCGTCTCCGGCAGGCGCAGCCATGCCCAGGTACCGACGACGATGGCAAACGCCGAGATGATAAGGAAGATCGCCTGCCACGGCAGGACCAGCAGCACCAGCTGCCCGAAGCTGGGGGCCAGGATCGGCGTCAGCAGAAAGACGACATAGCTCATCGACGTGACCTGTGCCATGCGCGGTCCGGCATAGAGGTCACGGATGATCGAACGCGTGATGACGCTGGCGGTCGAAGCGGCAAATCCCTGGGCCAGCCGGAAGGCCAGCAGCAGGCCGAAATGGCCGGTGGCGGCGCAGGCCAGGCCCAGCACGACATACAACGCCACGCCACCCAGCAGGACGCGCTTACGCCCCAGCCAGTCGGACAAGGTGCCGAAGATCAGCTGCCCGATGCCCATCCCGGCGAAATAGAACGAGATGATCCATTGCAGGTGGTTCTCGACCTTGACATGCAGGTCGGCGCCCATGGTCGGCAGGGCGGGCAGGATGCTGTCGATCCCCAGTGCGATCAGCGCCATTAGCGCGGCGATCAGCACGACGAACTCAACGAAGCTTGGCTGGGCCGTCTGGGCTTCGGGTTGCAACTGGGGGGAAGACATCAACATGGCGCGGCTTGTAGGCCGATTTTCTCGCAAATGCGATACAAATAGAGGTTACGTTTGTAACAAAATCTGCGATTTTCGTGAGGGCTTTTTATTCCCGAAAAGTGGAATTATTTAGCCCGGAAGTCGGAAATGATCTCGCCCATGGCGGTGACTTCGGCATCATGCGGTTCGTCGCGCTGCGTCTCTTTCACACCGTCGTCGTACCAGGCCTGCATGGCGGGCAGGGCCAGCAGCCGGTCGACATAGGCGCGCGAAGGTTCGCTGAGATCGAAGCCGATCCCGTAGGACTGAATGCGGAAGGCAACCGGCGCGTAGAAGGCGTCGGCGGCGGTAAAGGCGTCTCCGGCCAGGAACGGCCCACCGAAGCGCGTGAAGCCGGTGGTCCACAGCTCATCCAGCCGCACCAGATCGCGCACCAGGGCGGGCGGCGTGTCGAAGAGCTTGACCCGGACGCCGACACTCATCGAGCAGATGCTGCGCAGGGCGGAAAAGCCGGAGTGCATCTCAGCCGCAGCTGAGCGGGCGAAGGCGCGGGCGGCCTTGTTGGCGGGCCAGACCGTCGGGTGGGTTTCGTAGACATATTCGGCAATGGCCAGGGAATCCCAGACCGTGGTTTCACCGTCGACCAGGGCCGGCACCAGGCCGGTCGGGGAGAACGTCTTGAAGCCGTTTTCCGGCGCGAAGTAGTGCTGGCGTTCGGTGAACGGAATGTTGAGCGCCGTCAGCAGCACCCACGGCCTGAGCGACCATGAGGAATAGTTCTTGTTGCCGATATGCAGTTCGTACATGGGCTGTCTCCTTTTCCGTCAGGGGAAACTCGCGCATCGGAAATAAATTCGCCAGAGGTTTAACCGCCAAAACAGCGTAAAAGTCCGGCCAAACTTCTCCTCCCCATTCTTCATGGGGAGGTGGCGCGAAGCGCCGGAGGGGTCACTTACGCCTGCAAATGACCCCTCCATCATCTTCGCCAAGAGGCTCGATGCCACCTTCCCATGAAGAATGGGGAGGAGAGGCTCACCCAAACTGAAACGCGCTGATCGCGATGCCCGTCGGCCCCAGGCTGTTCTCGTGATAGGTCGTGCGGGCCGCATCACCATCGCCCGCGCCCGCCACCACCATCAGCGGCAGCAGGTGTTCCTCACGCGGATGGCAGTCGTGCGCATTCGGCGCGTCGGCCCAGCGGATCAGGCCTTGCGGATCACCTTTCACGGTTTCCTGAAGCCAGGCGTCGAACGCGTGCGAGGCAGGACCGCTGCCGTGGCCGCGCCCCATCAGCCGCGGGATCGAATGGAAGCTCATGCCGCTGCCGAGGATCAGCACGCCTTCATCGCGCAATGGCGCTAGGGCCTTGCCCAGCGCGATGTGCTCGGCGGGATCGAGGCCTTTCTTCAGAGAAAGCTGAATGGTTGGAATGCCGGCGTTGGGCCACGCCATCAGCAGCGGAATGAACACACCATGGTCGTAGTCGCGCTCGGCATTGGCCGCGACCGTGATCCCGGCCTGACCCGCCAGTTCCTGCACGCGCGCCGCCAGGGCCTGCGAACCCGGCGCCGGCCAGCTCAGCTGATAGGTTTCGGGCGGAAAGCCATAATAGTCGTAGAACAGCTCCGGCGCCGGCTTGGTCTGGACGGTGAAGTCGGACTCTTCCCAATGGGCGGAAATGACGAGGATGGCCTTGGGCTGTTCACCGACATCCTGCGGCAGGCGCTTCAGATAGGTGCCCATCTGGTCCCACATGTCGCGCGGGTTCCACTCCATGAAAAAGCACGGGCCGCCGCCATGCGGAATATAGACGGTGGGGGTTTTGGTAGCAGGCGACATCTTGGGATACTCCGAAATTGCTTGCAAATTTCGGCAAGCGCGACTGCGCGCCCGAGCCGTTGCGAGGAGCCCCGCGGCACTTGAGCGCTAAAAAATCATAATCCCGCAGGGATTATGGGTATGCTTCGGCTTCGATTGCCAGATTGATCTCGTCACCGACAAACGGCTCCAGCTTGCTCATGCCGAAGGCCTTGCGGCTGATCGTGGTGGTCGCCGAAAAGCCGACACCGGTCTTGAATAGCGCTGGGTTGAACGCCTTCTTGTTGTAGGTGACGGCCAGAACGACGCTTTGGGTGATGCCGTGCACAGTCAGGTCGCCGGTGACATTGGCGGTGTTTTCACCGGTCGGGTCGACCTTGGTGCTCTTGAAGGTGGCATTCGGAAACTGAGCCGTGTCGAAATAGTCCGGCCCCTTGAGATCCTTGTCGAAGGCGGGCAGGCCGGTCACCAGCACATTCATGTCGAGGGTCACTTCGATCGTGCTGTTGGCCGGGGCGTCCGGATCGAGCACCAGGGTGCCGGTGGCGCCGACCACTTTGCCCGACGGATGCGACAGGCCGAAGTGCGGATAGAAGAAGGTCACCGAACTGTGCGTCGGTTCCAGTTTATAGGAATCAGCGGCAAATGCAGGCGCACTCAGAGCCATGAGGCCCAGAAGACTGATAAACGCAAACCGGTTACGCATCCTGGACCTCGCTGTGTGGCGGGAGCGGGACGGTCCCGCTCCCGGTTATAACATTACTTGGCGGGCGCGGGTTGCGCCACCTCCGAATCGATCGACAGGTCGATCTGGTCGCCGACCATCGGGACCAGCTTGCTGACGCCGAAATCCGAACGCTTGATCGTGGCGGTGGCCGAGAAGCCCGCCTTCTTCTTGTCGTCGGTGATCTTGTTGAGCTTAACGTCGAGCACGACCGGCTTGGTTACGCCGTGCAGCGTGAAATCGCCGGTGACCTTGGCGGTGTCCTTGCCGGTCACTTCGACCTTGGTGCTCTTGAAGGTGGCGGTCGGGAACTGGGCGGCATCGAAGAAGTCGGCCGTCTTCAGGTGGGCGTCGAGCGCCGGCACGCCGGTATTGATGCCGTTGATGTCGAAGCTGACATCGAGCTTGCTGTTGGCCGGGGCGGCTTCATCGAGGGTCACTGTGCCGACCGCGTTCATGAACTTGCCGTTCATATGCGACAGGCCGCCGGCGTGGGAATAGTTGAACACAACCGAGGTGTGGCTGGCGTCGATCTTGTAGACAACGGGAGCGGCGAAGGCCGGCGCACCCATCAGGGCAAAACCAAGTGTGGCAGCGATCAGCGGCTTTACAAACATTTTCATAATCAAAAGCTCTCTGTAGAAGGGTGAGTGACGGTATCCGTAACAATAGTAGTTACGTTTTGGCTTTTCAAGAGGCAGATGGAAAAGCCCCCCGAAAAATCACACTCCTGCAATGGCCCCGTTGTGCGCTGTTTTTCGCGCTTGCTGGCCCGCATTTTGCCGCAGAATTGCGACCGCCATGTGGCGAGGCAATTGTGCGATGACGCGGTTTGTGATCTTCTTAGCCTATAGTTCCGCGGCTTGGAACGGCAAAATACAATAGGGGGATTTATGCAGAAATCGATGATTGCCATGGGTTGGGCGCTCGGCCTGGGCCTGGCGGGCGCAGCGCATGCGGAAACAACCGCCGCTCCGGCTGCGCTTCCGGACATCCAGGTCGTTGCCTGCCGCACACACAACGCCGATCAGGAAAAGGCGGACCTGGACCTGGCCATGCGGGCAATGAAAGTCATGCAGACCCATGACGCCAGCAAGACCGAAGCGTTGCTGCCTGAGCTGCATGCGGCGCTTGACCGGGCGCCTGACGTTCCGACGCGGCCCGAACTGTGTGGCGACAAGGTGGTCATCTATACCGATGACCTGTCCAAATTCCTGATCCTGAGCGTCGCGGTCAAGGACGGCAAGATCGCGGGCGCCAGGACGGCCGAGATGCGCTACGAAATGCCTTATGGCCATCTCGGCTTCAACGCCGGCTGGATCGCGTTCGAGCGCAAAGACTATGCCGCCGCGCTCAAGGACTACGAAAAGGGGCTGCGCAACGATCCGGACATGCCGCCGCTTGAGGCGGAATATCTCCTGACACTGTCGCTGCTTGGCCGCAATGCCGAGGGCCTGAAGGCGGCCGATGATTTTCTGGCCAGCCATCCTGGCCTCAACAACACGCACCGCGGCATGATCCTGCGCAAGAAGGGCTACATTCTGGTTGAACTGGGCCGCTGGGACGAGGCCGAGACGGCCTACAAGCAGTCGCTGGAGGCCGATCCGGGTAATGCGACGGCCAAGGGTGAACTGGACTACATCGCCAAGACCAAGCCAAAGACCTGATCGGCGGCCGCTTTTTTGCCACAATTCGATGGTTTGGCCGTTAACGGTTGTTAAGGGTTTCGGGGAGGCCTTATGAAATCGGCGGTTGCCACAGCTGTGCTGTGCCTGGGCCTAGCGGCAATGCCCGCTCTGGCCGAGACCGCCGACGTCACCGATTGCCGCCCGCACGACGCCGCTCAGGAAGCCGCCGATATGGTGCTGATCGATAAGGCCGTGCCGCTGATGCAGACCCACGATCTGGCCGGGCTGACGGCGCTGCGCCCTGAGATCGACGCAGCGCTCAGCCGCGCGCCGGATGTCGCCCCGGCGCCGGAAATGTGCGGCACCACCATTTTCCTCTACTCCGGCGACACCCGCGTCTTTCTGATCTGGAGCACCCAGATCGCCCGCGATTCCCGGCTGCGCGGCATGAACATCCAGCTGCGGCCGGAATTGCCCTATGCCCGGCTGGGCTTCGTCGCCGGCTGGATCGACTATGACGCCGGCAATGTCGAGGCCGCGGTCAGGAACTATGAGAAGGGCCTCAGGAACGACCCGCGCGACGCCAACCTGGCATCGGAATACAGCAACGCCTTGTCCCGCACCGGCCGGGCAGGCTTCGCCCTGACCTTCATCGACGGCTTTATGGCCGCCAATCCGGGGCTGCCACCGGAAGAGGCAGCTCTGCTGCTGCGTCGCCGCGGTTACGCTCTGACGGAGCTGGCGCGCTATGACGACGCCCTGGCTGCTTATGAGGAGTCGCAGCGCGTCGATCCGGCCGCACCCGTGCCGGCGACGGAAATCGACTATATCAATCGCAAGAAAACCTTGCGGAACTGACCCGGCGTTACAATATCCAGCGCGGGCGAGGGGACCGGCCAAAAATGGCATCGCATGTCCTCACCCGTTTCCGATAACTCGACACGCTGAGAGGTAACAAGATGTCCCAAGAAGCCGCCACGATGGAGCGCCCGGCCGCTACCCAGATCGACATGTACGCCGCGACCGTACCGGTCAGCATCCGCGCCCTGACCAACCTGCAAGGCATCCTGACCAAGGCCGAAGCCTGGGCGACCGAAAAGAAGGTCGATCCGTCGGTCGTCCTTAATACCCGCCTGGCGCTCGACATGTTCCCGCTGGTGCGTCAGGTTCAACTGGTTACCGACAGCGCCAAGGGCGCGGCCGCCCGTCTCGGCGGCGTTGAAAACCCCAGCTATCCCGACACCGAAGCGACCTTCGACGAGCTGCAGGCCCGCCTGCAAAAGACCATCGATTTCATCAAATCGGTAAAGCCGGAAGGTTTCAAAGACTCCGAAACTCGCCAGATCGTTCTGAAGTTCCCGAACAATACGATGGAATTTACCGGCCTGGCCTACCTGACCGGTTTCGTCATACCGAACATGTTCTTCCACGTGACGACGGCCTATGCCATCCTGCGCCACAACGGCGTACCGCTCGGCAAGAGCGACTTCCTCGGCGCGTAAGCGGCCATTTTGTGAGCGTTCCGGAACCGGCGGGCAGCAATGTCCGCCGGTTTTCTGTTGCCGCTTCACAACCCTGACGTTTTGCGCGACTATCCTGCGCACAAACATAAAGAGGGGGAACAGATGCGTTCATTGTGTGTGGCCCTTGCGGCTTTGCTGGCGGCCGGGTCGGTCCAGGCCCAGACCAGCAGTATTAAGACCGCTGATATCAACACCGTCGACCTGGCTGGAAAGCCGTTCACCGCCGAACCTTCGGCCGACGGCAAGCGGCTATACGTCACCCTGACGCAGGATACAAAGGGACTGGTGGTGTTCGACCTGGCCGGAACCACGGCGACCAATCCGCGGATTGCGGTGATGACCGGCGCGCCGTCCGGCTTGGCCCTGACAAAGGACGGAACGCTGGCGGTGGTGGCCGCCCAGAAGCAGGTGGTGTTTGTCGACACGGCGAAGCTCATTGCCGGCGGCAAGGACGCTGTGCTGGGGACGATGGTCACCGGTACCAATGGCATGAGCATCAATGCGGCCATCTCGCCGGACGACCGCTATGCCTTCATCGCCGAAGAGCACGACCAGGCGATCACCGTCATCGACCTCGTCAAGGCGCGGTCGAACGGTTTCGACACGTCCGCCATTGTCGGCCGCATTCCGACCGGCAACGGGCCGATCGCCATGCTGTTTTCACCCGACCAGCGCTACATGTACGCCACGGTCCAGGTCGGCACGCGCGGTCCGGCTGAATGTCCCGTGGAAGTCGGCCAGGGGACTCAGGCCCAGGGCGTCATCACGATCATCGACCTCCAGAAGGCGGAAACCAATCCGCGCCGTTCCGTGATCGGCGAAGTTCCGGCCGGATGCGCCACGGTTCGTCTGGTGGCCTCCGCCGACGGCAGCCGCCTGTTCGCGACGGCGCGCAAGGACAATGCCGTACGCGTCTTCGACAGCGCCAAACTGCTGAGCGACCCCAGGAACTCCGTGATCGGCAAGGCGGCGGTCGGCCCGGCGCCGGTCGGCATCGCTGTGACGCCGGACGGCAAGATCGTGTTCGCCGCCAATTCCGACCGCTTCAACAAGGATCAGCCGCAGCCTTACGTGTCGGTGGTCGACACCGCTACGATGAAGGAAACCGCGCACATCCCGACGGGAGTCTTTCCGCGTGAGCTGCGTGTCACGCCGGACGGCAATGTGCTGGTCATCAGCAATTTCGGTTCGAGCTCGATCGAACTGGTCGACCTGAAAAGCATGAGGCCGTGAAATGCCTTCCTTCGCCGTAAACGGGGAAGGAAAAGATAGGCTAATTCAAAAGTCACAACGCCCTAGGCGACAAACGTCCGCACCTTGAACCGGCTCAGCTCGGCCAAGTAGTCGTCCAGCGTGATCAGCCCGACGCAGGCATAGGCCCCCGGCGCCAGCGACGGGTCCTTTTCGTACAGCCGCTTAGCCAGCAGGATCGCCGGCACACAGGGGATCTGCGGCCCGTCGCCGCCTTCGGCGACGATCGCCCACGCCCGGCGGATCGCCTTGCCGCCGGAGTCTTCGCCGGTCAGGGTGACATGCATGCCGCCGACATTGCTGCCGAACAGGTTGAACAGGTTGCTGATGAACAGCATCGGCTTGGCCATGGCTTTAAGCTGCAAGGGAATGCCAACTCGCACGATTCCGGCCAGTATCCAGAGGCCGATGTGCAGCAGGCCGACCTCAAGGCCCGCACCGAAGCGGATCGACTTCAGCCCATAGTTTTTCGGCAGCAGGTCGAGATCGGGAATGTCGCAATTGGCCAGCCAGCGTTTGCCCATCACCGGATAGTCCTGGCGGCGCAGGTCCTGCCAGCCGTAGGCCTTCGGATGGCCGGCGAAGGGGCGCATCGGCTTGCCGGCATAGGACAGGATCGATCGCGTCGTCGCCAGGCCGCGCTCGGCCTTTTGCCCCGGCGAGATGCTGAAATCCATGCAGTCGAAGTCGGCGAATTCCGGCCGGAAATGGCTCAGCACCGCCGAGGACAGGCCCGGCACCGTGCTGGCGCCGGAAATGGCGGTGATGCCGGCGTCCTGCGCCTCGCCGTTCAGCGCCTTGAAATCACGGACATAGCCGCGGCCGTCGGCCAGGTCGATATAGGCCGCGCCGACCGTCATGCAGGCGCGGGCGACGCTGTAGTCGGCGCCTTGATACGGGCCGCAGGTATGGATGACAACGGCGGGGCGCTCGGCGCGCAACCGGCCCAGGACGTCGAGATAGACGTCCATCTGCACCGCCCGCGCCAGGCCTTTCGGCAGCTTGCGGCACAGGGCCTGCGCCTTTTTCAGCCGCCGGCCGGCGATGACCACCGGGACGCCATGGCGCGTCAGGCCGTCGGCAATCCGCTTACCGAAATTGCCGTAACCGCCCAGAATGAGCACTTCTCTTTTGTGCCCGTCATCCGGCAAGCGCCATCTCCATGATCATGAACTCCCCTTCGTAGGAATAGTCCATCCATTCCATGAACAGGCTGCCATAGGTGGCCATCCGCATACGAAAGGAATCGTCGCCCGTCGCCTGTTCATACGCGCCGCCGTGCCCGAAAAGCAACTCACCCAGCCCCAGCAGGGGCACATCGATGCCGAAAATGCGCCAGACATAGCCGAGGTGGCGCAGAATCACCTTGTCCTTGTCGTAATAATAACTGCACCGCCAGCCAACGCCGCAGGGCATATATTCGATGACCTCGTGGCCGCGCTTCGGCACCAGTTTCGAGCGGAAACGGTAAGGCTTGCGGCCGGGGAATTCAAACCAGCGTTCAAAAATGAAAGCGTTCGAATTCGGTTCGCTGAGGAAGTGCACGGTGCAGGCAATATTGTCGCCGCTCCGGGGCGTCAGCATGCCGAAAGCGGCCATGAGCGGCGCGACGGCCTTCATCATCGGCCCCATGTGGATATTAAGCATGCCTTTGACGGTCACCCGATCCTTGCTGAACGGCCGGTTGGCGTAGTGCTTGAGCAGGGCGGGCGGCAGGCGGTTCCAATGATCGGCAAAGACGGCTGCGAAGATCGGCGCACCCGTCATATCGGCTTTTTGCCAAGCAGCCACAGGAAGAAGTTACGCACTCCCTTGAGGAACGGGTAATACAGCCGCGCTGTCGCCCGGTTCCTGAACATCGACACGTTCAGCTTGTTCAGCCAGCCGGTCTGCGATCCCATCAGTGCCAGCACGTGCAGGGCCTCGGCGCCGTGATAGAGCTTGCTGCCGAAATGCACGACCACGCCTTCGTTGAGATCGAGGCCTCGGCGCTGAATGTCGTTCATCAGCGGCGAGCCGAAAGCCTCGCGGGCATTGATGATGCTCAGAGATCCGACGGCCTGTTTCAGCCGGTACATGTGCGCCGTCGCCCGGCAGAACGGGCAGTCACCGTCATAGACAAGGGTGATGGTCTCAGGCGTCGCGGACACGGCAATTGCTCATGAAGGATCAGCAGGTTAGGGTTAACCTTATCATGGGGAGGGCGCGACACAATGCTCTATCTGACATTGAAGTGGCTGCATGTCCTTTCGGCCACGGTGCTGTTCGGGACCGGCGTCGGCAGCACCTTCTGGATGTTCACGGCCAACCGCACGAAAGACCTGCGCGCCATTGTCTTTGCCTGCCGGACGGTGGTGTTGGCGGATTGGTTATTCACCACGCCGGCGGTGATTTTCCAGCCAGTGAGCGGGGTCTGGATGGCGAAGCTTGCCGGCTACCCGCTGTCGGCGGCGTGGCTGGTGGCGGCGATCTGCCTGTATGTTTTCGCCGGAGCGTGCTGGCTGCCGGTCGTGTGGCTGCAGATCCGCATGAAGCGCCTGGCCGAACAGGCGCTGGCCGCCGGCGAAGACCTGCCGGCGCAATATTGGGCCTATGACCGCTGGTGGATTGGACTGGGCTGTATGGCCTTCCCGGCGGTGGTGGTGATTTTCTGGCTGATGGTGTTCACGCCGGGCTGACTTTACCGTTTTTTGCCCTGTGCGACGCTATTGCCCATTGCGGCCTGCGCGACTTTGCGATTTGTATCACCGCCGGATACAGAACTGGAGTCGCCGATGATCACCCTCTACACCTGGAAAACGCCCAATGGCCGCAAGGTCTCGATCATGCTCGAGGAACTGGGCGTGCCTTATGAGCTCAAGACGGTCGATCTCGGCAAGGATGAACAGTTCCATCCGGATTTCCTGAAGATTTCGCCGAACAACAAGATCCCGGCCATCGTTGACCACGACGCCGACGGCGGGCCGCTGGCCCTGTTCGAATCGGGTGCCATCCTGATCTATCTGGCTGAGAAATATGGCCGCTTCCTGCCGCTGCTGCCGCACGATCGCTATACCTGCATCCAGTGGCTGATGTGGCAGATGGGCGGCGTTGGTCCGATGACCGGTCAGCTCGGCTGGTTTGCCAAGGCCGCGCCGGAACCCAACCCGATGGCCCTGGAACGTTACAGCAAGGAAGTCGAACGCCTGCTGACGGTCGCAGACAAGCGGCTGTCGGAATCGGCGTTCCTGGCGGGGGATGATTATACAATCGCCGACATCGCCACCTATCCGTGGCTCCAGCGCTACCGCGTATATGTGAAAGACTATATCGAGCCGATGATCCAGGCCCGGCCTTACCTGTCGGCCTGGCTGGACACCATCGGCCGCCGCGAAGCCGTGCAGCGGGGGCTGCTGGTTCCGTCCTAGGGCCGCTTCGTATCCTTGCGCCGGACGTACAGCACCTTGTGGACGCGGGCGACGACCACGCCGGCCTCGTCCACTACGTCGACGTCGTATTCCGGCTCGTACTTGCCGCGGGCATCGGTCTCGGCTTTGACGCGCGCGATTTCGTCCGGCGGAATATGGAACACCGCGGTCACCTTCGACCGGCCCGGCTTGAGGAACTGGATCGATGCGGCCTTGTCCCAGACAATATAGTCGCGGCCGAGATTGTTCATCAGGATCGCCACGAAGAACGGGTCGCACATCATGTAGAGCGCGCCGCCGAACTGTGTGCCGAAGACGTTCTTGTTCCACCATCTAAGCTTCATCTCGACTTTGATGGTCGTGGAGGCCTTGTCCATGCCGACCATGCGGATGCCGGCGCCGATGAAGGGCGGGTAGAAATTGATCAGCCTGAAACGGGTTTTCGCGTCCATAAGCGCTTTTCCAAAAAGTGTATGTCTGCCATCGTGCGGTTTTTGGATGAAAAAGCGCGACAAGCCAAAATCCCGCGTTTTAAACACTGTTGCCGTTAAGGAAATGCAAGAGCGGAAGTAACCTAAACTTGGTTGACGTCGTATCTGTGATAGGGTGCGCAAAAAAGCAGGCGGAGACGTGCGTATGGGTGAACCGAGTATCCATCCCCTGTGGCTCAGGCTTATGCACTGGGCCAATGCCACCGCTGTGGTCATCCTGATCATGAGCGGCTGGCGCATCTATGACGCCACGCGCTTCATGTTCGGCTACAAGATCCCGACGCAATATACGCTGGGCGGCTGGCTGGGCGGCGCCATCCAGTGGCACTTCGCCGCCATGTGGATCCTGGTCATCAACGCCATTCTCTATGTCGTCGTCAACGTCCTGTCGCGGCGTTGGGGCAAGCAGTTCCTGCCGGTGACGCCGAAGCTGCTGTGGGAAGACTTTCTCGCCTTCGCCAAGGGCAAGCTCAGCCACGCCGATTTGAGCCATTACAACGCCATCCAAAAAGCGGCCTATATCTTCGCCATGGCTGATATCATCGCCCTGATCTTGTCGGGCCTGGTGCTGTGGAAGTCGGTGCAATTCGGCTGGCTGCGGCCGCTGCTCGGCGGCTACGAAGGCGCCCGCTATGTCCACTTCATCGCCATGTGCCTGATGTGCATCTTCTTTGTTGTCCACGTCGTTATGGCGCTGCTGGTGCCGAAGACGATCAAAGCCATGTTGTGGGGGCGCTAATATGGACGACAAGATCAAGAACGACGAGGAAGCCATCCTCCGCGAAGCCAATGGCCTGCTGAAAGACCCGGCCAAGCGCCGCCTGTTCGGCAACCTGTTGACGCTCGGTGGCCTGTCGATCGCGACCGGTGTCGCCCTGCACAATTACGGCTCGGT
Organism: Pseudomonadota bacterium; assembly: GCA_048497915.1. Lineage (GTDB taxonomy): Bacteria > Pseudomonadota > Alphaproteobacteria > Caulobacterales > Caulobacteraceae > Asticcacaulis. Next base: position 28,775 of record JBEHYZ010000037.1, read on the forward strand.
CAAGGAAATCCTGAAACGCGTCTCGCAGTTCAATGACGGCGCGCAAGGGGTGATCTTCCACCCGGCCAACATGGCGCCTACCTACACCGAAGCCGACATCAAGCGGCCGTTTCCGTTCAACGCCTTCTACAGCATCGACAAGGCGCCGGAAGTCGATCCGGCAACCTATAAGCTCAAACTCTCCGGCCAGATCAGCGACAAGCGCGCCTGGACTCTGCGTGAACTCTACGCCCTGCCGCAGGAAACCCAGATCACCCGCCACATTTGCGTCGAAGGCTGGAGCGCCATCGGCAAGTGGGGCGGGGTGCGCTTCTCGGACTTCCTGAAGCGCATCGGCGCCGACACGACCTGCAAGTTCATCGGCTTCAAATGCGCCGACGGCTATTACACCTCGATCGACATGCCGACGGCCCTGCATGTACAGACGCTTTTGACTTTTACCTTTGCCGACCAGATTTTGCCGCGCGGCTACGGCTTTCCGATGAAGCTGCGCATGCCGACCAAGCTCGGCTACAAGAACCCCAAGCATATCGTCGAGATTTTCGTCACCAACATCTATCCCGGCGGCTACTGGGAAGACCTGGGCTATAACTGGTTCGGCGGGAGCTAAGCCATCAAATCCGCGAATTCAGCCTCAAGCACGCGCACCGCATCTGCCGGCGCAATTGATAACAATAACCCCCGCTGGCCGGCGTTTATGTAAACAGTATCGAACAGTTGCGCGGTTTCGTCGATCGCTGTCGGCACGCGCTTCTTCGGCCCGAACGGCGAGATGCCGCCGACCTTGTAGCCGGTCAACCGCTCGGCGTCCGGCACCTTCATCATATTGGCCGCCTTGCCTTTGAAATGCGCCGCCAGCTTCTTCATGCTGACTTCCTGCGGCGACGGCACCACCACGCAAACCGGCTTGCCGTCCACCTCGGCCATCAGCGTCTTGAAGGTCTGGTCGGGATCGACGCCCAGCGCTTCGGCCGCCTGCAATCCGACGCGCGGCGCGTCCGGGTCATAGTCATATGGATGCAGGTCGAAGGCGATTCCGGCCTGGGTCAGAAACAAAGTTCCGGGCGTGGTCTTGGACATGGTCGCGTGTTTACGTCTATAAGCCCGCTTCTGGCAAGATTCTCGGAGGCTCAAAGATGGCGACAATCACCCTGATCGGACCTGGCGCCATCGGCCTGACGGTCGGCGCAGGCTTGCTCGATGCGGGCCATGACGTCCGCTTTGTCGCCCGCCAGGCCTTCGATACCCTGACCGTCAAGACGGAGGAGGGCGTCTTCCGCCGCCATCAGGTCAAGGTGGTCGACCACGCGGATATTACCCCGACCGACTGGGTTTTTCTGTGCGTCAAAGCGCATCAGGTGGCCTCGGCGGCTGATGCGCTCAAGGCCGCCATCGGCCCGAACACCCGCGTCGCCGTGCTGCAAAACGGTGTCGAGCATTGCGAGCGTGTGGCGCCTTTCACAGATGCTGCCGTGGTTCCGGTCATGGTCGATGTCCCCGCCGGCAAGCTGGGGCGAGGAGAAGCGATGTGGCGCGGCCGGGCTATCCTCAATGTTCAGGACAGCGTTGATGGCCAGGCGTTCGGCGCCCTGTTCAAGGATACTTTCGTCAAGGCGTCAATCGTTGATGATCTCCTGACGCGCATGTGGTGGAAGCTGTGCGTCAATGCGCCGGGCGGCGCCATCCTGTGCCTGACCGGCAAGCCGATGAAGGTTTTCCACCAACCTGGCATCGTCGATGTGGCGCGCGGCATCCTGCAGGAATGCCTGGCAGTCGGCCGTGCCGAAGGCGCCAAGCTTGAGCTGTCCGTCATTGAGGAACAGGTGAACACCTTCCTCAATGCTGCGCCGGAAGAGAGCAATTCGATGTTCGATGACTTCCGCGCCGGGCGGGAAACCGAGTGGGACGCCCGCAATGGCGTGCTGGTCCGCAAGGGCCAGAAGCACGGCATTCCGACGCCCGTGTCCGACATCATCGTGCCACTGCTGGCGGCCCAAAACCCCTAAATATCCGCCAGAAAATCCGCCACTTCGGTCTCGGTGGTGGCGAAGTGCGTTACCAGCCGGTAGGCATTGGGCGCCTCATTGGGCCACGGGTAGAACAGGTGGCCCTTGGCCCATAACCGTTCGGCCAGACCTTCCGGGAAGGTGACGATCAACTCATTGGCCTCAACCGCATAAACAACGCCGATGCCCGGCTTGGCCAGCAACCCCTCGCGCAACCGCCCGGCCATGGCATTGGCGTGCCGTGCCAGCTCCAGCCACAGATCGTTGTCCAGCAAGGCCTGCAACTGCGCCGACACGAAGCGCGCCTTCGACGGCAACTGCCCGGCGCGCTTGTGCACATAGGCGAAGTCTTCGATCAGTGCTGGGTTGAAGATCACCGCCGCTTCGGCCAGCAGGGCGCCCGCCTTGGTGCCGCCGAAACTGAGGATATCGACACCGGCCTCGACCGTTACTTCGGCGGGCGAACAGCCGAGATGTGCCACCGCATTGGCCAGCCGGGCCCCGTCCATATGCAGGAACATGCCGTGGCGTTTGGCAATGGCCGACAGCACCTTGACCTCGGCGGGCGTATAGACGGTCCCCAATTCGGTCGACTGGGTGATGCTGATGGCGCGCGGCCGAGACGTATGCGGCGCGTGTTCAAGCGTTTGTTCGATTAAACCACCAATACTGGCGGGACTAAGCTTGCCGCCCGCGCCGTCCAGCCCGACGATCCGACCGCCGGTATAGAATTCCGGCAGGCCGCATTCATCATTGTTGATGTGGCTGCGCTTATGCGCCAGCACGGACTCATACGGCTTGATCATCCGCGCCAGCGCCAGCCCGTTGCACGCCGAGCCGTTGAACACCGGAAACAACCGCAGTTCAGGGCAGCGGAAAACCGCGCGAAATGTCTCCTGCAGCCGCCCTGTCACCGGGTCATTGCCATAGGCCGGCATGCTGCCGGCGTTGACGGCGGCCAGTGCCGCCATCACGGCGGGGTGGGCGGGCGCAGTATTGTCGCTTGCGAAATTGGCCATATTGCACTGCAAAGTAAGAGACGAAGTTGTCCCGCCTATAGGCCAATGAACGGCCTGCGATCAAGCCCGCCTTTACCTTGCGCTGCGGTAAAAAGAGGCCGTCCTGACCTTGGTCGCGATCTTTCCGTTTACAATAAAAACGGGAAAAATGCGCAAATAAACACCAGCAATTTCGCGTTTAACCGAATTTTTTACCTGTTCTGGTATCGCAGAAGTATGAGACTCTTTCTGCCCACCGTGAGCGCGGCGCTTGCCGGCCTGTTCGCCTGCCCCCAGCCCGCCGCCGCGGCCGACCTGTCCGTCGCCGTGACCGATGCTGGCGGCAAGCCTGTGCCCATGGCCGTGGTGACGTTTACGCCGTCAGGCGGGGCGGCGATTTCGGCCGCCGACCGTGCCGGGCCGTTCGTCATGGCGCAGAAAAGCATCCAGTTCGCGCCGCACGTCCTGGCCGTTCCGGTCGGCTCGACGGTCAGCTTCCCCAACCAGGACCGCGTCAACCACCACGTCTATTCGTTCTCGCCGGTCCAGCCGTTCCAGTTTCCGCTCTACGGCAAGGGCCAGACGCGCAACCTGAAATTCGACCACGAAGGCACGGTCGCCCTGGCCTGCAACATCCACGATTCGATGAGCGCCTATATCCGCGTCGTTGCCACGCCGTACTTCGCCACGACGGATGTGTCCGGCCGGGTGAACCTGAAAGGCCTGCCTGACGCCGCCGGCACCCTGGCCGTCTGGCAGCCGCAGCTCGACGCTCCCGAACATAGTGTTGCCAAGGCCGTCAACCCGGCCAAGGCCGGCGCCCAAAGCTTCGCCGTCAAGATCAAGCCTGCGCCGCTGGCGGCCGCCGGCGCGTATTAGAGAGTACCATGCTGCGTTTCAAACGCCTGAGCACGCGATTGGCCGTCATGTACGGCGGGCTGTTTTCCTTGAGCCTGCTGGTGATCGCCGTTGCCTGCTACCTGGCGGTCATTTCCTACGCCACCGCCTCGGTGCAAAAGGAACTCCAGGCCAACGCAGAGGTGTTCAAGCGCATCTGGACGCTGAAGTCCAACGCCCTGCAGACCAACGCCGTCCTGCTGTCGCGCGATTTCGGCTTCCGCCAGGCCCTGGCGACCCACGACATGGCCACTGTCGAATCCGCCTTCGCCAACCTGCAGACGCGCGTCGAGGCCCAGACCGGCCTGATCGTCGGCACCGACGGCTCGCCCATTGTCGGCGACAAGGCCGAGACGGGCCAGGCCTTGGCGACGGCGCTGCGCACCCGTGACACCGTGGCCCCACAGACCGGCATCGTCTCGGTCGACAGCCATCCGTATCAGGCCGTGGCCGCGCCGGTCATGGCGCCGGACCTGCTTGGCTGGGTCGTCTTCGCTTCGCGCCTCGACGAAGAAGAAATGCGCGCCATGCAGGGCCTGTCGGCCATCCCGATGAAGGCCGCCATCCTGACCCAGCAGACGCGCGGCGGCCTGTGGCAGGGCCCGGCCGACCAGACCCAGGGTTTCAAGACCGCCTCCCTGAGCTTCTTCATCGACCAGAGCCTGGAGACCCGGTCGGCCAGCCTGGTGCAGAGCCAGCACGGCGCCCTGATCGGGGTCGCCACCGTGCTGCCGTCGCTGGACGGCCAGCAAAAGAGCGTGCTGCTCCTGACCTATCCGCTGGCCGAAGCGCTTAAGTCCTATCATCCGCTGCTCAACCTGCTGTTCGGCATCGGCGCCCTGGGCCTGTTCCTGGTGGTCGTGGCCAGCCTTTACCTGTCGCGCTCGCTAGTCCGCCCGATCCTGGCGCTCAAGGACGCCGCCTTCAACCTGAAGGACGGCCGCTCGGGCCAGGTCAAGGTCGGCACCCAGGACGAAATGGCCGACCTGGCCCACGCCTTCAACGCCATGGCCATCTCGATCGAGGACCGCGAACGCGACATCACGCGCCTGGCCAAGACCGACATCGCTACCGGCCTGCCCAACCGTTCGGCGTTTGAAGACTATATCTCTTCATTGCGCGACCGCGGCGGCGACGACGGCACCGCGGTCATCTGCATCGGCATCGACCGTTACGCCCACATCCGCGCGGTGTGGGGCGTCGCCTATGCGCACACCCTGGTGACGCGTCTTCAGTCGATCCTGGTCCGCATCTTCGAGAATGCCTATATTGCCCGTCTGTCGGCCGACACTCTCGGCCTCGTGCTCGGTCCCTGCGCCGCCGACCAGGCCATGCCGCTGGCCAAGGCGATCGTCGCCCGCCTGGCCAAGCGTATCCGCGTCACCGACGACCAGAGCCTCGACGTCAATGTCAGCCTGGGCCTCTACCATGTCGCCGCCAACACCCGCCCGGCCGCTGACGAGATGATCGAACGCGCCCTGATCGCGCTGGACCAGGCCCGCGCCGCCAAGAGCCAGATCGTCCTGTTCGACCCGCGCATCTATTCGGAGCTGGCCGACAATCTGCTGCTCACCGACCAGCTGTTCGCCGCCCTGCAGCAGCAGGCCCTGACCGTCTATTACCAGCCCAAGTTCAGCTATCGCGAAGCCCGCATTGTCGGCGCCGAAGCCCTGGTGCGCTGGCATCATCCGGAGCGCGGTTTCGTCTCGCCGCAGCGCTTCGTCCGCGTCGCCGAGGAAACCGGCTGTATCCGCGACCTGACGCTCCAGGTGCTGCACACCTGCCTGGCCGACCAGAAGAAGCTGAAGGACCAGGGGATCGACCTCGATATCTCGATCAACTATTCCGGCCGTCTGCTCAGCGACGAGGGCTTCAACGCCCGGACCCTGGCCCTGTGCGACCAGGCCGTGGGCCGCATCTGCCTGGAAATCACTGAAACCGCCGTCATCGAGGACCCGACGATTGGTCTGGCCGCGATCAATACCTTCGTTGAGCACGGCCTGGAAATCTCCATCGACGACTTCGGCACCGGCCTGTCGTCGCTGGCCTATCTCAAGCAGATCCCGGCGCACGAGCTGAAGATCGACCGTTCGTTCATTTCGGAAATCGAGCAGGGCCAGCGCGACGCGCTGCTTGTGCGCTCGTCGATCGACCTGGCCCACGGCCTGGGCATGAAGGTGACCGCCGAAGGCGTTGAAACCGCGGCTTCCTTTACCCTGCTTCAGGCCATGGGCTGCGATGTCGCCCAGGGCTACGGCATTGCCCGCCCGATGGCGTTCGAAAAGCTGGTGCCGTTCCTGCTCGACTTTTCGGCCAGCGACGTCACGCGCAAGGACGCGCCGGCCGCCGCCGATCCGAAGATCGCCCCGCTCAACCCGCGTAAGGCGAGGCATTGATGGCGTGGAAGACCGGTCTCCCGGCCCTGATCGCCTCCGCCGTGTTGGCAGCTGGCGGCGCCCATGCCGAAGCGCAGTTGTTCAGCCCGGAAAACTACGGCGCCTGGGTCGACGTGCGCGCGGTCACCGCCGACGGCGAGAAGGCCTGGCTGAATAACGGTTTTGGCAAGCTGCGCTACGGCAACGAAAGCAAGCTCGATCTCGCCCAGGCCGCCGTCAACTGGAAGCCGCGTTTCGCCGACACCGTCACCGGCTACGTGCTGGCGCAATATACGCCGGGTGGCATGACCGAGTGGGGCGTCTCCGAAGCCTTCATCAAATGGAAGCCGGTGCCGACCGACGCCTGGCGCTACACCGTGCGCTTCGGCCAGATGTTCCCGCCGGTGTCGATGGAGCACGACGGCCCCGGCTGGTCGGTGTCGCGGACGCTCACGCCCTCCGCGATCAACAGCTGGATCGGCGAGGAAGTCCTGGCCGACGCCCTGGAAGGCAGCGTCCAGACCACAGTGGGCGGCCATACGCTTGGCCTGACGGCGGCTGTGTTTACCGGCAATGATACCTCGGCGACCATCCTGACCTGGCGCGGCTGGGCGCTGCACGACATTGCTTCGGACCGTGACACGCGCCTGCCATTGCCGAATGACCCGCAGCAGGGTTGGTACAAGGTGCTGGGCACCGGCGGTCAGGACCCGTACACCGAGCCGCTGGCCGAGGTCGATGGCCATGTCGGCGACTATCTGCGCCTCGATTGGCGCCCGCCGGCCCAGGTCGCCGTCAACTTCGAATACTATGCCAACAATGCCGACCCGGAAGCCCTGCGCCATAAGCAGTGGGGCTGGGACACGCGCTTCTATAATCTCGGCGTGACGGCGCGCCTGTCACCGAAGGACGAACTGCTCAGCCAGTACATGATCGGCTCGACGCGCATGGGCTGGCAGATGGGGCGGGTCTGGGCGTTCGATATGGACTTCGATTCCGCCTATGTGCTGCTGTCGCATGCGCTGGACGATGGCGCGAAGCTGACCGGCCGGGTCGACTACTTTGCCGCCAAGGATTTCTCGATGCGGGCGGCCGATGACAATATGGAGAAGGGCTATAGCGCCACTTTGGCCTATATCCGCCCGGTCAGTGCCCATATGGATTTCGCCGTCGAAGGCGTGACCGTGGCCAGCAACCGCCCGGCCCGGATGACGCGCATGCTCAACCCGCACCAGGGCCAGACCCAGTTGCAAGTGGCGTTGAAGCTGCATCTGTAGGCGGATACCGCGACCTTTTTGCGCCACCTTGCCCGACATTGCGAAATGATAATCATTCTCATTGTCAAACCTTCGCCACAATGCTAAGCGGCGTTCATGTCGCAATTCAAGCTTCCCAATGGTTTCTGGCGCACCCAGTTCCGGCAATGGCACTGGATCAGCTCGGCGGTCTGCCTGACCGGCCTGTTGCTGT
>JBEHYZ010000038.1:0-36234 GCA_048497915.1 Pseudomonadota bacterium
CCCAGAGTCGAACTGGGCTACACGGATTTGCAATCCGCTGCGTAACCGCTCCGCCATCAGGCCTCGTCGCGAGCGAAGGCGTGAGCTAACAGATCATCCTCGCCCCTGCAATTCCCTAACAGTGCTTTTTTTCGATTTCGTGACGCATTTGCCCGCCAAGGCCGCGATTGGCCGCAGGTTTTGGGGCAGGTTTTGCGACGAGAACGGAAAAAATACCGGAGCGGCGCTTGCCTAAGGGGAGGCTGGGCTTTTATTATGCGCTGCAAACTTCCGGACGAATCCGTCGTGCCGGGATATGTGTGCGAGTAGGGGCCGTCTTATGGATTTTCACGCCGCCCGGCAAAACATGGTCGAATCACAGGTCCGCGTCAACGATGTGACCGACGGCAATCTGCAGCTGGCCATGCGTCATGTCGAGCGCGAGCGTCTTTGCGCGCCGTCTCAGGCCTTCGGCGCCTATGGCGAGGTCGAAGCGCAGATCGCTCCTGGTCGCAACCTGATGAAGCCGCGCGATATCGCCAAGCTTCTCCAGATCGTCGAGCCCAAGCCGGGCGAAAAGGCCCTGGGCCTGGCCGCGCCCTATGCCGCCGCTGTGCTGGCCAAGGCGGGACTGACCGCTACCGCGCAGGAAGGCGATTCGCGCACCCTGGCGGTGATCGAGCCCTATCTCAAGGAACTGGGTGTCGCCACAGTGGTGTCCGATCTCAAGACGCCGGTTGGCACCGGCTATGACGTCATCGTCATCGAAGGCGCGGTGGCCGAACTGCCGGCTGCCTGGCTGAAGGCTCTGAAGGTCGGCGGCCGTCTGGGCGTGGTACTGAAGGACGGCCCGGTCGGCCGGGCGCGCGTCTATATTCGTCTGGAGACCGGCTTTTCGGAGCGCGAGGTCTTCGATTCGTCGCCGTCGACCCTGCCGGGCTTCGCGCGGTCGTTGAGTTTCGAATTCTAATCGGCGGGGCAGATCACCACCCTGCCGTTTTCTGGCGCAAGGCTCGCGCAAATATGAAAAAAGCTTAACTCGCCTTGCGCTGAGGCTTCTGGCAGGTTGGCACGGGTTTTTAACGGATCGGGCGTAAACGGCACCCTGCGGGGGACTTGGCGGCGGACCGGTTGTTTTTGGGGTGCAGTTGATGACCAAATTTTTCAAGCGATTGAGCTTCGCTGCTTCGGTTGCGGCGATGCTGGCGGCAGGGAGCGTTTCGGCCGAGACGCTACAGGACGCCATCGCCATGGCCTATCAGCAGAACCCGACCCTGGCGCGAGCGCGGGCGCAACTGCGCGCCACCGACGAGCAATATGTGCAGACGCGCAGCCAGTTCGGCCCGTCGCTGGCTCTGAGCACTGGCACGACCTATTACGACCATGATCAGAATCCGGCCGGTGACCGGGCTTTCGGCACGCTGGGAATCAGCGCCACACAGAACCTGTTCGGTTCGGGCGGCCTAAGCGCTAATCTGGATGCCTCAAAGGCGACGGTGCAGTCGGGCCAGCAAAACCTGCGGTCAGCCGAATCGCAGCTCCTGCTCAATGTCATCAGCGTCTATACGGCGGTGCGCCGCGACCAGGAAGCGCTGCAGATCAGCCAGGACAATTACGATATCCTCAAGCGGCAGCTCGATCAGACCCAGGCGCAGTTCGATGCCGGGCAGCTGACCCGCACCGACGTCGCGCAGTCGCAGGCCCGCCTGTCAGGCGCTGCGGCGTCGCTGGCTTCGGCACAGGCGCAGCTCGATACGGATCGGGCCAACTATGTCGCCATTGTCGGCCAGGCGCCGACAGCGCTGGAGCCGGTGCCGGACCTGCCGGGCATTCCTAAGGACTTCAATGTGGCGCTGCAGACCGCCGAACAGAACAACCCGGACCTGGCGGCTTCGCAATACGCTGCCGACGCCGCTACGGCGCGTGTCAAGGCGGCGCGTTCGACGTTCGGCCCCAAGGTCGGCTTCGAGGTATCGTCCGGCCAGTCCGGCATCGCCGGCCATCTCGGCAATTTCTCGGATACACAGGAAACCTCGGTGTCGGCGCGCCTGTCGATCCCGCTTTTCAGCGCCGGCTTGAATGGCTCGCGCGTGCGTGAGGCGATCGAGGGCGAAACCGCCCAGAAGCTGACGGTCGAGGAGACGCGCCGTTCGGTGGTGTCGACCGTGTCGCAGGCCTGGTCGAGCATGCTGGCCGCCCGTTCGGCTGTCGCCTCGACCCAGGAGCAGGTCAAGGCGGCCCAGATCGCGGCCGAAGGCACCAAGACCGAGCAGCAGGTTGGCCTGCGCACAACGATCGAAGTACTCAATGCCGAGCAGGAACTGAAGTCGGCGCAGCTTGACCTGATCAATGCCCAGCGCGGCCAGTATGTCGCCGCCGCACAGCTTCTGTCGGTAACCGGCAACCTGACGGCCCAGGCGCTGGCGCCGTCGACGCCTGTCTATGACCCGAAAGAGCACTTCAACAAGGTCAAGTCGAAGGGCTGGACGCCGCTGGAGCCGGTGGTGCGTGTGGTCGACGGCGCGGCTGAAGGCCTGCTCACAGGCGGCAAGAAGTAATTTCCGTATTGTCCGTTTACCGGCAATGGCGCGATGACACGAATCATCGTGGCGCGTGAAGTGTTGCTGAAAATTAACCGGGAATGCGAATTTTCAACGGTTAATTCAGCGTACAAGTGTTGCCAAAAGCGACGAATATGTGTCTCCTGTCGCTGGTTTCATTTCCCGATTCCGATTCGCAGCAGTTAAAAGACAATGGCAGAACAATCCGCACACGAACCGACTATGGAGGAAATCCTCGCCTCGATCCGGCGCATCATCTCGGAAGATGACGCCCCCGAGGATGGCGCGGCAGCCAAGGCGGCGCCCGAGCCGGAACCCGAGCCCGCGGATGTCGATTTCGACGCCGCGCCGGTGGCCGAGGAAGAGCCGGACGAGGACGTGCTGGAACTGACCGAAACCTATGAGGCGCCGAAGTCGGTGTCGATCGGCGATATCGATGCCTTCGAGATGGAAGCGGAGCCTGAACCGGCCCCTGCGCCCGCGCCGAAGCCGATCCCCAAGCCCAAGGCGCCTGCCGTCGATGGCGGTCTGGTCAGCCAGCGTACCGAGGCCTCTGCCGCTTCGGCGTTCGGCAACCTGACCGGCGCGCTGCTGGTGCCGCAAAGCGACCGGACCCTGGAAGACGTGACGCGCGACCTGCTGCGGCCGCTGCTGCAAGCCTGGCTCGACGAGAATCTGCCGGGAATCGTCGAAGAACAGGTGCGGGCGGAAGTCGAGCGCATTGCGCGTCAGTCCCGGCGGTAAATAGCCGCATTAGACTGTGGATTTCAGGGCTCGCAAGAGCTAAGAGAGCGGCTCACCTTTGTGCGCCGCTTTTTCCTTTAGAGACCGATGCTGGACAAGACCTTCGACCCCGCCGCCGTTGAACCCCGCCTGTATGAGATGTGGGAAAAGTCCGGGGTATTCGCGCCGAGCGACGCCGGAGAAGCCTTCTCCATCGTCATCCCGCCGCCCAATGTGACCGGCAGCCTGCATATCGGCCACGCGCTCAACAACACCCTGCAGGACGTGCTGGCGCGATTCGAGCGGATGCGCGGCAAGGCGGTGCTGTGGCTGCCGGGCACGGACCACGCCGGGATCGCCACCCAGATGGTGGTCGAGCGGCAATTGGCGGCGTCGGGCGACAATATCGGCCGCCGCGAAATGGGCCGCGACAAGTTCGTCGCCAAGGTGTGGGAATGGAAGGCGCAGTCGGGCGGCACGATTGTCCGTCAGCTGCGCCGGCTTGGAGCATCGTGCGACTGGTCGCGCGAGCGCTTTACGTTGGATGACGGCCTGAGCGCTGCCGTACGCAAGGTGTTCGTCCAACTCCACAAAGACGGCCTGATGTACCGTGACAAGCGCTTGGTCAACTGGGATCCGCATTTCCAGACGGCGATCTCGGACCTCGAGGTCGAACAGCGCGATGTCGACGGCGCCTATTACCACTTCGCCTATCCGCTGGCCGACGGTCTGACCTATCAGCATCCGGTCACGGACGAAGAGGGCAACGAGACCTTCGAGACGCGCGATTTCATCGTCGTGGCGACGACGCGTCCGGAAACCATGCTGGGCGATACCGCTGTGGCCGTGCATCCGGACGACGAGCGTTACAAGGGCCTGATCGGCAAGGACGTCATCCTGCCGATCGTTGGCCGGCGCATTCCGATCGTCGCCGACGACTACGCCGATCCAACCAAGGGCTCGGGCGCAGTCAAGATCACGCCGGCCCACGATTTCAACGACTTCCAGGTCGGCAAGCGGCACGCGCTTGAGGCGATCAATATTCTCGACATCTACGGCAAGCTGCTGACCAGCGATCCGGTGCCAGAGGCCTATCGCGGCCAGGACCGCTTCGTGGCGCGCAAGGCGATCATTGCCGAGATGGAGAGCCTCGGCCGCCTGCAGAAGATCGAGAAGACCCGTCATGTCGTGCCGCACGGCGATCGCTCGGGCGTGGTCATCGAGCCCTATCTGACGGATCAGTGGTACGTGAATGCCGGTGAGCTAGCCAAGGAAGCGATCAAGGCCGTCGAGGATGGCCGTACCGTTTTCGAGCCCAGGAACTGGGAAAAGACCTACTTCGAGTGGATGCGCAATATCGAGCCGTGGTGCGTGTCGCGTCAGCTGTGGTGGGGACATCGCATTCCGGCGTGGTACGGGCCGGACGGTCACGTCTTCGTCGCCCTGTCGGAAAGCGAAGCCAGGGCCGAGGCCGAAAAGCACTACGGTAAGAAAACCGAACTGAAGCAGGACGAGGACGTGCTCGACACCTGGTTCTCGTCGGCTTTGTGGCCGTTTTCGACCATGGGCTGGCCGGAGGACACCTCCGACCTGAAGCGTTTCTATCCGACCAATACCCTCGTCACCGGCTTCGACATCATCTTCTTCTGGGTCGCCCGGATGATGATGATGGGGCTGCATTTCACTGGCGAGGCACCGTTCAAGCGCGTCTTTATCAATGCCTTGGTCCGCGACGAAAAAGGGCAGAAGATGTCCAAGTCCAAGGGCAATGTCATCGACCCGCTGGCCTTGATTGATGAATACGGCGCTGACGCGATGCGTTTCACGATGACGGCGATGTCGGGGCAGGGGCGCGACATTAAGTTAGCCAAGCAGCGCATTGAAGGGTATCGTAATTTTGGCACCAAGTTGTGGAATGCGACGAGGTTCTGCCAGATGAACGAGTGCGCCCGCGTTGACGGGTTCGATCCGGCCGCGGTCAAGCTGACGCTCAGCCGCTGGATCCGCGGCGAGGTGCACAAGGCGCACGCTGCGGTGACGGCGGCGCTGGAAGCCTGCGCGTTCGATGATGCGGCCAATGCGCTCTATCGCTTTATCTGGAACGTGTTCTGCGACTGGTATCTGGAGTTGGCCAAGCCAATCCTGAACGGCGACGACCAGGCGGCGAAGGACGAAATCCGCGCCATGACGGCGTGGGTGCTCAACCAGGCGACGATCCTGCTGCATCCGGTCATGCCGTTCATGACCGAGGAGCTGTGGCAGCAGACCGGCGGGAAGGGCATGCTGATCACGGCGGCCTGGCCGAAGTTCGATGCCTCGGCCATTGACGCCGAAGCCGACGAAGAGATCAACTGGTTGATCGACATGATCGGTGAAATCCGTTCGATCCGTTCGGAAATGAACGTGCCGGGGTCGGCGCGCGTGCCGCTGAGCCTGCTCGGCGCGTCGGACGCCACGCGGGGCCGGTTGGGCACGCATGAGGACCTGATCCTGTTCCTGGGCCGCGTTTCGGAGGTCAAGGTCGCCGATTCGGCGCCGGCTGGTTCGGTGCCCTTCGTCGCCGGCGAGGCGACGGCGCACCTGGCGATCGCCGAGTTCATCGACGTCAAGGCCGAGGCTGCCCGCCTGACTAAGGGCATTGCCGACTTCGACAAGACCATCGACGGCACCATGCGCAAGCTCGGCAATCCGGACTTCGTGGCGAAGGCCCCCGAGGAGGTCATCGAGGAAAACCGCGAGCGGCTCCAGGACGCCCAGGACGGCAAGGCCAAGCTGTCGGCTGCGCTGGAACGCCTCAAGGCGGTGCTGTAGGTCATGGCCGCATACCCCGTCACCGCGGTCGTTGTGACCTTCAACAGCGAGCGGGTGATCGGTAATTGTCTGGAAAAGCTGGCGGCGGCGGGCGCCACGACGGTTGTGGTCGACAATGCCTCCACCGACCGAACCGCGGATATTGCCGGAAGCCAGGGCGCGACGGTGATTCGCAACGCCGACAACTTCGGCTATGGCAAGGCCAACAATATTGGCGTCGCGGCGGCTCAGACCGAGTTTGTCCTGATCTGCAATCCGGACGTGACGGTCAATGCCGACACCATCGAGGCGTTGGTCGCCGCGACCGGGACTTACCCGGACGCCGGCATCTGGGCGCCGCGTGTTTTCCAGCCCGATGGCCGCGAATATTTCCGCACGGCTTCGTACCTGTCACCAGGCGAACAGGCCAGGGAAGCGCCTCCGGGCGATGTCCGCGTGCCGATGGTGCAGGGCTCGTGCTTCCTGATGCGGCGCGGCCTGTTCCTGGAGATGGGCGGCTTCGATGAGAACATTTTCCTGTTTTACGAAGACGACGACCTGTGCCGGCGGCTTAACGACGCCGGACGCGCCATCATGTACGTGCATGCCGCCGAAGTGTCGCATGAATTGGGGGGATCATCGCAGCCCCGGCCGGGCCTGGCCTACCTGAGTCGCTTTCATCAGGCGTGGTCGAAGGCTTATGTCGCTCGAAAGTACGGCCTGCCATCGCCAGCGCCGTCGATGATGCTGGTCAACGGCTTCAAATATCTGGGGGCATTTTTGTCGGGCAAGCCGACGCGCAAGGAACGCTATGGCGGCTCCTTCATGGGCGCGTGGGCCGGCTGGCGCGGGCTTTCCGCCTGGGACCATACCCGGTTGCGTTGAGATTCGGCCTTTCGCGCGTCGGGATTTGCCCCATTGTCATCATCCGCCTAAACCAGTATGGAGGCGGTCATCTTCTTGCCGCGAAACTAAGCCAAACCCGGTAGCCTATCCGCCGTCTGGCGATGGACTTTCCGGGCGGGCGCGGATTCAGTTCAGGAGTTATGATTGCTCAACGAAAGCTTAGGCGCCACCGTCTCCGAGACGGCGGTCACGGCCCCGGACTTAAGTCTGGTTATCTGTACCTTGAACGAAGGCGCGGCCATCCGCTCGGTGATCGAAGAGATCACGCAGACGCTGGCGGGTATCAAGCATGAGATCATCGTTGTTGACGACAATTCGACGGACGCCACCCAGTCGGAAGTCCTTGATCTGGCCAAGACGTTGCCGCACGTGCGCCTGCACGTCCGCCTGACCGAGCGCGGCCTGTCGTCGGCGGCCATCAAGGGCTGGGACATCGCGCGTGGCCAGTATCTCGGGGTCATGGACGGCGACGGCCAGCACGATCCGCAGGCCATCCTGGCGCTGGCGAACATGATCATGAAGGGCGACAAGGACCTGGTCTGCGTGTCGCGCTATATTGGCGGCACCGATACGGGCCTGAGTTTTATTCGTGACCTGGGCTCCAAGGCGGCGACTGCCGCGACGGGACTGGTGTTGAGCGTGCCGTTGACCGACCCGATGAGCGGCTGTTTCATGATGACGCGCGACTACTACATGTCGGCGCGGCCGAAGTTGACTGGCGTCGGTTTCAAGATCTTAGTTGACGTGGCCGCGTCCTCGTCGATCAAGCCGCGTTTCGGTGAAGTCAAGGCGGCGCTGCGCCAGCGCCAGGGCGGCCAGTCGAAGCTGGACCTGCGCGTGGTGCTCGATCTGGGCGCGCTGCTGGTGGAAAAGGCGACCAAGGGCTTCTTGCCGGCGCGCTTTGTGCTGTTCGCCGGCGTCGGAGTCACCGGCGTATTTGTCTACGGCGCGGTGCTTTATGTCTGTCACTACCTGTTCCGCGGCAATGAGCCGATTCCGTTCTACCGGTTTCGCCATGTCGACGGCGACACTCTGAGCTACTGCCTGGCTATCTGGGTGTCGATGACGTCGAACTTCTTCATCAACAACTCCATTACTTTCCGTGACAAGCGTTTGAAGGGATGGGGGCTGCTGCGCGGCCTGATGAGCTTCTACGTGGCCTGTTCGATTGGCGCGGTGTTCAGCCTGTTCCTGTCGATGTATATGAAGGACAAGCTGGGCATCCACTGGTTCGTTGCCGGCGTCAGTGCCGCTTTGATGAGCTCGGTGTGGAACTACTGGGCGTCGGCGCTGATTTCCTGGCGCAAGGCGAAGAAATAAAAAACGCCTGAGACCGGGGCAGGTCTCAGGCGCAAAGCTCACGATCTGGATGGAAAAGGGCGCTGGTTACCAGCGGCGGTCGTCGTGACGATCATAGCGGTCGTCGCGGCGATCGTAACCACGGTCGTAGTTGTCGTAGCGGCGGTTATCGTACCGGTTGTCATAACGATTGTCGTAGCGGTTATCATAGGCGTAGTCGCGGCCGCACTTGGTGTTGTTCTTGCCGATCGATGAACCGACGGCCGCGCCGACGACGGCGCCCAGCACCGTGTTGACACCCTTGTTCTTGCGGCCCGAGGCGCTGTTGCCGATAGCTGCACCCGCGACGGCGCCGACGACAGCGCCCTTCGTCTGGTTGTCCTGCCTGCGATCGTAGCAGCTTTCGGCCGAGGCCATGGCCGGAATGGAGAAGGCGGCCAAGGTAGCGCCGACGATCAGGGTTTTGAGGATAGGGTTACGCATGACGAGTCTCCTTGGTATGTCCCGGGCTTGAGCGAACGACTCGCCGCGCCGTTGATGATGTTAAGTATGAAGCGGCGAACATGAACGAAGGTTGATAAGTTGGTTCATGTTCGTTCATCTTGGTTGAAAACGGACAGCTATTCGACGCGGGCATAAAAAGCCCCGGCGAAAGGTGTCGCCGGGGAATTGCAGGGAGGATAAGGGGAAATCAGCCGTTACCAGTGACGGTGGCGGTGATAGTAGCGCGGCTCGGAATAATAATATTCGCGGTAGTACGGATAGGGCCGGGGCTCGACATAGACGGTGCGCGGCTGGACGTAGACGCGGCTTTCGTACCGGTTGTCGTAGCGGCTGTCGTAATAGCCATCGTCATAGTAGCTGGCGCCGCAATGGGTGTTGCCACGGGCAATCGACGAGCCGACGGCGGCACCGACCAGGGCGCCTGCCACCGTGCCGGTGCCCTTGGAGTGGCGGCCGGCGGTGCCGTTGCCGATGGCGGCACCAGCCAGGGCGCCGATCACCGCACCATTGGCGCCGGCGTCATCGCGGCGTACGCAGTCGGCCGAGGCGACAGCAGGAAGTGCCAGACCGGCGGCAGCGCCAACGGCCAGGGCAGACAGGATAAGGGTCTTACGCGGGGTCATGAGAAAATCTCCTTACAGGTCGGCGAAGGGGCCGTTGCGGGCCGGATCGCCGTTTGTTGAGACAACTATGCCGAACTCAACATGAACGGGGTTTGACGGGCCCGTTCATCTTCATTCAGCATCCCCTGGGTTCTGCCCCCCTGGTACTTAGTAGTTCCGGCGCGGCCAGCGATATTCGTACTGCGTCCGCCGATCGAGGCGGGTGCGGTCATCGAAGACCTGGGCCTGGTAGTCGTAGAGTTCCGGGCCGGAATTGCGGTACCGGTGGCCGGCGTAATAGTCGCGGTAGCAGCCGCACGACCGGTAATAACCGTAGCCATAGCCGTACCCGCGGGCGGCATAGGCGCGCGCCACGTGGTCCCAGTAGTGCGAGGCCGTGGTCGGTTCACGGCGATAGGTGCCGCTGTCTCCCGTGCGGTAGTGGCTGGCCCGGTCGTAGTCGTAGCTCTGGGCGCCTGCGGCCAGGGGCACGGCTGCGATGAGCGCGCCGGCGGCAAGCACGGCAAGGGCGGATTTCGTCTGGAGGAACGCGAGGAACATATGAAACTCCTCTCATGGGCTGATGGCAGCTTAGGATTCCGACCCGAAAGCGCGAAATATCGGACCGTCAGGCGGAATCAAAATTTTTGGTAAACAGCGTTAACCGGTCCCCATTCGCCGCGAGACCGGGTATCGACGGCGAGATAATTGTAGCGATACGGACGAACTATAACACGAGTCTTTGAAATTGGCTCGGGGCGTGTCTCGGTTGCCAGGCGCCACGGTCGGGGCTGGGCGCGGTAGACGGTGACGCCGTGTTCAACGCTGACGGACCGGGCAGGCTGGCAGTCGCAGGCCTTGACGACGGCAGGCTTGAGGCGCGCATGCGCCGTGGCTTGGACCGGCAGGATCAACAGGGCGGCGCTGAATGTCAAAAGGAGAGAAGAGGGGCGCATAGGCGATTGTCCTGCCTTGGCCGCGTATTGCGGTCTTCAAAAAGCCCCCAGCCGCCGGATGCACGTTGCCACGCATCCGGCGTCAGCCGTTACTCAGTCGGCGATCAGCCGCACTTGACCTTGTCCTTGGCCAGCTTGGCGCCGACCACACCGCCGACAACTGCGCCGCCGACCGTGCCGAGGCCCTTGTGCTTCTTGTCGGTGACGACGTTGCCGCCGACGCCGCCGGCGATCGCGCCGATAATCATGCCCTTGTCCTTTTCCTTCTTCTTCTTGGCTTCGCAGGCCGCCTGGGCGTCAGCTTCAGCCTGGATCTCGGCCTGCGTCTTGGCCTTGGCGAAGGCGACCGGCGAAGCGGCGCCCGCAATCAGGGCAACGGCGATACCGGCGGCGAAAATGGTCTTGGTGGTCTTGGACATGGCAATGTCTCCCTAGCTAAACGGCGGGGAACATGCGCTGGTTTGCGGACATTTCAAAGCCCATTCCGCAACCGTTCCCCATGGCCTGTATAAGTTCGCAATTAGGCTGAAATAAGTTTTCCTTGCTTTTGAGCGGTTTGGCCTTATGCGGGCGGCATGAACGAATTCGAAGCCGTTATCGAAAAAGTCGGGTTTCAGGGCGACGGGCTGACCGCGCAGGGCGTGCCGGTGCCACTGACCCTGCCGGGCGAGCGGGTGCGCCTGAGAAAAGGCAAGGAGCGCGCCGAGCTGATCGAGGTGCTGGAGCCCAGTCCGCAGCGCGTGATCCCGCCGTGCAAGCATTTCAGCGTCTGTGGCGGCTGCGCCTTGCAGCACTGGGACATGGCCGCCTACAGCGCCTGGAAGCAGGAAATCGTCGCCGCTCAGCTGAGCCGCTCCGGGCTGGACACCGAGGTGATGCCGATCCTGACCACGCCGCCAGGCAGCCGCCGTCGCGTCGGCCTGCATGCCCGTAAGGCCGGAAAGGCGGTCGAGATCGGCTACAAGATGCGCCGGTCATGGACGCTGGTGCCGATCCAGGAATGCCCGATCGCCGAACCGTCTATCGTCAAGGCGTTGCCGCTGTTGCGGGCACTGGCGGCGCCTTTATTCGAGCATCCGAAATCGGCGCCGATCCTGCATGTCACGGCGTCTCAAACCGGCTTGGATATCGACATTTCAGGTGTCGAACGCAGCAAGAGTGGCGGATTGTCGGCCGATGCGCGCATGCAGATCGCCATGACGGCCGGCGAGGGCGACTTTGCCCGCATCACCATGAGCGACGACATTCTTTATGAAGCGCGCAAGCCACGCATGGCTTTCGGCAAAGCGCAAGTGAGTTTGCCGATGGCTTCGTTTCTGCAAGCGAGCGCCAAATCCGAAGCCGACATGGTGGCCTGCGTCAAGGACGGCGTCGCCAGGGCCAAGGTGGTGGCCGACCTGTTCTGCGGGGCAGGGACGTTCACCTTCCCGCTGGCCGAAACGGCGGTGGTCAAGGCGGCCGACGGTGCAGCCTCAGCCATCGCGGCGCTGAAATCGGCCATTGCCGGGGCACCGGGTCTGAAAACGATCACCCCCGAGGCGCGCGACCTGTTCCGGCGGCCGTTGCTGGCTGAGGAAATGAAGGGCCTGGACGCCGTGGTGTTCGACCCGCCGCGCGCCGGGGCCGAGGCGCAGGCGCATGAAATCGCCCGGTCCAGCATTGCCCGCGCCGTCGGCGTCAGTTGCAATGTGCAAACCTTCGTGCGCGACGCCCGCATCCTGGTTGATGCCGGGTTCCGATTGGAACGTGTCACGCCGATAGACCAATTCCTGTGGTCGAGCCACGTCGAGGTGGTCGGGGTGTTTTCGCGCTAAGCTGTGCATGATCGTAAATTGACCGTCCCGAATCGTGGGATTTCAGTTATGGTGAATCTCTATAGAATATCGCGCTTTTGATCCGAAAACCGCTGCACACTTTTCGGAAAAGCGCGCGCTCAGAAAGAGAAAGTAGCGTCCCTTGATCTCCATCATCATGCCGACCCTCAACGACGAAGATTACCTCGTCCGCACCCTCAGTTCGCTGGTGCCGGGCGTGGTCGAGGGCATCATCAAGGAAGTGGTCGTGGTCGACGGCGGGTCTACCGACGCGACGCTGGAAATCGCCGATTCGACTGGCTGCCGGATCGTCCATGCTGACGCGGCGCGCGGCCTGCAGTTGTGGCAGGGCTGCCGCGAGGCCAGAGGCGAGTGGCTGCTGGTGTTGCACCCGGACTCGCGCCTCAGCGACGGCTGGATGGAGCAGGTCGAGGCGCACATCAAATCCCATCCCGCCCAGGCCGGCTATTTTCACCTGCAATTCGATGATCCGTCGTTCTGGGTCAAGCTATGGGGCGAGTTTGTCGCCCTCAGGGCGCGCTGGCTGGCCATGCCGAGCGGCGATCACGGCCTGCTGATCTCGCGAGCCTTGTACGACTGCACGGGCGGCTATAAGGACCAGATCCTGTTCGAGGATGTGGCGCTGTCCATGGCTTTGGGCCGGGCGCGGCTGCGGGCGATGCGGGCATCGCTGACGACCTCGGCGCAGCGCTTCCATGCGCGTGGCTGGGCGCTGGCGGCCCTGGGGAGGTCGCTGCGGTTCGCCCTTTATCTGCTGGGGGTTCCGCCCAAGCCGCCGGTCAAGGCTGCGGCCTAGAACCCTTAATTATCGTCGTCTTCGTTGAGCGCAACCTTGGCCGGCTCGGCATCGGCCGAGGCGTCGATGATCTTGGCGTCGGAGGCCGCCTGCGTCAGGCTCGGCGTTTCCTTGCCCATGATCTGGCGGTAGATCCAGTAGTTGGCGGCGACTTCCTCGACATATTGCCGGGTCTGGGCGACCGGGATCGATTCCATGACTAGCAGCGAGTCATAATCGTTGCCGAGGTTGTCCATGGCGTCTTTCACCGGCCGCGGACCGGCGTTATAGGCAGCGATGGTGCGCAGCAGGTCGCCTTCGATGATCTTGGAGTCCATCAGACGGGCGATATACTTTTGGCCGACACGCAGATTGGTGGCGGGTTTCAGAAGCTTCGACGGCTTGGCGGTATAGCTCGAGTCGTTCTCGACCAGGGCGGCCGTCGACGGCATCAGCTGCATCAGGCCATAGGCGCCGGAATAGCTGCGGGCGTTGGCGTTGAACTTGCTTTCCTTGCGGGCGAAGGCAAACACCAGGGCGCGGTCGACGCCATAGGAGCCAGCCAGCTGATAGTTCGGCACTGGATAGAGCGTTTCATCGAACAGGCGATCGGTGGCGCGCAACTGGCTCACCGGCACATTATTATAAGCGGCTAGGGCCAGCCAGTGATCGCGCTCGGTCGAGTCCGAGGCATGCTGCATGGCAGACTGAACTTCTTCCTTGGCGTCGGCGGTACGGCCGATCTGAACCAGCGCACCCATGCGGCGGGCCTGAGCATTGCTCTTGGCCCAAGAGAAGTCGTCGCTGAGGCTGGCGGTCAGGCCCTGGCGGTCGCCACCCTGGAAGGTCGGCGGCAGGCCTTTCTTGGCCAGGGCGACGGCGGGCGTCACACCCAGGCGCGTTTCAGCCAGCAGGCCGTAGAAGGTGAAGGGGAACGAGGCGGCGATCTTGAAATAGGTGTCGGCTGTGTCCTTGTCGTTCATCGCCAGGGCGCAGCGGGCCGCCCAATAGGCGCCGCTCGACTGACTCCAGGCGTTGCGTGACGGGTCGGTCGATACGAACTTGAACTCTGCCAGGGCGTCGTCATAGCGCTTCAGGCGCCAGTCGGCGAGGCCTGCAACCCAGTGGTCGCCAATCTTTTTGGCCAGGACGACAGCCTGTTCGAATTGGCCGTTATTGTAGGCCGAACGCGCCGACTTCGGCGTCAGGTCGGAATCGACCGTGTCGAGTTGCGGCGCGCCAGGATTGAAGTCGCTGACCGGGCGGCTGGCCGACAGGCTGGTCGTGGCGGCGAGCTGCACGGCGCCGCCACCGGTCAATGAAGGGGGCAGGGCAACAGCGGTGTTGGCGCCCATCAGCGATGGGAAGGCCGGATCGGGGGCGCCATCGGGTTTCTTGCGCTTGGCCAGGTTCCACACCTTCATGGCCACCGGCTGGTCGCCATACTGGTTGAGCCAGGCGATCAGTTCGTCATAGCTGGCGGTGTAGTTGAGGCTGAACAGCTTGTGGTACTGGGCGTAGCCAACCAGGCTCTTGTCCTGAACCTGAGCCAGGCTGGCGTCGGCGGCGTCAAAATCGCCCTGGTCGATCTGGGTGAAGGCAGCCTGGTAGAGCTGCGCGTCCCACGGCGTCAGTGCGCCGGTGGTGTTCTGGGCCTGGGTGCGGATGCGGTTATAAGGCACCGGTGCCGCGTTCAGCGCGACCGCCGGTTCCTGAACCATTTTCGGGGCTTCCGTCGCTGGCTTCAAGCTTTGTGTCGGCTGCATGGCGGCGGCCGCAGCGGCGATCGAGGACTTCTCTGGTGCCGGCTTGGTCGACGGTTTGGAGGTGTTGGCAGCCAGCTTGGTGGTCTTGCTATCCGAATCGTCGGAGTCCTTCGCCTTGGCGCCGGTCCTGGTCTTCGATGGCTTGTCGTCGTCCTTGCCAGCCAGCTTCGTCTTGCTGTCCTTGGCTTTCGAGGATTTGGACTGGCTCGATTTCGAATCGTCGTCCTTGTCGGCGAGCTTGGTCTTACCCTTGGCCGAGGTCTTGGTGACGGATTTGCTCTTGCTCGACTTCGACGAGGTGTCGTCATCGTCCTTGTCAGCCAGGTCGGTCTTGGACTTCGACGACTTGCGCGCGGCGGTCGTCGTCGTCTTCGACTTGGACGATTTGGCCGGCGTGTCGTCGCTGTCGGCGAGTTCGGTCTTCTTGTCAGATTTCGCAGCCGTCTTGCTTGTCGAGGCCTTACCGCCGGTCTTGCTGTCCTTAGCCGGCTTGTCGTCATCGGCGTCGGCGAGCTTGGTGGACTTAGCCTTGTCGGCGGTTTTAGCGGAACTTTTCGCCGGTTTCTTGTCGTCGCTGTCGGTGGAAGCGGTCTTGGTGGTCTTCGCCGTGCTGGCCTTCTTATCAGTCTTTGAATCTGTGGCGTCGGCGGTCTTGGTCGCGGTCTTTGTGGATTTGGCGGTATCCGCCTTTGCTTTGACGGTTTCGGTCTTGGCGTCCGGCTTGTGCGTCTCTGCGGCTACGGCAGGCGCGGTCACAGCCAGGGCCAGGCCCAGCATGATCAGGGAAACACCCTGTCGAACACAGCCCAGCTTCTGCGGGCGGGAGCGGAGGCTCAGTTTCAAAACGTAACTCCCGAAGGCGGCCCAAACGCGGCCCAACAACGCGGTAAGCTTGGCCGAAGCCTTAACACAAGGACTTTATCAAATATTAACGCGGTGACAATCCTTTCAGGTTCTCGCAAGGATTGTGCCACGGTCCTTTACCGCATTGAAAACTTATTCGGCGTCGCCCCCCTGAGGCAACTCAAAAGGCCCGCCGGTTGAATCACAGTCTGTTGAGGAGCCTTATAACTTTGCGTGATCGGTAATCTGCAACAGGTCGCGCCACAGCATCCCCTTGGCGGCAGGCTGACGCATCAGGAAGGCCGGTGGATAGGAGGCGATGACCGGCAGGTTGGCGCCGCCTTCGCTATAGCTGACCACCCGGCCGCGCAGCTTGGTCAGGCTCTGTTCGAGATTAAGCACGCTGACGACCGCCGAAGCCCCCAGCAGCAGCAGGGCCTTGGGGGCGGCCAGGCGAACCAGGGCGTGGATAAACGGCGCGTTCAGGCTGACATCTTCGGCGGTGAGCGGGCGTCCGCCGGCCGGACGCCAGAACACGCACGGCGCCAACATGGTCTTGTCGAATACGCCGGCGGCTTTCAGGGCGGCGTCCATCATGGCGCCGGGTTTGCCGGCAAAGGCCGACTGCGACAGGTCTTCCTCGGCATCGGGAATTTCGCCGATGACCAGCAGTTCCGGATCGGCAGCGCCGCGAAATTTCACGATTCCCTTGCCGCCTTCATGGCGCAGCGGCATGTGCTGGAAGGCGTCCAGTTCGGCATAAAGCTCGTCCAGCGAGCGCGCCGCCGTGGCGCGCTGACGGGCTTCATGCAGCAGGGCGCCGACATCAAGGCGGGCAACGCTTTGCGGTTTCAGGGCATTGACGGGCGCGGCATTGGCTTGTGGGTTCACAGGGATGTGCGCAACTGCCGCTACGGCACGCGGAAAAGGCGATTTATTTTCCGAGAGAGTCCGGTTAAGAGGCTCAGTTTCGTAAAGCTCGTCCACCTCGTGGTCGATCCAGAAGCCAAGATAGCTTTCGATTTCTTTGCCAAAAGCGGAATTGAGATCGGGCGCGGGCATGAGAGGGGCGGGCAATCCGGGAAAATGCGGCGTGGGGCCCGGTGTAAGCCCCGGCGCGGCAAAGTTCAAACAAAACGAGACGCCGGGGGCTTAAAATCCCGGCCAGAGACCGCAAATTTGGAGACCAGTCAAACTATGGCCGATACGCAAGACGCTGTTGAGCGGGAATCGATGGACTACGATGTCGTGATCGTCGGCGGCGGGCCGGCGGGGCTTTCGGCGGCCATCCGGCTCAAGCAGCAGGTGGCCAGGGCGGGCGCGGAGATCAGTGTCGCCGTGCTGGAAAAGGGCTCCGAAGTCGGCGCGCACATCTTGTCGGGCGCCGTCATCGATCCGTCGGGCATCGCGAAGCTGTTTCCGAACTGGAAGGAACTGGGCGCGCCGCTGGAAACGCCGGTGACCAAGGACGAGTTCATCTTCCTCGGGCCGCAAGGTGCCATGGACATTTCGGCCCTGCCCAAGCCGCCCTACATGAGCAATCACGGCTGCTATATCGCCAGCCTGGGTAATGTGACGCGCTGGCTGGCCGAACAGGCGGAAGGCCTGGGTGTCGAGATCTATCCGGGCATGGCCTGCTCAGAGCTGATTTTCGACGCCGATGGTGGCGTGGCAGGTGTAGTGGCTGGTGTGTTCGGTGTCGCGAAGGACGGTCACCACAAGCCGGACTATCAGCCGGGCCTGGAACTGCGGGCGAAATACACCTTCCTGGCCGAGGGGGCGCGCGGTTCGCTGACCCTGCAGGCGATCCGTAAATACGACCTCGACGCCAGCTGCGACGTGCAGAAATATGGTATCGGGATCAAGGAGTTATGGAAGGTTCCTGCAGCGAAATTTAAACCGGGCCTGGTCCAGCACACCCTGGGTTGGCCGCTCGACGACCAAACGAACGGCGGGTCGTTCCTGTACCACTTCGGAGACCATTATGTTTCCGTGGGTTACGTCGTCGCCTTAAGCTATCAGAACCCGTATCTGTCGCCCTATGACGAGTTCCAGCGCTTCAAGACGCATCCGACCATTGCCGAGCAACTGGAAGGCGGCGAGCGCGTTGCCTATGGCGCGCGCGCGATCAATCAGGGCGGCTACCAGTCGGTGCCGAAGCTTGTCTTTCCGGGCGGCGTGCTGGTTGGTGATGCGGGCGGCTTCGTCAACGTGCCGCGCATCAAGGGCAGCCACAACGCCATCAAGAGCGGCATCCTGGCCGCTGACGCGGCGTTCAAGGCCATCCATTCCGGCACGCCGCCCCGCCTTCTCGAGGCCTATCAGAAAGCGTACGACCATTCGGACATCGCGCGTGAGCTGAAGCTGGTGCGCAACGTCAAACCGCTGCTCGGCCGGTTCGGGACGAGTCTGGGGACGCTGCTGGGCGGTGTCGAGATGATGGCCACCTGGCTGCTGGGTGGCTTCAGCCTGTTCTCCGGCATGGGTTCGCTCAAGCACGGCAAGTCGGACGCCCATTCGATCCGGCCGGCGGCCGAGTTCAAGCCGATCGTCTATCCGAAATATGACGGCAAGCTGACCTTCGACAAGCTGTCCTCGGTATTCATTTCCTCGACCAATCACGAGGAAGACCAGCCGGTTCACCTTAAATTGAAGGACCCGCGCATCCCGATCGACATCAATCTGGCCAAGTATGCCGAGCCGGCGCAGCGTTATTGCCCGGCCGGAGTCTATGAGATCGTTGGCCTGGAAACCCGTGAGCCCCGCTTGCAAATCAACGCCCAGAACTGCGTCCACTGCAAGACATGCGACATAAAAGACCCGACCGGAAATATTGTCTGGACGTGTCCGGAAGGCGGCGGCGGCCCCAACTATCCAAACATGTAAATATAAGTTAAGAGTTTTCGTGTTGGGTGAGAGGGCGTTGAAGGTTTTGAAGCGCAACTTCCTGGGAAACAGGGGCGTGCTTCGGATAGGCAAGGTACCCAAGGTGAAGACTACGCGAGTAAAAGGCCGGGCACTGCGCGGCCTGAGTGTGATGGTATTGATGATGGCGGCCGGTTTCGTGGGCGCTGTTCCAGCCGTGGCTGCGAAAGTCGCGGCCAAGGTGGCGCCTGCGGTGAGCGCGCCGATCTATTCTCCTGGCCGAACAAGCGCTTATGCGAATTTTCTGGTCGGTCGCTTCGCCATGGCAACAGGCGATATGAGCACGGCCGCCGGCGCCCTGAGCGAAGCCTCGACATCGGACCCCGGCGCGATTGATCTGCGTGAAAAATCATTCCTGATCAATATTTTAAATGGAAATATTGATCTGGCGGCTCAACAGGCGCCAAGCTTGGGCAAAACGGGTACCACAGGCACCCTGATGACCGGCCTGGTCGGCGCCGCTTCGGCCGTCAAGCAGGGCAAACTGCCCGCCGCGCTCAGAGCCATCGACGCTGTCCACAAGACCGATCCGGCCGAGCGCACCGCTGCCCTGATGCGGCCCTACATCCAGGCGATGAATGGCAACTGGGCGGGCGCGGTTGATGAATCGGGCGACATGGCGCTTAACGCCAATGACCGCGGCCGGTTGCTGGTCTACCTGCTCAAGTCGGAACGGGCACGCATCTACGAAATCCGCGGCGACAAGGCCAAGGCGGAAGCCCTGTACAAGTACCTGTATCAACCCGGCGCGGCCAGCTTCATCTTCGGTCCGGACTATGCCGGCTTCCTGGAACGCCAGGGGCGTGGCGCCGAAGCGCGCACCATCTGGAAGGGCGTGGCCGACGCATCGCCCGATCCGACGGCGGCGCAAGCGCTGGCGCGCATCGACGCCAAGGGCAAGCCCTTGCCGTTGCCGGACCTGAAGACCTCGCTGAGCCAGGCGCTGCTGCTGTCGGCGACGCTCTATTCCAGCGACCAGGATCCGGAAATGGCGCTGGCTTCGTTGCGTCTGTCGCTCTATCTCGACAACAGCTCCGACCGGGCGCGCATCTATCTCGGGCAGGTAATGCAGGTGCTCAAGGACGCGCCGTCCGCCGAAGCCGCCTGGGCCGCCGTGCCGACTGAGTCGCCGTACAGCGCCGAAGCGACCCTCCGCCGGGTGTGGAGCCTGCGCGGGCGGGACGAAAACGCCGCCGCCCTGACGCTGGTCGATGGTGGTCTGGCGCGGACGCCCGACGACCTCGGCCTGATCGTCGAAAAGGCCGACATTCTGCATGACCAGGGCAAGGATGCGGAGGCGCTGGCGGTGCTAGAAGGCCGCGCCAAGCGGGCTGGCGACAAGGACTTTACCTGGCAGGCCTGGTTCATCCAGGCGATCGTCTATGATTCGCTCGACCGCTGGCCGGACGCCGAGGCGTCGATCCAGAAGGCGCGTGCGATCGACGGCAACCGTCCAGAAATCCTGAATTTCCTGGGCTATGGCTGGATCGACCACGAACTGCATATCAAGGAAGGCATGGACCTGATCCGTCAGGCCATGGCGCTTGATCCGCGTTCCGGCGCCGTGGTGGATAGTCTGGGCTGGGGCTATTACAAGCTCGGCGACTATGAGCAGGCCCTGACCTATGTTGAGCAGGCGGCGCAAATGGACCCATCCGACGCCGAGGTCAATGACCACCTCGGCGATGTCTACAAGGCCCTGGGACGGCATGTCGAAGCCGGCTACGAATGGCAGCGCGTGCTGACGCTCAAGGCCAGCGACAAGGAAACGGCCAGCGTCAAGGCCAAGCTCGAAGCCAATGCGGCGGTGCTGGCCGGGGCGTCGGGCATGAGCAAGCCGTTGCCGGCCAAGACGGAAACCACCGCGCTCAACGACGCGGCGCCTCTGAAAGCCTCGACCGGCAAATGAGCCTGAGCCGTTTGGCGCCCGCCAAGGTCAATCTGTACCTGCACGTCGGTGCGCCGGACGCGCGCGGCTATCATCCGCTGCAAAGCTTGGTGATGTTCGCCGATATCGGTGATGAAGTCAGGCTTTTGCCCGCTGAATCAGGTGGATCAGCTGAAAATCTGAAAGATTTGTTGAGCATTTCTGGCCCGTTCGGCGCAGGCCTTGGGGCGGGAGAGGATAATCTTGTCGTCAAGGCGGTGCGCCGGTTCGAAGCCGCGACCGGCGTGGTGGTCGGTCACCTGATCGAACTGGACAAGGCCTTGCCGATTGCCTCGGGGATTGGCGGTGGCAGCGCCGATGCTGGAGCGGTTTTGCATCTGCTACGCCAGGCCTATGCGCCGGACTTGTCGGACGATGCGTTAGCCGCCATGGCGGGTTCAATCGGGGCTGATGGCGTCATGTGCCTGTGGTCGAAACCGAGTTTCGCGGCCGGATATGGTGAGGTCCTTACGCCGGCGCAGATGCCGATGGTGCCGGCGGTGCTGATCAATCCGTTGGTCGAATGCTCGACGGCAGCGGTCTACAACGGGTTTGATGACTTGGGCCGGTTTTCAGCCGTCACGCCGCCAACAGGATTTGAAGCGCCGGCTGATTTGCAGACATTGGTGGTGGCGCTGGAACGCACGCGCAACGACCTGCAGGTGCCGGCTATTCGCATCGCACCAGTAATAGGCGATATATTACAGGCGCTTGGCGCTCAAACCGAAACACTTTTGGCAAGAATGTCTGGTTCGGGCGCAACCTGTTTTGCCTTGTGCACGTCCTTAGTAGATGCGCAAAACCTGGCGGCCAAATTGAGTGGGCTTTATCCGACCGCCTGGATCAAAGCCTGCACACTGTCCTAAGTTGCGGGCGCTGGCCGCCGGCTGCGCATGGCCATTTCGACCCTGATGTCAGGATCGTTGAGAAATTTCGAATAAGCAACGGAATCAACCGGGTAAATGGCAATTTTTCCTGTAGTGTTATAGTGCGCTCCGAAGCCGTAGGCCTTGGTCAGTGGTGAAGCGCGCATGCACGGATGGTTCTTGCTGAAAAAGGCGTCGCTAAAGGCCGACCGTTCGTGATCCTGAATGTGGTTTTTGCGGCAATAGACCTCGAAATTGAAGGCGTCGAGATCGTATTCGTAGGGATGCTCACTCAAGATATCGTAGTGCAGGCGGGCAATGGTGCGCTCATCGCCCTTGACGGGCGGGACGGTACCCATGTGCGCCGCGCTGTCGTCGGCAATGCGAATAAAAGTATCGGCTATATGCACAGGTTCTCCCCATGGCTTTGTTCTGATTATTTAATAGGTTAGCTTATAAAAAGGCGATGTTGATTGCATTTTTTAGCGGGTTGAGAATACGCTTTTTTGGCGAAGAATCCAGCACAGGATGAGCGTTGGAACCGCCAGCGCCGCCGTCGCCATGAAGAAAGCGGAATAGGCCTCGAACAGGCCCAGATCGGGCTTGAGCGCATCGACCGCCAGGCCGGTGAATCCTTTCAATATTTTGCCCGTCAGAGCGGCGACGCTGTACATCAGCGCGTAATGGGTGAGGGTGTGGTCGCGTCCGGTCATGCGCGTCATGAAGGCGACCAGGGCGGTTTCGGCAATGCCGTTGGACAGGTTGTCAGCGACCAGGGTCAGGCCGAAGATAGCCAGATTGCCGTGCGCGACCGACATCCAGGCGAAGCACAGATTGGACACTGGCCCGATCAGGGCGCCGATCCAGAAGGTCCGCGCCAGGCCGAAGACCAGCAGGCATGACGCACCCAGGCCGATGCCGATCAGAGAGGCCCACAGCCCGACGCCGGCGCGCATGGCGGCGATGGCGTCCGGATCGATGCCGGTATCGGCATACATGGTGCCGGCCATGTTGGTTAGGTAATCGGGCAGGCGGTAGAGGGCCAGCGTCAGGAGGATCCAGGCGGCCGAGCCCTTGTGCTCCTCGAAGAAACTGACGAACGGATCGACGATCAGCGCCTTGAAACCCTTGACCGGCGCCTGGGGCTGTTGCTCGACCGGGCTGCGCCCTGCCAGGAAGGTCGCGGCGACGCCGACGATCAGCAGGCAGGCAATTGCTTCATAGGACAACGGCCAGCCAACCCGCTTGGACAGGACCAGGATCAACGAGTCGGTCATCAGTAGCCCGGCCCGGAAACCGTAGGCCCAGAAGCTCGGGTTCAACGCCTGTTCGGCCTCGTCATTGGTCTGCTCGACCCGCCAGGCGTCGACGGCGATTTCCTGCGATGCCGCGGCAAAAGCCAGGAAAAGGGCGGCGACGAGAAACGCGCTCAGGTTCTGCGGGCCGATCATTCCCATCGCGACCAAGCCGGCGGCCACGCCGATCTGGCTGAACAGCATGTAGCTGCGTCGCTGTCCCAGCCAGTCATAGAGGAAGGGCAGGCGGGCCTTGTCCATCCACGGCGCCCACAGGAATTTCAGGCCGTACACCAGGCTGACCCAGCCGACCATGGCGATGACGGTCAACGAAATGCCGGCGCTGCGCAGCCAGAAGGCCAGGGTGCCGCCGATCAACAGATAGGGCAAGGCGCAGGAAAAACCGAGGCCCAGCAAGGTCCACGACGTCGGCCGTCTGAGTGCCGCCGTGACATGGCGCAGGCGCGTTTTCAGGTCCGGCTTGAGGTCAGCGTCGGTCATGCGCGCATCAAGCCAGATTCTTGCCCGGTCGCACAGGTTTTCTTTGAAAAGTCCGGGTCTTTTGGCTTGCGGGCGGGGGCGGGGCTCAGTATGGTCCGCCCAATTTTCAACCTGACTCCGTGCCCATGGCCTCTCCCGAATCCCTATCCTTTCAGGATCTGATCCTGACCCTGCACAGCTACTGGTCGGCGCAGGGCTGCGTCATACTTCAGCCCTATGATGTCGAAGTCGGTGCAGGTACGTTGCATCCGGCGACCGTATTGCGCGCGCTGGGCAAGAAGCCGTGGAAATGCGCCTATGTGCAGCCGTCGCGTCGCCCGGTCGATGGCCGCTATGGCGAAAATCCCAACCGCCTCCAACATTATTACCAGTATCAGGTCATCCTGAAGCCCAACCCGGAAAACCTTCAGGAACTCTATCTTGGCTCTTTGAAGGCCATCGGTCTGGACACGCACCTGCACGATATCCGCTTTGTCGAGGACGACTGGGAAAACCCGACGGTCGGGGCCTGGGGGCTCGGCTGGGAAGTGTGGTGCGACGGTATGGAAGTGACGCAGTACACCTATTTCCAGGGCGTCGGCGGCATTGAGGTCGACGTGGTGTCGGGCGAGCTGACCTACGGGCTGGAACGCCTGTGCATGTACCTGCAAAATGTTGATAATGTTTATGATTTACGCTTCAACAATGACGGCGTGAAATATGGCGACGTCTTCAAGGAGCAGGAGCGGCAGTTTTCGGCGTTCAACTTCGAAGCGTCGGATGTGGCGACCCTGAAGCGCCAATTCGAGGACATGGAAGCCAATGTCACGCGCATCCTCAACACGCAGAATTCCTTGGGTTATCCGTTGGTCCTGCCCGCCTATGACCACGTGCTGAAGGCGTCGCACCTGTTCAACCTTATGGACGCGCGCGGCGCCATCGCTGTGGCTGAGCGGCAGAGCTACATCGGCCGCATCCGCGACCTGTGCAAGGCGTGCGCCCTGGAATGGGCCCGACAAGAAGAAACCCGCTGATGCCTCAACTACTTATCGAACTTTTCTCAGAAGAAATTCCGGCGCGGATGCAGCTTGGTGCGGCGCGCGATTTCGAGCGGCTGTTTGGCGGTAAGCTGACAGCATCTGGTCTGACATTCGAATCGATCAAGGCCTATGTCAGCCCACGTCGGCTGGCCTTGGTGGTCGAAGGCCTGCCGCTGGAAACGGCGGCGGTGACCGAGGAGGTAAAGGGGCCGAAGGATGGCGCACCGGAGCAGGCGATGGCCGGGTTCCTGCGCAAGGTCGGCCTGACGCAGGATCAACTGACGCTGGAAAACGGCGTTTGGATGGCGCGCATCGAAAAGCCGGGCCGCAAGACGGTCGACGGTCTTGGCGCCATGCTGGGCGAGGTGATCCAGAGCTTCCCATGGCCGAAGTCGATGCGCTCGGACACGTCGAGTTTCCGCTGGGTGCGGCCGCTGAAGCGCATCCTTTTCCTGTTCGATGGCCAGGTCGTGCCGTTCGAGCTGGAAGGGCTGCAGGCGTCAAATCTGACCGAGGGGCATCGCTTCCTGGGGACGGGGCAGCCGTTGCCCGTGAGCAATTTCGCTAGTTATCAGAAGGTCTTGGCGGATAATTCGGTCATTCTGGATCATGAAACGCGGCAGACTGTGATCCTGGAAAAGGCGCGTGCTGTTTGCGCCGAGGCCGGCTGCGAATTGATGGACGATCAGGGCTTGCTCGAGGAAGTGGCGGGTTTGAACGAATGGCCGGTGCCGGTGCTGGGCGACATGGACCCGCAGTTCCTGACCCTGCCGCCGGAAGTCATCAAGACTTCGATGCGCACGCACCAGAAGTACTTTGCCGTGCGCGACGCCAAGACCGGCAAGATGGCGCCGCACTTCGTCATCGTCGCCAATATGCAGGCGACCGACGGCGGCACGGAGATCAAGCGCGGTAACGCCAAGGTGCTGTCGGCGCGGCTGTCGGACGGCGTGTTCTTCTGGAACGAGGACAACAAGTCGGGCAATTTCGATGGCTGGCTGGAACGGCTCAAGGGCACGACCTTCCACGTCAAGCTCGGCACCATGGCGCAGCGTGTTGAGCGCATTGTTGCCCTGGCCAAACACATCGCGCCGTTGTTCAAAGCAGATGCCGACGTGGCTGCCGAAGCGGGGCGTTTGGCCAAGGCCGATCTGGCATCGAAGATGGTCGGTGAATTCCCGGAACTTCAAGGGGTTATGGGTGGATACTATGCCGACGCTTCAAGGCTGCCGGCCGATGTCGCCAATGCTATTCGCGAGCACTACAAGCCGCAGGGGCCGTCCGATAGTGTGCCGGAAAGCGCCGTTTCGGCGACGGTGGCGCTGGCGGACAAGATCGATACACTGGTCGGTTTCTTCGCCATCGAAGAAAAGCCGACAGGCTCGAAGGATCCCTATGCGCTTCGTCGCGCGGCATTGGGCATCCTGCGAATCTTACGCGAACACAATGCCCGCCTGTCGATCGGTGAACTGATTCAGGCCTGGTATGCCCATCTGGGCAGCGATGCGCCGGCGCATTTCCGCGGCTATGAACTGGTCCGCGGTGAAATCCTCGACTTCTTCAACGACCGCCTGAAAGTGCAGTTGAAGGACGAAGGCCAGCGATTCGATGTGCTCGACGCTGTCTTGGCCGAAAAGGACGACGATGTGGTGCGCGTCACGCTCAAGGTCGCGGCGCTGGAAACCGTGCTGATCCTGGCTCCGGAAGGCGAAGACCTTCTTGCGGTGCACAAGCGGGCGGCGAATATTCTGACCGCCGAAGCCAAGAAAGGCGCGCTACCGGACGGCGAACCGCAGGTATTGGAGGGCGCGCCGGCCATTGAAAGCGACCTTATCGGCGAACTAAAGGTCCAAAAAAACAATGTCACCGGTTTCCTGGCGCAGGAAAATTACCTTGAGGTCTTGAAATCGGTTGCTGCAATGCGGCAAACTGTTGATGCCTTCCTCGACGGCGTCCTGGTCAACTCGGATGATTCGGCGGAGCGGGCCAATCGGCTTCTGGTGCTTAAGGCGGTTTGCGACCTGTCGGCGCCGGTGGCGGATTTGAGTAAGATCGTCTGAGTGACTTTGCGTTTTGGGGCGTTAGGGGCGTATTGCCAATAAAAACAGAGTGATTTCCAGAAGAGCGTACAAACAAAATTAAAAGCAGCCAAATCTTCTAAGAAGGCTTGAGTGATTTAAAGGGAATAGCTCATGACTAAGCACTGGGTTTACGCATTCCAGGCCGGCAAGGCGGATGGCGACGCTTCGATGAAGGCGTTGCTGGGCGGGAAGGGCGCCAATCTCGCCGAAATGTCCTCGCTCAACCTGCCGGTGCCGGCAGGTTTTACCGTCACTACCGAGGCCTGTGTCCACTATTTCAGGAATAACTCCCAGTTGCCGGACGGCCTGGTTGAGGAAGTTGAAAAGGCGCTGGCAAGTCTCGAACAAACCACGGGAAAAGGCTTCGGCGACGTCAAGAACCCGCTGCTGGTGAGCGTCCGGTCTGGCGCCCGGGCCTCGATGCCGGGCATGATGGACACGGTGCTCAATCTTGGTCTGAATGACGAAACGGTCGAAGGCTTGGCGGCCCTGACGGGGGATCGCCGGTTTGCCTTGGATTGCTACCGTCGCTTCATCACAATGTATTCCAACGTGGTGCTGAACGTCAGCCATCACAGCTTCGAAGACATTCTCGATGACCATAAGGATCGCCTGGGCGTCACGGTCGATACTGACATCACCGATAAGGACTGGGCGCGGGTCATTGCCGACTATAAGGCCATGGTCAAGTCCGAGCTGGGCAAGGATTTCCCGCAGGATCCGAAGGACCAGTTGTGGGGCGCGGTTAAGGCCGTGTTCGGGTCGTGGATGAACGATCGCGCCAAGTTCTATCGCAAGATGCACGACATCCCCGAGGACTGGGGTACGGCTGTCAACATACAGTCGATGGTGTTCGGCAATATGGGCAACACCTCGGCGACCGGTGTGGCCTTCACACGCAATCCGTCGACCGGCGACAGCAATCTCTACGGCGAATTCCTGCTCAATGCGCAAGGCGAGGACGTGGTGGCGGGTATCCGCACGCCACAGGCCCTGACCAAGCGGGCGCGCGAGGAGATGGGTGAAAAGGCGCTGTCGATGGAAGAGTCGCTGCCGGACGTGTTCGCGCAGTTTAAGACCACCGTCGATACGCTGGAAAATCATTATCGTGATGTGCAGGACGTGGAGTTCACGGTCGAGCAGGGCAAGCTCTACATGCTTCAGACCCGCAACGCCAAGCGCACCTCCAAGGCGGCGTTGAAGATCGCGGTCGACATGGCCAAGGAAGGCCTGATCACGCCGCAGGAAGCGTTGATGCGCGTCGATCCGGGCAGCCTGGATCAGCTTCTTCACCCAATGCTTGATCCGAAGGCTGAAAAGACGGTTATTGCCAAGGGTTTGCCTGCCTCGCCAGGGGCGGCGTCGGGCAAGATCGTGTTCACGGCGGACGACGCCGTACGCCTGTCGGCTGCCGGCGAAGACGTCATCCTGGTGCGTGACGAAACCTCGCCGGAAGACATTCACGGCATGCACGCTGCCAAGGCTATTGTCACGGCCCGCGGCGGCATGACCAGCCACGCTGCCGTCGTGGCGCGCGGCATGGGCCGGCCCTGCGTCTCGGGCGCTGGCGAAATGCAGATCTATTCGGAGCGCGGCGAGTTCGTGTCGCGTGGCCAGACCTTCAAGCATGGCGACCTGATTACGCTCGACGGATCGTCGGGTGAGATCATC
This sequence comes from Pseudomonadota bacterium, assembly GCA_048497915.1. Taxonomy (GTDB): domain Bacteria; phylum Pseudomonadota; class Alphaproteobacteria; order Caulobacterales; family Caulobacteraceae; genus Asticcacaulis. The sequence continues at coordinate 27,825 of JBEHYZ010000038.1, forward strand.
AAGGGCGCGGTGCGCATGATCGAGCCGGAATTCTCCGACGATTTCCATCAGATCATGGACTGGGCCGACCAGTACAAGACCCTGGAAGTCCGCACCAATGCCGAAACGCCGGCCGACGCGCGTACTGCCCTGGGCTTTGGCGCCAAGGGCATCGGGCTCTGCCGCACCGAGCACATGTTCTTCGACGAGGATCGCATCGCCGCTGTGCGCGAGATGATCCTGGCCGACGACGAGGCCGGCCGCCGCAAGGCCCTGGCCAAGATCGAACCGATGCAGCGCAAGGATTTCAACGAGCTGTTCGAGATCATGGACGGCCTGCCGGTGACTATCCGCCTGCTTGATCCGCCGCTGCATGAGTTCCTGCCGCACACCGAGGAAGACGTGGCGCAGGTCGCAGCCATGTCGGGCGTCGGCGCCGACAAGCTGTACAAGCGCACCAAGGAGCTGTCGGAAACCAATCCGATGCTTGGCTGGCGCGGTTGCCGCCTTGGCATTACCTTCCCGGAAATCTATGAAAGCCAGCTGTCGGCGCTATTCAACGCGGCGATCGACCGCGTCGAGGCAGGCGGCACGCCGGTGCCGGAGATCATGCATCCGCTGGTCGCCACCAAGGAAGAAATGGCCAAGCTGGTCGCCATGACGCACGACATCGCCAAGGCGGTGTTCGAGGCCCGCGGCAAGTCGCTGGCCTACAAGACGGGCACGATGATCGAACTGCCGCGCGCCGCGCTGCAGGCCGACAAGCTGGCCGAAACGGCGGAGTTTTTCTCGTTCGGCACCAACGACCTGACGCAGACGACTTTCGGTATTTCACGCGATGACTCAGGTCGTTTCCTCAACCCCTACATTGAAAAGGGGATTTTCGAGAAGGACCCGTTCGTGTCGCTCGATCAGGATGGCGTCGGTCAGCTGATCCAGATCGCGGCGGAGCGCGGCAAAAAGACCCGCGGCGACATCAAGATGGGCATCTGCGGCGAACACGGCGGCGATCCGGCGTCGATCGCCTTCTGCCACAGCGTTGGCCTGGCCTATGTGTCGTGCTCGCCGTATCGGGTACCGGTTGCCCGTCTGGCGGCGGCGCAGGCGGCAATTGGTGCCAGCGAAAAGTAAGCAAACGCGTCTTTCCTTCGATGTCTTCATTTGACGTACGGGGAAGGGCGCTTTTGCCACACTTCGGTGTCCGCAAGCAAAATCGTTAATTTTGTCCCTTTGAGGTTGTTTTGGCTGGTTGTTTAGCGCGGGTTTCCGCGATAAAACCGGTTAAGCAAAAAGTTCAGAGGGGTGTCTGATGAAAGCCAGGGCGATCTGGTTGGTTGGACTGTCGGGGTGGGCCGTGGTGGCTGCCGGCGGGCTTTACATGACCTTGCCTGGCGTCGAACGCGACGTGCGGCAGAAGGTTCTGCGCACCCTTGATCAGAAAGGTCTCAACGACGTTCGCGCCAAGGTCAGCGGCCAGACCGTGACCCTGACGGCGATGGACAACGATCCGGCGTCGGCCGGCAAGCTGGCACAGGCTAGGTCGGCGCTTTCCAATATCGACAATCCATCGGCCAACCCCGGCACACAGTGGCTGACGGGCACGGTGACGACGGTCCATGTCGGCGACGTGCCGCAAACCATTCCCGCGAACGCGCCGAAGCTGAGCGCTCCGGTCGTTCAGGCGGTTGAGGCCAGCGCGCCGGTCGTGGCCGGCGAGCGCGCCACGACGATCGACAGTGTCGCCGACCGTCCGTCGGTGGCCGGCCAAGAGATGCCGATCAGCTCTAATGCCGCGCAGGGCTGCGAGGAGCGCATCCTGAAGACCATGGGCGAGCGCAAGGTCAGCTACACCTTTGGCACCTATCAGCTGGCGCCGGAAAGCAATGCGCTGCTGGACGACGTCTACAAGGTGATGGCGAACTGCCCGGCCAGCATTAAGGTGACCGTGGCTGGCTACACCGACAATGCCGGCGACGCCACGGCTAACCAGCTGATTTCCAAGGCGCGCGCCCAGGCCGCGGCCGACGCGCTGGTGGCGCGCGGCTTCGATGCCGGACGGATCGATTCCAAGGGCTATGGCGCGACGTCGCCGGTCGCCGATAATTCCACGCCGGACGGCCGCGCCGCCAATCGTCGTGTCGTGTTTCTGGTAAGCGGAGGGTAGAACGCCATGCTGCATCTCATCATCGAATTGCGCTGGCTGTTGCTGGCGGCCGCCGGTCTGGGCCTGTTGACGGGTTTCGTTGCCCGCAAGGTGGGCTGACCCAATGCTGACTTTGACGATCCAATCGATTTTGCTGCTGGTTGCGGCGTTCCTGGTCTCGGCCGCCATCGGCTGGGCGGTGGCCGGCAAGCGCAAGGCCAAGGGCCGCGTGAGCGTGTTCGACGCCGAGCCGGCGACGCCGACCGTCGAAGACGTGACCCCTGACGTGGCCATGGCTGCTGAACAGTTCACCTCGGGCGTGGTTGTGCCGTTCAAGATGCCGGTGGCGCCGGAACCTGCCAAGCCGGAACCGCAACGCGAGTCGAAATCGGCCTATGAGCCGGCACCGCGGTTCGACATGGCGGCGTCGCGCGCTGATCCGCTGCCGCGTCGCGCCGAGCCGAGCCTGATGTTCAACGCCGCGCATTCTAGTACCTTGGCCAGTAACCTGGCCAGCAATATGCAAGGTCGCGTGTCGAGCCTGGCCGGCATGACGCCGGAAAGCGTCGAGGCTGCCGTGCAGCAGGCCGGTTCGGGCCTTGAGCCGGTGCGCCTGAACGCACCACGTGGGCCGGTCGATGATCTCACGGTCATATCGGGCATTGGCCCGAGCAACCAGCAGGAGCTGAACGAGCTTGGCATCTATCACTTCTGGCAGATCGCTGGGTGGACGCCGGAGCATGTGGCCTGGGTGTCGAACCGCATCCGCTTCCCGAAGCGGGTGGTGCGCGAGAACTGGATGGCGCAGGCCGCCAAGCTGGCGCGGTTCCACTAAGGTATTTTGAGAGGGTTTGCAGGAAAAGCGCTCGCCGTGATGCGGGCGCTTTTCTTTTTAAATGAGTAAATTGTGGGCCAAATTTAATGTTATGCCCGAGGCAGGCTCAGGCCTTGAGCCGGGCCAAAACGGAAATGGTCGCGATCATAGCTGTAAAGTTCCGCCGGCCGCCCGCCCGTATCGTCGCGCGTTACGCCAAGCGGTGTGACAAAGCCGGTCCGTTCCAGGGCGCGGCGGAAATTCTGCTTGTGCAGGCGCAGGCCCGACAAGGCTTCGAGTGATTTCTGCAGTTCCAGAAGCGTAAAGCGCTCCGGCATCAGCTCGAAAATCACCGGCCGGTATTTCAGCTTGCCGCGCAGGCGCGACAGGGCGGTGGCGGCGATGCGGCGGTGATCGGACGCCATGGGCTCGCCATTGGTGGCCGACGCCTCAGGCGTGCCTTTGACGCGATGGGCTTCGCCGACCAGGTCGGCGCTGTACAGCAACTCGTATCGGTCGAGCACGCGTTCTTCGTTCCAGTGATCGAAGTCGGCTGGGAACAGGGTGTCGATGCGGCGCTGACGCAGGCCGGAGGCGTCCTTCCCGGCCCAGGCGGCCAGGGCGGCGCGCAAGGATGCCGAAGACGCGTTTTCGCCGCCGCGCCAGTCCTCCCACGGGAAGAAACGGTGAAACGGCACCCAGGTAGCGTCGAAGCGCGCCTGGAAATCGCTGTTGGGGGTGAGCGCCAGATAGCCGACCGAGATGATGTGATCGGCATCGCTGGCGTCGTTGAGCACGGCTTCGCGGCCGGCGTCGCCGAAGCTGTAGAGCTGTTCGACATAGCCGATATCGAAGCCGGTCTGTTCACCCACAAAGGCGCGTAGGGCCAGATCGAAGGTGCGGTGGCTGCGCGGGGCGAACGGGCCGGATGGCAAGGCGAAGGCGGGGCCGCCACTGCTCCGGGGCAGGTTGCGGCACAGCACCAGGGCTTCATTGGCCTTGACGGTGACCACGACAGCCGAAAGTTCGATAGCCAGACCCACTCAGCGTTTTCCCATCTGAGCAATCAGGGCGTCGAAGCGCGCGACAAAGGCGGCTTGGGCGTCGTTCGGCGACTGGGAAGTGAGGGTAAGCGCGTAGCCTTCGGGCGGTTCGCCGAAGAAGGTCCGGGCCTCGGCTTCGCTGAAGCCGACCAGTTGCGTCGCTTCGAAATAGGCGCAGGCGTGGTCGGCTTGCTTGATCAGGGTTTTCAGTGCCGCTGGCACGACTGGCGGCAGGCCGAACCGGATATGGATGGCCTGTTCGAGGTGGCTTTCGAAGCGCTTGTAATCGAGGCCGAGCGCGGCCTTGAACGGCGAGATCATGTCGCCGATGACGTATTCCGGCGCGTCGTGCAGCAGGGCCATCAGACGCTGAGCCGGCGTCAGGTCGGGCTTGATGAAAGCGCAAATATCCTCGACGATAAGCGAGTGCTGGGCGACGGAAAAGCCATGCTCGCCAATGGTCTGGCCGTTCCAGCGGGCGACGCGTGACAAGCCGAGCGCGATATCGTCGATTTCGATATCGATGGCCGCCGGATCGAGCAGGTCGAGGCGCCGGCCGGACAGCATACGCTGCCAGGCACGCGGGGCGAGGTTACGCGTTTTTGAAGGGCGGGATTTGGAAGCGGCAGCGGGCATGGCAGGCAGAATGTCACATCAAGATTTTATCGGAAAGGGAATATACTCTATACATACGTGCAGCTTCTGAGGGCACGAATCGCAAATTGTGCACAGGAGGTTCCGATGGCAGACACTCAGGCAGGCGGAGACATCCAGGTGGCGGCGAAAACGGGGCAGGCGTGGGCGCGGATCAGCGTCCCGGTGAGCGGATCAGCGACGGAAAACGTGGCGCTTGAGCAGGCGGCGCTGATCGCCGAGGCTTTCAAGGCGGAGCTGAACGTGCTGTTCGCGCCGCCCGACCCGGCGGAAATGGCGCCGTGGCTGGGCGAGGGCTTCATGGGCAGTCTGCAGATCACGGCGATTGAGAACCTGAAAGCGGCGGGCGAAGAGTCCGAGTTGATGGCGCGCTCGCAGTTTTCGGCGTTAGGCTACGCCGGCAAAACGTTTTCGGCGCTGGAGTCACCGGTGTGGCAGGATCTGGCGTTCGAGACGCGTTTGTCCGACCTGATGGTGTTCGGTGACCTGAGCGCCAAGGGGCAGGGCCTGTTGTCCGAAGCGTTCCAGCAGGTGATGATGGAAGAACGCGCCGGGGTGTTCGTCGCCCGCAAGCCGTTCGAAATCGAAGGCACGGCGGTGGTTGCCTGGGACGGCAAGGAACCGTCGTCACGCGCGGCGCGCCGGTCACTGCCGTTGCTGAAGAAGGCATCGAAGGTGGTGATTGTCGGGGCGCCGGTCGGGGACAGCGGGCCGGATCTGAGCCGTCTGGGGCGTTACTACGCGGCGCATGGCGTGGCGGCGGAAATCGACATCCTGCCGAAGGGCGAAATCCATACGCAGCTTCTGGAAGCGACTGAGCGGCATGGCGCCGACTATATGGTCGCTGGCGCCTTTGGCCGGTCGCGGATCCGCGAATTCGCTTTCGGTGGCACGACGCGCTATCTGCTGCAAAACACGCAGTTGAACCTCTACATGGCGCATTGAACGGCGCATAATTCCAAATCAGATGACTTGGAACCGCTCCTCAAGGGCCTGACGCAGAGCATCGAGCGCAGGCTGCCAATCGGCGAAGCTGGGTGTTGAGAACAAACGCACAGAGGGATACCACGGGTAACGGGCCTGCCCCAGGCGCGGCCAGACGCGGTCGACGGTCAGCATCCAGATGGGCACACCGCAAGCCGCGGCGATATTTACCGTGGCATTTGACGGGCCGACAATGAGATCCAGGGCACAGGTCAGGGCGCTCAGGTCATCAAGATCATTTTTCAGATCAATGCCTTCGGGCGTAATGATGTCAAAACCCATTAACTTCGCCTCGGCCATTTCAGCGGCCGAGTCACCGTATTGCAGGTTGACGAACTGCGGACCGGGCAGTGCCAGAATGTCCCGCCACTGCGTGAAGGGCGAAAACTGTTCAGCCCGCAGGCCGGTCATTTTCAGGCTTTTCCACAGAATGCCGATTTTCGGCCGGTCATTGATGCCGGTGAAATAGTCGCGCCAATGGGCGACGCGCTGCGGTTGGGGGACCAGAAAGCTCTGGTGCGCCGGGAAGTCTTCGATACGACCGCGCCGCTCGGCCAGGAAATCGCCGATCAGGGCCCACTGGTCAAACGCCTTCTGGTTGAGGTCCGGGAAGCTGCGAAGGATGCGGCCGTCGACGGTCTGGGTGCGATGGGCGACCACCGTGGCGGCGGGAAAGCTGCGTTGGAACAGCGAAACAAGACGTGGTTCGACGCCGATACCGAGATGTGCAACTTCGGCGGCCAGGTCGGGCAGAAGCGTGCCGAACATGACCTCGTCGCCCAAGCCCTGTTCGGCGCTAACGAAAAGTTTCGTTCCAGCAATAGGTTGTCCCGGCTTTCTCTCGGGAAAGGTTAACTCATAAGCGACTTCCGACGCGGTGCCACGCTTCTTGCGGCCTTCAAACCAGTGCCAGCCGGCGTTCAGGTCGCCGAGGGCAAGCAAGCCTTGCGCGTAAACAATTTCGGCGCTGCTCCGATTGTCGGGGTCCTTGAAGGCCTGCACGCAGGCGCCAACGTCGACCAGGCCAGCCCGTACCTCACCCATTTCCATCCGGCAGCAGGCGCGATTGAACAGGGCGTGCAGGTTATCGGGAGCCAGGCGAAGGGCTTCGTCGAAGAAGGTCAGGGCCGTAGGCCGGTTGCCGGCGGCGGCGACCGCGGTGCCTAATCCTTCCCATAAGCTACTGTCTTCAGGCCTTTGACCAATAACGTTTTTCAGGACATCTATAGCTTCGTCATAGCGCGACTGTTCGCGCAAGGTGGCGGCATAGGCGCAAATGACGGCGGTCGCCTGATCGCCATGGGTGATCAGATGGGCGTAGAAGCGTTCAGCCAGGGGCCACATGTTGCGCCGAAACGCCAATGCCGCCAACGCATGCACGGTTTCCAGCGCGCCGGGGTCCAGTTCCAGGGCGCGCTGATAGGCGTCCAGGGCGCCGGGCAGATCTTGCGCCGCTTCCAGCTTCATTCCGTGCAACCGCCACGCTTCGGCCGTTTCCGGTATCACGGGGGCGGCGCCGGGCATGTCAGGCGCCTTTTGACGAAGGGACGATGAATTTTTCGACCAGAGCAGCACGCAACGCGTCCATGGCCGGCTGCCAATCAAGCAAGGAATCCGAGGCAAACACGCGGCTGTTCTGATACCAGGGGAATCGGTCGGTGCCGAGGAAGGTCCATGATCGGGCCGGCGAAACCAGCCAGATCGGCGTACCCACCGCGCCGGCGATATTGCTGGTCGCATTGGAAGGGCCGAGGATGCAGTCGAGTGCCGCGCACAGGGCGCTCAGGTCGTCGAGATCAGCCTTCAGGTCGATGCCCGGCGGCGTCCAGATATCCAGGCCCATGGCCTTGGCCTGCGCCAGTTCTTCCGAAACGTCGCCGTACTGCAGATTGACGAATTGAATGCCGTCCAGACTGAGAATGTCTTTCCATTGGTCGAACGGCGTATAAAAGCGATCGCGCCGCGAATGCTGGATCAGCGATTTCCACAGGACACCGATCTTGGGCTTCGTGTTCAGTCCCGTGAGCAGGCCTTTCCAATGGGCGATGCGGTCCGGATCAGGTTTGAGGTGCGGCTCCTGAACGTCAAATTGCTCAAGCCGGGTGCGATAACGGCTGAGGAAGTCCCCCATGGTCGACCAGTAGTCATAGCTGCTCCAGTCGGGAATTTCCGCGAACAGACGCACGGGCCGGCTTTGGAAGGTTGTGGTGTGGTGACGCGTGACGGTGCAACCGGGGAAACTGCGCTGGAAAAGCGGCACCAGGCGCGGTTCGACGCCGATGCCGAGGTGGCCGTCCGGGCCGATTTCGCGCAGGAGGTCCGGCAGGAGCGTGCTGAACATAATCTCATCGCCCAGGCCCTGTTCAGCCGAGACGAAGATGCGCTTGCCCTTGAGCGGATCGGCGGACTTCCAGTGCGGGCGGTCGATCAGGTAGGTCAGCGCTTCGGCAGTGTTGTCCTTGCCGCGCGTTTCGTACCATTTCCAGCCTTCCGCGTACTGGCCAAGAATCAGATGGTTGAAGGCGATGCTGAGCTTGCAGGTGTGGACGTTCATCGCGTCGTTGAAGAGCGGCAGCGCCTTGTGCAGGTACTCGAGCGCACTTACCGAGTCGCCGAGTTCCGACAGGGTATTGCCATAGTTATAGAGCGCATGGACATGGCTCGGATTGTGACGCATCGCTTCGGCATAGAAGATGGCCGCGTTATCCCGGTCACCCCGGGCGTGCACAACGGTGCCAAGGGCGTTCCACAACACTGAGTCTTCGGGATGCGCACCAATGGTCTCGCGCAACA
>JBEHYZ010000039.1:0-35684 GCA_048497915.1 Pseudomonadota bacterium
CTCCGTTTGCGGACGAGAACCTTTTCTTGCTGCGCTTCGCTCTCCTACGACCCGGCGGCCGTGGTCAAGGTGTTCGAGGCCAAGGGCCGGCCGCGCTTCAATCCGCTGATCGTCCATGTCGGCAGCCTCGAACAGGCCGAACGGATCGGCGTGTTCGACGACCGCGCCCGCGCCTTGGCCGGGCGGTTCTGGCCGGGGCCTCTGACGCTTGTGGTGCCGGTGCAGGACGAGGCGGCGGCTTGCGACCTGGCGCGGGCAGGACTGGACAGCGTGGCTTTGCGCATGCCGGACCATCCGCTGGCGCTGGAACTCCTGCGCGCCGTCGAATTCGGTGTGGTGGCGCCCTCGGCCAATCGCTCCGGTCGCCCAAGTCCGACCACAGCCGCCGATGCGATCTCGGAGACCGGAGAGTCCGTGACGGTGTCGCTCGACGGCGGCGCCTGCCGGGTGGGCTTGGAGTCGACTGTGGTCAGTCTGCTGGGCGATGCGCGCTATCTGCGGCCAGGCGCAATCACGCGCACCGAAATCGAAGCTGTCATCGGTCCCTTGGCGGCTGACGAAGCCGAAGGCCATCGCTCACCGGGACGCCTGAGCCTGCACTACGCGCCGGATGCTCCGGTTCGGATCAATGTCACTAAGCCACCGGAAGGCTCGGTCTATTTGGCTTTTGGTTCAACAGATTATAGCGGAAAGGTAATCCAGTTGAGCAGCTCCGCCGACCTAGCAGAGGCTGCCACGCACCTGTTCAGCGCCCTGCGCGAAGCCGACCGCCTGCACCCGCCGGTCATCGAAGTCGCGCCCATTCCGGACGAAGGCATCGGCGAGGCGATCAATGACCGCCTACGCCGCGCGGCTGGGTTTGTCGGCTGATCCTTAGAAAAGCACGTGCGGGTTCATGATCCGCTTCGGATCGAGCGCCGCCCGAACTGCCTGCATCGCCGCCACGGCGACCGGGTCCTTGTACTGCAGCGCTTCGTGCGTCTTCATCCGGCCGAGGCCATGCTCCGCCGAAATCGAGCCTTCGTAAGCGTGCGCCAGATCATGAACCACTTTCGCACCTTCGTCGCGCATGGCGTTGAATTTGCTGACATCCATCCCTTCTGGAATGATGACGTTGAAGTGGACGTTGCCGTCGCCGACGTGGCCGAACGCCACCAGCCGCGCGCCTGGCAGGAACGCCTGCAACGCCTTGTCGCCTTCTTCCATATATTCGGCCATTCGCGACAGCGGCACCGAAATATCGTGCTTCCAGGCTGCGCCCTCGGCCTTTTCTGCCGCTGAGTGATCTTCGCGCAGACGCCAGAATTCGGCGGCCTGGGTTTCGTTCTGGGCGATGGTCGCGTCCAGGACCAGCTCTTCCTCAAAGGCCGCTTCCAGCAGGCGTTCCATCGCCGACGCCGCGCCTTCCGGATCGCCGGAGGCCACCTCGATTAGGGCGTACCACGGATATTCAGCGGCCAGCGGCTCGCGCGTGTCCGGAATGTGCTTCAGCACCAGCGACAGGCCGTACCGGCCCATCAGCTCAAACGCCTCGACCGTGCCGCCGGTTTCTTGCTTGGCGCGCACCAGCAGCTCGATGGCCTTTTGCGCGCTTTCAAATCCGACGATCGCTACAGAGCGCGAGTTCATGATCGGGAACAGCTTCAGCGACGCCGCCGTGACAATGCCGAGCGTGCCTTCGGCGCCGATGAACATGTGCTTCAGGTCGTAGCCGGTATTGTCCTTGCGAAGACGCTTCAAGCCGTGGAAAATCTCGCCGTTCGGCAGAACCACTTCCAGGCCTGACACCAGGTCGCGCGCCACGCCGTACCGCAGCACGGCCGTGCCCCCGGCGTTGGTCGAAATAACCCCGCCAACGGTTGCCGTGCCTTCGGCCGCCAGCGACAGGGGGAAGTAGCGATTGGCTTTTTCCGCGATTTCCTGCGCTTCCAGCAGGGTCAGGCCCGTTTCCAGCACCATGGTGTCGTCGGTCGGCGCCACATCGCGGATGGCGCGCATCCGGCCCAGGCTGAGCAGGATTTCGCCGAACGGGATCTGCCCGCCGACCAGACCCGTATTGCCGCCCTGCGGTGTGATGGCCACGCCGTTGTCGTAGCAGATCTTGACCACCGCTGCGACTTCCTCGGTGCTTTTCGGCATGACCAGCAAAGGCGTATGGCCCTTCCATTTGCCCCGCCATTCGGTCAGCTTCGGATCGAGCTTGGCCGGGTCGGTGCTCCAGCCGGCATCGCCGACCACGGCCTTGATCTGCGCCAGGACTTCGGGCGCGACGGCGGGGGCTTCAGCTTGGGCAGGGGCGGTGGACATGGCGGGCTCTTGGATTAACATTCTTGCGAGATTCGCAGTTCGCTTAAGCGACAGGGGGCGTCAATGCAAGTGTCTATGCCAAAACCGGTGGCCTGCGTCGGTGTCGTGTGCTGGCGTGGCGACGAGGTGCTGATCATCCGGCGTGGCCGCGCGCCGCGACTGGGAGAGTGGTCGATTCCCGGCGGCAAGATCGAGCCGGGCGAATCGCTGCGTGATGCCGCCTTGCGCGAACTCCTTGAAGAAACAGGGGTGAGGGCGGAAATCACGCGCCTGATCGAGGTCTACGAAATCATCCAGCCGGGTCTTCACTATATTTTGATCGACTATGCGGCGAACTGGATTTCCGGCGAGCCGCTTCCCGGTGATGACGCCGATGCGGCCTGCTTCGTTTCGCTCGACGAAGCGCTTTCCCGTGTCCGGCAAGAAGATACCCGAGACGTCCTGAGGCGGTCGCGCTGACGGCGTTTTCTTCCCCTGCGTCAAAAAAATCGCTGTCCACATCCGTGCGGTTGCAAATGTAGCGTCTCGCGACAGGCGGCGCAAAATTCTCGCCTTGTGAGAACTTCAATTTTATGGTTAATGAAACCTTAACGCGCGTTCGATGCGTCCCTCAGGCTGTGTCCGACATGCGTTCCTGTCTTCAACCGGCAGGTCAATAAACATCAGCAACAAGCTGAAAAAAGTATGGTTTTGGTGAGTTTTCAAAGGAGTTTGAGTATGAAGAAGTTCGTAACCGCCGTGGCTGCTGTCGCGCTCGCGGCTTCGATGGCGTTCGGTATCAGCAAGGCTATGGCGTACGACACGCCGAACTGCTTCTGCACCCCGCAATTCGGTTGCCACTGCGAAGACGACTCGGGCCGGTAATCCAGGCCTGTTTGTCAGACGGGATAAGAGAGGGCCTCGCAAGTGCGGGGCTCTTTTTTTATGCGCCGCAGTAAAGGCGTGTGCCGCTTAAGTGAATGATAAGGTCTTTATGGCCAGAGTGCCGGTTGAAGGTTGACCGGAGAGGCCATGGACCGCCCGTCCATTAAATACGAACGCTTGGGGTTGGGCGCCGTTCTGGCAGGGATCCTGGCTGTAAGTGCGGGGGCGCTTCCTTTGTGCGCAAAGGCTGCGGAAGCCGACGCGCGCGTGTCGGCGTATCATGACAAGCTGGAAGCCGATTACCTTCAGCTGAAAGTATCACCAACCGGATATCAGCCTGACGAAATCGATCGCTATGGCGATTCGGCCATCGAACTGAGCGGCGATGACCGCCTGTACGCACTGTGGCGCGTGCTCTACGCCTATAAGGATGTGCAGAACGTCGCCAAGCTTCAGGCGTGGTGCGACCGGATAAGCCGTCGCGCCCATGCTGACAACGACAGCGATCTCGACTTGCTGGCCCGCTTTATGTCGCAGGCCTTCGAAAACGAGACTCAGAATTACAAAGCCGTTTCCGATCGCGATTGGCAAACCTATCTGAGCGCAAACAGCCCAGTTATCCGATCTGCGGTTACAATCGAAAAAATCAGGCAAGTCACACACTTCTCCGAATATGCTGATGCGATTGATCTCGGCAACGGCCTGGTTGACAATCTGCAGCGCGAAGGTGCGCGCGGCGCGCAGCTCAGTGCGGCTCACCAGGTCATGGCCAAGGCTGTCATGGGGGTTGGCGATGACGCCGCGTATGCGCAGCACATGGGCGAGGTCGCTCGTCTGTCGCAGCAAAATGCCTTTCTGTCTCAACGTATGGAGACCATCTACGACCTCGGTCTGTGGGCGGCGCGTCAGAACGATGTCGGGCTGGCGGAGAAGTTCCAGAAGCTGCATGCCGGCTATGTTCAGGCCTATGGCTTGAAAGATATGAAGAGCTGGGATGAGTTTCTGTGTGCTCGTGTCAGTTTTGCGGCGCTTAAATACACGCAGGTCATTGATTGCCTGAAAGATTCGGCCATCGTGAGCCAGCCGGTGCGCAACAACCGCGGCGCCTCCGAGCTGAAGCTTCTGGCGCGCGCCTATGCCGAAGTCGGCGATGTCGGCAATGCGCAGCGCTATCTCGATAAGCTCAAGGCCGTGCCTACGAACATCTTGCCGCGTGATCCTCTGGCCGAACGTCGGATCGGAGCGCAAATCCTGTGGGCGCAGGGCCATAGCGGCGAGGCCTACAACGAACTGAGCCGCTGGTCGCAGGACATGGGCAGCTATGACGACATGATGCGCACCTCGGCGGTCAGTTCCATGTACAAGGCGCTGCGCCGCGAACTGGATCGCAAGAACGCCGAAGCCAAGGTTCTGGCCGACAAGGCGCGGGCTGACCGGCTGCTGGCCGGCGCGGCCTCGCTGATCGCTCTGTTGCTGGCCGCCCTGGCAGGGGGCGGCTTCTTCTATGTCCTGCGCATGAAACGCATGCAGTGGGAGCTCAAGGACGCCAACGAACACGCCGAAGCCGCCAATGCCGCCAAGTCGCGCTTCCTGGCGGTGATGAGTCATGAACTGCGTACGCCGCTCAACGGTATCCTCGGCATGGCGCAGGCGCTCAAGAAGGAAGACCTGACAGAAACCCAGGGCGGTCATGTCGATATTCTGATCGACTCCGGGCACACCCTGATGGTGCTGCTCAACGACGTGCTCGACATGTCGCGCATCGAGGCCGGTAAGGTCGAGCTGGCGCCGACGCCCGCCTCCATGAAGGACATGATGGAGCGCGTAATCAATACCTACAAGCCGATGATCGAGGACAAGGACCTGAACGTCCAGTACCGCCTCGACGACAGCGCCGCCCAGATGATGTCGTTCGACGTGCTGCGTGTTTATCAGTGTCTGTCGAACCTGGTTTCCAATGCCGTCAAGTTCACCGAAAAGGGCTCGGTACGCATCAATGCCTCGGCCGAAAAGACCGAAGGCGGCTATATGGTCAGTGTCGAAGTGCGCGACACCGGCATCGGCATGAACAAGCCGACTATGGATCGGCTGTTTGAGGCTTATGCTCAGGCCGACGCCGGCACGGCGCGCAAATATGGCGGCACCGGGCTGGGGCTGAACATCAGCCGCCGCCTGACGCAGTTGATGGGGGGCAATCTCAGCGTCACCAGCGAGGAGGGGCTTGGCTCCGCCTTTGTCATGACTTTCCGCGCCGGCGAAGTGGCTGCCAAGACGCCGCAGGCGGTGATCGCCCTGGCTGAGGAAGAGATTGCGGCCGAAGAAATACAGGTGCCTGTGCCCCCGCCCGCCACACCCGCTCCGGCAACAGCAACGCCGCTTGAGGCAGCCGAAGCCGGGCCCGATCGTCCGTACAAGATCTTGCTGGTTGACGACCATCCGGTCAATCGCAAGGTGGCGCGCCTGTTCCTGGAGCCCTTCGGCTTCCAGATCATCGAAGCGGTCGACGGCCAGGAAGCGCTCGACGCCGACATGTCGCAGTATGATCTGGTCCTGATGGACCTCAACATGCCGCGTCTGGGCGGCCTGGACGCCACGCGGAAATTCCGCGCCGGCGAGGCGCCTGGCAAGCACGTGCCGATCGTCGCCCTGACAGCGGACGCCATGCAGGACCAGATCGATGCCTGCTATGCCGCGGGCATGGATGCACATATTTCCAAGCCGATCCTGATGGACAACCTGATTGATACGGTGGCGCGTCTTATCGGCCTGGACAGCCCGCAGGCTGAGCCGGTGTCGGCGGGACAGGCGAGATAAAGCCTTTCTCGGCAGTGAGTTATTGATATAATCTAACCCATTGGTTCACGCCGATTTGAGCGTACTGTGCGTTTTTGCCTGTGTCGCCCGGCAAAACCCCGTTATAGTTATCCCTGATTTGAACGGCGGACGGCGGCGCATAATGCCGGCAGCGTCTGTCTTTTAGGGGGTTTTCATGGGTGGTATGATTCTTTTGGTCGGGTTGCTGGGCATCTTCGTCCTGGTGTTCATGGTCTTGTCGAGTATCATCAAGATCGTCCCGCAAGGGCATGAATATACAGTACAAAATTTTGGCCGTTATGTACGGACACTGAAACCCGGCATCTCATTTCTGACGCCATTCGTCGAATCGGTCGGCCGTCGCGTCAATATGATGGAGCGCGTCTTCGACGTGCCGCGTCAGGAAGTCATCACCAAGGACAACGTCGTCGTCATGGTCGACGGCATTGTGTTTACGCAGGTCATGGACGCCGCTCAGGCGGCCTATCGGGTCGACAATCTCGACAACGCCATTACCCAGCTGGCCATGACCAACCTGCGGACCGTGGTTGGTTCCATGGAACTCGACGAAGTGCTGTCGCAGCGCGACTCGATTAATAGCCGCCTGCTCAATGTTATCGACCATGCGACTTCGCCGTGGGGCGTCAAGGTCAATCGCATTGAAATCAAGGATTTGAAGCCGCCGGCTGACATTACGGATTCGATGGCCCGTCAGATGAAGGCCGAACGCGAACGCCGCGCCCTGATCATCGAGGCGGACGGCGAAAAGCAGGCGGCGATTGCTCGTGCCGAGGGCTTGAAGCAGGCGACGGTGCTTGAGGCCGAAGGCCAGCGCGAGGCCGCATTCCGTACCGCCGAAGCCCGCGAACGCTCGGCCGAAGCCGAAGCCAAGGCGACCGCCATGGTGTCCGAAGCCATCGCCAAGGGCGACGTCAACGCCATCAACTACTTCGTCGCCCAGAAGTATGTCGAGGCCTTCGGCAAGTTCGCCGAATCGCCTAACACCAAGACCCTGATCCTGCCGGCAGACATGTCGTCCGTGGCGGGCGCCGTCGGCGGCATTTCGGAGCTGATCCGCGCGGTTGGTGGCGACGGACCGAAGGCCGCGCCGGCGCCGAGAAAGGCATAGATAACAGGAGCCTATGGGGGATTTCTCATGGATATGAACACGCTGCTGTTGATGGGGCCGATGAATACGCAGGCCTTTTGGGTGTGGCTGGTCCTGGGCATTCTGCTGCTGGGCATCGAAGTCTTTATCGGCACTCAATGGCTGCTGTGGGCGGCGGCATCGGCGGGTGTCGTGGCTGTTTTGTGCCTGACCGGTTTGCCGCTTGGCTTCATCACGCAGATCGTCGTCTTTGCTGTCCTGTGTCTGATCATGACCATCCTGACGCGCCGGTTTCTCAAGGTTCCGGGCCAGGGTGTCGACGTCAACAACCCGCACGAACGCATCCTCGGCAAGCAGGCGGAGGTCTTGAGCGGCTTCGAACGTACCGACGGCGGCGAGCGGACAGGCCGGGTTGTCGTTGACGGCGTGGAATGGCCAGCGGTTCTTAATGCTACAGCGGGCGAGGCCAAACTCGCCAAGGCCGATCGGGTCGTTATCGAATCGGTCTCCGAGGGGCGCCTGTTCGTCACACCAGCCAACGAGCCAGCTAAAGCCTGAGGTTGTTAGCCTCCCGTTTACCACATTTATGCGATGGTCCTCGTGCCGGTGGTAGGGGAGGCTTGGTTTTCGCATGAAAATCTGGGTGCAGTGTCTTGCTTTTCTTCTGCTTTATCTGATGCCGTCCATCGCCGCGGCGGCTGCATGGCCGCAGGACCTCGGCAAGACCCAGCTGATCGTTTCCTATGAACCCACCACCGCCGACAAGCAGTTCAACGCCAGCGGCAAGGCTATGGTGCCGCTTGGTACCTGGCGGCAAAACAATGTTTCCGTCTATGCCGATCACGGGTTGACGGAGCGTTTGAGCCTCACCACCAAGATCAACTTTCAGGACTATAAGACGGTTTCGACACGCTTTTCCGGTCTCGGTTCAGTCGAAGTTGGCGCGCGCTGGGCGGTGCATAAGGGCGATGATTACGTGCTGGCGTTGGGCGCCAGCGTCGAAGGCCTGGGCAAGGGCCGCCGCTCGGACTTTGACGCGCCCGCAACCAAGGCCGGCACGGATTACGATGTGCGCGGCTATTTCGGCAAGAGCTTCAAGGTCGGCGGTACTGACGCTTTCGTCAATATCGAAGCCGCCAGGCACTTACGCCAGTACGATGCCGATCAGTGGCGTGTCGATACCACACTTGGCCTGAAGCCGTCAGCAAAATGGATGGTCTTGGCGCAGAGTTTCGTCGGCCAGACCGACAAGGTCGCGGGTAGCCAGGCCAAATGGAACAACGTCGAGATCAGCGCCGTACGCAGCTTCGGCCCGCATCAGGACACCAGCCTGCAATTGGGTTGGCGCCGGACGGTCAGCGGCCGCGATGTGCCTCAGGCCGACGCGGTTGTGCTCAGCCTATGGAAAAGCTTTTGAAAACAATCTGATAGAGAAACCTTAAACGGTTTCCGCTGCCTTTGCGCGCTGGACGGCAACAGGCTCCGGCTGCGGGCGCGTGAACACCCAATCGCCGTCCTTCGACAGGTCGGCGCGGAAGCGGTAATCCTCGATAGTAAAGTCCTTAAGGCCTTCCGGCCGGTCGACGCGCTGATCGATCATGTAGCGCGCCATCAGGCCGCGCGCCTTCTTGGCAAAGAATGACACGATGCGTGCCTCATTTCCCTTGATGTCGAGAAATCGCGGGCTGATCACCTTGAGCTTCAAGGCCTTGGTCAGGGCCGCGCGCGAATATTCCGTGCTGGCCAGGTTGATCAGCGTGTCCTGGCCTTGCGCCTTTACTTCTTCGGTCAGGCTCTTGGCCAGGGTATCGCCCCAGAACTCATAGAGCGAGTTCGCCCGGCCGGACTTCAGCATCGAGCCCATCTCCAGCCGGTAGGGGCGGATGAAATCCAGCGGCCGCAACACGCCGTAAAGCCCTGACAGGATACGAATATGGTCCTGGGCCCAGGCGATACCGGCCGCATCCAGGGTGCGTGCCTGCAGGCCGGTATAGACGTCGCCATCGAACATGAAGACCGCGCTCATGCCCGCCTGATCCTCGAAGCCCTGATAGCGGCCATGATTCAGCTCGCTCAGTGCCTTGGAAATATCCATCAGTTCGCCAATCGCCTTCGGCTTGAGCCGTTTCAGGCTCTTCAGCAGCTTGTCGGTCTGGGCCAGGAAGCGCGGTTCCGTGGCGGCCGGCGCATTTTCCAGAGGTGTTTCGTCGAGCGACTTGGCGGGCGAGAGCAGGGTCAACATGCGGGGAGTACCATTGCGGATAAGGATCAGGCGTTTTTCCGGACAATAGAGGGTCTGCGCCTGATTTGGCAATCACAGCCGGATCGTAAGACATAATACATTGTGTTTCTTCAAATTTTTTGCCCAATGTCTATTAAGGCTACGCGGCGTTTACCTTGCCCTAACACCGTTATGATAGCCTTGTCAGTACAGGGAACAGGAAAGAATGCCATGTCAAACGGCACAGTACTGGTACTCGAGGACAGCCGCGTTCAGGCCCAATTGATCTCGAAAATGCTCGCCAATCTCGGTTGGTCGACGGTGTTAAGTTTCGACCATAAGACCGTGTTTCAGCTGCTGAAAGCGTCGCGCGTCGACCTGATGCTGCTCGACGTCTATGTCGAAGGCGGCAACACGCTCATGCACCTGCCGGAGATTCGCAATCTCGGCAGCAACATTCCCGTCGCCATCATGACGGCCGGCGGGGCGGGCGGCACGGCGCTCAATTCGACGCTGAACGAAGCGCGCCGTGCGCAGGCAGATTTCGTCCTGCCCAAGCCGTTTACGCCCGACGATCTCAAGATCATTCTCGATGAAGCCTACAAGATGCGTCAGGCGCCGACGCCGCCCAGACACATCCTGGTGGTCGACGACTGCCGCGTCGTGCGCAAGCTGACGACCATGGCCCTGGCCGAAAAGGGCTATCGCATCAGTGAAGCACGGTCGATGGAAGAGGCGTTCGATCGCGTCGATATCGCCCACGTTGATGTCGTCATCACCGACATTTTCATGCCGGGCATGGGCGGCATCGAAGGCATCAGCATCATCAAGTCGACCTGGCCCGAAGTTACGGTCATCGCCATGTCGGCCGGCGCCGATGCCCGTGTCGACAACAGCAAGGTCCTGTCGGCTGCCCGTCACATGGGGGCCGACGCCCAGCTGCCGAAGCCGTTTACGGCCTCCGACCTGACCCTGCTGGTTGAGGTGGTTTTGAGCGAAAAGGCTGAAGCCGCATAGGCGCGGGCTGCGTTGTCGCAAACGCCTGTGACGCCGCGGGCAGAGCATCCGCTGCGACTGGCGCGTGTGAAGTGACCGCAACCCGGCCGGCTTTAATTGGCGCCGCCGCAGGTGAGAGATGGTCTGGTATAATAATAACCAGCCTCCATAAGTCCAATACTCTCAAATACATGTAATCGCAGTTAAATCGACTCGATTGACCTGTGGCGGCTTTTATGTCGCAGTGCAGCATTATTATTAATGACTCGCCGTTCACTTTACTTATTTGGTGGTTTTTAACGTATTTTCCCTTTAATATATCTTCAAAATGACTGGATCGATAGAATCCAGGGAGGGTTAAGATGAGTTTGGGCAGCGTTCTCATCCTTGATGAGAACCAGGCGCAGGCACAAAATGTATCTCGATTGCTCCACCAGCAGAAGTGGAGCTCGGTGCTGAGCTTCGACCAGAAGCAGGCCATGCGTATCCTGAAGACGACGCGTTTCCAGCTATTGCTGTTCGAGGCCTATATCGGCGGGAACAGTACGCTCCAGAGCTTTGGCGAGATCAAGTCCAGCGCGGAGAACACGCCACTCGCCATCATGGCCGACGGCTACTATGGCGAAAAGGCGCTGAAGGCGACGCTGGCCATGGCCAAGCAGACCGGCGCGGATTTTACCCTGTCGAAGCCGTTCACCCCGGAAAAGGTCAAGACCCTTATCCAGGAAACCAACACCTATCACCGCATGCGGCGTACCGAGCAGCATGTTCTGGTCATCGAAGACGACGCCGATCTGCGCGCCCATCTGTGCGCCGTGCTTAAGCAGGTCGGCTATACGGTTTCCAGTGCCGCCAATGTCGAGGACGTCTTCTTCGACCACAATCTCGGCGTGGTCGACGTCGTGCTGACGGCCATTCTGATCCCCGGCATCGGCGGCATCGAAGGCACCGCCCAGATCCGCAAGGACCATCCGCACGTTCACGTCATCGCCATGTCGCAGGGCGTGAGCGACTCGATCGGACCGCAGCACGTTCTGGCCGCCGCCACCGAAGCCGGCGCGGAAGCAACCCTGCCGAAACCGTTCACCATGGGTGAGATGCTGCGCGCTGTCGCCACCGTGCTCAAGAAGAAACCGGAGGGAGAAGGCGAGGCCGAATCCGCCCTCGAAACCGCGCCGGAAACGCCGCAAAACGCCAGCCAAACCTGAGCCGTGTACGCGCTTTGTTAAGGGCTCACCGCTAATTTGGCGGCATGAGTTCGAGCCAGATTTCCTTGCGCCTGCCGTCTGCCCCTGTCCTGATGGCGCTTCTGACCTTCGCCGCGGCCCTGTGGGCGGCGCCGATGCTTAATGACGGGGATACCTTCTGGCATATCGCGGCCGGCAACTGGATGATCGACCATCGCGCCGTCCTGAACAGCGATCCGTTTTCCTTTACCTTCCAGGGCAAGCCGTGGACGACGCACGAATGGCTGTCCGAGGTGCTGATGGCCACCGTGTTCCGCTCCGGTGGCTGGGCTGGGTTAATGGTCCTGGGCGCGGCCGCCATGGCGCTGACCGTTTTTGTGACGGCGCGTGTCGCTGGACGCTGGCTGAGCGGAATAACCCTGTGGCTGACGGTCCTGCTGGGCCTGTCGATGATCGGTCCGCACCTGCTGATCCGCCCACACCTGTTCACCCTGCCGCTGCTGGCCGCCTGGCTGGGTGAGCTGGTCGAGGCACGGGCGGAGAACCGGGCGCCACGCCTGGTCTTTCTGCCGGTTATGGCGTTGTGGGCCAATATGCACGGCAGCTTCTTGGTTGGCCTGGCTTTCATGGGGCCGTTTGCCCTGGAGGCCATTCTGGCCGCGCCGGTGGCTGACCGCAAGCGCACCTTGGGCGCCTGGGTCTTGTTCGCGGTGCCCGCCGTGTCGGCTTGTTTGCTGACGCCACATGGCGTCGAAGGCCTGCTCTTCCCGATCAAACTGCTGTTCATGCCGGCCTTGAACGGCATCAGCGAATGGGCGCCGCCTGATCTGTTAAAGCCCGGCCCGCTTCAACTTGCCGTGCTGGCGGCCGTGGTCGTCGGGGTTCGGTACCGCGTCAAGATGCCCGTAATCCGGCTTCTGGTTCTCGTCGGCCTGCTGATCCTGAGCCTGCGCCATCAGCGGCATGAGATGCTTCTGGGACTGGCCGGCGTCATGCTGCTGGCCGAGCCGCTTGGCCGGGCGATGAAGCAGGCGCCGAAAGCTGCTGGAACCCAAGCTGCCGCATCCGCCTGGGCTGGCTTCGCGGCCGCTTGCGTCCTGGTGGTGGCCCTGACCGGCGTGCGCCTGAGCCTGCCGATCACCGATGTCCGCACCGAGCAGACCCCGGTGGGCGCCCTGGCGGCCGTGCCAGGTTTCCTGCGCAGCCAGCCGGTGCTTAATGCCTATGATTTCGGCGGCTATCTGATCGCTCATGGCGTCAAGCCGTTCATCGACGGCCGCACCGACCTTTATGGCACCGAGTTCATGACGCGCTATCACGCCGCCATGGATGCGCAGCCTGAAGCTCTGACGCGGGTTCTGAAGGACTATCACATCCGCTGGACGATCCTGCGCCGCGACAGCGCCGCAGCCAGCTTCATTGCCCGCCTGCCGGACTGGCGGACGCTATACACCGATGCGCAATTCGTCGTTCAGGTCAGGATCGGGCCGTAAGCCGTTATTTTTTCGGCGTTGTTTCGAGCTTGAGGTAGGCGATCAGGTTGCGCCGGTCGTCATCTTTCGGGACGCCCATGAAGCCCATCTTGGTGCCCTTGACCACGCTTTGCGGTGCCTTAAGAAATTCGTCCAGGGTATTGAAATCCCACGTGACATTATGCGTCTTCATGCCGTCGGAATAGGTATAGCCCTGTGCCGTCGCCGAATGCCGCCCGAACACGCCGTACAGATGCGGCCCGGTCATGTTCATGCTGTTCGGCGAGATGGTGTGGCAGGCCCGGCACTTGTTGAACTGCTTCTGGCCGGCCTCGAGATCGGCAGTGTTGTAAGGCGCCGGGAAGGTCGCCTGGATAGCGGCTTTTTCCGCGGGCGTGAACTCGACTGGCGCGCCCATGGCGCTGGCCGCTTCGGCGGAATCCTCTCCGCCGGGCGTCCGGTTGCAAGCCGTCAGCGCCACCACTGACACGACAAACAGCACAGTCTTGGCTTTGAGATTCGCTCTCAACCGCATCATGATCCACCCTCCGCGAAAACCGCGTCCGTTTTATGCGATGCTCACCGTTTTGGCGACAGGGAAATAGACGTTTTAACGCAGTTCGCCAGCGTCACAGTGTAGCAGGAGTCGGGCGCGTCCGGCTTGACGCCCGGGCGGTCGCTCAGGGCAATTATACCGGCGATGCCGCGCGGGGTGAATTTCAGTGCATAGGCGGCATCCGCAGGGATGTTGATCGCCTGCCAGTCGACACGGCCGGGCAGCTTGCGATGCGACACCCAGATCTGCGTCACGCAGCTGAGATCGCCACACGGGTCGTCGCCGTTGAATGCCGCTGCCGCCTCACCGGAGCTGTCAGTGTCAGGTGTCAGCGCATTGCAGACCGGGAAATCGCCGTCATAGGCCCAGTCATCGATGCCGTCGCCGTTCAGGTCCGGCAGCCGGTTGACCAGCCCCTCGAGGGACAGGTCCCGCCCGTGCGCCTTACAGGCTGCGGCATTGCGGTCGACCAGGGCACGGATGGGGGGTGGGATCAGGGCCGGATCGTCTTCGCTCAGCGGATCGAGCGCCTGCGGGAATGGTCCAGCGCGCCAGTTGGTCTTGGCGACAAACCGCGTCGATGCGCCCAGATAACCCCGTCCGTCTGCGTCCTTGCGCCACTCATAGGCCCATGGGCAGGCCTCGACACCCGCTTTGCCGCACAGTGAGCCGTGGTAATCGACCTGCAGCCACGTCGCCTTGTGACCGGGCAGCCAGCGGAAGACATGCTCACGCACCTGGTCGGAAAAGACGCGGCGGTAATGGCCGTCCGTGCTTGCCGACCAGATTTCCGTCAGGCATCCACCCGTGCCGCACAATCCGGCCAGTTCGGCTTTTTCGCCGTCGATCAGCCAGTCGGGCTTTGGCCCCGGCGACACCTTGACCGGCCGGATCATGCCGGCGGGCACAAGCACATAGCCGGGCGGCGGATTTTGCAGCCGAGTCATCTCTTTGGCCGCGGCGACCACCTCGGCCGGCGGCTTGGGCGCCTTGGCGCAGGCAGGCATGGCGGCCAGGCTCAGGGCAAACAGCAGGAACGGACGGCTGACGGTCATGGAAATCCCCCCGGATACCTTTGAATTTAAGCGGAAACCGCAGCCTTTCAAGAGCTACAGCCAGCGCTTCCGCTTGAAAATAATGTAGGGCACGACCGCGAAGGCCAACATGAGAAGAATCGCCACCAACTGCCCGAATTTCCAGGTGAATTCCGGCATATTGGCGAAGTTCATGCCGAAATAGCCGACCACCAGGGACGGCGGCAGGAAGACCAGCGCCACCACCGAGAAAATCTTGGCGATCAGGTTCTGTTCGACATTGATCATGCCGAGGCTGGTTTCGAGCTGGAAGTTAATCTGATTGTTGAGGAAGCCGGTCTGTTCCGACAGCGACCGGCAGTCCTTGATCAGCCGGTCGACGTCCTTGTTGATGGCGTCCTTGCCGTGGTTGTGATCCTCGCGGAAATAGGCCAGCAAACGGTTCAGGCTGTGAACGCTCTCGTTGATCTTGGAATTGAGGTCGGCCAGGTAGCCGAGTTCCTTCAGCATGCCGCGCATCAGGATCGACGGATCGCCGTGCCGGCTGTCGAAGGCCCGGTCGGAAAAGATACGCTTGGACAGCCCGTCCAGCCCTTTGATGACGTCGGTATGCCGCATGGCGACGCGGGTAATGATTTCTTCCAGAAGGCCTTCCAGGACGTCGGCGCTGGTCGGGAAATCCTTGGGGTGCAGGAGCAGATTCTCGGAGAACGACAGGAACGAGGTCGGATCGATGCGCCGGATGGTGATCAGGAAATCCGGCGTCAGGATGAAGGTCACCGGGCTGGTCTGCGGCTGGCCGTCCTCGACCCCGGTCAGCATGGCGGCGGTCATGTAGGAAATGCCGTCGCGCGTATACATGCGGTTCAGGGCATGGTTGCGCCAGATTTCGTCCTGGCGGGGCAGGGCGATATTGAGGTTTTGCGGCAGGCTGCGCTCTTCTTCCTCAGTCGGGTTGATCAGGTCGATCCATACCGGTTCATCCGGTACGTTATGGTTGGGATCGAGCTGCATCTCGGCGATTTTACCGCCGGTGAGGTGGAATGCGGTAATCATGTTGGCGCTCCCGATCGCTTTATTTTTATGGCAGTATAGGCGGGCGCAGATGACCAAAGATTTAAACGGGAAAATCCCTCTTTAGAATTTCGGTAACGCAATCTATAGTAACCTCACAACAGTGTTCTTGCAGTCTGACTGCATGTGTGAGTTGTACGCCTATGCACGACCTGACGACCGTTTCGCCATCCGCGGCCCCTTCCAGCCAAAGCGACTGGTACGTGAAGGCCATGGAGCACCTTGTCGGTGTTGTCCAGGCCTTGTCGCAGGCGCGTGATGTCGCCACCGTGACGCGAATCACCCGCGACGCCGCCCGCGAACTGACCGGCTGTGACGGCGCCACCTTCGTGCTGCGCGATAATGGCAAGTGCTACTATGCCGATGAAAATGCCATCGCCCCATTGTGGAAGGGCAAGCGTTTCCCGATGGAAGCCTGCATTTCCGGCTGGGTCATGTTCAACGGCGTGCCGGCCACCATCGAAGATATCTATGCCGACCCGCGCATCCCGGCCGAAGCTTACCGCCCGACCTTCGTCAAAAGCCTGGCCATGGTGCCGATCCGCAAGGATAATCCGATCGGCGCCATCGGGAATTACTGGGCGCACAATCACATGCCGACCGACGACGAGATCAAGGTGCTGCAGGCCCTGGCCGCCACCACCTCGGTGGCGCTGGAAAACGTGCAACTGCTCGAGGACCTGAGGAAGCAGGTGACGACCCTTGCCGAGCAGGGCGCCCGCATCAAGTCGCAGCGCGACTCGCTCGAAGTCTTCGCCCATGCCCTGGCCCATGACCTGAAGGAGCCGGTGCGCACGGTGCGGTCGTTCACCGACATGATCATTGCCGATGGCAAGCTGCCGGCGGAGAACAAGCCCTGGTTCGACTTCATCCAGAGAGCCGCCGACCGCATGGGCATGCTGGTCGATACCGTCTTCCTCTACACCACGCTCAATGATCCGGAGCGCATGCAGACGCACGCCTGTCCGCTCGATAACGTGCTGCAAGGCGCGCGTGACAATCTGCGCCAGCTGATCGAGGAGCGCCACGTCAATATCGTCGCCGGGCCGCTGCCGGTGGTGCAGGGCCATTCCGGCCACATGCTGCAGGTCTTGCAGAACCTGATCGGCAACGCGATCAAGCATTCGCAGGACGGCGTGCGTATCGAGGTGTCGGCCGAGGATACGGGGGAGGCCTGGCAGGTTCGCGTCCGCGACAACGGACCGGGCATCGCGCTCGAGGACCGGGTGCGCATCTTCCAGCCATTCAAGCGACTGAATCAGAACGAAGAGGGCGCGGGCCTGGGCCTGTCGATCTGCGCCAAGGTCGTTTCGATGCACGGGGGAAAGCTGTGGTGCGAAAGCGCACCCGGCGGAGGGGCGGATTTCTGTTTTACCTTGCCTAAAGCTGCCGCGGCCGTCGCCGGCGCAGAAGCAGCTCTGCCAATGGAGGAGAATATGGCGATTGGTTCCCAAGATCTTGCGCGCGTCCTGCTGGTCGACGACCGCGAAGCTGACCTGGAGCTGACACGTATTCTGCTGCGCGACCGGGACAAGTTCGAGTGCAATATGGCGACCGCCCGCAGCGGTGCCGAGGCGCTTAACCTGATGAAACAGGCGACCGACAGCGGCGAGGACTTCGACCTTATACTGCTCGACATCAACATGCCCGGCATGGATGGCTTCGAGCTACTTGAGGCCATGAAGAAGGACGATGCCCTGAGCGACATCGCCGTGGTGATGTGCACGGGCTCGACCTACGACAAGGACCAGGAACGGGCCCAGACCCTTGGCGCCAGGGGCTATATGGTCAAGCCGCCGTCGCTGGATCAATTGCGGCCGATGGTGGAGGCCATTCCAGAACTGTCGCTGGAAAAGGACGGCCCGGCCTCGAAGCTGCGGCGGGTGGCGTAGTTCTCTCGACCCTTACGCCATCCTTGCACGATACCTACCGTTAGGGACTGCATCTTCATGCCCGGCGGCGTTCAGTAGGCCACCCGAATCCAAGGAGGCCGTCATGCCGATGTCGCTTGCCATGCAAACCTGTATCCAGCTGTGCTGGGAGTGTCGCCACACCTGCCAGGAAACCCTGTTCAACCACTGCCTCAGCATGGGTGGCGCGCACGTCGAACAGCCGCACGTCCGCATCATGGCCGACTGCATTCAGGCCTGCCAGACCTGTGCCGACTTCATGACGCGCGGCTCGGCCATGCATGCCTATGAATGTGCCGCCTGCGCCGCTATCTGCGAGGCCTGCGCCCGGTCGTGCGAAAAGATCGGCGGCAAGGAGATGAAAGCCTGCGCCGATGCCTGCCGCCGTTGCGCCGAGGCCTGCCGCGACATGAGCCGCGAAATCGACTTCAGCGTCCCACACGCCGCCTGATCAACCGAGCCGCCGGAGAGGGACGACTCAATGAAACGACTTGCCTTGTTAGCTACCGCCGCCGTGATCCTGTCCGGCTGCGGCGAAACCGCCAGCCTCAAGCCCGAAGATGGCATGGGGCCCAGCCCGCAATTGCCCGCCCAGCGCCATTTCCTGATCCCGACGGTCAAAACCTCGGACGCCGTGGGCTGGCCGGCCGGCAAGACGCCCGTGGCCGCCCAGGGCCTGAAGGTCAACGCCTTCGCCGCGGGGCTCGACCACCCGCGCTGGCTGTACGTCCTGCCGAATGGCGACGTGCTGGTGGCTGAGACCGACGCCCCGCCCAAGCCCGATGACGGCAAGGGCATCAAGGGCTGGTTCATGAAGACCATCATGCACAAGGTCGGCTCAAGCAAGGGCAGTCCGAACAAGATCCTGCTGCTGCGCGACACCAACGGCGACGGCGTGGCCGATCAGAGAACGGAGTTGCTCAGGGATCTGAACTCGCCGTTCGGCATGGCCCTGGTCGATGGCAGCCTTTATGTCGCCGACACCGACGCTGTGTTGAAGTTCCCGTACCATGACGGTGACATGTCGATCGTGTCGCCGGGCATCAAGGTCGCTGACCTGCCGGCGGGGACGATCAACCACCACTGGACCAAGAACATCATCGCCAGCCCTGACGGCTTGCGGCTGTATGTGACGGTCGGTTCGAACAGCAATGTCGGCGACAATGGCCTGGCGGCGGAAGAGGGCCGGGCGCGTATCGACGAGCTGGATCTGGCGACCGGGCAGTTGCGGCCTTTCGCGACCGGCATCCGCAATCCGAACGGCATGAGCTGGAACCCGCAAAGCGGCGCCCTGTGGACGGTGGTGAACGAGCGCGACGAACTGGGCAGCGACCTGGTGCCGGACTATATGACCTCGGTGAAAGAGGGGGCGTTCTACGGCTGGCCGTTTAGTTATTACGGTCAGCACGTCGACAGCCGCCCGAAACCGGCCAATCCGGAGATGGTCGCCAAAGCCATCGCGCCGGACTATGCGCTGGGGCCGCACACGGCGTCGCTGGGGCTGACCTTCTACACGGCGGATTTGCTGGCTGGGTACAAGAACGGCGCCTTTGTCGGCCAGCATGGATCGTGGAACCGCAATCCGCAGAGCGGTTACAAGGTGATCTTCGTGCCGTTCGAAAACGGCATGCCGAAGGGCTTGCCGAAGGATATCCTGACCGGGTTCCTGAGCGACGACGGCAAGGCCATGGGCCGGCCGGTCGGCGTGACGACGGACAAGGCAGGCGCGCTGCTGGTGGCGGATGATGTCGGCGGCGTGGTGTGGCGGGTGACGCCGGCACAGTAAACAAACGGGGTTTGAGGCCTGCGGCCCCACACCCCATTCGTTATCGGTGCTGGACAAACCGTCCGTGCCTCGCTATCCATCCTCCGTGCAGTGGCGCTGCGGGCCTCACTTGAGGGTCAGAAAATTCATGCTCCCAGGCGGCAGGTTGCCGTCGTTCAAGGAGCCACGTCCCATGTCCTCCACATCCTCCGAAAACCGTAGCGGCTATGATCGCTGGGCCGCCATCTATGACGGCTATGTCAACTCGACTGTGTTTGTTGATGATTACGCCTTTCCGCCTGTCTGGATCCATTTGAAAGGCCAAAAGGTCCTCGAAATCGGCTGCGGCACCGGCCGCCATACGGTCCGCCTGGCGCGAGCCGGTAACCACGTCACCGGCCTGGACCTGTCGCCCGGCATGCTGGCTGAGGCGCGCCGGAAACTGGTGGATTTCCCCAATGTCACGCTGATCGAAGGCGACCTGCTGACCGCAAACCTGACCGGTTTCGACGCGGTGGTGACGGCCCTGGTGCTCGAGCACATCGTCGATCTGGATGCTTTCTTTTTACAAGTTAATTCCGCTCTCATTGCAAATGGAAAGCTGTTTCTTTCCGAAATTCACCCGGATCGCATCGCTGGCGGAACACAAGCCAACTTTGTCGACGCTGAAACCGGCGAGGCCATCCGCCTGGCCAGCTTTGCGCACGCCGAAGCCGACATTCAGTCCGCCGCCACCCGCGCGGGGCTGCGCCTTATCGCCCACGAAGATATTATAGGCGACGAACGCTTGCCTGAGCATAACCCCGACTGGCAACGCCATGTCGGCCGTAAAATGATCCGCATCTGGACCTTCGCCAAGGAGACGTGACCATGCCTCAGCACCTTCATCCCTTCCTGATGTTCCAGGGGCGGGCCGCCGACGCCATGGCTGCCTATGCCGGTTTGTTCGACGGCGCCGTCATCCTGCATGACCAGCGCTACGGCCCCGAAATGCCCGGCAAGGAGGGCCAGGTCATACGCGGCCTGATGCGGATCAAGGGCGCCGAAATCATGTTCTTCGACTCGCCGGTGCCGCATGCGTTCGGGATGACCCCGGCCATATCGCTGTTCATCACCTGCGACGATGAGGCGGAACTCGACCGGCTGTTCGCGGCCCTGTCCGACCAAGGCGAAGTACGCATGGCGCTGGGCAATTACGGCTTCAGCCGCAAGTTCGGCTGGACGGACGACCGCTTCGGCGTGTCGTGGCAGCTCAACCTGCCCTAAAGCCAGCCCTTCTGCTTCAGGACATAATAGACAATGGCCGGCGCCAGGAACATCAAGCCGATGGCAAACGGATAGCCGAAAAGCCAGTGCAGTTCCGGCATGTGCTCGAAGTTCATGCCATAGATGCCGGAGATGACCGTCATCGGCAGGAAGCACACCGTGGCGACGGTGAAGATCTTGCTGATCAGGTTCTGCTCGACATTGATCAGGCCCAGCGACGCATCGAGCTGGAAATTGATCTGGCTGGACAGAAAGTTCGACTGATCCGCCAGGGTCTCGGTCTCGTGCAGCAGTACGTCAAGCCGCCGGGTCAACTGCGGTTGTTCGGTGCCCAATTCCTCGCGATAGAAGGTCTGCATGCGCAGCAGCGAGTTGAGGCTGTCGTGCGTCTTGGCGTTCAGCGTGTTGAGCGTGCCGAGCTTCTGGACCAGGCGGCGCATGATCAGCGACGGGTTACCCTGCTTGTTCTCGAACGCGTGGTCGTCGAAGATCTGGTAAGACAGGTCGTCCAGACCCTGGTCGATCAACTCGGCATGATAGGCGACGCGCGCCACCATCTCCTCCAGCAGCCCTTCAAGGATGTGATCGGCCGTCGGATAATGCTGCGGGTGGTTGGTCAGGCGGCGCTGGAAATGTTCGAACGAGGTCGGGTAGATGTAGCGGATGGTCACCAGGCACTGCGGCGCGGCAATGAAGGTGATGGCGCTGGTCTTGGGGTGCTGGCTGTCGGTCTTGTGGATCACCGCGGCATTCATGTAGGCGATGCCGTTTTCCGAATACATATGGTTGGTGATGTGATTGCGCCAGATTTCCTCGCGGTTCGGGATGGCGATGTTGAGCAGGGCCTTGATCCGCCGTTCTTCCTCGAAGGACGGATTGTTGAGGTCGATCCAGACAGGCGCGCCCGTCAGCTCGTGCACCGTGCGCACGAAGGCCTGTTCGATGCGATCCCCCTCGCGATAAAAGGCGGTCATCATCGCAAAAACGCTTTTCCTGGAAGTTGTGCCTGAGCCAAGCATAAAGGTGCTTCTTGACGCTTTTGCGACGGCAAAGCCTTACCATTTACGCTTTACGTTTTGTGTGCGTTGCAAAAAATGGAACACGCCGTTCCACACGCAGTAAGCGAAAATTAAGAGTCCATTAGCAATAAAATGCCATTCGCAGAAGAATGTTCCGGTCTTCCGGAACCGTCCCGCCGGGTGGACAGTCTGTTTTTGTGGAGCGTTCTCATGCTTGCCAATACCACCATCAAGGTTCGCGTCATCGCAGCCTTTGCTGTTGTTCTCCTCACCACAGTCTGTTTGGGTCTTTTTGCCGTTCAGCGCCTGAACGCGGTCAATGCGGCGGCGCGGGATATCGGTGAGAACTGGCTGCCGGGCGCCAATTCTCTCGGCGACCTGTCTCAGGATTTTGAATATTTCCGCTCCCTGCAGGGCCAGCTGGTGACCACCAGCGGCGACATGCGCAAGACCAAGCTGGGCAAGCTGGCCAAGACCGAAAAACGGCTGGCCGAGGATTTCGCCACGTACGAAAAGACGGTCGAGAATGCTGACGAGCGCGCCATGGCCGACGCTATCCAGGCCCACATGCAGACCTATACGGGCATGCAGGACGCCTACATGCAGAAGATGGACGCGGGTGACAACGCCGGCGCGCTCGACTACTTCACCGTCGACATGCAGCCGGTGGTCGACAAACTGCGCGCCGCCATCCGCAAAGACCGCGAGTATCAACTTGTCGAAGGCCGCAAGGCCGCCGAAGCGGGTATCAAGCTGGGCGAGAACGCTGGTGCGCTGATCCTGGCGGCGATCGCCCTGACCGCGCTGATCTGCTCGGTGATCGGCTTTGTCATGATCCGCACCATCTCGGCGCCAATCCGCAAGATGTCCGACGTCATGGCGACCCTGGCCGGCGGCGATACCTCGGTGAAAATCCCGAACGCCGGCGAACGCAGCGAAATCGGCGACATGGCCAAGGCGGTCGATGTCTTCAAGGACGGCATGATCCGCAACCGCGCCCTCGAAGCGCAGGCCGCCCAGACCCGCGAGCAGGCAGAGGTCGAGCGCAAGCAAACCATGCGCGCCCTGGCCGACCAGTTCGAAGGCGCCGTCGGCGGCATTGTCGAGATGGTGTCATCCGCGGCGACCGAAATGCAGGCGACGGCGTCGCAGCTCAGTGCGTCGGCTCAGGAAAGCGCCGCCCAGGCAACCTCCGTCTCCGCCGCCGCGGAAGAAGCCGGCACCAATGTGACCTCCGTGGCCGGCGCCGCCGAGGAACTGGGCGCCTCGGTCAGCGAGATCGGCCGTCAGGTCGAGCACTCCCTGCAAAAGGCCCGTGAAGCCGTCACCGAAGCCGACAACACCGCCGCTATCGTCTATCAGCTGTCCGAAGCCGCCGGGCGCATCAATTCGATCGTAGAGATGATCTCGGGCATCGCCTCGCAGACCAACCTGCTTGCGCTCAACGCCACCATCGAGTCGGCGCGTGCGGGTGAGGCTGGCCGCGGCTTCGCCGTCGTCGCCACCGAAGTGAAGGCCCTGGCGCAACAAACCGCCAAGGCGACCGAGGAAATCAATGCCCAGGTTGCCGGCATCCAGGCAACCACGCGCCAGGCCGTGGACGCCATCGAAGGCTTTACCGGCACCATCCGCGCCATCAGCGACACTTCGACCAGCATCGCCGCTGCCGTCGAGGAGCAGGGCGCCGCCACCAGCGAAATCGTGCAGGCCGTCAGCCAGGCTTCGGTCGGCACGGCCGAGGTGACTTCGAACATCACCGGCGTGGCGCGCATGGCTGAGGAAACCGGCGCCGGTGCCAACCAGGTGTTGGGGGCTTCGTCGGAACTGGCGCAACAGGCCGCCAACCTGCGCACCCAGGTGCAGGCCTTCCTGGCGCAGGTCCGGGCGGCTTAACTCAGCCTACGACCGGCGGTAGTTCTCGTCGTTTTCATTGTCGGCGTTGAGGCGTTCCTCAACGCCGTCGATATATATCTTTACATCGACCCCGGCGGCCGAGCGGACCTGCTCGACGTGGTCGACCACGGCCGGGCCGCCATAGCGCTCCATCAGGGCCGGATCGTGAATGCGATGTTCCGGCACCGGCACGGCGGCAAAGCTGAAATCGTCGGACGCGTACACTTCCTCACCGGTATTCTTGTCGATCAGATGATAGGCAAAGGCACCCATGACGTCCTCCATTTGGTTTGGCGTAGCGTGACGGGAGTCCTGCCACAACGCGTGTAAGGAAACGATGCCGGAAAAAGCCGGACAACCGTCAGGGAAACTGCCAGATGACCATCCGAACCGCCGCGATCCTTGCCTTGGCCTCGTTCTGCCTGGCCGGCACCGCCATTGCCGCCGATCCGCCGAAGATCAGCGAAATCTCCGCTCCGACGAGTTACAAATATATCCCCCTGGGCAATATGGGTTCGCCCGCTACCGACCAGTGGGAGGACGTCAGCGGCTGGCGCATCGTGCGCAACGTCACCCAGCCCGCCTTGATCCCGGTCCTGCCCAAGCCCGGCACCGCCAACGGCACGGCGGTCATCATCGCGCCCGGCGGCGGTTTCTATCAGTTGTCGATGGACAGCGAAGGCTTCAAGGTCGCCGAGTACCTGGCCGAACGCGGCATCACCGCCTTCGTGCTGAAGTATCGTCTCTACAAGACCGATCCCGACTACGCGACCTTCCGCGCCGCCGCCAGCGCCAAGCCGGGCCGGCCACCGCATAATCAGTTCATCCCGGTCGCGGACGAGGCCAGCGAGCCGTTCAGCAACGCCAAGGCCGACGGTCTGGCGGCGATGAAATATGTCCGCAGCCATGCCGCCGACTATGGCCTCAAAACCGACAGGATCGGCTTCATGGGCTTTTCGGCCGGAGGCATCACCACCATGAACGTGGCGCTTGACTACGACAAGGACTCGCGGCCGGACTTCATCGGCTGCATCTATGGCGCCATGTCAGCCGACACCAAGGTCCCCGCCGATGCGCCGCCAGCCTTTGTGATGGTGGCGGCCGACGACAAGGGGCAGGGCTGGGCCTCGACTCCGATCTTCGACGCCTGGCGCGAGGCGGGCAAGTCGGTTGAGCTGCATATCTACGCCCATGGCGCGCACGGTTTCGGCATGCGCACCCAAGGGACAAGCTCGGACCACTGGGCCGACGACTTTTATAACTGGCTGAAAACCGAGATTATGAAATAGCTG
Organism: Pseudomonadota bacterium; assembly: GCA_048497915.1. GTDB lineage: Bacteria > Pseudomonadota > Alphaproteobacteria > Caulobacterales > Caulobacteraceae > Asticcacaulis. The sequence continues at coordinate 24,779 of JBEHYZ010000039.1, forward strand.
TCGCGGGTGAGCGGCTGGGGACGCGGGCGAGGAACAGCATCCCGTCCGCGCCTTCGAGGGTGTCGATGTCGAGATAGGCCTTGGCGTCGCCACGGTCGGTCCGGTAGGACACGAAGCTTCGGGCGTCCTCCGTCGTGACGCGATGGACGTTGCGATAGCTGTGGTGCATCAGCGGCGCGGTCAGCAGACCCATGCCCATGTCTTCGGCGATGATTTCACCCAGGGCCTGTTCGTCGGCGGGCGTCAGGTGAATGGTCGCACCCGCCTTGCCGGCATGGCGGCTCAGGACGATGTCCAGGCGCTCGCGGATGTTTTGCCCGCTCCAGAAGTGACGCATCATGACGGCCTCGATTCCTGTAAGGATTTGAAGACGCTATCAGGGCTCTTATAAGTTTTCAGTGAGGTTGATTGCTGCCGAGTGGGCGGTGGTGCCATGCGCTTAGTGAATCATGCCTGTAAGCCGTCGCAATGGGAACTTAAATTTAGGATAGCGCTTGTCCGACTATTGCAAGAATCTCCTTTTGATTTTTAAGCACAAATCTGTTGGTTAATTCCAAACATGCCCATCCTTCATACGTAAAAGAATCCACGTCTTTAATAGCCGCTATTTCTTTTTCGTTCTGACTGTCAGAAAGGATCGCGTACTCGTCTGCCTCATAAGCGCTGGAACAAGCGCTGAAGAACTCTGCCTCATCTACCAGGCATACGGCCGCGTAGAATAGTTGTGGTTTCCCGCCCCGTGGCAACTCTCGAGCAAATGCTACAGGGAACAACAGATATTTATCCGAAGTGAGTCCGGTTTCACGTAGAATCTCGAGTTGAGTTCCAGGGAGAAAAAATTCGATGCCGTGATCGCCGCCCACGAGGTGCGTTACTTCCAACGCGCCCGATGCCGTGCAATGCAATCCAGGTCCGACTGCGGCTTGCCAACCTGCGCGGGTTCGAACAAGGGCGCGTCTCAAATTTCGGTCGTAAAACATCACAGCGGTGCCGACCGTGTTTGCCAAATTAGAATCTTCCAAAGGCACAAGCGCTCCGTTCACGGGGCGCTCAAGATCATCAGAAGAGCGAATTGTTCCGCCTCCTTCGATCAGGCCGCTTCTCCAATCCATCGTTAAGTTGGTCGCTACCTGATCAAAGTAGGAAGCAGACTCGCATGTGAACAAGCCTGAAGGCTTCACGCTGGATATTCGAACGGCGTCAGCATTTAGCCATTTGCCCTCGTCTTTGCGCAGTTTTCCAAGTGCTTTGAATAGCTTTACCGCCTCATCACCATGCTTTTTTAAATCCTCGGGAAGAGGCCAAGGAGGGGTATCTTCAAATTGGACGGTAACGTTTGAGCATTTAATCTCGGGCTTAGATATTGCCCGCATTCCTTCGATCTTGAAGTAGTAGAATTCGGCATAAAGGAGGGCATGCTTGAATGCGTATGATCGCCTGTATGCGTAATAGTACTTTTTTATTCGCTTTTTATTCGTCTCATAAAACGGAGTATTTTTGTCACTTTCATTGGAGCCATAGCGTGTCTCTGTCGGCTCCCCAGACAATAAGATTGGCACTCTGAGCTTTGGGCCTGAAAGTCCCACGTCAACTATTTGATTTTCACGCAAAAATTTTCTGAACCAATCTATTGGCAGGCGTAAAAAATGCTTCATGGCTTCCCCCCAAAAAGTATAAAGTGCAATTATAATGTTATATCGTCAAATGAAAAAACTCAGGGTTGTTAATTCAGCGAGTACGGGTAAAGCTGAGTGTTACACAATGCCTATTTGTTCTTGCTGTCGAGTGACCAAAGGGCGATAATATACTGATATTATTTGTAAAATTGTGGTGCCGGTTACAAGATTCGAACTCGTGACCTGATGTTTACAAAACAACTGCTCTACCAACTGAGCTAAACCGGCGTCGCCAGATGTGCGCGGGGCACGAAGCGGCGCCCCTTATGCCGATGCCTTTTGCCAAAGTCCAGCTTGCCGAAGCTCTTTTTTCGTGGACAGCGCAATCCCATCTGTATTTCCCGCCGCGAATTGGTTTAAGACGGCGGCTTCTCACCATCAGAGACAAAGAAATACGCATGTCCCGCATCCTGATCACTTCCGCGCTTCCTTACATCAACGGCATCAAGCACCTCGGCAATCTGGCCGGGTCGATGCTTCCGGCCGATGTCTATGCGCGGTTTGAGCGGGCGCGTGGCAATGACGTTCTCTACATCTGCGCCACTGATGAGCACGGCACGCCCGCTGAGCTGGCCGCCGCCAAGGCCGGTCAGGACGTACGCACCTATTGCGACGAGCAGCACCTGATCCAGAAATCCGCCGGCGACGCCTTCGGCCTGAGCTACGACTGGTTCGGCCGTTCGTCCTCGCCGGAAAACCGCCAGCTGACCCAGATGTTCTGCGAGGCGCTCGACAAGAACGGCCTGATCGAGGAACGCGTCGACAAGATGGTCTTTTCCATCGACGACAACCGCTTCCTGCCCGACCGCTATGTCGAAGGCACCTGTCCTCACTGCGGCTATGATAAGGCACGCGGCGACCAGTGTGATAACTGCGGCAACCTGCTCGATCCGACCGACCTGATCAATCCGTACAGCGCCGTCTCAGGCTCGCGTAACCTTGAGGTCCGCGACACCCGCCACCTGTACCTGCTGCAGACCAAGGTCGAGGATAAGCTGCGCGCCTGGATCGCCACGCACGACAACTGGCCGCAACTGGCCAAGTCTATCGCTCATAAGCACCTTGACGAAGGCCTGATCGATCGCGGCATCACCCGCGACCTGAGCTGGGGCGTGCCGGTGACCAAGGACGGCCAGCCGCGTGCGGGCTTCGAGAACAAGGTGTTTTATGTCTGGTTCGACGCGCCGATCGAATATATCGCCGCCACGCGCGAGTTCTATAATGCGCAGGGCGATACCGACGGCTGGCAGAAGTGGTGGCGCCTCGACAAGGGCGCTGACGATGTCACCTATGTCGAGTTCATGGGCAAGGACAATGTCGCCTTCCACACGGTGAGCTTCCCGGCGACCATCATCGGCTCCGGCGAGCCGTGGAAGATGGTCGATACGCTGAAGGCCTTCAACTGGCTCAACTGGTACGGCGGCAAGTTCTCGACCTCGATGAACCGCGGCGTGTTTATGGATCAGGCGCTGGAGATCCTGCCGGCCGATTACTGGCGCTGGTATCTGGTGGCCAATGCGCCGGAAAGCTCGGACAGTTCGTTCACCTGGGAGCAGTTCCAGGCGACGGTCAACAAGGACCTGGCCGACGTCCTCGGCAACTTCATGAACCGCATCGTCAAGTTCACCGAGTCCAAGTTCGAGGCGAAAGTCCCCAAAGGCGGCGAAGCCGGCCCGCTCGAGGAAAAGCTCTACGCCGACCTGGGCGAACTGCTGGCCGAGGCCACCGAGGCCTTCGAGGCCATGGAGATGCGCAAGGCCGCCCAGACCGTCCGCCGCATCTGGGTGCTCGGCAACGAGTACCTGCAGGAAGCCGCGCCGTGGACCGCCTTCAAGACGGATGTGGTCCGCGCCGGGGTGATCGTCCGTCATGGCCTGAACCTGGTCCGCCTGTACGCGGCGCTGGCTCAGCCGATCATCCCGTTCGCCGCTGAAAAGATCGCGGCCAGCGTGGGCCAAAGCCTGCCGATGGCCTGGCCGTCGAACGACGCCCGCGCCGAACTGAACAAGCTGCCGGTGGGGCAGGTCGTGGCGGCCGGTGAGGTGCTGTTCAAGAAGATCGAGGACACTCAGGTCGCCGAATGGACCGAACGCTTCGGCGGCAGCGAGGGCTAACTTACGGCGAATTCATTATCGTCTGACGCGAGCCTGACCTATACTTCCGGAAATTCCGGGAGGTTGTCATGTCGCTTATCCAGTTTCTGTTCGGTTTCCAGGGGCGCGTTCGCCGCCTGCATCTTTGGCTGTTCACGATCGGCATGTGTGTCGCCGTCGCCGTGCTGGTGCTGCTGCTCCGTAGCACGGTGGCCGTCGACCACTCCATGACGTCGACCCATATCCACAACGGCAATACCTACACGTGGAATGGCCATCTTTATACCTTCGCCGCGCCGTGGCTGGCTTTGGTCGTCCTGCCGCTCGCCTGGATAAAGCTGGCCGTGCTGGTCAAGCGCTGGCACGACCGGAACAAGTCGGGCTTTTGGGTGCTGATCGTGCTCATTCCCGTTATCGGCCCGATCTGGCAGATGATCGAATGTTTCTTCCTGCCGGGAACGGACGGACCGAACAAGTACGGCCCGTCGCCGAAGTAGCTACGCGACCAGATACTTTTTAAACCAGGCGACCGTCCGGCCCCAGGCTTCGTCGGCGGCCGCCTTGTTGTAGCGCGCCTCTGAGGTGTCGTTGTTGAAGGCGTGGTTGGCGCCTTGATACACATGGATTTCGTAGGTCTTGTTGCCCGCCTTGAGCGCGGCTTCATAGGCCGGAATGCCGGCGTCGATGCGCTCGTCCAGCCCGCCGTAATGCAGCAGCATGGCCGCCTTGATGTTGGTCACATCGGCAGCCGGCGGCTGGGCGCCGTAATAGGCCACGCCCGCCTTCAGGTCCGGCGACTTGGTGGCGAAAGCGTTGACCGTACCGCCGCCCCAGCAGAAGCCGACCGCGCCGACCGCCGGGACCGTATCCGGCCGGCTGGTCAGGAATTTCAGCGCTGCCTGGCAGTTAGCCATGGTCTGGGCCGGATCGAGCTTGCCGAACAGTGCGCGGGCTTCGTCCTCATTGGTAGGTGTGCCGCCCTGCGGCGACAGCAGGTCGGGCGCCAGCGTCACGAACCCTTCTAGCGCCAGTCGCCGGGCCACGTCCTTGATGTGGGCGTTCAGGCCACGGTTCTCATGGATGACGATGACGCCGGGCAGCTTGGCGTCGCCTTTCGGGCGCGCCAGATAGCCTTTCACCGTATCGCCGAAGGTGACGTTCTGCGTGGTCAGGCGGGTGTCGTCGGCCGCCACGATGTCCGCCTTGGCCGGATTGGCCGCCAGCAGGGGAGCGATCGCCGCGGCCGCGGCGGCCGAACCGGCCAGGCCGGTCAGCTTTTCCATGAAGTTCCGGCGGTCGAAGGTCTTGTGGGTGAACTCGTCATAGGCGTCGATCATCGCCTGGGTAATGGGGGGAGCCTTTATACCGCTCTTATTGGGGTCCTGGGTCATGGTCGTTTCCTTCAGGGATGAGGCGAAAGACAAAGGTACGCGGCAATTCCGGCTTTTTAACGCTGAACGCGGACCAACCTGTCGAGGTGGCGACGGGCTGACTCGATTGGATATCAACAGATAAGGCTTTACTTTTCAATGCTTTCGCCATAGTATTGCAAAGCAATATCGCGATTTCTATTAACCATTTTCCTACCAATACAAAAATAACTCAAGGGCGAGGCGGCCATTCGTTTCGCGTCACGGGGTTCAGGGGCGCCCAATGGACTGGCAGATTATGCTTTTCACCTCGCAGGGCCGGATCAGGCGAGCTGAATACTGGGGCTGGTCGCTGGGCGCCGATGTGGGACTGGCCTTGTTCGCGCTGATCATGGGGTATGTTTCCTACAGCGTCGTCGCCCGGTTCATGCAGGGCTGGCTGGTCTATGTGCTGTTTTTCCCGCTGATCGGCTTTGTCGTTCTCACCTGGACCTGGAAAAGCGTCTGCCTGACCGCCAAGCGTTGGCACGATATCGGCAAGTCGGGCTGGTGGGCGTTGCTGCTGTGGGTGCCGGTCGTCGGCTGGATCTGGACGGTCAGCCAATGCGGCTGGCGCGACGGCGATCGGGATGAGAACGAGTACGGCCCGAACCCCAAGGGCATTGGCTATGTGCCCGACGTTTTCTGACCGGAACGTCCCTACTTCCACATCGTAATTTTATAGCGCTTGGCCCCTATCCTGTAAGGTAAATACCGATTCAGGAGACCGCCATGCGTGTGACCGACATGCTGTTCAGTGCCGAAGGGCGCATACGCCGTCGGGACTATTGGCTGGGGTCGATCCTGGTCAATGTGGCGGCCTTGGCGGCGCAATATTACGTCTTCGGCCAGTGGGGCAGCCAGACCTCGTTTCTCGATGCTTTGTTCTTCAGCGATCCGTGGGCGCCGGATGAGGTGCTGCTGATATATCTGCTGGTGTTCGGCCTGACCCTGTGGCCGATCATCTGCCTGAACGCCAAGCGCTGGCACGATCGCGGCAAGTCCGGCTGGCTGGCGGGGCTGACGGTGGGCCTGGGGCTGGCGTGCTATGCCATGCGCTGGGTGCGGCCGGGCTATGACATGGATGGCGACGTCTATCGCGATCTGGTTTTCGGCCTGCCGGTCGCCTACGGTCTGATGATGCTGTGGACCTTTATCGAATGCGGCATTCTCGACGGTGAGCCTGACGAGAACCGTTATGGACCGCCGCCCAAGGCCTATGCTATGGCTTCGGACTGGATTTAAGCACGCTAGTCCTGTGGGGGGATTAATTTGTCGATTGTTCAGATGCTTTTCAGCCCGAGCGGACGGATTCGCCGGCGGGACTATTGGCTGTGGTCGATTGCTGTAGTCGTACTTGGAATTGCGCTTGAAATCCCGGCACACATTGTCTTGTCCGAGCACTCCATAAGTCAGTTGATGTTTGACATAAGCCAGGCGCACGACCTCGTTGATACGCCATTTGATGTGGCCGTATCGGTGATCATGGTGGTTTTGCAATGGCCTTTCATTTGTCTGGGAGCCAAACGCTGGCATGACCGCAATCGAACAGGTTATATCGCAGTTGCCATCGGTTTGGTCGGTTTGGCTAGCGTACTTATAAGAGACTATTTTCACCCTACTTGGATGCTTCGGACTTCGCCGATTTTTTGGATCATTTTCGGTGTACAGATAGTACTGGGTATTTGGCAATTCGTTGAATGCGGCTGCCTCGATGGCACCAAAGGTCCCAACAAATATGGACCATCGCCCAAAAACATCGCGGCCCCGGCCGACGTGTTTTGACGCTCACGTTAAGGTGAGCCTCAGTGTCACAATAAGATGTTAGCGTCCTCTCGCGAACGACCGGAACAAAGAGTCGTTCTTCACAATGGGAGGCCTTATCATGCGTATCACGGATGCTCTTTTAAGCCCCAATGGCCGGCTGAGCCTCGGCGGGTTCTGGTTCGGCGCGGTCGTCCTGGCGGCCACATCGTCCCTGGTAGCCCTGAGTCTGGGCTCGCTGTCCGATCTGCTGGCGCGCCTGTCGGTCTGGGGCGGCAATAATCCCTATCAGGCGGAACTGGCCGACAGCGCGCTCAGGCCGCTGTGGATCGCTCTGGTCCTGCTGGTGCCGGTCGGCTGGATGAGCTTCTGCCTGGTGGTCAAGCGCTGGCATGACCGCGGCCGCTCGGGCTGGTGGTTGGTGGTGCCGCTGGTCGGGCAGGTGTGGGCGGTCATCGAGTGCCTGTTCGTGCCGGGTGCGGCGTCGGGCAACAAGTATGGTCCGTCACCGGTGGCTACCGGCGGTGTCAGCCACTGGGAAGGCGACGAAATCCCCGAGGATATGGCCTAAGGCTGCTGGCGTGGCGTTTGCAAATTTGCCCCCATGGGTGCCGATAGCCGGCGCCGGAAAGGGACAAGTTTCGCGCCATGGGGGTTGTGAGTTTTCTGTTCGACGTCTTCGGACGTGTGCGCCGCCGGGATTTCTGGCTTTTCTTGATGAGCCTGGCGACATTTTACTGGCTGTTGCTGACGCCGGTCTTCCCGGCCTGGAACCACACCGAGGTCTATGGCCAGACGTTCCGGTCGTGGCTGCACATGCTGCTGAGCAACGATCTCGGCTTCATTCTGCTGATCGTGGTGCAGGTCGTGACCCTGGTGGTGATGATCAAGCGCTGCCATGACCTCGGCATGTCGGGGGTTGCCCTGTTCGCGCTGCTGGTGCCGGTGGTGGGCTGGTTGTGGCTGGGCTACTGGCTCGGGTTCCGCGAGGGAGCGGACGAGGCCAACCGGTTCGGGCCGTCGCCCAAGTCGGCGTATCGGACGTTGTAGCCAAGTTATGCGATGAATTTCCAAGCCTTAGTGCTTGGCAAGGGCGACCGCCCGCCGCGCACGTTTGCGCGAGCCCCGCGGCGCTTGAGCGTCAAAAAAGCACTTTGGACACTAGTGTCCAAAGTGCGATTTCGCCGCCCCGGGCAGGTGATCGCTCAGGTACTTCAGCGTATCGTCCACCGACAGCCCCGTCCGCGACGCAATCGCCTGAACCTTGTCCGCGCCCAGGATATCGCCCAGCGACGACGCGTCCAGACCATGATGCTGGCCGTCCTGCCACTTCTCGACCACGTGGCTCATGCCGTTGGACACCAGATGCGTCAGCAACGCCGCGACCCCGCCGATCATGGCGCCTTCGATCATCATGCCGATGATGCCGTGGCTGTGATGATGATCGCCGGACTGGGAAAGCTTATTATGCAAATCGGACATGATAATTTCTCGCCTGTAAAAATGAAGGTTGTCGCGATATTATAACATCACGATCCGCCTTCCAACGGCGAAATTTACCCCAGGGAGCTCTGGGTGGCCGCCGGGATGCAGTGGGCAATCTTCGTTCCCAAACCGTTCAGCCACGTCTTGAACTCTTCAAAGACCGTCGGCACGCACTTGAAAGTCATGTCGCACTTGGCGACCGTCCAGACCTCGTGACCGCCTTCATAGATCATCCGGCAGGCTACCCCGAACACCACCAGGACGCCGATATAGGCGATCCAGCGGTACTTATGCAGGATATTGGCGATCAGGTTGGCCGCCAGCCCCATCGCCGCGATCGAGAACAGCAACCCGAACGCCAGCACCCAGACATGATCTGACGCCGCCCCCGTCACCGCCAGCACATTGTCGAGCGACATCGACACATCGGCGATCAGGATCTGGATGACTGCCGAAGCCATGCTGCGCGGCTTGATCGGCTTGGGGACGCCGTCAACGTGCTCGCCTTCGACCGGTTGGCGGAGCTCGTGCCACATCTTGAAGCACACCCACAGCAGCAATAACCCGCCTGCCAGCAGCAGCCCGACGATCTTCAGCAACTGCACGGTGATCAGCACGAAGCCGACCCGAGTGACGATAGCGCCGATCAGACCGTAGAGGATAGCTTTCTTGCGTTTATCAGCAGGAAGCCCTGCCGCGGCGATGCCCACGGCGACAGCATTGTCGCCGGCCATGACGAGGTCGATGAACACGACCTGGATGAAGGCGAACACTTCCGCCCGCAGCAATGGGTCCATATAGGCGTTCAGAAAGGAAAGATCTAAATGCACGCCCGCGTACCCCCGGCTGGTTAACGCTTACAACAGATAGGGTTTACCGGCCCCATGTCAAACAGGATTTTGCGGCCGAAAGATAAGGGGTTGCAGCGAAAGGACTTAATTTCGCGCGCACGCTTCATATAACGAGATCGAAGCGGCGTGAGATACGTTCAGGCTCTCGAAACCACCCGGCATCGGGATGCGCGCCAGGTGATCGCAATGTTCCGCCACCAGCCGCCGGATGCCTTCGCCTTCGGACCCCAGCACCAGAACAAGCTTCTTCAACGAACCGCGCCAGCCCTGCTGATCCAGCAGGTCATGCAGGTTGCTTTCGCCTTCGCCGGCCAGCCCGACGCTGACATAGCCTTGCTCGCCCAAGGTTTCCAAAGCCCGCGACAGGTTGGTCACCCGCGAAAACAGCACCTGATCGACGGCGCCGGCGGCCGTCTTGGCCAGCACGCCTTGCAGGGGCGGGGAGTGGCGGTCCTGCATGACCAGGCCTTGTATGCCGAACGCCGCCGCCGACCGGAAAATGGCGCCGATGTTTTGCGGGTCGGTCACCTGATCCAGCATCAGGATGACGCGGGTTTCGCCCGGCGCATCGGCCTCCATGATCGTCTCAAGCGATTCGCCTTCGAGCACCGGACCGTGCAGAACCATGCCCTGATGCACCGCGCCCTGGGGCAAATGGCGGCCGATATCGGCCATCGGCTGCACGGTAAGCTTGATATCCGATCGCCGGTATGCGCCCGGATTGAAGCTTTTGGCCCGTTCTTCGCTCAAAATCAGCTTCAAAGGACCGGGTCGCGACAAATTTTTCAGCGCCGCCTCGACCGCGTGCACGCCCCATAGCAACCCGTCGTCGCTGACCTTATTGCGTTGTATATTTTGGGGTTTTGGCGTCATCTGCCCGCCGTCGCGACCTTTCTGAACCGCCGGTTTTCCCTTCACTACAAAATTTTGTGTGCGGTTTTTTGATTTAGGCCGCTTGGGGTCGTTGCGTTCATGAAAAGACGACACTATAAGACGCGCTCCGATTTGAGGCCTCGACGAGGACTTCCGATCTAAGCCGCTGTCTTTACGACTAAAGCTGAGATTTACGAAAGTCTTTTTCAGGGCATCGGTTGGTCTTTGTGAGTGTGATGGGGGAATGTCCCGAGCGGCAAAGGGGGGGGACTGTAAATCCCCTGCGTAAGCTTCGCAGGTTCGAGTCCTGCTTCCCCCACCATTCACTCACGTCCGGCCCGCCCACCTCTGATCGACAGGTACATGAAGCGGCGTTTCGGACCTATGAAACGGCTCTTCGGCGGGTATAGCACAATGGTAGTGCAGCAGCCTTCCAAGCTGAGGATGCCGGTTCGATCCCGACTACCCGCTCCACTCCGTCACCGAAAAGTCCCTCGGCCTACGGCCTCGGTGTACTTTCCGGTGGATCAAAATTGAAAATCCTGACTAGGGACGGCCCGTCGTCAGGATTTGCTTTTTTGCTTAAGAGCGTTTCGGCAAGCCGAAGCGAAGTGTTTAACCCTTAGCCCATCTGGGCAATTCAGGAGCCTGAACCTATGGGCAAGGAAAAATTCAACCGTAATAAGCCGCACTGCAACATTGGCACGATTGGCCACGTTGACCACGGCAAGACGACTCTGACGGCGGCGATCACG
>JBEHYZ010000040.1:0-35065 GCA_048497915.1 Pseudomonadota bacterium
GGTTGGACCCCTGCTTGCCCGGGGAATGGGGGGGGGGGCCTGCGGCCCCACGACTTACTTCTTCTTCGCGTAATAATCCGCTAGCACATCGAACGCCATCTTGTGCTGTCCGGTCTCGGAAATAAGCCCCTTGCGATTCCAGCCCTGCTGATAGACCGGATGCTGGCGGCGCGGCGACTGGAAGTCCTTGAGCACCCACGGCGACATGCCGCGCAGCGCCGGGATCTTGTCGACCATGGCCAGTGTGTCCTGGATGAATGTCGCCTGGTATTCCTCCGAGAACTTCACCTGATGTGCCGGATCGTGGAAGCCCGACTTGGCGTCAGCGCCGAACTCCGAGAACACCAGCGGCTTGCCGGCCGGCACGTGCCAGACACTGTTCGGCAGGTCGGCCAGATGGTCGTCGCCGTACCAGCCGTTATAGGTGTTGACCGCCATGACATCGAGGAACGGCACCAGCGGGTCGTCGATATTGTTATCAATATGCCCGTCGACGATCTTCTTGTTGACCAGCAAGGCCGCGCTGGTCAGACGCGTGCTGTCCAGCCCCTTGGCGTCCTGCGCCAGTTGCTTGAGGAACTTCAGCCGCACATCGGTGTCCGGCGTCTCGTTGCCGACGCTCCAGATGATGATCGAGGCCCGGTTGCGGTCACGCAGGATGTTCTCGGCCAGCATGGTCCGCGCCTTGCTAAGCGTCGCCGGATTGCCGAAATCGACCGACCAGTAGACCGGGATCTCGCTCCAGATCAGCAGACCCATCTCATCGGCCATCCGCGTCGTCACCTCCGAATGCGGATAGTGCGACAGCCGGATATAGTTGCCGTGCAGACCGTTCTTGACCTCGCTGAGCAAGGCTTTCGCGGCCTCCGGTGTGATGTTTCGCGCCGGGTTCGGCCCGATCTCTTCCTCATGCATCGAAATGCCGCGCAGGAAAATCGGCTTACCGTTGAGCAGGATGTCCGTACCCGAGACCTTGATGGTGCGGAAACCGATGTGGTCCTTTAGCGTGTCACCGGCCGCAACCCAGGTCACGTCATACAGTGTCGGCGTATCCGGCGACCACAGCTTCAGACCCTTCGGCGCCGGGACATCGACCTTGGCGACGCCGTTCGCATCCGTCTTCGCCTTGATCGTGGTCAGCGCGCCGATCTGGATCGTCACCGCCTGATTAGCCGCCGCTGCACCATTCAGGCGCACCTCGCCGCGGATATGCTTGTCGTCGTCGAGATGGATGAACTGATCGTCAATATAGGTCGCCGGCGTGTAAATCAACTTCACCGGCCGCGTCACGCCGCCATACAGGTCCCAGTCGGTGATGGTCGGCGGCACGGCGTCGTCGGAATGCGTCGAGTCGACCCCGAGCGTGACCTGATTGTCGCCTGCTCGCAGCTTGCCGGTGACTTCGACGGTGAAGGGCGTGAACCCACCCTCATGCTCGCCGACCTTCTGGCCGTTGAGATAGACATAGGCCTTGTAGTTGACCGCTTCGAAGCGCAAAAACGCCCGCCGCCCGTTGGTTTTTAGATCTTGGGCTTCCGGCGTGAAGTGGCGCTGGAACCACATCAGGCCGTCATAGTAGCGCAGCTCCGGCACGGCGGCGTTCCAGGCGCCCGGCAGCGCCATCTTCGGCGCCTTGTCCATGTCGAATTCGAACAGGTCGTCGGGACGCTTGGCGATCTCGGCATCGACATTGACGTCACGATAGCGGATGGCCCGCGGCGCCGGCGGACGGCCATTGATGTCGGTCTGCGCCGTCCGGTAAAGATCGGTCGAATAGGCCCAGTCGCCGGACAGGTTTTGGCCTGACCTGCCAGCGGCATCGCTCATCAGGATGGCCGGTGTCTGGACTGGAGCAGCAGTCTGAGCTGCTGCCCCACCCGCGCCCAGAGCCATGAAAATCGCCAGCGCGCGGACGGTCCGGATCATGTTTTCATCCTATTCGAGGGTGACGACCACCACCGACTTGGCCGGCAGCGACACGGTCAGTTTTCCGCCGGAAATCTTTGCGCCTTTTAAGATTGCGGGTGCGACGGCGGCGGGCTTGCCGAAGTCGTTATAGGCATCCATCTTGGCGGCGGTCAAGACTTGGCCCGAGACCTTGCTGGCCTTCAGCGTGCCCAAATCTACGGTCAGCGAAACGTCGTCTTCCGGGTCCATATTGGCCAGGCCAATATAGGTCTTGCCGTCCTTGCCCTTGGCCGCCGAGGCGTTGAACACCGGCAGGGTCTTGTCGCCCTGGGTGAAGGTCGGCGCGGTCAGGTCAAGCGGCAGCGACGTCGAATCCTGGAACGGCACGTACATCTTGAAGGCATAATAGGTCGGCGTCAGGGCGATCGTATTGTCCTTGGTCAGGATCATTGCCTGCAACACGTTGACCGTCTGAGCGATGGCCGCCAGCCGGACGCGATCGGCGTGGCGGTGGAAGATGTTGAAATTGACCGCCGCCAGCACGCCGTCACGCAGCGTGTTGTTCTGGTAGAGGTGGCCGGGCTCGGTGCCCTTCTCGACGTCGTACCAGGTGCCCCACTCGTCGACCGCCAGGCCGACGCGCTTTTGCGGATCGTACTTGTCCATCACCGTCGAATGGTCAGTGATGATCTTTTCCATGCGCAGGGTCTGGGCGAAGGTGTCGGCCCAGTCTTGCGTATTGAAGCCGGTCGCCGGGCCCTTCTTGTCCCACTTGCCGGTCGGCAGCGTGTAGTAATGGACACTGAGCTGGTCGATATTCTTGGCGGCGTTCTTCATCACCACATCGGTCCAGTTGGTGTCGCCCGCGTTCGCACCAGCGGCGATGCGGATGGTCGGGTTTTCCTTGGAGCGGTGATAGAAGCCGGTGAACTTACGCAGCTCATCCGAATAATATTCCGGCGTCATGTTGCCGCCGCAGCCCCACGCCTCGTTGCCGAAGCCGATGATCGGCGTCTTCCACGGCGCGTCGCGGCCGTTCTTGCGGCGCTCGTTGGCCAGGGTGTCCTGGTCGGCAGAGGTCATGTACTCCATCCACTCGCGCATCTCGGTCGGATTCGACGAGCCGATATTGATCGAGATGTACGGATCGGCACCGACCTGCTCGACGAAATCCATGAATTCGTGCGTGCCGAAGGCGTTGGTTTCCGGCGATCCGGCCCACCAGTTGTTCTTGCGCTGCGGACGCTGATCACGCGGGCCGATGCCGTCGCGCCAGTGATATTCGTCGGCGAAACAGCCACCCGGCCAGCGGATAACCGGCACGTGCAGGTCCTTCAGCGCCGTGACCACGTCGGTACGAATGCCGCGCACATTGGGGATCTTCGAATCCGGCCCGACCCAGACGCCGTCATAGATGCCGCGCCCGAGGTGCTCGGAAAACTGGCTGTAGATATCGCGGTTGATCTGCGGCCCCGGCTGATCGGCATGCAGGGTGGCCGTGGCGGTGATCGTCTTGGCGTTTGCGCCCGCGGCAAGCAGAAGCGCCGTCGCGGCGACGGCGGTGAACATCTTGAGCATTTTCGACTCCCAGCATCGTTGTTTTTGAAGGATTGCCCTACGACTAACAGCTTTCGGGCAACCCTTCAATTGTCTGATTATTGGTATTTAATAACCTGTGTGGGCGGTAATGAATGAAATTGAACCCGCCTAGTCTTTTTCCTTCCCCGTTTACGGGGAAGGTGGCGGAGCGAAGCGACGGCGGAAGGGGGATGGGTCGTCTTCCGCAAGTTCCCCCTTCCGTCATTCGCCGCTCACGCGTCGCCTGACACCTTCCCCGTAAACGGGGAAGGAAAGGCAGTTGTGCCTCCTACCCCTTCGGCGCGTACTTGGCTCCGGCCGTTTCGACCGTGTCCCCGACCAGTTGCAGGTTCTCGATCGCCGCCAGCGACCACTGGGCAAAGCCGTTGGTCGAGACGCGTGGATCTTCGTCGGTGACATGCAGCACGTCCGGCCCGGCAATCCGTGTCGTCTTGTTGGCGAAGGCCGATTGGCGACCACCGCCGGGACCACGGGCGGGCTGCGGTTGTTGACCGCCCTGCGCCGCCATCTGGGCTGCCGCTTCGCGTTGTGCCGCCGTCGGGTTCTGACGGTTGGCCCCCACCGCTCCCGCAGGCAGATCACCGCCAAAGAACTCCGACCAGGCGCGTTCAGCCAGCTTCGGATCCTTCAGCTCGCGCGCCGCATAGGCTGTGAAGCGCGAATGGCCGTCACGTAAAGACCGGTCCTTCGGATTGGTGCCCAGGAACGCCGTGATCTCATCGGCAGGCGCATTGTAGTACTTGCAGTAGTCGAGCCACACCTTCTTATAGGCCGGGACGTCAACCAGATAGAACAGCTCCTGGTGCGCCTCCATGACGCCGAACACACCGTTGAGGTGCGACACCTCGACCTTGTCACCCGCGCCGAGGAAGCTGCCGGTTTTCAGGTCGTAGGGCGCGCCGGCGCAGAACCAGCCGTATTTCAGTTTGGCCAGCGAATTCATGCCGTTGAGGATGCGATCGCGATATTTGGTCTCGCCGGTGCGCTCCCATTCGGTCAGCCACGCTGCCAGGAATGAGCCCCACGACGTGCCGAACGAGCAGTCGACCGTACCGGGGATTTTTTCGCGGATACCGATGCCGCTGCCGCCTTCGGAGGCGACCTTGCGCTCGATGAACACCTTGGCCAGCGTCTGATCGGAATCCACCAGATCGCGCATCAGGTCGCCGCAGCGCTCATCCGCCGTCAGATAATAATAGAACCGGCGGAAGGCGGCGTTCGACACGCGCGGCTGCTTGGACGAATCCGAGAACGGCTGGATACCGTGACGCGTCCCGAAACCCTTGTAAGGCCCCAGGTGCAGCACGGCCACTTCGCCAGTCTGGCGCGTCATGGCTTCGGCCATGCGGAAGACGTCGGCACGGCCGGAACGCAGATAGGCGTACCAGAAACCCATGTCCGACTGCAGTTCGGAGTTGTCCCAGGCAAAGCCGCCGATATCGTACTTCCAGACGTGGCGCGCGCTGTCATAGGAGTGCATGACGTTGCCGTAGTTCCAGAAGCCATACCAGCGCTGCTGCTCGATCTGGTTCAGGTAGTAGTCGAGTTGATAGGTCAGCCGGTCCTCGATCAGCTTGCGGATCGGCGTCGAACTGTCGGCCAGGCTCCAGTCACCGAACACACCGGTGACACTGTGCAGGCGTTGCGGCGACACGGTCAGGCGCGGCGACCAGGCGACGGTCTTCGCCATGGCGGCAAAGCGCGGGCGTTCCGGCGTCGTGGCCAGCGCCCACAGCGTGAACTCCGTCGTCCGGGCAATGCCGTACGGCCGGTTATAGCCGGGTTCGAAGTCTTCATAGGTGATATCGAGGCCTTCGTTCTGCTTCTCGTAGGTGTCCATGCCCCAGTCGGGACGGTACGGCCGCAGGTCCATGGCGGGCGCGTCCGGCGACCACATCCAGGCCGTGACGGTGGCTTCGTCGGTCGCTGCGCCGCGCACGTCGAGGCGCGACGGGTTGCGCTGCCAGAAGTCCTTCATGCCCAACGCCACGCCGCCGGTTTTCGCACCGCCGGCATAGACCAGGCCGGTCGCCCGGCGCTCGGAGATCGGGGTGATCCAGCCCTGGTTCAGCTCGGTGCGCTTGTTGATCTCGTAGCCATCGGAGGTACGCTGCGACAGCGTGAAGTCGCTCCAGTACGGAATCCAGTGCGCTTCCTTGGCAACATTGGGCGGAAGCGCGGCCGGATCGACGAACTTGCCCGCCACCTGCGCCTGTTCCTGCGGACGACCGGGGCTGCGGCGCAGGCCGGTCAGCGGACGCACCGACTCGCCCCACACACCGTCATCCTGCCCCGAGAAGCGGACGTGGCGATTATACAGCTCGTCCTGCATCGGCACCTTGGCGTTGACCGACAGACCGCGGATGAAGTCCTTGGTTTCGTCGCCGTCAAAGATGAAGCTGTGCACGATGCGCACGCATTCCGCATCGGCGTGGAAATAGAGGCGCACCGTGAACGGCAGCCACGACCGGCCGTTTGCGGTGTGGGTGCCCTCGAGGCGGATCGTTGCCCGCACCGGGCCGCTTTGTTCCAGCGTCGCCTTGGTGACGGTGCCGTCATAGCTGGTCTGGGTGACGGTCGCCTTTTCTTCCAGGCTCTGCGCGTCCTGGGTCAGGGCGCCGAGCGTCACGCCGTTCAGCACCGTCTTGCCGCCACGCGTCGCCGAAGCGATCAACTGCTTGCCGGACTTCGGCACGATCCACACGGCGTCACCACTGGCCACAGTGAAAGCCGCCGCCGTCTGCGTCACGCTGAGCGGGCCCTTGGGCGCGGCGCCCGCGCCGGGCGTCAATTGATAAGAATTGGCGGGTGTCGCGGTGGCGGCCGTGGCGTGCGCCGTCCACTTCACCGACCCGTCCGGCCAGTAGGCCAATGGCCAGGTCTGCACCGCCAGATTGCCGGCCGCCGAAGTCAGGCTGAACGTCGTGTCCTTCTTTACCGCGCCACGCGGCCAGGGAACGCCAAACGTAACGCCGTCGCTATAGGCCGGCGCCGCCTTGTCGAGCCAGATCGCTTCGGTAGTCGGTGCAACCGCCGCAGCTTTCGGCGCGGCAAAGGCAGGCGCCGCCGCCATCAGGCCCACTGCGGCGCTGCCCGCCATCAAGGCGCGGCGGCTCATGTCGATCGGCTTGTCGTTCGGAAGCATGTCCCGGTCCTCCTGGTTTTGATTATGCTGGTTATACGCCGATTTTGGCATGTTCCGCTGGCCAAGTGCGCAAAAATCGTCATTTCCGCGCAGGCTTTGTCATAAAAAAGCCGCCGCCCGGTTTCCCGGACGGCGGCCATTATAGTCTCGTCTTTTTTCAGGCTTAGCGCTTGATGGTGACGCCCATCATCACGCGGTGACCGGAGTAGACGTTCTGCATGACAGTCTTCGAACCGTCGGCGCGCGTAACGAACCCGCCTTGATCGGTCGTCTGGCTGGACAGTTCGTTCAGCACGTTGCGGCCTTCGATGAAGCCCGTCACGCCCCCCTTGAACTCGTGGCTGATCTTGGCGTCGAGGTAAGAGGTCTTGACGCTGTAGAACGGCGCACCCGGCGAGTATGGCAGACGGTTGTCCATCACAGTACCGTCTTGCGGGTAGCTGTTGGTGTTGGTCGAGCCGTCACCCGCAATGCCGGTGAGCTTTTCAGCCACGGTCTGATAGGCGACGCGGGCGGTGGTCGCACCGTCGTCATACCAGAAGTCGAGGTTTTCCGTGTAGGCCGACTGACCCTTCGGCGGCAGCGCGGTGCCGGTGTTCGGATCGAGGAGCGTACCCGTCACACCGATCGGCTGGTTGGTCGAACGGTTGTAGTCCGTACCGGTGTACTTGAGCAGCCACGGCAGGTAGGTGAAGGCGTGCTTGACCGACACTTCGTAGCCCTTGAGCGACTGGAGGTTCGGATCTTGCTGCCACTGGGTGATGCGGAACTGGATGTTGTCCAGCGACTTGCCCGTAGCCGGATCGGTCAGACCCGAGCCCGAGAAGATGCTGTTGTTGGCCAGCGTGATGGCGCGATAGCCGGCAACCAGCGTCTTCTGACGGAACACGGTATAGGTGAACACCGTATCCTTGTTCATGTAGTATTCGATGCTGGTGTTCTGCTTCTTGGCCGTGAACGGCTTCAGGTTCGGATTACCGATCGTACCGGAGCAGGCCTGATCCAGTTCGGAACCGTCGGCGTCGAACAGGCCGACACTGCGTTCGTCATAGGTACAGGTACCGGCCGGCAGGAGCTTGGACGGCCCCGGACGGGCGACCGTCTTGTTGATCGCGAAGCGGGCAACCACCTTGTCGTCGAACGCCCACAGGTTGTAGTTATAGGCCGGCAGCCAGTCGGTCGAGGTCTGGTCCAGGTTGACCGTCTTGGACAGCGTCGTCGTTTCGGTGCCGCCCGCCGCAGTCGGGTTAAGCGGATCGTAGCTTGCCGTCTTGACGATCGAGGTGAAGGTTTGCGGACCCGAACCGGTGACGTGGGTCTTGACCATACGCACGCCGACGTTGCCGTTGAACTTCACGCCGAACGGCAGTTGCTGTTCGAACTCAGTCATGAAGTAAGCAGCGTCGACCTTTTCGTCAAAGCCGATATAGTTCTGGTCGTAGACTTTGCCATCGCTGGCCTTGCAGCTCTTCAGGCAACCGAAGTCGATGGCCGGAACGCCCGCCAGGGTATAGAGCGACGGAATATCGACGAAGCCCCAGCCATCCATCAGGTTACCGCGATCCGGCACACCATGATAGAACTGATCAAAGGGCTGCTTGATCGTACCGAGCAGGATCTTGTTCAGATCCGCCTGGGAAACGGTGATGGTGCCCCACTTTACGTTGGTCAGCGCAGTGTTCGGCACGTAACCGTAGTTACAGCCGAGCGCACCCGCCGGAGCCGCCGTACCGGCCGTACCGTACCGCGTATCGTCGCAGGCCACGATCGAGCCGCGATATTTCATCGACGGCAGAACGACCGGCGCGATATAGCCCGGGTTCGGCGTCCCGTTGACCGAGCTACAACCCGTCAGGGTCTGCAGGGCCACAGTGGTAGCGCCCGAGCAGTTCAGAGGCGTCTTGCCGCCGTGGGTGTTTTCACCGCTGACGGTCCGGCCGGTCAGGTCCTGGTTCCAGGCCTTCTGCGCGGTGTCACGATAGTTCAAGCCGAATTGTACGTTCGTGAAGAACGGGAACTTTTCAGGCATCGAATAGGTGACGTCGATCTTGGCCGTCTTTTCCTCGGTTTCCGACATACGCGGATTCCACTGGTAGCCAACGACTTGCGACTTCCAGGGCTGCTGCGCGATCGTATAGGTATAGCCCGGTGCAGGATCAGCACCGGTCGCGGCGCCCTTGCTCAGGGTACCCGTCGCCGGGCGAAGGACCGTATAGTTCGTCGGGTCATAGATATTGACGCCGGCGCCACCGCCCACGGACTGATAAGACCACAAACCGTTCGGGTTCACGGACACCTTCACGGCGCCGGTCGGGTTGATGAGGTCGTAGCTGATGCCCGAAGCCGTGTCAGCGCGCTTATAGGTCGACTTGGCGTCACCGACCAGGAACTCGGCATGCCACGGTCCGTGGTTATATTCACCGCCGAACTGCGCATAATCGGCCGTCGTGTCGATGAAAGCGAAGTTGATGTTCGAGCTGACGTTCGGCCGCGTAAGCGTGAACGACGTAACGTGGTGCTTGCTGTCAACCGTTACCGCCGACACCGGCAGCGCATGGCCGTTGACGATGAAGTTGTTGACGGCCGGCGCCGTCGGCGTAGCCGCGGTGACACCGCTCGACAGGCTGATGCCGCCGTAGGTGTAGTAGCCGTACAGATTGGAATTGATCGCGGTGCGCGTACCAAGCGTGCCCTGTGCAAAGCCCGTATCGGCGTAGTTTTGCGGAACCGTCGTCGAGATGGCCGTATTCAGCTGAAGATCGTCGCCGCCGAACGGAGCCGTACCGCCGCCAGGCATGTTGCCTTGGTTCAGCAGCAGGTTGTAGTCCTTGATGTGCTGCGAACCATGGCTGAACTTGGCGTAGACCTTCAGGTCGTCATTGACCTTGTAGTCGAAGCGGATATCAGCCGTCTGACGGTTGGTTTCCTGACGGTTGACAACCGAACGGATCAGCGAAGGCGTATAGTCGTTCCACTGCGCCAGACAGGTGGCCAGTTCGTTGTAGCGGGCCAGGTTGGCCGCTTGCTTCGCCGTGTTGTCGAGATAGGAGTTGATGTTGTCGCGCGAACCTGCCGTGGCGGTCGTGTTCAGCAGCGGATAAGCGGCGTAACAGTCAGCCTTCGTCTTGGCCGCGGCCGACTTGGTCACCAGTTCGGTCGGCGTGTCGAATGCGATCGTACCGCCGCCCAGCTTGTTGACCGAGGCCAGCGGGGTCGTAGCGG
The DNA here is from genome assembly GCA_048497915.1 of Pseudomonadota bacterium. Lineage (GTDB taxonomy): Bacteria > Pseudomonadota > Alphaproteobacteria > Caulobacterales > Caulobacteraceae > Asticcacaulis. Next base: position 9,875 of record JBEHYZ010000040.1, read on the forward strand.
CCGCGTCAGACTTCGAAACCGTCGCGGGATTGAACGAGAAGGTCTTGTCCGGCGAGTTGTCGAAATCCCAGCGCGTTTGTTCGCCGGTGTTGTTCGACGTGCCCGGCGTTTGCTTGTGCGCGTTGTTGATGACCTTCGACGTCGAGTAGTTCACCAGCACGCCGAGGCGGTTGTTGAAGAACTTACGCGACATGATCAGGTTGATGTCGGGCGTCCAGTTGCCGTCGATCGAGCCGGCCGATTCGGCCAGGCGGAGTTGGAAGTAAGGCTTCTTGAAGTCGAGGCCGGTACGCGTCTTGATGATGATCGAACCACCCAGGGCGCCTTCGGTCATCGCCGCGGTCGAACCCTTGACGACGTCGACGGTCTTGATCAGGTCGGACGGCAGTTCGGCGAAACCGACCGAACGGGCGTCACCGCCGTAGGCCAGGTTGGCCGACAGGGTCGTGTTACCGCCGCCGCCGGATTGAACGCCCTGGCCGTCCAGTTCGACGCGGCCCTGGTCGGCGCTGGCGCCGCGGACGCCGACGGACGTACCTTCACCGTAGTCACCGCGGTCCAGAGCCACACCCGCGATCCGCGAGATGGCGTCACCGATGTTACGGTCGGGGAACTTGCCGACGTCGTCGGCGACGATCGAGTCGGTCGCCGTCTTCGCGTTCTTTTTGCGGTTGATCGAGCTTTGCTGCGAAGCCCGGACCCCGGTGACGACGATCACCGTGTCGTCGGTCGCGGCGGGCTTGGCAGCCGGCGCGGTCTGCGCGAACGTAAGGGCCGGCGTCGCCAGCATGCTGAGCATGACGAGACCAGTCGTCGTGCGCAGGTACTTGCTCCACTGGTTGTGGGTTGGAAGCGTGGTCACTATCTTATCCTCCTGGTGATGGCTTGACGCCTTCTTTTTGGAACTATTGTAACCGGGCATACTATCGCCCGGCCGTGATCTGCCTTGCCTGTCGGCACGGACTCCGGCTGCGGAAATTCTGAGGGGGAAAACCCGGCGCGGCGGCCCCTGTCATCAAGGACCGCATCCCGGCGCCCGGTCGGCGCATTCCTGGCGCGGAAACTGCGTTGGTCGCCGGTCTCCGCAAAAAACAGCCCGTATGCGAGCCGCCGTCTTCCCCGTCAGGTCTCCCGCGCCTTCGTCTCCATGTCGGAAAGTCGCAGCTTAACCTGACCTCACCTTCAGTGATTGATATTGACAAGTCAAGCCACTCCGGGCCGCTCACCGGGGCGTAAATGCCGTTTTTGATCATTTATGGCGATACGCGTCACAAAAAAAACACACAATTTACGCCCCCGCCGGTGCGGCGCGAAACATTTCCGTCACAGGCAGGCCTTGATTACCCCGCCTCAAAAGCCGCGGCGCTGCCCGTTGAAATGTTTGGAAAATCTTAACAATCTGTTGATTTTAATGAATTATTAAGGCCTGAATTTCGCTCTGGAGTCCGCCGCTGCCACTTTTGCGCCGCGAAACGGCAACAGAATCGATACAAGAATAGATTACCGCCGTCACAATTCCGCCTGGCAATTGTATGATGATTATTAGTGACCGATTCTGCTCCTTTACGCAGAATGATGCAACCTGAGGGTGCGCGTCACCGCCGGCTCAGCCGCCGTAAATCCTTACCGCCTATGGGAATAAGCCCGGACGTCAGATTCCGTCGATTTTGCGCACTTCGAGATCAGAATAGGCGGCAATCAGTGGCGCCATCTGACGGAAGCCGATGCTTCCCGCCCCCGGCCATTTCGGTTGCGGCGCCGGAGAACCGGCCTGCCAATCGATGACCTTCAGGTCATTGATATAGAATTGCACGCCGCTGGTTCGTTTCATCAGCCGGACGCGATAAGGCGGCGTGGCGTCCTTGACATCCGGCAACGGATCGGCGGCCTGGGCCAGCATCTCGAAGCCCGGCGCCCGGCGCAGATTGCACAGATGGAAGGCCCGCTCCTCCGGCCAGCGCCGCCGGAAATAGGCCATCTGCAAGGCGGACACGTCGGATTTTGTGTACTGATCATAGACGCCGGCGCGGGCTTTCAGCTTCGGATCGAGGACATGCGCATCTCCTCCGCCGGGCAGGATGCCGCGCGCCGCGAAAAACAGGATGCACAGGCCGGGCTCTTCCAGGGCTGTAAAGTTCCAGCGGATATCGACATTGTCCGGGAACACTTCCGGACACCAGAAGACGAAATTCGATGCCTGGCCGTTATCGGCCGACATCAGATTTTTCATCCGCATCTGGCCGAGCTCGAAATCGACGCCCGCTGTGCCTTCCATGATCCACCCTTTGATATCGGCGGCGGTTTTCAGCGGATTGCGGTAGATCAGCTCGCCCTCGGGGGCTTTTTCGCCAAGCTGCACCTGCGGCGGATTAGCCGCCGCGCCCTGCGCCCGCGCGCCGCCGCTCAGCAAAGCCGCGCTCATCGTGGCGCCCGCCAGCATCCGGCGGCGATCAAGATCGGTCATGATATCATCCCTGAATTGCCACCTTTATACGGCAGCTTCACACAATCCCGCCGGCCAGGCGGCCATCGAAGGCGCGCGTTTCCGCTTTGGTCGCCCGGTAGGCGGTCGCCCGGTAGGCCGAGACGACGTCGATCGCCCCGCCTTTGCGCAGGCGCGCCGTCGCCAGGATCGGCCGCACGTCCGTCTCGAACGCCATGCGCAGGCAGTTGTGCGCCATGATCACATCATTGTCCGCCTGGTAGGCCTTGAGCGCCGTCCGGTCGACGATCAGCGCCCGCGTATAGGAGGCCGCGATCGCCCGCGCCGAATTAAGCAGGCTTTCGATCGGATCGGTCAGGTTGTGCGACTGGTCCATCATGTAGGACGGATTGAACGGCTCGCCGCGCGCCCTGGCCCGCGCTTCGGCAGCCACCAGTTCGTTGAAGATCAGGAACAGCTGGAACGGATTGATCGACCCGGAATCGAGGTCGTCGTCGCCATGCTTGGAATCGTTGAAGTGGAAGCCGCCCAGCTTGCCGAACTGCGCCAGCCGCGCCACGATCATCTCGATATTGACGTTGGCGGCATGGTGGCCGAGGTCGACCAGGCACCGCGCCTTGTCGCCCAGCGCCTGAGCACACAGAATCGACGTGCCCCAGTCCTGCACCACCGTCGAATACAGCGCCGGCTCGAACATTTTGTGCTCGATCAGCAGGTGCCAGTCCGCCGGCAGCGCCTTGTAGATCACCCGCATGCTGTCGAGATAACGGTCCAGCGCCTCAGCGAAATCGCTCTGGCCGGGGAAGTTGGAACCGTCGCCGATCCACACGGTCAAGGCCTTCGACCCCAGGATCTTGCCGACCTCGATACATTCCAGATTGTGCGCGATCGCCTGCTGCCGCGTCGCCGCCTGGGTGTGGCTCAAGGAACCGAACTTGTAGGACCGCACCTGGCCTGGCTGGTCCTGGAACGTATTGGAATTGATGGTGTCGAAGCCGATGCCGTGCGCCTCGGCATACTGGCGCACCGCCACATAATCGCTGGTCCGGTCCCACGGCAGGTGCAGCGAAATGCGTGGCGTCAGTCCGGCCAGCTGATGCACCACGCTGCAATCCTCGATTTTTTCGAAGATGGTCGTCGGCTCGCCACGCAGCGGAAAACGCGCAAACCGCGTGCCGCCGGACAACATGCCCCAGCTCGGCAGGCCGACTTCCAGCGCCATCAGGCGGCTGAGGATATCCTCGACATCGATGCCGGTCCGCGCCAGCCGTTCGGCCACCGCGTCGAAATCCTTTAGGTGATTGGACATCAGCCGGGCATTGTCGCGATCGATGATGTCGCGCGGTATGGCCTGGAGCCGGTTGTCAATGGCCGTGGCTGTCATGCGGCTTTTCAAAACGCCCCTCAGTTGTCTGTCTTTTATGCGGTTTTCACACGACCTAGTCAAATCACCAAATCCCGAAATGATGTGATTTGAGGCAGGACACCGCACCTACGCTCGATGCGGGATCTCAGTAAAATAATACCTCTTCCGCGGTGTGTCCGGAACGCCACCCTCGCGGCCGTTGTGCAGCCATTGTGACAAGTCCGTTGCATGCTCTGAACCTGTGCGATATGGTTGGAAAATAAAGAAAAAGACCAGGTGACGGAAGCAAAAGACTTCGATCCGAAACAGCCGTTTCCGATCACAAACGGTCATCAAATGCCTTCGCTTTTGTGCGCGGAAAAAGTCCGCGCCTGAGACGCGGATGAGGAGTGTAAGGGTGATCAAACCAGGACAGGGCAAATGTGCTGTCTTTGACGCCGGCAAGACCTTCGCCAAGGTCACGATTGTCGGTGGCGACGGCCGTGTATGGGCCGAACGCCGGATCGCGACTCCCTACCTGGAGACGCCGCTCTATCGCGCCGTCGACACCGATCGCCTGTTTACCTGGCTGCTGAGCCAGCTGGCCGACCTGGGTCAGCGCTACGCTATTGACCGCATCATGCCGGTAACGCACGGCGCCGCCTGCGCGTTCCTCGACGAGGCCGGGCAATTGGTCCAGCCGATCCAGGACTATGAAGCGCGCATCCCGGAGCCGTTTGCCGCCGCCTATCGCCAGGCGCGCCCGGCGTTTGATGAGACCTGCTCGCCGGAGCTGCCGGCCGGCCTTAATCTCGGCGCCCAGATTTACTGGCACGCCCACCGCGATCCGCAGGCTTTCGCGCGGGTGCGCTGGATTCTTCCTTATCCGCAATACTGGGCGTGGCGGCTGTCGGGTGTCATGGCCAACGAAGCCACCTCCATGGGCTGCCACACCGACCTGTGGTCGCCGCGTACCGGCGGCTTTTCGTCGCTGGCCGTCGGGCAAGGCTGGGATCAGCGTTTCGCGCCGTTGCGCCACGCCTGGGAACGCCTGGGCAGCCTGCGTGGCGATATCGCCACGGCCACCGGTCTGCCGCCGACAGTCCAGGTCTGCGTCGGCCTGCACGATTCGAACGCGGCCCTGGCCGCCGCCCTGCTTAGCCGTGGCGAGGAAAAGACCCCCGCGGTGCTGTCGACCGGCACCTGGTTCATCGCCATGGCGCCGGGCGCGCCGCTCAGCGATCTCCAGGCCGAGCGCGACTGCCTGGTCGCCGTCGATGTCTTCGGCCGGCCGGTGCCGTGCGCCCGCTTCATGGGCGGCCGCACCTTCGACGTCATCACCCACGGCCGCACCGACGTGCCGGTCGATGAGGCGGCCCTGAGCGACGTCATTCGCGGCGGCAGCCTGGCCATGCCCAATTTCGTCGACGCCGGCGGACCGTTTCCCGGTCGTCGCGGCGAAATTCGCAACCTCAATCGTGATACGCCTGAAAGCCGCGCCGCCCTGGGCCTGCTTTACCTCGCCATGCTGTCGACCGAATGCCTCGACCTGATCCAGGCCGGCGACAGCCTGCTGGTCGAAGGCGCGGCGGCGCGCAACGAGACCCTGTGCCGCCTGATCGCCGCCCTGCACGACGGGCCGGTCCTGGTCAATGACGGCATCAGCGGCGTGACGCGCGGCGCCGCCGCCCTGGCCTTCCGCGGCGAGTACACCCTGCCCGCCCTGCCCGGCCGCCGCGTCAAACCCTTACTGCGGCAGGAGATGCGCAGCTACCGCCACCTGTGGCACAACGCCCTCAGCACCCAGATCGCCGCGTAACCCGTTTCCGGTTGACGAACGTGATCGGCCGTAGTTCCCTGCCGGCCGGGGATACGGGAGGGGAGAATGCACGCAACTATGCGCATCAAACGGGCCTGCGGATTGGCCTTGGCGGTCGCACTGACCGGGTGCGCGACTCTGTCCGGTCAGGCCGGGCCCAATCTGAACCTGCTGAAGATGGCGCTCACCATACCGCCGAACCTCCTGACGGCGCGGGCCGAAAAAGGCGATGCCCGGGCGCAGGCAGCTCTGGCGATCGTCTATGAATACGGCCTCGACCGCATGTCGCGCGACGGCGGCCAGGCCACCAGCCTGCGTCAGAAAGCCACGGCCTCACGCGGCTATACGCCGATCACCCAGTATATTCCCGGCCTGAACGGCGCGCCCGGCCGCACGGCGATCATCAACATTCCGAATTACGGTGTCCCCCAGGCGGAAATCCAGCGCAACCGCGCCTGCGCGGACGCCCTCGATGCCGGCAGGGACGACGCCTCGTCCATCGCCGCCTGTGGCGACGCACCGAACTACCAGGCGCTCAAATCACTGTGGGACAAGGCGCGCGGGCCGTGAACTTCACCCGTCGGGCGAGCGGCGGCGAGAGAATGACACCGGTTGCATAAAGTCGTCTCGACATTTGGGATAAGTCATCCTATAAGATTCGATCAATACCAATCACACGGATGACCATTTGGCGGTGCCGCAAGCAAACCGCACATGAAAACTTCCGGGGATCAAACCGCTCTGCAAAACCACAGCGGAAACAATAAACTGACGGATCAGGGGAGACTCGGCCATTCAGAGCCGGCACCATGATCCTGACATATGGGACCGACACATAGCCATGCATCTTCAAGATCGCTGGAAACTGATCATTGGCGAGCTCAATACCGAGCGCGTCACCTCCGTCGACGAACTGACCGAACGGTTGGGCGTCTCACCGGCCACCATTCGCCGCGACCTCAATGAGCTGCATGAGCTGGGTCACCTGCTGTGCGTGCGCGGCGGGGCCATGCGTGTCGAAGGCAAGCATTACGGCAGCAGCCGCCAGCCCGCGCCGACGACCGACAGCCGCAGGGATTCACTGCGCGGCCAGTCGGCCTTCGCGGACAGCGTTATTGCCAATGCCGCCGCCAAGCGCGCCATTTCCCGCCTGGCGCTCGATTACATTACGCCCGGCCTGGCCATGATCATCGACGGCGGCACGACGACCTTCACCATGGCGTCGATGCTGCGCGACGAGCCGTACCACGTGCTGACGACCTCGATCCCGATCCTGCAGTGCCTGCTCGACCGGAGCCGCATCAAGGTCACCCTGCCCGGCGGCGAGCTGTTCCGCGAGCAGCGCATCATCCTCAATCCGTATGAGGACGGCATCCTGCAGCATTTCGCGGCGGCGCGCATGTTCATCGGCTGCCAGGCGCTGACCAAGAACGGCCTGATGCAAACGGATACGCTGCTGGTCCAGTCGGAGCGCCGGCTGATCGAACGCGCGAATGAGGTCATCCTGTTGGCCGACTCGAGCAAGATCAACGCACCGGCCTCACTGTCGGTCTGTCCGCTGTCGGACATCGACGTGCTGATCACCGATGACGGCATCGATCCGGCGGCCCTGCAATGGCTCCAGGCCGAGGACATCGAGGTCCGCATCGCCCGCACCGCGGGTGAGGACGCGATGACGCCGCTGGAGCTGCGGGCGGTTTAAAAAACCCTCCCTGTTTGCAGGGAGGGTTAAAATTTAAGCCATATAAAACACGGGCTTCAGGTCCGTCACCACCGGCGAGTTGTCCGGATTGGTATCCATGATGTCCGCCATATAGGCCCACCATTTCGCCATGATCGGCAGGCTCGGCAGGGTGTCCATGCCGTGCGGCTTGGTCCGCTTCAGCGTGCCGAACAGCACCAGCGTCTTCTCGTCGAGGAAGATCGAATATTCCGACACGCCGGCTTCATGCAGCAGGTCGACCAGCTCTGGCCAGATCTCGTCGTGGCGCTTCTTGTACTCGGCCTCGAAGCCTTTCTTGAGCTGCATGGTGAAGCCGATATGTTCAAAGGACATGGATAGTCTCCCTGGAGAAAGTTGATTTCGTGGGCGCCCCTCCAAAGCGCACCTTATGCGCTTTGGCAAGGCCGACCGGCCGCCGCGCACGTTTGCGCGTAAAGCCTGCGTGGCGCTTGAACGCCAAACAAAAAAGCCCGCCCTACTTCGCGGGCGCCACTTCGTTGCCCTGGTTGATCTTGACCCGCATGATCGGCCAGTCGCCCGGCTGGATTTCATAAGCCTTCGGATCCAGCGGCTTGTCCGGCGTGCACACCGGCAGGTCCGCGACCGCCTTCACCCCCAATTCCGGCAAGGCGGTCAAATGCTGCGTTACCATGCACGCGATCATATAGGCCCCGTACGCACCATGGTGGGTCTTTTCCTGGCCGTGGTTGGCAAACGCAAGTGTCGCGTTCTGCGGACCGAGCGCTTCGTACATCTGCCCGGTCAGGGTGGTCAGGTCGATCACCGGCACATTGAGCGCCTCACCCGTCTTGCGCACCGCCTCGTCATAGCCCTGGTGGCTGTTGCGGATCTTGCCATCGGGTCCGAAGCCAAGCCGCTGCGGTGGCGACAGCAGGACCGGCGTCGCACCGTGCTGACGGACATCGGCAACCAGCGCGCCCAGGAACGCCGGATAGGCGCCGTCGGCTGCCGCATAGGTATGCGGCCACTGCTTCTTTTCGTCGTTGTGACCGAACTGGATCAGCACGATGTCGCCGGGCCGGGTCTCGCTCATCAGCTTGTCCCAGCGCAGTGAGCTGAGGAATTCCTTCATGGTCGCGCCGCTGCGCGCGTGGTTGGCGACGGTAACGTCCCCGGCGATGAACCGCGGCAGCATCTGGCCCCACGACGCGTAGTCGCCGCCCGACTGATCGGTCACGGTCGAATCGCCGGCCAGCAGAATGCGGCGCCCCGTGACCGGCGCAATCGTCAGCCCCATCCACGCCGGCGCTTCGCCCGACACGGCGATGGTCAGCTGATCGTCCCAAGACCGGCCGCCGATATCGTCCGGCCGCAGGCGCACATTGGTATAGGGCACGCCGTCCTGCACATCGGGCGTCAGCTTGTCGTCACGGACATTGACGCGGAAAGTGAGAGTCTTCGTCTCACCCTTTTTCAGCACCACCGGCGCGGCAACCAGGCGGCGCTCCTCGGCCCACACCGAGGTGCGGCTGGCGGCCTTCTTGTCGCCAAGCGTGACGGTGACCAGGTAATCGCCCGCCGGCACCTTCACCGAAAAGGCCTTTTCATTGCCGCCGGGCGTTGACACGAAGCCGTAGCCGCGCGCGGCGTCATAGGTCATGTCGTCGGCTATCTTTGTGCCGGTGGTTCCGGCGCCAAAAGCAAAGGACAGGGGCGACATCGGTGCTTTCGGGGCCATGCAGAGTGTATTCGGAGAACAGGACGAAACCGGATCGGCGGCGTTGGCCGTCGCCACAACGCCCATGAACAGCGCCAGGGCGGCAGCGGGAAGCGCTTTGAACGCGGAAACCCGGCCGGACCGTCGCTCACGATGATTGAACATGATCATTTACCCGATCCCCCTGCATTTTCTGATCATTTTGTGATTGATTTTGATATTTTTCATTGATCTCCACCGGTGTCAATGTCAAATTCCGCCGCGAAACGGCCGCCCGAAACGCACGAACCAGCGGCCCAAAAAACAATCGCAAAGACAGGGGTGATGGCATGGCGGCAAACACGAAGGCAAAACGCGGTCCGGGCGCAGGCGTCCTGACACTGTCCCTGGCGATCGGCGCCCTCGCCTTCGCGCCGGCCTTTGCCCAGACCCAGCCTCCCCAGAATCAGACCGGCGACGCCTTCATGGACAGCGCCGGCCTGACCTCGAAGAACAAGGTCCAGACCGAAGCTTCGGGCATCGTCGCTTCCGCTTCAGCGCGCCCATCGCCGGTCAGGGGCCCGGACACCTATCTGATGTCGGCCTTCCCGGCGACGTCGCAAAATACTATGAGCCTGTTCACCTCGTATGACGGCGCCACCTTCACCTCGCTGGCCAACGAGACCTATAAGCCTTCGACCCTGCTACGCGATCCGTCGATCATCAAGGCCAAGGACGGCTATTACTATGTCGTCTACACCACCGACTGGAACAGCAGCACCTTTGGCCTGACCCGCAGCAAGGACCTGAAAAACTGGGAGCACATCGCCGACGTGCCCCTGACGTTGAGCGACGGCAAGATCACCAATACCTGGGCGCCGGAGTGGTTCCAGGACAGCGACGGCCAGACCTACATCGTCGTGTCGCTGTCGAAATCCGGCACCGGCGGCCCGTTCGCCGCCTACCTGATCAAGGCCACCGACCTGGCCAAGGGCAGCTTCGGCGCACCGCAGATCATGCAGGGCCTGGAAAACAACCACATCGACACCTTCCCGGTCAAAGAGGGCGGCAAATACTACGTCTTCACCAAGAACGAGACCAACAAGACGATCGAGCTGGCCTCGGCCACCTCGCTGACTGGTCCGTGGACGATCGAAAAGACCGGCAACTGGGCCGGCTGGGGTGACTGGATCGAAGGCCCCGCCGTCGTCCGCATCAAGGATAAAGACGGCAAAGACGGCTGGCGCATCTATTTCGACGAATACCGTACCAAGAAGTACTGGTATTCCGACAGCTTCGACGGCTTCAAGACCTGGAGCCCGCGTCAGGAGCTGAACGGCGTTACCGGCGCCGTCCGCCACTTCACCGTCCTCAAGCAGACCACCGCCGAGATCGAGGCGGCCACCAAGCCGACGGGCAAGCCGGTCAAGATCACCTGGGACAAGCATTCCCTGATGTTCGACGGCAAGCGCGAGATGATCTGGGCCGGTGAGTTCCACCCGTTCCGCCTGCCCTCGCCGTCCCTGTGGCGCGACGTTTTGCAGAAGATGAAGGCCACCGGCTACAACGCCGTCAGCCTCTATTTCGACTGGGGTTACCATTCGCCCAAGCCCGGCTCTTATGACTTCACCGGCATCCGCGACATGGAAAAGGCCATCCAGATGGCCGAGGACGAAGGGATGTACGTCATCATCCGTCCGGGCCCGTACGTGAACGCCGAACTGACCATGGGCGGCTTCCCTGGCTGGCTGGCGCGCCAGAAGGCCGTCGCACGCACCGACGATCCGGAATACATCAACGCCATGGCAGAGTGGCAGACCCAGTTCGACGCCATCGTCGCCCGCCACCAGATCACCAATGGTGGCGGCAAGGTCATCGCCTTCCAGATCGAAAACGAGTTGTCGAACACCTCCGACACGCACAAGCGCTACATGAAGATCCTGGCCGACAAGGTGAAGGCCGATGGCATCACCGTGCCGATCTTCCACAACTCCGCCAGCCGCCTGCCCAACTGGACGCCGCCGGGCTCGACCGCGCCGTTCGCCGTCGAAGGCCCGACCGATCTTTACGCCTTCGATGGCTATCCGGGCGGCAGCTGCACGATCTCGGCCGAAGTCGGCAAGCCGAACATCGTGCCCAACTGGGGCATGTACGGCGACCCGAAACCCGCCGCCGACGGCATCGTCAAGGTCGGCCAGAAGGCCTCGCCCAATACGCCGGGCTTCGCCGCCGAAATTGGCGGCGGCTGGTTCGATTACTGGGGCAGCGTCGGCACCTATGAGTGCACCGCCAAGCGCATCGGGCCGGAGTATGTCCGCACCTTTTTCGGCTCGTCGCTGATCAACGGCCTGTCGATCCATAGCGTCTATACGGCGTTCGGCGGCACCTCCTGGGGCTGGCTGCCGGCGACGGTGGTCTACACGTCCTACGACTACGGCGTCGGCATCGACGAAGCCCGCCGCCTGCGTCCGAAACAGTTCGCGCTCAAGCAGATGGGCCAGTTCGTCCAGGCCGCCACGCCGCTGCTGGCCAATCTGGAGATGGGCCCGGAACTGACGGCGTCCTCGCCCAACATCAAGCTCTATCATGACGTCGGCGCGAATGGCGAAGGCGACCTGATCTATGTCGGCCACAACCCGTCGAATGGGCTGACCGACGACACCTTTACCTTCGAGCTGAAAACCAAAGACGGCACCTATAAGCTGCCGCAGGCCGGCACCTTGCGCCTGAACGGCTATGACGCCAAGCTGCTGCTGGCCAACTTCGCTCTGGCCCGCCAACACCTGGTCTACACGACCTCCGACACCCAGACCTTCTTTAGCCAGGATACCGCCGCTAAAGATATGGGTCGCGACATCGCGCTCCTGCATGGCCGCAAGGGCGAGGACGGCGAAACCGTTCTACGTTTCAAGAAAAAGCCGATCGTCACCGTCATTTCCGGCAAGGCCGACAGCGTCTATGACGCCAAGACCGGCGATCTGCGCCTGAACTATGTACACGATGGCCTGACCCAGGTGCAGATCAACGCGGGCGGTAATCCGCCGCTCCTGTTGCTGTTGGCCGACACCGACACAGCCACCCAGTTCTGGCGTCAGGACACGGTCGCCGGGCCAGTCCTCGAACGCTCGGCCGCGCTGATCCGCGAAGCTGCCGCCGCCAAGGGCAAGGACAACACTGGCACGCTGATCCTCACCGGCGACACCACCGCTGACTCGACGATCCAGGTCTGGGCGCCCAAGCTGCTCACCAAACTGTCCTTCAACGCCCAGGCCCTGAGCCTTGTCGCCCAGCCCGGCGGCAGTGTCCTCAGCGCCCCGGTCAAGGGCCCCGACGCCGTCACCGTGCCTGACCTGATGGCCGCCAAGTGGGAACGCCGCGTCGACTCGCCCGAAGCCAATCCGGCCTTCGACGACAGCAAGTGGCTTAAGGCCGACATGACCTCGACCTCATCGACCACCCAGACCACGCCGCCCGCCGGTCAGCCGATCCTTGATATGAGCCAATACGGCTTCCACCATGGCGACGTCTGGTATCGCGGCACCTTCACGGTCGACAAGAAAGCCGCCACGCCCGACTCGCTGGACATTAAATACGGCGGCGGTGGCTCCGGCTTCCTGCAGGTTTGGATCGACGGCAAGTTCGTCGGTCAAAACGAAATGCCGACGGCCAACCCTCGCCCAGTCGGCGTCAGCCGCGCCAAGTTCGATGTGGCGGGTCTGCCCCCTGGCGCCCACCAGATCTCGGTCATGGTGCGCAACAACTCGCACAACTGGGACCTCGGCGCCAATGACGAACACAAGGAAGCGCGCGGCCTGATCTACGTGTCGCTGTCGCCCAAGGCCGACGATGCCAAGCTGGCCGCCGCCGCCCCGCCGCCGCCCGCTCCGGTGGCCGGACGCCCGCCCATGCCGGCGCCGCAACCGCTGCCAGCCTTCGCAACCAAGATCGACTGGAAGATCCAGGGGAACAAGGGCGGCGAGGACATCGCCGACCTGGTGCGCGGGCCGATGAACAGCGGTGGCCTCTACGGTGAACGCCTGGGCTGGCACCTGCCGGCCGGCGGCGACGCCGACAAACCCGATCCGACCGGCTCGAAGTGGGAAGTCGCCAATCCGACCGATGCCCCGCCCGCCGCAGGCACCTACTGGCTGCGGACGCAGGTGAAGCTCGACTACCCCAAGACCCAGGACGTTCAGCTCGGCCTCGCCTTCGGCGACACCACCAAGGCGCAGTCCGATCACAAGACGCGTGCGTTGATTTTCATCAATGGCTGGAATATGGGCAACTTCGCCGCCAATGTCGGCCCGCAGCGTATGTTCATCCTGCCGCCGGGCATCCTGGATCCCAACGGCAACAACACGATCACCCTGGCCGTCACCACCGACGGCAAGCCGGAAAACGCCCTGGAACCCGTCAAGCTGGTGCTGCTCAACAACGCCCGCGGCGGTGTCCCGCTCGAACTGGTGTCCTCACCCAAAACCCTGCAACGCTAAATCATTTTAATCCCTGCAAAAAGTCTCATGCCCGTAAATACCAAGAACCAGATCCTCAAGCCGACCGACCCGTTCAACATCGATCCGCTGCTGCAACACCAGTCGGCGGCGCTCGACGCCGATCGCGACGATTATCGTGACGCCATCGACCGCCTGATCAACAACCTGGTCAATATCGAGGACACGTCGGGTGAGTTCCTGCTGCGTCTGACCGACGGCCGCGTCATCGACACCAAGGCCTGGCACGGCTTCGAGTGGACGCAAGGGATCGGCCTGTACGGCATGTACAAGGTCTGGGAGATGACCGGCGACAAAAAGGCCTGGGACATCATGATCAACTGGTTCGAGGACCGGTTCAAGGAAGGCTCGCCGTCGCGCAACATCAACACGGTGGCGCCGTTCCTGACGCTGGCCTACCTTTATGAGCGCACCGGTGATCGCCGTTACCTGCCCTACCTCGATGTCTGGGCGGAGTGGGTCTACAACGAGCTGCCGCGCACCGAAGAGGGCGGCTTCCAGCACATCGTCTACAACAGCGTCAACAATCAGCAGATGTGGGACGACACCCTGATGATGTCGGTCGTGCCGCTGGCCAAGATCGGCCTGCTGCTCAACCGCCCGCACTATGTCGAGGAAGCCAAGCGCCAGTTCCTGATCCACATCAAGTACCTGACCGACCGCAAGACCGGCCTATGGTTCCACGGCTGGACCTTCGACGGCCGCCACAACTTCGCCAACGCCCTGTGGGGCCGCGGCAATTCGTGGGTCACGATCGTCATTCCGGAATTCATCGAGCTGCTCAACCTGCCGAAGGACGACGCCTTCCGCATGTTCCTGATCGAGACGCTCGAGGCCCAGGTCAAGGCATTGGCCAAGGTCCAGACCCCGTCAGGCCTGTGGCGCACCATCCTCGATGACGAGACCTCATACGAAGAAGCCGCCGCTTCGGCCGGCTTCGCCTACGGCATTCTGAAGTCCGTCCGCAAAGGCTATATTTCCAAGGAATATGAAGCCATTGGCATCAAGGGCGCCAAGGCCGTCCGCGCCAAGATCAACGATGCGGGCGAACTGACCCAGGTATCGTTTGGCACGCCCGTGTTCAACTCGATTCAGGAATACAAGGACATTCCGCTCACCAGCATGCCGTTCGGCCAGGCCATGGCGCTGCTGACCATGGGTGAGTTCCTCTACCGCTTTATCTAACCGGACATGCCCCGCCACCCGGCGGGGCATTTTCCTGCTGTCGACCGGCCGTATTTACCCCCGAAGATGAGTCTTTGGACTTTCGGCCCAAATGTGTGACTATTGGTACCAAACAAGAAGAACAGGGGAGTAAGCCGTGGCAGAAGCGAAGGCACGTAAGACAGGGCCGTTGAACCACTGGGCCTGGGGGTCGGGCGACCTCGTCGGCGCCGGCATCACGGCCGTCACGTCGGGCTGGCTGATCTATTTCTACACCACCTTCTGCGGCCTGACCGCAGGCAAGGCGGCAGAACTGTTCGCCATTTCGCGTTTCTTCGATGCGTTCACCTGCCCGCTGATCGGCTACATTTCCGATAATCTGCGCAACACCTGGATCGGCCGCACCATCGGCCGCCGCAAGATCTTCCTGCTGATCGCCATTCCGCTGCTGCCCAGCTTCGCGCTGATGTGGGTCGCCGGCATGACCTGGCAGTACTATCTCGCCACCTACCTGTTCTTCGAGCTGATCTACAATTTCGTGCTGATCCCGTGGGAAACCTTCCCGGCGGAAATGAGCGACGATTACAAGGAAAAGGCCAAGTTCGCCGGCGCCCGCATCCTGTGCGCCCAGGCTTCGGCCATGCTGGCCTCATACCTGCCGACCCTGATCATCAACCACCTTGGCAAGGACTCGGCGACCACCTTCCTGATCAACGGCGCCATCTTCGGCGGCCTGGCCAGCCTGGTCATCATCCTGTCGGTTATGTTCACCTGGGAGCGCCCCTACAGCGACGGCGAAAAGCTGATCAAGCCGAAGCCGTTCAATGTTGGCGAAGCGGTGATGATCCCGTTCAACATCTTCCGCGACCTGTTCTCGACCCTGCGCATCAAGGCGTTCCGCCAGCATCTGTCGATCTATCTCGGCGGCTATATTTCGCAGGATATCTTTAACGGCGCCTTCGCTATTTTCGTCGCCGTGGTCATGGCGGGCTCGACCCTGATCATCTCGCAGCTGATGACCACCATGTACTTCTTCCAGTTCCTGTCGGTCATGGTCGCCATCCGCATCGTCATGCGCGCCGGCCCGACCCGCGCCTACAGCCTGGCGATCTCCTCGTTCATCGTCTCCTGCGCCCTGTACTATGTGTTCTACTACATGACGCCCGCCGGCTTCGGCGACGCCATCAAGGGCATCGAGCACAACATCTTCGGCGGCGTGCTGAACAACAGCGTCTCGCTGACGGTCATGTTCTGGCTGTTCGTACCGATCATCTTCGCCGGCCTTGGCCGTGGCACGCTGAACTTCGTGCCGTGGAGTGTCTACAACTACCTGCCGGATGTTGACGAAGCCGTCACCGGCCAGCGTCGCGAAGGCATCTTCGCCGGCGTCATGACTTTGGTGCGCAAACTGAGCCAGGCCGTGGCTATCTTCACCGTCGGCTGGCTGCTCGACAAGGGCGGCTATGTGCCGACCCCGAAAAATCATGCCCCGATCGTGCAGACCCCGGAAGCCATCCACACCATCGTTCTGGTCATGTGCGTCGGCCCGGCCGTGGTCATGCTGCTCGGCCTGATGGTGGCCCTGCGCTTCAAGCTGAACGCCAAGACTCACGTCGTGCTGATGAGCGAAATCGAACGTCTGCGCGGCGGCGCCACCGAACCTGAAACCCCGGAAAGCGGCAAGGTCGTCGAAGACCTGACAGGTTGGAAATACTCTGACCTCTGGGGCCGCAGCACCAAGGCCTGATAAGAAAAAAGCCCCGCTGATCCAGCGGGGCTTTTTTATTCGGCCAGCTCGGTCCGTTCGAATTTCGTCGCCGGCCTAGCATCGGGCGCCGTGGTTTCAAACTCGACATTGCGCAGTCGCAACCCCTTCACATCCCGCGTCCACAACCCAAAAGCTGGAGTGCGGCCGAACATCGACGGCTCCGGGTAGCTGTCGGCATTGTCCGGCATCTGACGCGCGGTATCCTCGGCCGTGCCGCCGCCACGATAGCTCAGGCGGATGTTTTCCAGGGTCACATTCTCGATCGGCTTGTCGGCCAGCCCAACCAGCAGGGCCGCATAGTCCGGCAGGCAATCCTCAACCGTCACATCGCGGATTTCGACATCGCGCACAGCCCCCGGCCTGGTGCCTTCCGGCCCGCGCAGACGCGCGCCCAGGCGGATGAACAGCGGTGCGGTTTGGATGTCGCGCATGGTCAGGTTCGACACGCGCACGTTCTCGATGGTGCCGCCGTCGACTGTCTCCAGCGCCAGCCCGCGCGACCGCTCGAACGAGCAGTTGCGGATTGTAATATTGCGGAAATCGCCATTGGTTTCCGTACCGATCTTGATACGCCCCGTCACGCGGTCCAGATCCGGCGAAATGGTCTGCGTCCGCCCCTTGCTGCCGTCGATCAGCGTGCCCGGATCGAAACCCGACACATGGCAGTCCTCGATGGTCACGTCTTCGGTATGGCGGATCTCGCCGCAGGCATAGGACGCCTTGAGCACGATGGCGTCGTCGTTCGGCGTGTTGACCCGGCAGCCGCGCACCGTCACTTGGCGGCAGCCATCGATATCCAACCCGTCGCGATTGGTGTCGACCAGCAGGGTCTCGAACACCAGGTCGTCGCAACCCGTCGTCAGGATAGCGAAGTGCCCGCCGCGTGCGATAGTGAAGCCGCGAAACACCAGATTACGCGACTTGTAGAAGGCGATGGCCTTATTGCCCTGCCCGTTCATGGCGGCAATTTCCGGCACGAGAATGGCCATTTCCTCGGCCGACATGTCTTTCATGCTGAGCGGGAACTCGCCGCGCTGGCGGCTCCATTGTGAGCCTGGTCCTTCGCGGGTCATGCCCTTGCCGTCGATGACGCCCGGGCCGGTGATCGACACGTCCTCGACCTCGATGCCGTAGATCAGGCTGTTGCGCCAGTGGCTGTGCCCGAAGTCCTGATAGAGGTCGATATGCGGCTCGGGCAGGTCATAGGCGCCGTCATGTATGGCCGGATCGGCGGCCTCCAGCACACAGCCTTCGGCCAGGTAGAGATGCACACCGGAAGACAGCGGAATGGAGAAGCTGAGGTAATGGCCGGCCGGGAATACGACCTCTCCACCGCCGGCATCGGCGGCCGCTTCGACGGCAGCGCGGATGGCCGGCGTGTCGACGGTCCGGCCGTCACCTTGGGCGCCGAAATCACGGATGTTGAAGACAGCGGCCATGGGGAAACCTCGGAGCAAAATGGAATGTGGTAGGCCTTTAGGCCGAAATGACAAAAGGGTCACTTACATTCGCAAGTGACCCTCTCTCAAAGAAAGCGACCTTGACTATTGCAGGTTCACGAACAGACCGCCGTCGGTAAGCACCGACGAACCTGTCACATAGCTGGCCATATCCGAGCCCAGGAACACTACCACCTTGGCGATGTCATCGGGACGGCCCAAACGACCAAGCGGAATGCGGCGTTCCATGTATTCGCGCTTCACCGGATCGGCCAGGTCTTCCTTGTTGATGTCGGTGGCCACAGTACCCGGCATCACCGAGTTGCAGCGGATGCCATACCGGCCCAGCGCAATCGCACACGACTGCATCAGCGAATGCACGCCCGACTTGGTCGGCGTGTAGTGGGTTTGCATCTCGCCGCCGACCAGCGCCGAGATCGACGACACAGCGACGATCGAGCCCCCCTTGCGCGCCGCGACCATGGCATTGGCCGCCGCCTGGCACATATAATAGGCGCCGGAATAGTTGACGTCGCGGGTGCGTTCGAAGACGTCCTGCGGCATGTCGAGGAAGCTGTGGAACGGGCAGATGCCGGCGTTCGACACGAACACGTCGACCCCGCCCAGCGCCTTCACGCCCTCGCCGACAAAGCCGATAGCGGTTTCGCGCAGCGACACGTCGCCGTCATAGATAAACACCTTGCGGCCAAGCTTACGGACCTCGTCGGCGACTTCCTGCGCCGCCTGAGAGTCCTTGAAAGTGTTGATCGCGACGTGCGCGCCGTGCTTGGCGCATTCGATCGCCGTGGCCCGCCCGATGCCGCGCGATGCACCGGTGATGAAGACCGTCTTGCCGTCCAGAAGCATTGTTGTTCCGCCCTTTTGGTGTTGTGCGGACATCCCATCAAACCGGGCTTTGCGAGTCAACGTAAAACGCCGGTATTTGATCGCTTTGCGCCATTTTCGCGCACAAATGCACACAAGACGCAACAGCCTGGCGGACAACAAAAAACGCGATGGCCGAAACCACCGCGTTTCCTGATTTTGCGATAATCTCAGGCGACTACCAGAAAGTGGAATATAACGCGATCAGAATGCCGATAACGCCGACAGCCAGCACATTGAACACCATCGAGGTCTTGAAGCTCACCCCTTCCAGGGTCAGGGTCGAGACTTCGCGCTTGTTCGGGATGATCAGCGACACCAGCACGCACAGCACGGTTGAAGCGACGAATACCCAGCCGACCCGGTTCATGAACGGATAGTCGGGCTGAATGTACGACCACACTGCCGAAATCAGCACGCCGCCGATGATAGTGGCCATGGCCCCCGCCGTCGAGCAACGCTTCCAGAACATGCCGAGCGCGAAGATCACCACGATGCCCGGGGTGAAGTAGCCGGTGAAGTTCTGGATGTACTGGAAGGCCTGGTCCCACGACCCGAGCAGCGGCTTGGCGGCCAGGACGGCGATGATCACCGACACCACCGCGGCGATCCGGCCGATCGACACCAGCTTAGTGTCCGGCAGGTTCTTGTTCAGCGGCGCCACGATGTCGAGCGTGAAGATGGTGGCGATCGAGTTGATCTTCGACGCGGTCGACGAAATGACGGCAAAGGTCAGCGCCACGAACACCAGCCCGAGCAGGCCGGTCGGCAGCAGCGTCATCATGCTGGGATAGGCAGCGTCGGGCTTCGGCAGCTCCGGCGCCAGCACCAGGGCGGCCAGGCCCGGCACCACCACGATCAGCGGCATCAACAGCTTGAGGTAGGCGGCAAAGGCGATGCCCTTCTGGGCTTCGGCCACGTCCTTGGCGGCCAGTGCGCGCTGGATGATGTACTGGTTGAAGCCCCAGTACGAGATGTTCATGATCCACATGCCGCCCAGCAGCACGGCCAGGCCGGGCAGCTCCTTATAGTGCGGCGATGACTTGTCGAGGATCATGTGGAAGTGGTCCGGGAACTTGGCCCACAGGGTGTTGAAGCCGGCGACGGCGCCGTGCACGTCCTGGGTGCCGCCGATCTTGGTCAGGGTCAGGGCGGCGATGATCAGCCCGCCCAGCACCAGCAGGGTTACCTGCACGATGTCGGTCAGGGCCACGGCCTTCAGGCCGCCGGTGATCTGATAGAGCAGTGCGAAGATGCCCAGCCCCGCCAGCACCAGCAACGGATCGAGGCCGGTCACGGTGGTCACTGCCGTGCCGCCCAGCCACAGGATCGAGGTCAGGTTCACGAACACGTAGAGGATCAGCCAGAACACCGCCATGACGTATTTGACGCTGGGGCCGAAGCGTTGCTCCAGGAAGCCCGGCATGGTCATGACGCCATTGCGCAGGAAGACCGGCAGGAAGTACTTGCCGACGATGATCAGGGTGATCGCCGCCATCCACTCGTAAGAGGCGATGGCCAGGCCGATCTTGTAGCCGGAGCCGGACATGCCGACGATCTGTTCCGCCGAGATGTTGGCGGCGATCAGCGACGCGCCGATGGCCCACCACGGCAGGCTGTTATTGGCCAGGAAGTAGCCCTTCGACGTCACTTCCTCGTTTGATTTGCGCCGCGACACCACCTGCGCCAGCACGAAGATCGACACGGCGTAGAACAGCACGATCCACAGGTCGAGGCTGGACAGAAAGTTCGCCTGCGGCATGTGCAGGATTTTTACAAGGTCAGGCATGGTTCTCCCCTAGGCTCTCGGTCTCTTTTTGCGGACCGAATATGTAATACAATAAATAGATATACACGAATGGCCCCGATAATCAATCATGTACGCTGGGGTCATTCGCTTCACTTCAGTTTTGGCGTCCAGCCGCCGAGCACGAAGGCCGGATTGCTGTAGTCCTTGATCAGCTTGGCGTCTTTCGTTGCATCGAGCTGACGCGACCACGCCGCGCGGCCGCTGACATCGACCGGCTTGCCGGCGGCGTCGCGGCTGTCCAATTCCCAGTAGTGGACGTTGCCGCCAGTATCGGCCGGGCCCCATCCGATGGTGCTGATATTGGTCAGGGTGGCATTCAACAGCACCACCTCGGCGAACGGATAGCTGCGGGCGCCATTGGTCGGCGCGCGCGCGATCTCGGTCGGTTGCGCCCCGGTGCCGGTGAAGCTGCAATTCCTGAACACCGCGCCGTGGTTGGTGTCAGTATTGCGCATCCACAGGAAGGCGCCGTTCGACTCCATCTTGCAGCGTTCCAGGAAGACCGGGCCACGACTCAGTATTGTGTCCCCGCCGCCGGTGATCGTGCTGTCGGCGATGTAGGTGGGGCCGTTGACCTGCAGGGCATCGCCGGAACCGATGACGTGGACGCGCTCAAGGATATTGCGCGACCCGTTGAGCAAAAGCCCTTCCGCCTGCCCTTTCAGAGTCGTGGCGATGGTGATGTCCTTGAAATGCAGATCGTCGGAGTGATCCGCGGCGAACGCCGCGCGGCGCGACGGGAAGGTGCCCGGCCACTCATTGGTGGCGATATTGACCGGATGCGGGTTGAACACCTCGTTATTGGCATAGCGCACGGTGGTCGTATCCATGCCCGCGCCCTGGATGGTCAGATTGGCCTTGTTGCGGAAATAGACCAGTTCCTCATAGACCCCGGCGCGCACCGAGATGGTGATGCGGTTCGGGCTGTGGTCAGGCGTGAAATCGACCGCGCCCTGCACCGTGTTGAAGTCGCCCGTGCCGTCGGTGGCGACCACCAGCTGCGTGGCGTCCGCCTTCGGACCCTGCGCCTTGGTGGCGAAGCGCCAGTTCTTGCCGGTCACGCCGCCGAAACCGTCGCCGCTCACCACACCCGGATCGATCTGGACGTAGTAGCTCTTGCCGTAGCGCAGCAGGTTGTGGTGCGGCTGGATCGTTGCGGTGTTGCCGTTGACGGTCACCGGGTAGAAGTGGAAGCCGTCGGTAAAGCCGCCGATGATGTCCAGCTGATATGTGTTCGGCGTCGGCTCGGCACCACCCGACGGTGTGCCGGCCTTGGTGTCCGCATTGGTGCGGCGCGGCTGGTTGTAGTCGTAGGGCGCCGAGATATAGGGTGCAGGCGTGGTGTTGCGCTCGGTCGGCCCGGCCGGAATGCTCAGGTCGAGCGTATCGACCAGCGCGTCGTTGGCCGCGTCATAGATACGGATCTGGCCGGCCTTGCCGACAACCGGCGGCTGGCTGAAGGTCAGCTTCAGCTGCACGTCCGGATTGACGGCCGTGGCGTCCTTGGCCGGAAAGAAGCTCTGGGCAAAGGCTGGCCCGGCCAGCACAGCCAACACCATTCCCATCGTCAGATAAACTGCATTACGCATCGCGGTCCTCCCATATGTCCCACCCCTTGAACGCCGCGAGACACCCGCTTCCGGCGGACACGTCAGCCCCTACTTACCCGTAGGGCAGACCGCGTCGCCTTCATCCGACGCCAGCTTGAGGCTGGAATAGCTGATCGACAGCGGCGCCGTGCTGCTGAGGGAGAACGGCACACCGACCAGGTGCATGTTCATGCCCTGGTTGGCGAAGCAGTCCAGCGACACCTTGACCGTCGCCCACGTCCCGACCGGCGCCTTCAGCACCTTGGCGATATCGATGCCGCGTTCGACATGCAGGTCATGGCCCAGGCTGAGCGTCACCGGCCCCTTGATGGCGCCGTCCAGACGATAGGTCATGGCGATGGCCATCTTGCCTGTGGTCTGGCGGCTGAGGTCGACCGGCTCGGCGGAAATGGCCGCCTCGCCCCTGCCCTTGCCGTTGAACACCAGCGAGCGGCCGGCTTCCTGAGCGCCGGCGTCGACCGTGGTCTGCGTCACCACGCCGCCGGGGCTTGAGAACTTGCCCTGATCGCCATTGGCCGCGCCCTTGGCGTCGATCAGGCTGAGCTTCCACGGCGCCTTGATACGGCCAGCGGCGAAGTAGGTATCCGGATTGGCCACCGCGTCGCTGCTCAGGCCCGACTCTTCCGACAGCGGCGCCACGTCGCCATTGTCGGCGTAAGTTAAGCCGTAGCCATAGGCGAACTGCGGATCATACGGCGTGGCGCCATAGTTGAGCGGCCCCTGGTTGGCTTTCTTCGGCCATGAGAACGTCAGCTTGCCCTTGAAATCATTGCGCGCCTTGCCAGCTGCATCGCCAACCAGCACGTCGGCGATCCCGCCGCCTTCCGTGCCGGGCAGCCAGGCTTCGACGAACGCGTCCGAAGCGTTGATATAGGGATTGGTCCACAACGGCCGCCCCGACAGGAAGACCGTCACCACCGGAATACCTTGGGATTTCAGCTTCTTGATCAGGTCCAGCTCAGAGCGGTCGCCGGTCTTGTAGTCGAGGTTCACCCGGTCGCCCTGAAATTCGGCATAGGGGTCTTCGCCGATCACGACGATCGCCACGTCAGGCTTTTGCGTAAAGCTGCCGTCGGCCGACAGGGTGGCCGTGCCGCCCGCCGCCGTCACGGCGTCCTTCAGGCCACCGAAGATCGACTGGCCGTTCGGGAAGTCGCTGTTGGCGTTGCCCGTGCCCTGCCAGGTGATCGTCCAGCCGCCCGACTGCTTGCCGATATTGTCGGCGCCATCGCCGGTGACCAGCACCTTCGCGGAGGCTTTCAGCGGCAGCACATGCGACTGGTTCTTAATCAGCACCAGCGATTCGCGCACCGCCTGACGCGCCACGGCGCGGTTTTCCGGCGCCCCCAGCTGGTTCCACTTGCCGGCCAGCGCCCGGTCCTTCGGCGCGCCCAGTTCGAACAGCCCGCCCTTGATCTTGGCGCGCAGGATGCGGCGCACGGCGTCATCGAGGCGCGACATCGGAATCTTGCCCGACTTCACCTCGGCCAGCGTGTTCTTGTACAGGCCCTTCCAGCTGTCCGGCGCCATGAACATGTCGACACCGGCATTCATGGCGATCGGGCAGTCTTCCTTCGAGCAGCCCGGCACCTGGCCCTGGGCGTTCCAGTCGGTGACCGCGAAGCCGTCGAAATGCATGCGTTCCTTGAGCGCGCCGGTGATCAGGTGCTTGTCGCCGGTCAGCTTCTTGCCGTTCCACGACGAGAACGACACCATGACCGACAGCACGCCGGCTTCGATGGCCGGCGGATAGCCTGCGCCGTGGATCCTGGCCAGATCGGCCTCGGAGACCTGAGTGTCGCCCTGGTCCTGGCCGTTTTTCGTGCCGCCGTCGCCCAGGAAGTGCTTGGCGGTCGACATGATATGGCCCGGCTTGACACCATCCTTGCCGCCGGTATCGCCTTGCAGCCCCTTGACCATCTCGCCGGAATAGGCGGCGACATCGGCCGGGTTTTCTGAATAGCTTTCGTAGGCGCGGCCCCAGCGCTTGTCG
The DNA here is from genome assembly GCA_048497915.1 of Pseudomonadota bacterium. Lineage (GTDB taxonomy): Bacteria > Pseudomonadota > Alphaproteobacteria > Caulobacterales > Caulobacteraceae > Asticcacaulis. The sequence goes on from JBEHYZ010000040.1 coordinate 34,042, forward strand.
CGCGACACGGCGACTGTCGGCGCGAACGTCCAGTCGACGCCGGCCAGCGACATTTCCTTGGCCGTCACCTCGCCGATCTGCTTGATCAGCGCCGGGTTATGCATGGCCCCCAGGCCGACATTGTGCGGGAAGATGATGGCGCCGACCAGGTTAGAATGGCCGTGCACCGCGTCGATCCCGAACAAAAGCGGCACCTTGGCCTGGCTCGGCCGCGCCAGCGACGCCCGCCAGAAGTCGTCGGACAGCTGCAACCACGCGTCCGGCGTCGAGCGCTCATTGCCGCCCGGCGACGAGTTGCCGCCCGCCAGGATCGAGCCCAGCGGATAGGTCTTCAGGTCGTCCGGCTTGATGGCCGAGATGTCGGCCTGGATGGTCTGGCCGACCTTTTCCTCGAGCGTCATCTTGCTCATGATCTCGGTGATGCGCGCCTCGGTCTTCGCATCGACCAGGCCTGCGGGCGCAAGCGCCGGCCAGGCCGGATCGACGGTCATCGGTGCTGTGGCGGCAGCTGGCGCCTTGGTCTTCTTTTTTGCCGTCGCGGCCAGTGCGTCGCCGGCCACCCCCAGGCTGAGGGACATCAGTGCGGCAGCGCATACAGCGGTGGTAAACGGGCGCGACAAAGCTTTCGATGACATAGGTTCTACGCTGCCTTCCTGTGGTTTCCCCGCCCCGCTCGTTTTTCGACGGTGGCGTTAATAATTGCCGATTAATGACAGCGCTATCAAACTTCGTCAAGCCGGTGCCTGCGGCCAAATTCCGGCAACTAATGGGAAAATCAGAACTTTTCGTCAAAAAATAAATTTGTTTTCAATAACGGTTTGACAGCGTTGTCAAATATGAGTAAAAGACGGTTATCCCTGTTCTCCGGCGTCGACGCGAAGCGTGGCGAAGGCGCCGGGTCCTCTGTTTAAAACCGTTCGGGCTGGGTCGTTTCCCTTTTTCACAGCCCTTCTCCGGCCGGTTTTAATCCGCCCTTTCAAATGTGGCATTATTTGAAACGGCAAGGCCTTTAACCCGATGGTTC
>JBEHYZ010000041.1:0-34537 GCA_048497915.1 Pseudomonadota bacterium
CGAAAGTTGCGGGGCGCGCGTTCATGCTTGTCTCACTCGCCTCAAGCGGGGCGTACAATTTGAGGATGTGGCCTTCGATAGTGCCGAAAAACCCTTAAAAGAAAGTGTTCGCAGATGCGGGAAATAGTCCTTTTGGCCTTATATTTACTATGAATGCTTCAAAAAAGACCGGCCCTGAGTGCAAACAAGAACCCGGTATCTTCGCACCGGTGATCGATCGCGCCCGCTGCGAGGGCAAGGCCGACTGCGTCGTCATCTGTCCCTATGAGGTGTTCGAACTCGGCATCCTGCCGCCGGAAGAGCGCGCCGGGCTGCCGTTTCTGGCCAAGGTCAAGGGCACGCTGCACGGCTGGAAACAGGCGTTTACGCCCAATGCCGATGCTTGCCAGGCATGCGGACTGTGCGTCCAGTCGTGCCCGGAAAAGGCGATCAAGCTGCAACGACGCTAAGTTTTCGCGCTAGTGGAAATCCGCGCTGCCCAAGGTGTCGGTGGCTTCCTCCGCCGCCTTGGCCGGCGCCGCCCCTTCGCGGTTCCTCAACGGCGTCTCCTTCAGCGACCACAGCATCAGGAACGACAGGCCCATACACACCGTGGCGCCAATGAAGATCGGCTTGTAGATGCGCGCCGGATTGGCGACATGATCGAAGGCATGGATGTCGAGCGCGCCTGAGAAGCTGTTGCCGAGCAGAGTGAACATCTCCCCGAACAGGATGGCGCCGAAGATCGCCACCAGCACGCCGCCGCCCATGCCGCGCAGGAAGTTCATCATCCCCATGGCCGTGCCCATCTGGTGGCGCTCAACCGTGTTCTGCACCACCACCGTCGTTACCGGGAAGGTCGAGCCGACCGCGGCATTGGCCACGACCAGGCTGCCGATATAGCCCCACAATGTCAGATGATCGCCGGCGATGGCCAGGGCGGCATAGACGCAGGTCCCAATCCCCAGCCCGACCATTGGCAAGGCCTTATATTTGCCGGTCTTGCTGCGGCTCATCATCTGGCCCGACAGGATCGAGCCGAGGATCACACCCCCGGCCAGCGGCGTCATGACGATGCCCGACTGGGCGACGCCCAGATGGTAGATCAGCTGGATATACAACGGGTTATAGGCGCCGACCGACATCAGCGCCCCCATGGCCAGCGTGCCGACCAGGATTGCCCGCACGACCGTGCCGTTCTTGAGGATATCGGCGGGGATAAGCGGCTCGCTGGCGAAGCGCAGGCGCAGGATGAACAACAACCAGAAAACGCCCGATGCGGCAAAAGCCGTCCAGCGCGGCAGGCCCATGATCTCATCGCCGTGTGTGTTGATGCCCAGCAGCAGAGCAGCCGAGGCGGCAGCCATGCAAATAAAGCCCAGCCAGTCGATTGTGTGTGGCCGTTCGTAGCGCGGCAGCTTCATCAGGCCGCGCGACACCACCCACAGCGCGACGGCGCCGACCGGCAGATTGACCCAGAAGATCGACGACCAGCCGAAATGTTCCGCCAGAACCCCGCCCAGGATCGGCCCGCCGACGCTGGCTGAGGTAAACACTGCCGCGAACAGCCCCTGGATGCGGCCGCGTTCCTTCAGGCTCACTACATCGGAAATCACCGTCTGGACCAGTGACATCAACCCGCCGCCGCCAAGCCCCTGAATGGCACGCGCGCCGATCAGGAAGTACATGTTGGGCGACAGGCTGCACAGCAGCGACCCGACCAGGAAGATGCCGACCGCCGTTAGAATAGTAGTGCGCCGGCCGATGCTGTCGGCCAGCTTGCCATAGAGCGGCGTCACCACGGTCGAGGACATCAGGTAGGCCGTCAACATCCACGGCAGGTGCTCGGCATCGCCCAATTCGCGGCCGATGGTCGGCATGGCGGTCGACACAATGGTCTGGTCCAGCGCCGCCAGCAGCAGCACCGTCATCAGGCCGATAATGATCGATCGCACATCCTTTGGGTCCAGTGACGCAGGCGCGGACGTCGCTGGGGCGGCGGCTTCAGTCATGACTTGTATCCTCTCGCGGCTCCCGTCATACCGTGTCCCCATACCGGCGGCGCGATAAAAAAGATATGGGAGACATCGCCTTGCTCAGACTAGAGGTGACCAGCGACAAGGCGCGCATCGACTTCGACCGCGTCTACAGCTTCCTGAACGGCCAGTCGAGCTGGGCCGACGGCATTCCGCACGACCTGTTCATCCGGGCCATGCTGAACGCCGAATGCTTTGCTGGCTTCCTGGCCGGCGAACAGATCGCCTTTGCCCGCGTCGTCACCGACAAGGCGACCTTCGCCAACCTGATGGACGTCTATGTCGAGCCCGAATATCGCGGCATGGGCCACGCCACGGCGCTGCTGACCGAAGTCTTTAAGCATCCGGACCTACAGGGCCTGCGCCGCTTCACGCTGGCCACCAAGGACAAGCATGGCCTCTATGCCAAGTTCGGCTTTCACGCCCCGCTTCTGCCGGACACGCTGATGGAGCGCTACCACCCCGACATCTATCGGGATTAAACCCCGCCGAGCAGACGCTCCAGCCGTGCCGCGGCGTCGGAAATGGCAAACGCCGCCTTGCGCTCCATCTCGTGCACGCCGGCATTCATGCGCGAACTCAGCGACGACACCTCATCCAGCTGGTTACGCAGGTCCTGCATCTCGTCGATCATCAGCAGCGATGCCATCAGGAACAGCCGTACCTCGCCGATGGCGCCGACATCCGACACGACCATCTGTACATGCTCATCGAAGAACCGCGCCAGTTCCTGCACGCGGTTTTCCTGGCCGTCGGCGCACCCGACCGTATAGGGCTTGCCGTTGACGCGAACTGTGATCTCGCCCATTACGCCGCCTCTTCCCGCAGGAGAACGCGGATATTGCTGGCCGCCGAACCCAGCGCATCGAAAGCGCTGTTGGCCACGGCCGCCAAGGCGTCCTTTTCACGGCGCACGGTTTCCAGCTCGCTCAGCACCCGCTCATAGTCAGCGCTGTAGGCCTCCGCGGACGGCGGTACATAGTCCGGCAGCGGCTCACCGTTGTTGAGGGCTTGCACCCGCGATTCGAGGGCGGCCAGCGCCCGGTCGAGACGATCGACCGCCAGGCTCAAAGCCCCCCCGAGCTGACCCGAATTATGGCTGCTTTCCATCCATGCTTCTCCTGTTAGAAGTACAACCTCGCCATGCCATTTCCGTCAGGTCAGACGGCTCGGCGATTTTTTGCACTTCAGGCATATAAAAACCTACACTTGCCGGGGGACTTCGGCTAAAGCCTCCGGCAAATCAACATTCTTTTAACAGTTTAATAGAGACTCGCCCATGACCACAAGCCCCTCTGCGAACACGGCTTCTTCCGCGTCGAAAGTGACCGGCGTGCTGATGGCTGATGCGATTCGCGTGTTGTCGATGGAAGCGGTGCACAAGGCGAAGTCGGGGCACCAGGGCATGCCGATGGGCATGTCCGATGTGGCGACGGTGCTGTGGACCAAGTTTCTCCGGTACGACCCGAAGAAACCTGACTGGGCGGACCGCGACCGCTTCGTGCTGTCGGCGGGCCATGGCTCGATGCTGCTCTATTCGCTGCTGCACCTGACCGGCTTCAAGTCGGTGTCGATGGACGACATCAAGAACTTCCGCCAGTGGGGCTCTTCGACGCCGGGCCACCCGGAATACGGCCACACCGCCGGCGTTGAGTGCACCACCGGCCCGCTGGGCCAGGGTTTGGCCACGGCTGTCGGCATGGCAATGGCCGAGCGCGCGCTCAATGCCAAGTACGGCGACGAGTTGATCAACCACCGCACCTGGGTAATCGCCGGCGACGGCTGTCTGATGGAAGGCGTGTCGCATGAAGCGATCTCGCTGGCCGGGCGGCTGGCGCTGAAGAACCTGATCGTGCTGTTCGACGACAACAACGTCACCATCGACGGCTGGGCGACCATGGCCGAAACCGGCGACCAGCTGAAGCGCTTCCAGGCCGCGGGCTGGGCGGTCAAGTCGGTCGACGGCCACGACCACGCCAAACTGGCCGCCGTCATGCGTTGGGCCACAAAGCAAGATCGTCCGGTCATGATCGCCTGCCGCACCAAGGTGTCGAAGGGTGCCGGCGCGCTCGAAGGCGACAAGCACGGCCACGGCTACAACCTGTTCGACGACGAGATCAAGGCGGCGCGCGCCCACATGGACTGGCTGCACGAGCCGTTCACCGTGCCCGCCGACATTAAGAATGCCTGGGAATCAGCCGGCCGCCGCGCCGGTCGTCCGCGCAAGGCCTGGGACGCAGCCGTCAAGGCGCACCCCAAGGGTGCCGAACTGCTGGCGGCCATGAAGGGCGAACTGCCGGCCAATGCCTTCGAAGCGCTGGACGCGCACATCGCTGCCTCGATCGCGACTCCGGTCGCGGACGCCACCCGCTCCTGCTCCGGCAAGGCACTGGCGACGCTGGTCCCGGCCATCGATGCGATGATCGGCGGTTCGGCTGACCTGACCGGTTCGGTGAACACGCTCGTCAAGGGCATGACCTCCTATGACACGACCGACTACACCGGCCGCTACGTCCACTACGGCGTGCGCGAGTTCGGTATGGCGGCGGCGATGAACGGCATGGCGCTGCACGGGGGTCTGATCCCCTATGCCGGGACATTCTTCGTGTTCTCCGATTACGGCCGCCCGGCCATCCGCCTCGGGGCCCTGATGGGCGCCAAGGTCGTCCACGTCATGACGCACGACTCGATCGGCGTCGGTGAAGACGGCCCGACCCACCAACCGGTCGAGCAACTGGCGTCGTTCCGCGCCATGCCGGGCCTGAATGTCTATCGCCCGGCCGACATGGTCGAAACCGCCGAAGCCTGGAAGGCCGCGCTCAAGGACACGGGCCCGTCCATGCTGGTCCTGACGCGCCAGAAGCTGCCGGCGGTACGCACGCAAGCTGGCGACCTGGTACAGAAGGGCGCTTACGAAATCAGCCCGGCCTCGTCCGAAGCCAAGGTGACGTTGTTCGCTTCGGGTTCGGAAGTCGGCGTCGCTGTTGCCGCGCAAAAGCTGCTCGAAGCCGACGGCATCGCCACACGCGTGGTCTCGACGCCATCGTGGTCGCTGTTCGACAAGCAGCCCAAGGCCTACCAGGCGTCGGTCATCGGCAAGGCCAAGGTCAAGGTCGCCATCGAAGCCGCCATCCGCATGGGCTGGGAGCGCTTCATCGGCCAGGACGGTATTTTTGTGGGCATGACGGGCTTCGGCGCCTCGGCTCCTGCCGACCGGCTGTTCAAGGAATTCGGCATCACCGCCGAAAACGTTGCAGCAAAGGCAAAGGCCGCCCTCTAACTCACCCGCACTGGCCCAAAAGCCGTTATTCGCGTGGCGAAAACCGTTAGCTGACGAGACACGGAGCGGAGCGTACTCAAGTACGTGAGCACCGTATCGCAGGCAGATGACGGTTTGCAGCCCGCGAGAACGGATTTTGTAAAAAATAAGGGTGTGGTAGCGGCGGCCACCACACCCTCTTCAGACGAAGCCGGTGCCGGGAAATACCGGCTCGCGTCGGAAGTCTCGCTCGGGACGAACCGTCGTCCGTCGCTGTTGTGTAATAAACGTACCGTCCGGTACAGTTCCGTCGCATCCGTCGCAAAAAAATTCGCAATCAAACAAAAAAAGACCGGCGCCCGAAGGCACCGGCCAGGTCCACCCTTTCGGAGGAAAATCCTTACTGGGCTTCGGGTGGCGGCGGCAGGCGCCGCTCCAGCCGGTCGTGGCCCTTTTCCATTTCGTCAGCTGACAACACACCATCGTGATTGACGTCCTGACGAGCGAAATGACGCTTCATCGGTGCGATCAGCTCATCAAAACTGAGCTTACCGTCGTTATTGGTATCGAGCAGGTCCAGCGCCCGTTCGCCGTGCATACCGCCGAAACCTTCGTCACGGCGTTCGAAGTGGCGGACGAACATCGGCGGCTGCATCCCGCGCGGCCCCATCCCGGGCATCATGCCCGGGGCTTCTTCCCGCAGATTGCCCTTATGCGCGTCGCGATAGGCGTCGAACTCAGCCGGGCTGATGGCGCCGTCGTGATTGGTGTCGATGTCCACGAAGGTCGGCGTGACCATGCGAACGACATGGCGCTCCGCTTTGGGGGCGTCTTTGGCAGGCGCCGCCTTGGGGGCGGTGTCGGCGGCGAATACGGTCACCGCGGCAGTCGCACTCAGGACGACCACGGCTGTGCCGATGAGATAGAAAGGCTTGATTGACATGTCTTCTGACGTCTCCGGTTTCAGCCGCGTCCCGTCGCGGCGAGTGACGTCAGGTTAGCTGCCGGCCCTTGCCGCGCGATGTCAAAAAAAGGCGCAATGGGGCGGCAATAAGATGATATATTGCGCACCTGCAATCAGAACGCCGCAAGCTTTCGGCACACCTTCCGGCCACGACGGGCGATTTCCGGCCCGCCAACGCTCTGAAAAAGCGCCTGTTTCCAAAGAGGCCCGTCATGAACGCTTCCGCGTCCCCTGCTCCCGTCCCCGCCCATCAGCCCCGCATCCTGATCGTCGACGACGACCAGGACCTGCGCGAACTGACCAGCCAGTTTCTCGGTCAGAACGGCTTTGCCGTGCATACGGCCGCTCAGGCGCGCGACATGGACAAGGTGCTGGCGCGCGGCGACATCGAGCTGATCGTGCTCGACTACATGATGCCGGGCGAGGACGGCCTGTCGATCTGCAAGCGCCTGACTGAAAAAGGCGGCCCGCCGGTGATCATGCTGTCGGCGCGCGGCGAGGAGATCGACCGCATCGTCGGCCTGGAACTGGGCGCCGACGACTACATGGCCAAGCCGTTCCACCCGCGCGAACTGCTGGCGCGCATCCGCGCCGTCCTGCGCCGCCGGGAAGAACGCGGCGCCGGCAACAACGGCAAGTCACCGATCACCCATTTCTTCGGCTGGCAGCTCGACAACATCAAGCGCACCCTGACCCGTCCGGACGGCGTCCAGGTGGTCCTGTCCAACGCTGAATTCGAGTTGCTGCGCGTCTTCCTTGACCGCCCCGGCCGGGCCCTGTCGCGCGACCAGATCCTCGACTACCTGCACGGACCGAACTCCGACAGCTTCGACCGGGCCATCGACGTGCAGATCTCGCGCCTGCGCCGCAAGCTCAGCGATGACCACAACGAGGACATCATCCGCACCATCAGGGGCATCGGATATATGTTCAAGCCGTTGAAATAACCTTCTGATTGAAATAAGAATTTTCCAGATCAGCTTACATCTTGCACGAATCTCCGGCTCGAGCGGAAAATCAGCTAAAGCAAATAAAGTTCAGTAAAAACAAGTGCCCAAGGTCAAAGAGTCAACCCAGCCCGTAAACGCCCTCATCTCCCTGCCGGTCTTCTGGCAGGTCCTGGGCCTGAGTCTGGTCGTGCTGATTTTAGCCTTGGGAATCAATACCTTGATTGTTCTCAAGGCGCCGGAACCCCTGCCGTCCGGCTATTCGATGCGCGAGGCGGTCAGTGCCCTCAAGGGCGGCAAGGTGAAACTGCAGAACGGCCGCTGGCTGAAGGCCGAAGCCACCACCACGCCGCCGGCTTTCGTCACGCAAAACCTGCAACACACCGCCCATCAATGGCGCTTCGAAGCCGAAACCGCCACGCGCCTGGCCACGGAGCTGGGGACGTCGCCCAACAATGTCTGGGTCAAGTTCGCGCCCCGCCCGTTCCGCGGCAATTGGGGACGCGGGACCTTCCGCGTCGATGGTCCGGGCCCCGGTCCGGGCGGTCGCCCAGATCCGGACGGCCCCGGTCCCCAGCGCGGCGGCTTCGTTGTCAGCAGTGATGGCCCGCCTCCCCCCATGCCCGCCCCCGATCAAACGCAGGGCGCCAATCCGGAGCCAGGCCAAGGCTTCCGGCAGGGCGGCGGACCGGGTCCGCACGGCCCCGGCAATGTCCTGTTCGAGCGCGAACTGCCCAACCTGCGCCTGATCACGCGCGAAACCCGCGCCATGATCCTCTATCCCGCCTTCAGCGCCGCCTGGAAACAGCCCGACGGCAGCTATCGCGTCATTGCCCCGCCACCGACCCTGATCCAGCCCTGGCAAGGCCGCCTGCTGCTCGGCTTCGCCTTGACGGCGGTGCTCATCCTGCCGCTGGCCTGGCTGCTGTCGCGCCGCCTGAGCCGGCCGATCATTGCTTTTTCCGAAGCCGCCGCCCGTGTCGGCTTCGAGGACGGCGCCGCTCCGGTCATGGCCGTCGGCCCCAAGGAAGTGCGCGCCGCGGCCGACGTGCTCAACGCCATGCAGGCGCGCATCAAGAAGCAGGTCGAGAACCGCACCGCCCTGATGGGCGCCATCGCCCACGACCTGAAAACGCCGCTAGCCCGCATGCGGCTGCGCATCGAGGATCTGCCCAATCCGCTGCGCGACAAGCTGTCGCAGGACATCGCCCACATGGACGGGCTGATCCGCTCCGCCATGAGCTTCACCTCGGCGCACAAGCTAGCCGAGACTCTGCGCCCGCTCGATCTGTCAGCCCTGGCCGATGCGCTGGCGGAAGACATGGCCGCGGTCTGCCCCATGGAGCCCGGCGACATTACGCCGAACCTGATGGTCAAGGGTGACGCCGTGGCGCTGAAGCGCATCCTGACCAACCTGATCGAAAACGCCTGCCGTTACGCCGGCTCGTGCCGCGTCGACCTGGCCGCGGACGGCGACCATGTCGAGGTCCGCGTCATCGACCATGGCCCAGGCCTGCCGGACGAAGCGCTGGAGGCGGTGTTCGAGCCCTTCTACCGCCTTGAGGAATCGCGCAATCGCGACACCGGCGGTACTGGCCTGGGCCTAAGCGTCGCCAAGGCTTTGGCCGAAGCCCAGGGCGGGACGCTGAAGCTGGCCAACCGCGCCGAAGGCGGCCTGGAGGCGACCCTGGCCCTGCCCCGCCTGATCATGAAATAGGCCCCGCCGGCGACCGCTCGAAGCTGCTCCCATTTGCTTCTATGACAGTGATTTTGATCACAATCGCCAATAAAACCATGGGTTTGCGGTGGAAATCTCACGGTACCGCTACCATATACCGGCCAGCACGAAATAAGGCTTGACTTGACTGGCCTTAGACGAAAAAACGGCCGCGCCTTTTAACTGTATAAAGGCATTTTTCGAAAAGGATTTCCGCCCATGGCTTTACGCGTCGCCATCAATGGTTTCGGCCGCATCGGCCGCCTCGTTCTGCGCTCGATCGTCGAATACGGTCGCACGGATATCGAGGTCGTAGCGATCAACGATCTGGGCCCGGTGGAAACCAACGCGCACCTGCTGCGCTACGATTCGGTGCACGGCCGCTTCCCGGCCGACGTCAAGGTTGATGGCGACAGCCTGATCATCACGGCCAACGGCAAGACCTATGCCCCGATCAAGGTCACGGCGATCAAGAACCCGGCCGAGCTGCCGCACAAGGACCTCAAGGTCGACATCGCGCTGGAATGCACGGGCATTTTCACCAGCAAGGAAAAGGCCCTGGCCCACATCGAAGCCGGCGCCAAGAAGGTCATCATCTCCGCCCCGGGCGACGGCGCCGACAAGACGATCGTCTACGGCGTCAACCATGACACCCTGAGCGCATCGGATGTCGTCATTTCCAACGCCTCGTGCACCACCAACTGCCTGGCGCCGGTCGCCAAGGTGCTGTCGGACCTGTGCGGCATCGAACGCGGCTACATGACGACCATCCACAGCTACACTGGCGACCAGCCGACGCTGGACACCATGCACAAGGACCTTTACCGCGCCCGCGCCGCCGCCCTGAGCATGATCCCGACCTCGACCGGCGCCGCCAAGGCCGTCGGCCTGGTCCTTCCGCACCTGAAGGGCAAGCTCGACGGCTCGTCGATTCGCGTGCCGACCCCGAACGTCTCGGTCGTCGACCTGAAGATCGTGCCGTCTCGCGCCGTCACCAAGGAAGAAGTCAATGCCGCCGTCATCGCCGCCGCCGACGGCCCGATGAAGGGCGTGCTGGCCTACAGCAACGATCCGCTGGTCTCCTCGGATTACAACCACAACCCGGCGTCGAGCACCTTCGCCCTGCCGCAGACCCAGGTCATCGAGGGCCAGTTGGTCCGCGTGCTGAGCTGGTACGACAACGAATGGGGCTTCTCGTCGCGTATGGCCGACACGGCTGTTGCTTTCGGCAAGTTCCTGTAAAACACGAAAAGCGTGTCAATTTTGCCCCGCCGGATACCCTCCGGCGGGGCTTTTTGTGCCTTCCACGCGAATAATGCACAAAAACGACTAGCGTAGTATTACGTAAAACCTATATATTCCGAAAATTGTGTCCACACGTCCTCGCCACGGACGTTGTTTTTGGGGGAACTTTATGGAGACACATTCTGGTATGAGCCTATCGCCTGTGGCGAAGCTCGCCTTTGGTTTTTGCGCCGGAACCGTGCTTGCCACTCCAATTATCATGATTGGCCTGGATAAACTGTCCATCCAGGGAGAGTTACTCGGCCGAACCATTGTACAAGATCTGCTTGTCGCAGGTGCGGCGTCCCTGGTGCTTGCCGTTCTTTATTTCGCTTTGGATCGCAAAACCACGAGGGGCAAGTGGTCCCTTACCGCAGCAACAATCGCGGTGTTCCTGGTCCAATTCTTAGCAATAGCTGGCGCAGTGACCATTTTGCATGCCATGCAAAAGTCAAAGGCCTTTCCATTTAGCATGGATTTTGGCGCCAAAACCGAGACAATTGACTAAGCCCAATCTCGCGTGTAGCCGCACTGCACTTTCCCAAACTCAGCTGCTTTCAGACACCGCCTTTACGTCACCGACGTATGGACATCGGTCTCGGTATTGCCTAGAGCGGTACCATAGCCAGTTGCAAACGGAATGCGCTACATGCCCTTCAAGACCCTCGACGATCTTTCGGATATCAACGGCAAGCGCGCCCTGGTGCGCGTCGATTTCAACGTGCCGATGGAAGACCGGCGCATTACCGACGACACCCGCCTCAAGGTCGCCATCCCCACCATTGAAAAGCTGACGGCGAAGGGCGCCAAGGTGATCCTGCTGGCCCACTTCGACCGCCCGAAGGGCAAGCGCGAACCGTCGATGAGCCTGGCTCCGATCGTCCAGCCACTGTCGACCCTGCTCGGCAAGCCCGTCATGTGGGCCGACGACTGCATCGGCGACGACGCCAAGGACGTGATTGACTACCTGCCCGCCGGCGGTATCGCGCTGCTGGAAAACGTCCGCTTCCACGCCGGCGAGGAAAAGAACGACGCCGATTTCGCCAGGGCCCTGGCCGCCAATGGCGATATCTACGTCAACGACGCCTTCTCGGCCGCCCACCGTGCCCACGCCTCGACCGAAGGCCTGGCCCGCCTCCTGCCCGCCTATGCCGGCGAGAGCATGAAGCGCGAACTGAACGCGCTCGACGCCGCGCTCGGCAACCCGCAGCGCCCGACGCTCGGCATTGTCGGCGGCTCAAAGGTCTCGACCAAGCTCGACCTGCTCAAGAACCTGGTCGGCAAGCTTGACGCCCTGGCGATCGGCGGCGGCATGGCCAACACCTTCCTGTTCGCGCAAGGCGTCGATGTCGGCGGCTCCCTGTGCGAAAAGGACCTGAAGGATACGGCGCTTGAAATCCTCAAGGAAGCCGAGGCCAAGGGCTGCAAGATCCTGCTGCCCATCGATGTCGTCGTCGCCCGGGAATTCAAGGCCAACGCCGCCAACCACACCCAGGATGCCGGCCAGCCCCTGACCGCCGAGGACAAGATCTTCGACGCCGGCCCGAAGACCGTCGAAGCCCTCAAAGCCGTCATGACGTCGTCCAAGACCTTGATCTGGAACGGACCTTTGGGTGTGTTCGAATTGCCGCCGTTCGATGCCGCAACTGTCGAGGCCGCGAAATTTGCTGCATCGCAAACAAAATCTGGTAAGCTGGTCGCCGTGGCCGGGGGCGGTGACACGGTCGCCGCCCTCAACCATGCGGGCGTGGCGGGCGATATGAGCTTCGTTTCGACCGCGGGCGGCGCCTTCCTGGAGTGGATGGAAGGCAAGGCGCTGCCGGGCGTTGCCGCGCTCGAAGCATAAGCGTAAGATACCGCGACTGGCGCGGTTCTTGAAAGCGCAAACGCTTCAGGCACAACGTCATTTCATTTTTATCCCCGGCGGGTGCAAACGGTTTCAAACCGGCTCACGTCGGATAACATTACGCTTCAGTCCGGGACGCCACGCCGGTCTCAAGACAAGACATTGAAAGAGGGATACCATGGCTCGCATCAGCCTTCGTCAACTGCTCGATCACGCCGCCGAGAACGGCTATGGCATGCCGGCCTTCAACATCAACAACATGGAACAGGGCATCGCCATCATGGAGGCGGCCCGCAAGACCGCTTCCCCGGTGATCATCCAGGCCTCGCGCGGCGCGCGCGCCTATGCCAACGATATCATGCTGGCCAAGATCATCGACGCCCTCGCCGAAATCTACCCGGAAATTCCGCTGTGCATGCACCAGGACCACGGCAACTCGCTCGCCACCTGTGCCTCGGCCATCCAGCACGGCTTCACCTCGGTGATGATGGACGGCTCGCTCAAGGCCGACGCCAAGACCCCGGCCGACTATGAGTATAACGTCGAAGTCACCGCCAAGGTCGTTGAGATGGCCCACGCTTGCGGCGTCTCGGTCGAAGGCGAACTGGGCGTGCTCGGCTCGCTGGAAAGCGGCATGGGCGAAGCCGAAGACGGCCACGGCGCCGAAGGCGTTCTTGACCACAGTCAACTGTTGACCGACCCGGATCAGGCCGTCGATTTCGTCGCCAAGACCAATGTCGACGCCCTCGCCATCGCCATGGGCACCTCGCACGGCGCCTACAAGTTCACCCGCAAGCCGGACGGCGAAGTCCTGGCCATGCACGTCATCGCCGAGATCCACAAGCGCCTGCCGAACACCCACCTCGTCATGCACGGTTCTTCGTCGGTGCCGCAGGAATTGCAGGACCTGATTAACGAGTTCGGCGGCAACATGCCCCAGACCTACGGCGTGCCGGTCGAGGAACTGCAGAAGGCCATCAAGATGGGCGTGCGCAAAATCAACATTGATACCGACCTGCGCATGGCGATCACCGGCAACATCCGCAAGGAGTTCTCGAAGAACCCCGGCGGCTTCGATCCGCGCGGCTATTTCAAGCCTGCCTATGCCGCCATGCAGAAGGTGTGCGAAGCCCGCTTCGAGCAGTTCAATGCCGCCGGCCAGGCCCCGAAGATCAAGCCGGTGTCGCTCGGCGCTATGGCCCAGTACTACCTGTAAAAAAGCACTACCTGTAAACTACGCCGCCGGGCAGGCCGCCTGCAAACGTTTGTAGACGGCCGCCCAGGCGGGAATAACCGGCGCCCATTCCTTGGCATGGTCGATCAGGGCTTCGCCTTGTGAGCCGCGCACACACGGATCGGCGCCGTGGTCGAGCAGCCAGATAGCTTCCTCGGCGATCCGGCTGCGTGTCAGGGCCGTGCGGCCTTTGTTGTCGCGGGCATTGATGTCGGCGCCATGCTTGAGCAGGACGTCCGCCGCCCCTGGATTGCGGCTTAGCGCCATCAGCACGCTTGTTCCATCCCAATTCGTGGCATCGACCCGCGCACCGGCGGCGATCAGCCGCTCGACGATCGCCGCAGCCTCGTGGGCATCTGGCGAAGATCTGACGTAGAACAGCGCCGAGACGCCTCGCGGCGCGGAACCCGGCATCACGTCCGTCGGCGGGTAGTCATAACGATGCAGGTCGTACAACTCCATTGGCGGCTTCTGCGTCAGCACCAGGTCGACCACGGCCAGCGAGTCGGACCCGACCGCCTCGCGGAAAACGTCGTTCAGCTTTTCCGGATCGACTACCTCCCCGCTGCGCAACGCGCCCATGTCGATCAGACGTTTGACGACCGGAACTCGCCCGCCCGCCGCGGCCAGTTCGATCAGCGGCGGCATTTTATGAGGCCACTCCATGTCACCGACGGGAATGGAGAATTTATAGGGCGTCATGCCACCCTCGACCGGCACGTTGCGATCGAGCATGGCCAGCAGGACCTCATTCCGCACCGCCTCATCGCCCGCCGCCCGCGCCACCAGTGTCGCCGCCTGCTGCGACCTGTAGTCGAAGTGCGCCCCGTCCAGGACGTCCAGGGTCCGAAGCTCGGCATGTTCCCACATCGACACGTGCGCCGCTTGGCCGATGGCGTCTTCGAGCGCCTTCACCCGTTTTGGCATGCCTGCCTCAAGGCCAAGATATTCGCGAACGGATTTGCTTTGCCCGCCAACCCGGATCGACACCTTGTAATTGTATCCGGCAGGATCGGGAGCGAAGCCGTCATAGTGCGAGCGCAATCCCCAGAACCCCGCGGCCTTGGCTTGGGCCAGCACGGCGGCGACGTCCGCCGGCGGCACGCGATAGGTGAAATAGCCGCCAACCACCGGCTCATACCCGCTTTGCGCCTCGGGATCGCTGACCATGTCCACGCGACCGTCCGGATGCAGCGTGACCGTGTAGAGGCCGCCCTTGCTGAGGGAAATGTCCCAGTCGCCCGCATCTGTCGACGGAAATACAGGTGCGGAGGGCCGCAATGTCGAAAGCGCCACAATCGCGCCGGACGCCGTCGCCATGGCCGCACCGGCCAGCACCATCGCCAAACCGGCCATCAGCCGTGTCTTCAAGTTCATTCCCCGCCCCTTTTTTGTTGCCCCACAGTACCACATACCGGCACGCGCGTCGCAGCCTTTATCCCCCCTAGGCGATCGTCGCCTGACAGGCTAAAATGACTCAAACGAGGGGGAAATCATGAAACATCGATTCATTGCACTGGCGGCCTGCGCCCTGGTCGCGTTGACGCCTGCGTCACTGGCCGTCGCCGCACCGATGCCGGCGGTCAACTTTCCGCAGGAAAAATCCACCCTCAAGCCCGATCCGGAAGTCCGCTACGGCCGGCTGCCCAACGGCTTCACCTACGTCATCCGCAAGAACGCCACCCCCGCCGGTACCGCGGCCATCTCCCTGCGCGTCGGGGTCGGCTCGATGATGGAAACCGACACCCAGAGAGGCCTGTCGCACTTCATCGAGCACATGGCCTTCAACGGCACGACCCATATTCCCGAAGGCGAGCTGAAAAAGATCCTCGAACGGCACGGTTTTGCCTTCGGCGCCGACGCCAATGCCTTCACCAGCGAGTCCAAGACCACCTACAAGCTGTTCGCCCAGAAGGCTGACACGGAAACCCTGGACACCAGCCTGTTCATCCTGCGCGAAATCGCCGGCAACATGACCCTGAACGCCGAAGCCATCGACCGTGAGCGCGGCGTCATCCTGGGCGAGGAACGCGTGCGCGACACGCCGGGGTATCGCTACGGCACCGCGCTGGACCGCTCGTTGTTCGAAGGCCAGAGATATGCCAACTATTCGCGGCCGATCGGCACGACCGACATCATCAAGACAGTGTCGCGCAAGGAACTGGCCGCCTTTTACGACGCCTGGTACCGGCCGGAGCTGACGACCCTGGTCGTGGTCGGCGACTTCGACCCGGCCCAGATGGAAAGCCGCGTCAAGGCCGTGTTTTCCGACTGGAAAGCCAGGGCCGCCGCGCCGGCCGAGCCGGATTGGGGACCGTACAAGGCGCGCGGCCTGCGCGCCTTCACCTACACGGAAAAGGACCTGCGCGAAATCCTCGGGTTCAACTGGATCAAACCACTGGACAACCGTCCGGACAGCCTGGACAAGCGCATCGAAGGGCTTCAGGACAATCTTCTGTTCGCCGTGCTGAACCGCCGCTACCAGAAGCGGCTGGGCGAAGCCGGCGCCAGCTACCTGTCCGCCACGGCCGGTCAGGGCACCGCCTTCAAGACCGCCCGCGTGCTTCAGCTCACCATCACGCCGCGGCCCGGCAAGCCCCGCCAGGCGTTCGAGCAGGCCTATGACATCCTGCACAGCTTCATGGAACAGGGCGTGACCGAGCAGGAAGCCAGCGACAACCTCAACGCCCTGGACAAGCTGCAGCTGACCCTGGTCGAAAGCACCAAGACGCGCGCCAATGCCGACCTGGCCAACAGCCTGCTGAACGCCCTTGATGGCAACGGCGTGTTTCTCGGGGCCGAAGACAGCCTGGCGGCCTACACGGCCGCCAAGCCCAAACTGTCGCGGACCGAATTGAATACCCGCCTGAAGACCCTGTTTTCCGGCGACGGCCCGATCCTGATCCACGCCGGCGAGACCCTGGGTGATTTCACCGACACCGAAATGGTCAGCGATTACGCGGCGGTCAGCGAACTGAAGGCCGCCGTCTACAAGGAAAAGGAGCGCAAGCCCTGGCCCTATACCGACTTCGGCCCGGCCCGGGCTCCGGTCGAAAAGAGCGTCGACAAGGATTTCGGCTATGGCCACTACGACTTCGGCAACGGCGTCATCCTCAACGTCAAGCCGACCAAACTGACGGCCGACCAGGTCTACGTTCAGGTCGATATCTCCGGTGGCATCGACGCCTTCAGCCCCAAGGATCCACGGCCGGTGGCGCTGGCCTCGGGCTCCGTCCTGATCCCCGGCGGGCTAGGCAAGATAAACCAGACGGATTCGCGCGATTCCTTGACGGACAAGCGCCTGAGCGTCAATTTCGTCATGAATGACGCCACCACGACATTAAGCGGCGTCACCAGCACCGCCGACCTGCCGAGCCAGATGCAACTGCTGACCGCCTACGTCACCGATCCCGGCTACCGGCCTGACGGCTTCAACCGGGTCAGGACAACGGCGCCTGAGGTCGTAAAAACCTATAAGGCCACTCCGACCGGAGTTTTTGCCTATAACGGCACGCGTATCCTGCGCGCGGCCGACCCCCGCATCGACCCAACCATCCTGGAACGCGTCAAGGACGTGAAGTTCGACGACCTCCGCTCTGTCCTGGCCGCCAGCCTGAGCGGCTCGCGCATCGTCGTGACCATCGTCGGCGACGTCGATGAGACGAAGGCCGTCACCGAAGTCGGCAAGACGTTCGGCGCCCTGCCGCCGCGTCCGGCTGCCACCCCGCGCGTCCGCGAACCGGACGAGCTCGGCTTCCCGCCCAAGGACCACGAATTCACGCTGTACCACGAAGGTCGCGCCGACCAGAGCCTGAGCGTCGCCATCTGGCCGGCGACCGGCTTCTATGCCGACAGCAAGCAATCGCGCGGCCTGGCGATCCTGGCGTCTGTCATCAAGAACCGACTGTACGACGAACTGCGCGAGAAACTGGGCGCCGATTACACACCGACGGCAGGCCTCGTCCAGGACGATGACTTCGACGCCTACGGCTACGTCGAAGCGCGCGCCACCATCAAGGCCGGTGACGACGCGGTATTCCGTGACGTGATCAGCCACATCGCCGCCGACCTCAAGGCCCACCCGGTCAGCGATGACGAACTGCTCCGCGTCAAGGCGCCGATCTACGACACCCTCGACAATGCCGGCAAGACCAACGCCTACTGGCTCGGGCTGCTGGTCCAGCTTGAACTCTACGGCGACAAGGCGCGCGTCTCGCGGCTGAACCGGCGGGTGCAATATGAGGGCGTCACGGCGCAGGACCTCATGCAGCTGGCGCAGAAGTTCCTGGTCGACTCGGCGGAGATCCATGTCCAGGTCCTGCCGACGCCGAAACCGGCCGGCGCACCCGACACGACGCCGGCCCAGGCCCCGGCCGCCACCCCGGCGCCGGCAAACGATCCGGCCGTTCCGGACGTGCCATAGGCATCGATTGACTCGTGACGCCATATGCGCTTGAACGCCCAAAAGGCTTTCAATCATGTGGATCCAGTTCAAACGCCGCTTTTCCATGGCGCACCGCCTGCGCTTCGACCGTTCGTCGAAGTGCATGGTCCCGCATGGCCACAACGAGTTCGTCACGGTCAACCTGCAATCGAAGGGCGGCGGCAAGGGCACCGATTGGGGCGGCTCCAACTATGCGGCCAGCTTCGCCGACCTGAAGCGCCACTGGCACGGCTTTGTCGATGACGCGCTCGACCACGCTTTCCAGCTCGGTCACGACGATCCGATGATCGGTTATTTCCAGGCGCATGAGCCGGAACTGCTGCCGCGCCTGCTCGTCATCCAGGGCGATCCGACCACCGAAGCCGTCGCCGTGGCGCTGTTCATGAAGCTCGAGGCCATCCTGGCCCGCCAGTTGCCGCAGTTCGAATGCGCCCGGCTGGAGCTGGAGGAAACGCCAACCAACAGCATCGTCGTCACGCCGGAAGACGCCGCCGCCTGCCCGATCGAGCTGGGCGCCTGGTGCCGGCGCGCCGACCTGAGCATCAACGACCTGCTACCGATCGAAAGTTGGGGGAATTTTTCATGAGCCTGACCCACCGCCGCGTCTTCGTCAAAGGCCTGCGCGTCGACGCGGCCATCGGCGTTTACGACCATGAACATGGCCGCCTGCAGCCGCTGGTCATCGATGCCGCCTTCGATCTGACCCTGCATGACATCCAACATCTGCGCGACACGGTGAACTATGAACAGGTCGGCCGCATCGCCCGCGACTTTATCGCCCGCGGCCATATCCGTCTGGTCGAGACCCTGGCCGAGGACATGGCGCGCAGCCTGCTGGAACTGCCGCACGTCACCCGCGTCGAAATCGCCATTTCCAAGCCCGAAGCCCTGCCCGACGCCGATCATGCCGGCGTTTCCGTGGTTTACGAGAAATAGCTGCGCATTCGATTCAAGCCGTGCGCGAAAAGCGATTATTAAACAAACGACTATATGGTTAATTTGACTCAACCGCCCAAGCCGCGCCACCGATAAGCGGCATTCAGGCAAAATCCCAGACAAGTAAGAGAAAAGCCAGTGTTCGCAGCCACTTACAAAGACAGCCTGATACTGATGGCCCGCTATAATCATTGGATGAACGGCAAGGTCATCACCACCCTCTCCGCCATCCCTGAAGCCGACCTGTGGGCCGATCGTGGCGCGTTTTTCAAGTCGGTCATGGGCACGCTCAACCACATCTGCGTCGGCGATCTGCTGTGGCTCAACCGCATGCGCACCCTGCCCGAGTCCGCCCTCCTGAGCGCGCTCGATGACCTGCCCAAACCCGAGGGGCTGACCCACACCGTCTATCCGTCGGTCGCCGAATACAGCGAAGCGCGCCAGAAAATCGACCACCTGTTCATTGCCTTCATCGCTGGCCTGAACCCCGACACGCTCGATGCGCCTTTCGACTATAACGACAGCCGCGGCCTGCCCCACCGCAAGACGCTCGGCCTGGTTCTGACGCACGTCTTCAACCACCAGACCCATCATCGCGGCCAGGTGACCACCCTGCTGACGCAGATGGGCCACGATGTCGGCGTTACGGACCTGCACGTCATGGCGCCGGAGCTCTGAGTCTTTTTTGCTATGCAGCATGAAATGGCTGTATTAGGCTCGCCTCAGTTTCCTGTGGAATTCCTAAATGGCCCAACCGCCCAGCACCAAGACGCAACTCGGCAACTTCCTCAAAGACCCGCGTGTCGTTCCGTTTGTGAACTATCTGCTGCTGTTCTTCATGGTGATGACTTTTGGCGTGACAGGGATTGTCGTCCTGCTGGTCGCCAATTTTTGCGAGGACAAAGCGCCGGACTGGATCAAGCCGCACTACGAATTCCAGAAGCGCACCTTCTGGCTGGGCATTGTCCCGATCCTGGTCTGCGCGATCGCTGGTATCTATCTCAAGGCGCATGGTATCCAGAACCAGACCGTGACCTTCGCGCTGGTGGTCATTCCCCTGCTGTACGTGATCGGGCGCTGCATCACCGGCTTCAACCACCTGCTCTACAACCGGCCCTACCCGACGCCTAAAAGCTGGATGATCTAGTCGCAGGCCTACTCGTCACCATCACCAGGCGCAGTGTCCGGATGCGCCTTGGCGGCCGCGGACACCGGCGGCTCGACGCCCGACATGTCGAAGAGATTAAAGCGCACGCCTTCATTATTGACGTCAGCAACGTCGCCCGGCCGCTGATCGGCCGCGCACGCACCGATGCGCTTTGAGGTGACGACATAGGTCGCCACCCGGCCCTGCTGAGGGCTCACCCCCGTCGTCTGGGCGCGGATACGCATGCCGTAGTCCTGCGTGTAGTCGCCCGTAATCGAGCCGGAATATTCCGTTTTCAGGCCCTGCCCCATCTCGCAGCTGGCCAGGATGCCCCAGCTGCCGTCAGGCATGTGACTGACTGTCTTGTTGCACTTCGACGCCGACAGGTCGGTGCCAAGCACGCCCAGTTGCACATCGGTGATCGGGTCGATGCAGATTTTCAGGACCTGCGCCGCGTCCTCGCTGCCCTCTTCGGTGACCGTGGTCTGCCACAAGCCGGGCTGGCGCATCGGCAGGTGTTCCTGCGGCTTGGGTGGAGCGGTGGTCGCGGGCGATGCCGGCGGTTGTTCGGGCTTTTTCTGACATGCGGCGGCGAGAAGCGCGCAACCACTGAACGCAACCCAACGCAACACCAAAGACCGGTGAACGGCCTGCACCATCATCTTCCCCTCTGACTGGAGGCGTGAAATTAGGCCAAAACCCGAGTCGCCGCCAGAGGCGCAACCCGGAAGTCTGGGGAGAAATGAAAAAGAGCGGAACGAGATACCTCATTCCGCCCTCAATTTCCGATTTAAAACCCGATTTAGTCGAGCGGCGTGCCCTCAGGCCGCAGCCCCGCCCCAAATTTTAGTTTTTTTTTGAGATGACTTGCAGCGTCTGCAGCGTGCGCGGCAGCTCGTCCGCCAGGCGGCGGCAGATCTCGCGGGCGCCGATCGAATAGACGTCGCCACCGTCGGCGATTTCCAGCGCCATCTTGGCCGTTGCGTCGAGCAGCAGCTCGAACTCACCGATTTGCTCGCGGGCGAGGCTGCGCGCCTCTTCCTGCAGGCGGCGAACGCGCTGGGTGCGGGTTTCCCCGCCCCGGGCCGTCGACGGCAGGGCGATCTCTTCGCCGCTGACCGTGGCGACCTTATGCGTCACCTGGGTCGGCAGGGTCGTGACCTCGGCTTCGAGCAGTTTACCGTTGACCACCTTGTCGCCATTGATCACGCCGTCGCTCTTGATAGCTGGGGCGAGCGCCACTTCTTTCGAAATCGGCGGAACCACATTCAATCTCGTCCTACGCATCCGTGCACCCCAATTGGCCGAAGCCTAATAATGTCGCGGGCATAAGTGTCCGCATTCAAGGTTAATAACCGATTTATTTCGGGACAATTCCCGGCCCCGCGTCCACCCTGAATGCACGCTCCGGACCAACCACCGAACCTGTCCTGAGGGTCGCTCGATTTGAAATAAAAATCCAGTACGAAAGTACGGTTTAGCCTGCCGTTCGCACGATTTGGCGACATCTGTGTGAAGGATAAAACAGGTTTTGGGCCATCGTCACGAATTGGCACACAGATACGGCCATTTCTCCCTATTCGGAACAGTGGCGGTGACGATTCCGGCGACTGTTTTATTTCCGGAAAACAAGAATTACAGCGAATCACTCCGCTGATGGCCGGAAGCGCGTGAGATAATCCTCCGTCGTCGCCACCGCCCTGGCCTGCTCCTCATGGCATCCCCTGGGACGCGACGCAGCAATGGCAATCTGCCGTCCGAAACCATCAATCAAACCCGCCAGAAGATCCGCCTCCCTATCCACCTCTACCTCACTGGCAATAAGAGGCCGCAGGAGCTGGACGATGAGATTTCGCCACTGGGTGTATCGCCGTCCGTTTTCTTCCGCCAGTGTCTCGTCGCCGATGGCCGCGGCCCAGAAAGCAAGCCAGATACGCCACGCCCGCACTCCCTCGTCATCGAGCGGCAAGGCGCTGATAAGAATGTCGTGCAGGCGCGCATAGTCGGACTTGGCGCCGTTGAACACGGCCGTCAGGCGCTTGCTCGCTGCGGCCCCTGCCAGATCGAGAACCGCCATAATGAGCTCGGCGCGGCTGGGAAAATAGTGGGTGAGCGCTCCCGTAGTCACCCCCGCTTCGGCCGCCACCGCTCGCAGCGTGAACGCCTCAAGGCCCTGCGCCGCGATCAGGTTCAAACCACAGGTCGCGAAGTGCCGGCGGCGCTCCTCGGGATCGACAAGTTTAGGCATATTGATTCGTAACAACTGTTATGTAACAAATGTTACGCAAAAAATACATACGGCACAAGAGGGCAAAATGCGCACCTATTCTTTAGGTTGGGGTGGACCGGCGGCGGCCGCCATCTTCGCGGGCTCGGTTATTGGCTTCGCGAGTCTGCGTCACGATGGCTATACGCACGCCACCAAAGCGGTCAGCGAGCTCGGGGCCATAGGCGCCGAAAACGCCCTGGCCTTCAATGTGCTCGGATTCGTGGTCCCCGGCGCATTAGTCATTATTCTTGCCATTGCCTGTGGGCGCGCCTTTGGCAGCCGGTTCGGCGCCTTTTGCCTGGCCCTGTCCGGTGTAGCCCATGCAGCCGCTGGTGTTTTCCCCGCCGACATGGCTCATCGCGAAGGTCAGGCGACACTGCTTCACGCCGCAGCCGCAATAATAAGTGGGCTCGCCTTCGCCATAGCAGTCTTCCCTGTCGGCGGCGCCATGCGAAAAACGCCAGGCTTTACAGTCCTTGGACAATGGACGCCCTGGTTCATCTTGTTTTTGCTGGCCAATATTGGCTGGCAGATCGCCTGGAAAGCGACAGGCAATCCTTTCTTCTACCCGGGCTGGGGTCAGCGCATCGCCTTTGCCGGCTACTTCCTGTGGATGACGCTGGCCGGGATCGCCCTCGCCCGGCCGCGCCCCGTCTAATTCGCGCCGTCTAGCATGTCCTTGGCGAACTCCAGATCGAGCAGCTTGAGCCGCTTGATCTCGTCGCGCAGCCGCGCCGCCGTCTCGAATTCGAGGTTCGACGCCGCCTCACGCATCTTCGCCTCCAGGTCCTTGAGCGTCGCCTGGAAGTTGGAGCCGATGAACGGCTTGGCGTCCTTCTCGGCCACGCCCATCGGGATCTGCACCCGGTCGCCCTTTTCGTAGGGGCTGTCGAGGATGTCGCTGATGCCGCGCTTGACCGACTCCGGCGTAATGCCGTGTTCGGCATTGTAGGCCATCTGCTTGTCACGACGCCGGCTGGTTTCGGCCAGCGCCCGCTCCATCGAGCCGGTCGTCTTGTCGGCATAGAGGATGACGCGGCCATCGACGTTCCGCGCCGCCCGGCCGATCGTCTGGATCAGCGAGGTTTCCGAGCGCAGGAAGCCTTCCTTGTCGGCGTCGAGAATCGCGACGAAGCCGCACTCCGGAATGTCCAGGCCTTCGCGCAGCAGGTTGATGCCGATCAGCACATCGAACGCCCCCAGGCGTAGGTCGCGGATGATTTCGATACGCTCCAGCGTGTCGACGTCCGAGTGCATGTAGCGCACGCGGATGCCCTGCTCGTGCATATAATCGGTCAGGTTCTCGGCCATCTTCTTGGTCAGCACGGTGACCAGCGAGCGGTAGCCGCTCTTGGCCACCTCGCGCACCTCGGCGATGACGTCATCGACCTGGTTGAAGCCATCCTTATGCACCGGGCGGATCTCGACCGGCGGATCGATCAGCCCGGTCGGCCGGATGACCTGCTCGGCGAACACCCCCTGGGTGCGGTCCATCTCCCATTTGCCGGGCGTCGCTGAAACATAGATCGACTGCGGCCGCATGGCGTCCCATTCCTCGAACTTGAGCGGCCGGTTGTCGATGCACGACGGCAGGCGGAAGCCGTATTCGGCCAGCACCGACTTGCGCGCATAGTCGCCGCGGTACATGCCGCCGATCTGCGAAACGGACACATGGCTTTCGTCGACGAACAGCAGGGCGTTTTCCGGCAGGTACTCGAAGAAGGTCGGCGGCGGGTCGCCGGCATTGCGGCCGGTCAGGTAGCGCGAATAGTTTTCAATACCGGCGCACGACCCGGTCGCCTGCATCATTTCCAGATCGAAGGTGGTGCGCTGTTCCAGGCGCTGCGCTTCCAGCAGCTTGCCCTCGGCATGCAGTTGCGCCAGCCGCGTCTTAAGTTCCGCCTTGATGCGGTCGATCGCCTGGTTGAGTGTCGGGCGCGGCGTGACATAGTGGCTGGCGGCATAGACCTTCAGGTCGCGCAGGTCGACGATCTTCTTGCCGGTGAGCGGATCGAACTCCTGCATGCTCTCGATCTCGTCGCCGAACATGTTGATCCGCCACGCCCGGTCTTCATAGTGCGCCGGGAAGATCTCGATGACGTCGCCGCGCCTGCGGAAGGTGCCGCGCTCGAACGCCTGGTCGTTGCGTTTGTACTGCAAGGCGACAAGGTCGGCGCGCAGCTGGCCTTCGTCGATCGTCTGGCCAACCTTCAGGTCGAAGGTCATGGCGGTGTAGGTCTCGACCGAGCCGATACCGTAGATGCACGACACCGACGCCACGACGATGACGTCGTCGCGCTCCAGGATCGCCCGCGTCGCCGAATGGCGCATCCGGTCGATCTGTTCGTTGATGGAGGAGTCCTTCTCTATATATGTGTCGGTGCGCGGCACATAGGCTTCGGGCTGGTAGTAGTCATAGTACGAAACGAAATACTCGACCGCGTTGTCAGGAAAGAACGCCTTGAACTCGGAATAGAGCTGCGCCGCCAGCGTCTTGTTGTGCGCCAGGATCAGCGCCGGCCGCTGGGTCTGCTCAATGATCTTGGCCATGGTGAAGGTCTTGCCCGAGCCGGTGACCCCAAGCAGCACCTGATCGTGCTCACGGCCCTCGATACCGGCCAGCAGGTCGGCGATGGCGGTCGGCTGATCACCAGCCGGCTCGTAGGGCGCCGCCAGGCGGAACCTGCGGCCGCCTTCGGATTTCTCCGGGCGTTGCGGGCGGTGCGGCACCCAGGTCGCAGCCATGGGCGTGAAATCGGCGGCGAACGCAGTGGAATTGTCTGAAAAACCTGAGGCCATGGTCTATTCCGGCACAGAACGGGACAAGAACACAAGATAGGCCTGCCCGACGAAAAGAAAAAGGGGGCATAAAAAATGCCGCGGAACACAAAAAAATGTTCAGCCCTGCCCGGCAGACTTACCCCCGCGTCAGCTTCCGGCCTTTATGCCGCAGCGCAGCGTCAAAACTTGTCAGGAACTTGAATCGGCCGGTTTGCGAAGGTTCCGGATTTTTACCGGGGATTCAGGCGCTTAAAACCCCGTTACGCGTAGAGGAGCCGTTTTGCCTTGTAAAAACCCGCCCATCGCGGCATATTAATGTTTTATTAAACTCAGGATATCTTTAGAGCGTTTGAGCTATATAGAAAACGCAAATAATACAGTTTTGATGATACGTATAATGTAAGTAACGAATACTTCATTTTACCGATTAATATATCTGCGATCGACTTGCAGGATGGCTTATGGTTTTCTTATTTTTCCACAGGGTCAAATAGCAAACAACTATGAATAACGAAATCTCAACCATTAACGAACACATTTTGGCCACAATTGGCCCGTAGACGCCAACCTGTCGGCAGAGGTTAACGGCCAGAAGGCCCCCTTCTTGCAGACACAACCCCGATCTGGGACAGATGACGGATTCATCGCCCGGATGCCTTTCCGGGGGGCCGAAGCGCCCTCGTCACACAGGAAGACAGCGTTGAGCTCGATCACCATGGCGCGCTACCGGATGCGCGCCCTCATTGCGGCCAGTTCTGTAGGCCTGCTCATCGGCGCGTCGGCTGGCGCTGCCTTTTTGGGCGGTCAACTGGCCAAAAATGCGACGGCCAATAATCAGGCGGCCCGCCTGATGCAAATGGCTGAAGCCTATAACGGCGACTTTACCCCGTCCGCCGCGCTTGGCATGCGCCCTCTGAACGTCACGGCCATGGCTGTTGCGGCCCGCTACGCGCCTTATGGCAGCAATCCGCAGTCCAGCGCCCAGCTGGCCATGGCGGATGCCCCTGCCACCGAAGCCAAGCCACAGGTCCTAAGCGCCACTCTGGAAACTCCGGCCACCAAGGCCTCGCTGCCGGCAGTCCGGGCCGCAGCCGCCTTTGCCTTCAAGGGCCACAGCCAGACCGATTCCGACTGCCTGACCCAGGCCGTCTATTATGAAGCCCGCGGCGAAGGCGCCGACGGCATGCGCGCCGTCGCTCAGGTCATTCTGAACCGCGTCCGCCACCCGGCCTTCCCGAAGACCATCTGCGGCGTCGTCTATCAAGGCGGTTTCCAGCGTACCGGCTGCCAGTTCAGCTTCGTCTGCAACGGCGCCATGGGCGGCCCAGTCGAATCGTGGGCCTGGCGCCGCGCCAAGGACATCGCCTCGGCCGCGCTCAACGGCTATGTCATGAAGGCGGTCGGCACCTCGACCCACTTCCACACCCTGAGCGTCGATCCGCGCTGGGCCGGCAACATGGTCGAAGTGACCACAGTCGGCTCGCACATCTTCTATCAGTTCCGCGGCCGTGGCTCGCGCATCAATACCGATCCGGATACGGTCAGCCCGTCGGGCGCCATTCCGGTGATGCAGGCCAATATCGTCACACCAGCAGATGATGCCGCCGCGCCGATGAACCCGGCTGGCACGCCTGCTCCGACGTCCGCTCCGGTCGCGTCTACCGCCGAGATCACCAAGACCGCGCTGGTTACCAGCCTGTCGCGCCTCGAGGATACCCCCAAGGCCATCCCGATGTCGGCCCGGCTGACCGGTGAGCCCGCCAAGGAAGTGGCCGCCGTCCTGACCCAGGGCACTCCGGCTCCGGCAGCGCCCGCCAAGCCGGCCCAATAAATCATATGATTAAAGCAAAGGCCCGGTGGATAGGAATATCCGCCGGGCTTTTGCTTTGTGGGCGTGTTCTCAAACGCCGCGCCTAAGGCGTTGATTCCGCTTTTGCTTCGCCGCCGAACCTGAGCTTCGCGGTCACGCGGCTTTTTAACGCCGTTAGGAATTCAACAACCTTAATCTGACAATTTGGCCGAAAGCTCGTCTTAACCACGAATCCTGCGCGGCCGAACGCCTCCGCACGATACCGCGGCAGGCGGGGCTCATGCACGCATAACCAAACCCATAAAGTTAAGTCAGGGGCCAAAATGACGAAACAAAACAATGCTACCCCGGCCGGCGGATTCAATATTTCCAACTGGCCGTTCACCGTGAAATTCATGGCGCCTGCCGCCGTCGCCACCGCGCTGATGGCCGTGCTCGCCGTCGGCGCCGTTGTGGTCATGAACGGCCAGGGCAAGACCATCGACGACATCAACAACAAGTCGCTGCCGCAGGTCGTCGAATTCAGCACCATCAAGTCCTCCATCAAGGAAGCCAACGGCCAGCTGTTCCGCAGCCTGACCGAAAAGGCGACTAACTCGTCGATCAACATCGCCGAAAAGATCAACGGCGTCGCCACCGACCTGGGCAAGATCGCCGACATGACCAAGGCCGACGCCGACTCCACGAAGGATCCGGCGCAGAAGAAGCTGCTTTCCGACCTGACCAAGGAAATCAAGACCTATAAGGAAGCGGTGGAATTCGCCGGCGCGGTCGCCGACTCCGACTTCGCTTCGACCGGTCCGATGATGTCTCAGTTCGACGACGGCTATGCTAAGATGTCGGACCTCAGCGACCAGCTGATCAAGGCCAACGTCGCCTCCGCCAAGAAGGCCGCCACCGACGCCAAGGCCGCCCAGGCCACCGGCATCACCATGCTGACCCTCTTCGCCGTCATCATGGCCTGTATCTCGGGCGGTATCGCCTTCATCTTCTCGCGTGCCACCGTCACCGGCATCAACCGCATCGCCAAGACGACCGAAGAACTGGCCAACGGCAACCTGAACGTCGACATCTCCGCCCTCGCCCGCCGCGACGAGCTGAAGAGCGTCGTCGACAGCCTGAACGTCTTCAAGTCGAACGCCGAGGAAAAGGCCCGCCTGTCGGCCATGGAAGCCGCCACCGCCAAGACCCGCGAAGAGCGCGCCCGTCAGATGTCGGAACTGGCCGAACGCTTCCGCCACGAAGCGCAGGACATGCTCGACGCCCTCGGCAACGCCGCCTCGGACCTCGACGCCAACGGCCGCACCCTGCTGACCATCGCCCAGGAAAACGAGCGCCGCTCGCAACAGGCGGTGTCGTCGATCCGCAACTCGGCTGACAACGTCCAGAACGTCGCCTCGGCCACGACCGAGCTTTCCGCCTCGATCGGCGTCATCGGCGACCAGGCCGTCCGTTCGGTGGAAATCGCCGCCGAAGCCGTGTCGGAAGCCGACCGCACCAACGAATCGATGGCCGAGCTCAGCCGCGCTGCTGATCAGATCGGTGAAGTCGTTGACCTCATCAACGCCATCGCCCAGCAGACCAACCTGCTGGCCCTGAACGCCACGATCGAGTCGGCCCGCGCCGGTGAAGCCGGCAAGGGCTTCGCGGTCGTCGCCTCGGAAGTCAAGTCGCTGGCCCAGCAAACCGCCAAGGCCACCGACGAAATCCGCGAGCGTATCAAGGACATCCAGTCGGCGGCTTCGAACGGCGTCAACGCCATCCGCGGCATCGGCGAAACGATCAAGCACATGAACGAGATCGCTTCTTCGATCGCCGACTCGGTCCACCAGCAAGGCGACGCCACCAACGAAATCGCCCGTAACGTCAACGAAGCGTCGGACGGCACCTCGATGGCCTCCTCCTCGGTCTCGCAACTGTCGGCTTCGGCCGCCGATACCGAAAAGGCTTCGACGGAAATGCTCGGCGCCGCCCAGCAGCTGACCTCGCGCACCGAAGCGATGAGCGAGAACATCCGCCGCTTCCTGGGCGAGCTGACCGCCGCGTAACCCCCAGCGCCTTTCGCCGCCGCAAGGCCCCGCGACGGCGGGAAGCGCAAGGGTCCAAAATCAAACGGAGACATCGCAGGATGTCTCCGTTTTTTATTGGACTTTCGCCTGTGCAAAAAAAATTGTGCGGAGCAACATAAAGATTCACCGCACGTTAAGCGTTTGTCTTTAAACGGCCGGGTTGTGACTACGGCCGACGCGTCCGGGAAACGCCAAGGCCCAGAGTTGAGAATTCATCCCTGCCGGCAAAATGACCGGCAAAGCACGTGAGAGTAAGCAAAATGCATAAGTTCGTCCCCGCCGCCGCCCTCGCCCTTTCGATGGGCCTGTTTGCCACCCACGCTTTCGCCGACTGCGACGAAGGCCAGGAACAAGCCATCGGCAAGGCGCTCGCCGCCGCCGCCAACTCGAAGATCTCGCCGGTCGTTTCCGGCCAGGGCAAGCAAATGATCAGCCTCGACAGCTGCGACGCCTCGGGCGCCAACATCACCGCTGAATTCAAGTACAACCTGCTGGCTGCCGACGGCCTGTACTGGGCGCAAGGCAAGGCCAAGCTGAACGGTACCACCGTCCAGGACGTGAAGTTCACCTCGCTGTCGCCGAACCTGGCTGCCGCCTCGGCCAAGAGCGGCGTAAAGCTGGCTTCGAACTAAGCCATCTAAGAGACATAAAAAAAGACGCGGATCGCACAGGTCCGCGTCTTTTTTGCGTCGGTCATCCGCCCGTTACCGCACTTAAACCTTTCATCCTTGCGCGCCAAGGCGTAGCGAATGCAGCCGTTAAGCAAGATGAAGAAAGCGTAACCCGGCGGTTTAACCGAAGATTAGCGTATTTGCGTTATCTTTTTGACTACCCTGAAGAAAATCAAGGAGAAAACACAATGGTTAAACACGCTCTCATCGCGGTGGCGGCCGCCGGTCTCGCCCTCTGCGCCAGTCAATCTTTCGCGGGCACCTGCTCGGACGACCAAGAAGCCCAGGCGGGCATGCTCGCCGCCGGCGTCGGCAAGGAAGCCGTCTCCAAGGTCATCGCCGTCACCGGCAAGCAGATGGTCAACGTCGAAAGCTGCGAATTTGCCGGTGGCAAGTTCATGGTCGACTACAAGTACAATTTCCTGGCCGCCGACGGCCTCTACTGGGTCGAAATCTCGGCCAAGTTCGACGCCTCGGGCGCTGCCTCGAGCACCAAGGTGACCAAGTCGAGCCCGAACATGGCCGCGGCCGAAGCCAAGGCCGGCGTGAAGCTCGCCTCGAACTAAGCTTCTGGACGCTGGGGATTTAGTAAATCGGGCTCCGGGAACCCGAGACCTTGTGAATTCAGGGAACGCAAGCGTCCGTCTTAAATCGCTCAAGGCGTAAAATATGAAAAGGCCCCCCGGTAGCCGGGGGGCCTTTTGATTTGCCTGGCTGAAGCCGGACCGCCGTTCAGGAGGCCCGGACGACATATACCGCCTTTTACTTGCGTTCGAATGGACGGAAGTCTTGAGGACGACTGATCTCGCGCGGCGTTTTAGCGCGCGGGCTCATGAATAGACCGCCAAACAGCGCGAAGGAAGTCATGGCGTGTTGTTTCTTTTCTTGGTCTTGCATGGATTGCGTCTCCTTTTCCATAATGCAATGCGGACAAAGAGACGCGTCGCAAACTCCCAGGGGCTCTCACCCTCTCAGTCGTCGTCGCGTCGACATTCAATGTGCCATAATTTTTCCACGATGCAATAACTAATCCGAATACGGATCATATTTTTTTTTATTACCAATATAATTAATTGAATTAATTCATATAAATTTTCAATCAACAACGCAATATTTTCGAAATATGCATATTATCGATTCATTTTCCGCAGCCACCTGCGCGATTCACCCTAAACTAACCCTGTTGGCTTACCCTGTGCGCAGGGCCGAAAACCGGCCCGCCGCGATCAAACGCGGCGCGAAAGTATTCGGAGCAGCCCGCCATGTATAAATCGGCCTTCGTAGTCGGATGCGCAGTGTTTTGCGCTGTCCTGGGCGGACTGGGCGTTCTGGACGCTTCCGGCCGGCTGCCGATCGGGTCATCCGAGCCCTCCCCCGCCCCGACAAGTTCGATGGCTGCGTCGTCCGAGACCATCGCCGCCGTCAGCAGCACGGTCGTCAACACCCACACCACGGCCATCCCGAAGGCCAGCGACGGCCACTACTGGGTCAATGCGGTGGTCAACGAAAAGGCCGTCAAGTTCCTGGTCGACACCGGCGCGACCGTGGTCGCCCTCACCCCGGCGGACGCTCAGCGCCTGGGCTTCAACGCCGGCAACCTCGTGTTCGACCAGAAGATCAGCACCGCCAATGGCCAGACCCTGGGCGCCCGCGTTACGCTCGTCACGGTCGGCGTCGGCCAGAGCGAAGTGCAGAACGTCGACGCCATGGTCATCAAGGAAGGCCTGTCGACCTCGCTGCTGGGCATGAGCTATCTCGGCCGCCTGAGCCGCATCGACGTTACGCCGTCCAGCCTGGTCCTGCACCCTTAGGCGGACAAGCCCGCCTCATAGGCTTCCTTGCGCAGTCGCGCTGCTTCAAGCGCGTCCTGCACCGCCTCGATGGCGCGATCCAGCACCTCAAGCCCAGCCCCCGCCTCGATCGCATCCACCGTCAGGATGCGGCGGAAGGCGCGCGCCCCCGGCAATCCGTGCATCAGCCCCAGCATATGCCGCGCCATGTGGACCAACGGCACGCCCTCGGCCAATCGCGCCGCCATATACGGCCGGTAAGCCTCAAGCGCCTCGAACGGCCCGATATCGTCACCGGTGCCAAAGAACCGCCGGTCGACCTGCCCCAGCAAAGCGGGCTCATGATAGGCCGTCCGCCCCAGCATGACCCCGTCGACATACTTCAGATGCGCTTCGGCCTCATCAAGCGTCTGGATACCGCCGTTGATGGAGATGACCAGCTCCGGATGGGCCCGCTTAAGCTCATAAACCAGGTCGTAGTCGAGCGGCGGCACATCGCGGTTTTCCTTCGGAGACAGCCCCTTCAGCCACGCCTTGCGGGCATGGACGATGAAGGTCCCGACACCTGCCGCGGCGCAAGCCTCGACCAGGGCAAACAGACTGTCGTGCGGATCCTGGTCGTCGACGCCGATGCGGCATTTGACGGTCACGGGCAGCTTGGTCGCCTCGCCCATGGCCTGCATGCAGTCGGCGACCAACGCCGGCTCGCGCATCAGACAGGCGCCGAACCGCCCCGACTGCACCCGATCGGAGGGACAGCCGCAATTGAGATTGACCTCGTCATAACCCCAATCTTCGGCGATCTTTGCGCACTGCGCCAGTTCGTCGGGCTCTGATCCACCTAATTGCAACGCCACCGGATGCTCGACATCGGAAAAGCCGATCAACCGCTCGCGGTCGCCGTGGATGACCGCCTTGGATGTTACCATTTCGGTGTACAGCAACGCATTCCGGGTCAGGACGCGGTGAAACACGCGGCAATGCCGATCCGTCCATTCCATCATCGGCGCAACGCTGAATCTGGAACTCTTTTTCAACAATTCTTTATTCATATTATCAGTCATTTGCCGACTTATCCACCAACTTATTCACACTCATTGTCACTTGTTTTCGCTCATTTATACATCGCCAGCACATCAATGATGTGCTAATTTAACCCATGATGTGCTGACGGAGGAGGCTATGGGAACAGTCCATCCCAGAACACGTAAAGACGGGACCATTAGCTACCAAGCCCAAGTCTTTATAAGGCGGTCAGGTGTGATCGTACACCGGGAAGTACGAACTTTCGATCGAAAACAGGCGGCCGCCGCTTGGCTGGAAGCGCGGGAAAACGAGCTTAGCACGCCAGCCGGTCTCGCCTTAGCACATCATAAGGACCCGATCCTAGCCGGTGTGATCGATCGGTATGTCGACGAGTCGCTGAAGGCGATCCGGAAAACCAAGGCTCAAGTGCTCAAGGCCATCAAAGCTTTCGGCATTGCCAATATGCGCGCATCGAAAATCACAAGTGAGGACCTGGTCTCATTGGCGCGAGATCTGAATAAGACGCGCACGCCTCAAACCGTGGGGAATTATATGTCCCACCTCGCCACCATTTTCACTGTCGCGCGGCCCGCCTGGGGTTACCCGCTTAATGATCAGGCGATGAAGGACGCAATGATCGTCTGCAAACGCTTGGGGCTTGTCAGCAAGAGTAAAGAGCGCGATCGGCGCCCGACACTTGAAGAACTTGATTGTCTCCTAACCCATTATCGGGATCGGGAA
Organism: Pseudomonadota bacterium; assembly: GCA_048497915.1. Lineage (GTDB taxonomy): Bacteria > Pseudomonadota > Alphaproteobacteria > Caulobacterales > Caulobacteraceae > Asticcacaulis. The sequence goes on from JBEHYZ010000041.1 coordinate 32,951, forward strand.
ACGCGAACCAACAGTGTCCCTATGACCAAGATCATGCCGTTTGCGATATTCAGCACGCGGCGTCAGGAAGAAATTATTCGCATTAAGTGGATGGATCTCGACGAACGTAATTCGCGCGTTCTCGTCCGGGACATGAAAAATCCGGGTGAAAAGATCGGCAATGATATCTGGTGCGATCTACCGCCAGAGGCCTTAAAGATTGCCTTGTCCATGCCGAGATTGGCAGACGAAATCTTTCCCTACTCGGTTCACTCGGTCACCTCGCAATTTACCAAAGCCTGCAAGTTGCTCGGAATTGAAGATCTGCATTTCCACGACCTGCGTCACGACGGGATCTCTCGCCTCTTCGAAACAGGATATACCATCCCTCGTGCGGCTTGCGTCAGTGGGCATAAATCCTGGACAAGCTTGAAGCGGTACACCCACATCCGGCAATGGGGTGACAAGTACGAAGAGTGGAAATGGTTTAATCTGGCCTTCGCGCCGTACCACATTGAGATGGAGAACGGGCGACTACGTTCCTTTGCTGGATCGAGACAGCGAAAGCGCGACCTGGATGAACCGGAGGCACCCCTGCCGAAACCAGCAAAATCTACACGTCAAAAGCGCGCTTCCTAGATGCCGACTGTAATCACGATGTGGCTGAAATTGAAAAGCCCCGAGAGCGGCGTACCTGTCCCGGGGCGTGTTGCCTTCACTTAAGAGGGCTGCTTTGAAGGGCTTTATAGAAAAAATATGTTTGAAAATCAAGTACAAGTTCACCATACCGACCTCTAACGAGCGAACGGGAGCACGCGCTGTCACCGGCAAGCTATTACGCCGGTATGATAAGCGCGTTCTGCATACCGACTCTAATCCGGTCAACTTCGGCAGCATGGTTTATCAGGAACATCGTCCCAAGGGCGATGATGATCATGGCGAAGGTCACGAAGGTGAAAAAGCGGAAGTTGGGTAGCGGAAGAATGTGTTTCATCAGACAGCCTTAGGCTTTGTCAAATAAGGAAGCACCGCCTGATCCGATAACACCTTGGGAAATCGCTTCATATTCGTACCCACTGCCAGAAGGCAAAATCTGGCTGGAAGTCATCTAATTCAACTGTCAGATATCACTTGACCGATGTGTAAAATTTCCGCGGCAGGCACTGATCAGCGACTGGTATGCCGTGAGGTTTCGATCATTCCCAGGAATCTAGCCACCGCTCCCTCTGTTGTCAGCTCCTGGCGGGCGAATTGCCCGAACACCTCATCAAAATAGAGCGTGAGGCTCTCCAATTCCTCGGCGCTTGGCGGCAGTTCCATCAGGTCAAACACCTCGGCGCGCACATCCTCTTTTTCGACATCGTCATTGATCCAGCGCCAAAGTACGGCATTCAGCCACTGATCAAGATCGAATTCTGGCAACTGCATCCCACGCACTCCAATTGCGCCACGGAGACTTATATGGCCAATTGAGACAGACCTTCAACAACGAGGCCAACCGCCCCCTGAATGTTAATTTTCACCGAGAACTGACCCAGTTTTTTCACTGAGAACTGACCCGCCTAAAAGGTATAATCCTATGGGTCAGTGCCTAGTCAAGTCACAGTT
>JBEHYZ010000042.1:0-34478 GCA_048497915.1 Pseudomonadota bacterium
GTCCGACCGGGGGCACCATCCAGGTGGAAAGTCGAACGCGTTGTCGGGGTTTGCATGGCTACCGAAGCAGGAACCGTCGATTTTATCCTTGACCAACTGGCTGGAGCCGACGTGTCGGCCCGTAAGATGTTCGGCGAATATGCGCTTTATTGCCAAGGTAAGGTCGTGGCGCTCGTGTGCGACGATCAGTTGTTTGTCAAACCGACCAAAGGCGGGCGGGCTTACCTGGACGAAGTGGTTGAAGCCCCGGCTTATCATGGCGCGAAACCGTCGTTCCTTATCTCGAATGACAAATGGGACGACGCGGACTGGCTTGCGGACTTGATCAGGCTTACCGCCGCTGAACTACCTGCGCCAAAGCCAAAGAAAAAGTGATTAGTTGAGAGCTTCCAGTTCAGGTGGAGTGTGGGATCATGCAGACGGCGCAGGACATCATCCAAATTCTTGACCTCAAGCCGCATCCCGAAGGCGGCTGGTACCGCGAGACCTTTCGCGATCCACGTAAAGTTGACGGCCGGGCTGCGTCGACGGCCATCTATTATCTGCTGGAAAAAGGCCAAAGATCACACTGGCACCGTGTCGACGCCGCCGAGGTCTGGCATTGGCACGGCGGTGCCGCTTTGGCTTTGTCCGTCGAGACGGCGGACGGTGTGATCGTGTATCGAGTGGGCTTGGATTTGGCCGGCGGCGAACGTCCGCAGGCGGTGGTTGAAGCCGGTCAGTGGCAAAGCGCGGAATCGCTGGGCGAATGGACGCTGGTCGGCTGCACCGTGGCGCCGGGATTTGAGTTTGCCGGCTTCGAGATGGCGCCGCCGGGCTGGGCGCCCTAAAGCGTTTTGTGCATCCAAATGTGCGGGATAGTTACTTCGATAAAGCCGTCCCCTTCGACTGCATAGCCATTGCGCTCATAGAAGGCGCGGGCGGTTTGGCGCGCGGCCAGGGTGACGGTCCGGGCGCCGATTGTGCGGGCGTGCGTTTCGAATGCCTGCAACAAAGCCTCGCCGATGCGCCGGCCGCGTTGGTCTTCGGCCACCGCCATCTGCCGCAGTTTGACCACACCGGGTTGGTACGGTGTCAGCACGACGGTGCCGATCAGCCGTCCGTCCAAAAAGGCGGCGAGGTGGTTGTCGGCACTTTCGCGGGCCAGATCGTCGGCGCTGAAATCGAGTCCCAATGGCGTGCGCAAGATCGCCCGCCGCAAGGCAACGGCATCGTGCCACTCCGGCGAGCCGTAGTCGATCAGGCGAATATCAAAGGGCGTGGCGTTTTGCGGCATTTCATGGTTACTTGGATAGGGCGCGATGTTTTTAGCCAAAAACCGCTTACACTTTTTGGCACATCGCTCTAGGCCATTGCTTTTCGGGGGGCAAGCGCGGCGTGCCAGACATCGATCATCATCTTCCCAGCCGCACGGACCAGTGGGTGTTCGCCGCCAAGTCGAGCCTGCTGAAAGTCCGGCGCGGCGTGCAGAACGTGGCGGGGCCTCGCCGGTTGCGGCGGTCGCCGGCAGCGGCCGGGCCGGTTTTGGCCGAGATCGTCACGCCGCTCTATACCGACGCCAGCGCGAACGAACGCGCCCTGCAACTGGGCAAGGTGCAGAACCTGCGCGTCGGGGCCAAGGCCCTGGACGGCCTGCATATTCCGGCCGGTGAGATCTTCAGTTTTTGGGCGCAGGTTGGGCAACCGACGCGTGCCAAGGGCTTTGTCGAAGGCCGCGAACTGCGGCAAGGCTGCCTGATCCCGACCCTGGCCGGCGGCTTGTGTCAGTTGTCGAACAGCCTGTTCCAGGCAGCCAAGCGCTCCGGTTGCGACATCGTCGAACGCCATGGCCACAGCGCGCCGATCCCGGATTCGCCGTTCCCGCCGGGCGAGGATGCGACCGTGTTCTGGAACTATGTCGACCTGCGCTTCCGGCCGAAGCAGGCCATGGTCTTGCGCGTGCTGCTGACGGCCGAAGATCTGGTCGTGCGGCTGGAGGGCGCCGCATGAGCCCGCATTCGGTCTTGAGCTGTGCGTCGTGCAACAAGGCGGACTGCCACCTGAGTTTCGTCAGCCGCAACATCACGCCGATCGAAGTGAAGACGGCCTTTGTCGTTGATGAGGTCTGGCCGGAACATCGCGATTTCGTTGCGCAGCATTTCAAGACAGCGGATCAACTGATTGCCCCCGGCTTGTTCGGCCGGCCGATGGCGCGTTATGGCTGGGGACGGGGGCAGGCGCGGGCGACCGTGGCGACCGCTTTGCGCCACCTGATGCTGCGGCGGGTGGCCAGGTCGCGCGGGGCAGTGCGGCAGGCGGCCTATCTCGAAGCTGACGAACGGCTGGCCCTGGCGCTGAGCCAGCACATTGATTACCGCGCGCGGCATGTGGTGGTCAGTCAGGGCTTCCTGCCGTTTCTGTGGCGCGAGGGCGTGCTCGGTGGGCGGACGTTTGACGTACTGATGACGCGTTATCCGCTGGCGGAATTGCACAATCGGCTGGACGCTGTTTTTGCGCAGCATCCGGACAGCGGCACCATCCACGATTTCCGGGCGCCGGAGGCTTTGGTGCGTGCCGAGGTCGAGGCGCTGGCCGCGGCGCGGCACGTGGTTACGCCGCACCATGATATCGCCGAGCTGTTCCCCGGCCGGGCGGTCTGGCTCGACTGGCAGCGGCCAAAGCCGCGCGACCGCAAGCCGGGTCAGCGGGTGGCGTTTCTGGGGCCGGTTATTACGCGTCAGGGCGCCCACGCCGCGCGGGACAAGGCGCGGAACCTGGCTGAACCGCTGATCGTTTTCGGCAGCGAATTGGAAGGACCGGATTTCTGGCAGGGCGTGCCGATTGAGCGGCGCGGCATGGGGCCGAACTGGCTCGACGATATCGGCGCCATCCTGCATCCGGCGGCGATCACCAATGCGCCGCGCAAGCTGGTCGAGGCGAAAGTCCACGGTGTCGACATCTATGCCTGGCCGTCGTGCGGACTGGCGCCAGGACAATATCGTCCGTTCGACAGCTTTGCCGGATGAAGCGGGCCGCCGGCATTGTCGCCGTGCTCCTGCTGGCGGTGATGGCGTGGCGAATGCTGTCGCCGGCGCCGGCCTTGCGCGACGGGGACCTGATTTTCCAGACCTCGAAAACCCGGCAATCGACCGCCGTCGGCGTGGCGACTGGCAGCCTCTACACGCACATGGGTATCGTCGTGAAGCGCCGTGACGGGTTCAAGGTCATCGAGGCCGCCGGGCCGGTGCGGGAAACGCCGCTGAAGGACTGGATCCGGCGCGGCCGGTTGGGGCGATATGCCGTCTATCGCCGGCCCGACCTGACAGCAGCCCAGACGGCGATGATCCTGCGCGCGGCCGCGGCGCTGGAAGGGCGGCCCTATGACCTGTTCTTTTCGTTCGACAATCGCGCCATCTATTGCAGCGAATTGCCGTGGCTGGCTTTCCGGTCGGCGGGGCTTGAACTCGGCAAGGCTCAGACGATCGGTTCGTTGCATGTCTCCGGGCCGATCGCCCGAAACCTCATGGAAGAACGTGGCGCGCGGGATCGTGCGTGCAAGGGACTTGACGCCACGCAATGCCGGGCAAGGCTGTTGCAGCGGGGCCTGATCACGCCTGTCTCGATTGCCCATGATCGCCATCTGAAACAGGTCTATTCCAATTACCCGCTTTAAGGCGGCCATATCGCTAATTTATAAACGTCCGATAAGGTCCAAATGGCAGTGCGTGCGTTGACGTGCCTAGGATTTGCCAAACTTGAGAGGAGATTCACCCATGCGCGCCATCTGTCTTGCCGCCGTCGCCACCGTTCTGGTCGTTGCGGCCTGTTCGCCCAAACAAACCCCGGAGCAGGCCGCGTCGTCTTCGGCCAGCGCCGCCGAACAGTCGTCGATGGTCTCCGTCGCTGCCACCGACGCGGCGTCGAAGGCGGTTTCTGAGGTGCTCGCCTCATCCGACTATGTCGGCAAATGGACCGGGCCGGAAGGCACCTCGCTGACCATTACGCCGCAGGGCAACGACTACCAGGTGGTGGTGGTGAACCTTGACGGCCCGCGCACATTTAGCGGCAAGGCCAGCGACGGCGGCATCTCTTTCGTGCGCGACGGTACGCCGTTCGTCATCCACAAGGGCAACGGAGATGCCACGGGCATGAAGTGGCTGGCCGGCAAGAGCAACTGCCTGATCGTCACCACGGGCGAAGGCTATTGCCGCGACTGAGAGACCTGAAACCAACAGCTTTTTTACGGGGAAATCCAGTAATCTGAAGGCAGGGCGTGGGCGCGACAGGAGCATGTTATGTCCCACGATCTTATCCTTTCCCCTCGGACCGGCCGGCAGTGGCAGGCGCGCGCCATCCTGGTCGCCGCCGTCGCCCAGATCGTCTGCGCGCGGCTGACGGACTTCCTGGGCGTTGGGCAGAGTGTCGAGGTGCGCTCGCTTCTGGCGCAGCATCCGCTGGTGCCTCTGGGATATGCCTTCGCCATCTGGGGCGCCATCTACCTCTACAGCCTGGTTGCCGCCATCTGGCAGATGGGCAGCCGGCAACGCAACGACGTCGCGCTGCGTGAAGTCGGCTGGAATCTGGTCGGCATCTATGTCGTCAACGCGGTGTGGCAGATCTGGGTACCGTTGCGCGGCCTGGACATGGTGAGCGTTGTGCTGGTCGGGTTCGGGCTGTTCCTCGGCATTTCTGGCCTGATGGCGCTGCGGCAGATCAACCTGACACGCAAGGAGGAATGGTTGATCGCCGGGCCTCTGGCGCTGGTCACGGGGTGGCTGACGGCAGCTTTCATGCTGGCCCTGACGTCGATGTTCGTGGCGCAGCACAGCACCTTCATCAATCCGCTCAATCCGGCGGTTTCCCTGGTCTGCCTGGTTGTCCTGGTTGTGGCTGGCGGGATGGTGGCGCGGGCGGCGCAAAGCCTGCTATATGCCGTGGCACTGATCTGGGCGCTGTTCTGGATCATGATGGCCAACATCTACCGCGAGCACGACATGACGCTGGCCACCTTGGCGTTCGTTGGGGCGCTGGCGGTGGCGGCGCTCAGCGGCTGGCAGCTTTATCAGAGCAGCCACGGCGGCCGGCCTATCCATGCGTGAAGCCGTTAGGCTGGTCAGTTGACTATTACGCCGGTGCAAGAAAATTCCCGTTAAGGTGGTTTTCTGGCACGCCGTTTGCTCTCCGAGAGACGCCACCGTTCGAGGGTGGGACACATCTCTCATTGGGGAATATTTATGCGTAATTTTGTCATGGCCGCCATCGTGGCCGGCGCTTTTGCCGCGGGCGGCGCGCACGCTGCCACCGAAGGCCGCTACGTCTCGTTCAGCGCCGGTTCGCTCGGCAAGACGGACTTTTCTTACGGCAGCGGTTCGGTCACGGCGACGGCCGCCTACAAGGCCGGTTCGCAGTTTGCCGCCGCCTACGGCCAGAAGCTGAGCACCAACTGGCGCGGCGAAGTGGCCGTGTCGTCGGGCACCCAGGATCTTGAAAAGGCCGTCTACAAGAGCGGCAGCACGACGCTGACCAACACCACCAACGGTGATATCAAGCTCCTGTCGGTGTGGGCCAACGCCTATTACGACATCCCGGTCAAGGGGCCGGTGCAGCCTTATGTCGGCGTCGGTGTCGGCGTCACCAAGACCGACATCAACGACGGCTTCTCGCTCAAGGACTCGACGACCGGTGTCAGCGCCCAGCTTCTCGGTGGCGTGAACCTCAAGGTCGCCAAGCAGGCGTCGCTGTTCGCCGAGGCCCGCTATCAGCGCCAGGGCCGCTTCAACATCAAGGTGACCAGCGGTACCTCGAGCACGGATAACGATGTGTCGCTCGACAATTCGGCGATCGTTGCCGGCCTGCGCATCAACTTCTAAGTCTGACTGCAAGCTTTCGATTGGCCTTCCGTCCTTCGGGACGGAAGGCCTTTTTATTTCAGAGCGTCGGCCAGCGCCCAGGCGAAGGCTTCGGGCTGGTCGAGCATGATGAAATGGCGGCTCCCTGAGACGGGTGTCATACGGAGGTTCGGGAGGCCGGCATAGTTGGCTTTGTAGGTCGGCTCGACGGTTGCTGCGGTCTGGCCGGATGCGGTGTCGACCGGATAAAGCAGCACTGCCGGTGTCTCGATGGCAGCAAGACCGGGCCGCAGGTCGGTCACCAAGGCCTCATAGAAAACCTGGGTAAGGACATGGCGATCGGAGGTCAGGGACCAGCCGAGGACCTTGGCCTGGGCTTCCGGAGCTGTAGCCAGGCGGGAGACGCCTTGGGCCTGTTGAGCTTTGAAGGCCTCCTGGGAAGCTGTTTCCATACCGCCGCGTAAAGCGTCAGCTACGGGTTTGATCCTGTCGGGCGCGGCGGACGGATCAAAAATAACCCCGACGTAGGGGAGGGTGTCGACCAGTACCAGTCGGCCTGTGTCCTCCGGGTGGGCCTTGGCCAGCATCAGCGCCAGCAGGCCGCCGGCGGAATGACCAACCAGAACGGGATGCTGCAACCTATGGCTTTTGATATAAGCATCGAGCGCTTCGACCGTTGGCGGCAGGATGTCGCCGGAAGCGTTGGCGCCGGCCGGTTCCCCGGCAAACCCGGCCAGGTTCAGCACATGCAGGCGGTAGTGGTCCTTGAAACGGGTGACTGTGTCGTCCCAGGTGGCGGCTGAGCTGCCGAGGCCGGGGATGAGGAGCACGTCAGGCCCTTCGCCGGTGATGGTGACGCGGAACCTTTCCTGTCCGCTATCTGGGAATGGGAGAGTTTCCGCCCGGGCGCGGCCGACGGACAGGGCGACGACGATGGCGATAATCAGAACGGTCAGGAGGCCGAAACGGCGGGCAAGGCTGGGGCGGGCACGATCCGCCCGGAAACGCGGAAGCATGATGAAATCCTCTTATGATTTAAGGGTTCAGGCGCGGTAAGGATTTTCGAAGATCGCTTCCACCGGCAGGTCGAAGATGGCGGCGATTTTATAGGCAAGGTCCAGCGACGGACTGTGTTTGTCGGTTTCGATAGCGATGACCGCCTGGCGCGATACGCCGAGCCGGGCCGCCAGGTCAGCCTGGGTCATGCCGGATGTGGTTCGAAGGTCGCGAAGGTTCTGTTTCACGCGCTGACGAAGGTGTTGCGGTAGATCAGGCTGGTGACGGCGAACATGGCCCACAAAAGCGGGTAGACCAGATAGAGCGGTATGTGCGGGGCAGCCATGTACTGCTCGAGGAAGCCCCAGGCGGTGCAGACCACAAGCGTCAGCCCGGTGGCGGTGACGAACCGTTTGGTCATGATGGCGCGCAGATATTCGTCCAGCCTGTCGATATAGCGCAGAAAGACCCAGATGGCGCCGGCTACCGGCAAGGCCTGTGAGGCGGCGATGACATAGCCCAGCGGACCGTCGAGGTGCCCGGTTTTGATGAGCTCCGGGATGGCAAAAACGCCGACGCCGTAAACGGCCATCCAACTGCACAAACCGATGACATACTTGCTGTGTACACTGAGGGCCATTTTGATCTCCGGTGGCGATGTAATGTAAACCTTACATTTTGACGAATGTAATGTCAACCTTACATTTGCCAAATCACCGGCTCTGACCTTAAGATACCGCACACAACCAAAACGGGGAAAGCCATGTCCGCGGAAATCATCGCCTTCCGGAAGCGTGAAAAGCCCAAGGACAAACCCGTTGTTCCACCGCCGTCGCGACGCCTCGAAGCGCTCGATGCCCTGCGCGGCGTGTGCGTGATCGGCATGATTGTGTTGACGGCCTTGGGAGCGCCGGAAAGCACGGGGTTCGGGCCGGACCATCTGCTGTCGGCGGGATTCCTGGTCTGCATGGGGATGGCGATCCCGTTGTCGCTGGCGGGGCGGGCCGCGCGTCAGGGCCGTGGGCGGTTGACGCTGCATATCGGACTGAGGACATTGATTCTGGTGGCGCTGGGCGTGGGGCTCAGCAATGCGCCGTATTTTGATCCCGCACACCTGATTTGGGTGGGGCCGTTGCAATTCGCCGGCCTGTCCTATGGTTTGGCGGCGATTATTTGCCTGTCGCTGGGCCGGAAGAGTGATGCCGATTTCAGCCTGTCCGCCAGGCTTGCGATGGCTGTAGGAGCGGGCGTGCTGGCTGTCTATGCCGGGTTGCTGACGTTCGGTCCCTCACTGCCGATTCCCTTTGATCCTGCACTTGACCCACTCGGTTTGACGTCTCTTCTGGGGGGCCTGGGCGCCGTCATGCTGGGCGTGCTGGCGGCGCTTTACGTGCGCAAACACGGCATGCGCAATGCGCTGGCCGGACTGGGTTTTCTCGGTGTCCTGCTGGTGGTCGTCGGCGGCAGTCTGGCCAAGGCGGTGCCGGTCAATGGCGCCGTTTGGTCGCCAAGCTTTGTGCTGTTGGCGGGAGGCCTGGCCCTGGTTGTTCTGGCGCTGGTGGCGGCGGTCAACGAGATTTCCGCCGTGAAGGTCGTGACCTATCCGCTACGGGTCTTCGGCGGCAATGCGTTGCTGGCGTTTGTTGCCACCATGGTCGTTGCGTGGCTGGTCCCTATGTTGGGCGAAGAGATACAGACGCCGGAAGTCTATGCCGGTGCGCTGTTGTTGATCGTCGGCCTGCCGCTATGGGGGCTTTACCGCCAACGCATTTTCCTCAAACCCTAGACGGTCCGCGCATCTGCCTGACTTGCTCCGTTCGTCTGTCGCGTATATAGTACTGACTGGTCAGTACTGATGAGGGCAAAATGACTGGCAAACCCGCTGAACCTGGACGCCGCCGCGCCGCACCCGAAGTGCGTCAGGCCGATATCCTCGACGCCGCCCTGACGGAGTTCGCCAGCCACGGCTTCGAAGGCGCGCGCGTGGAGGACGTCGCGCGCCGCGCCAAGGTCAGCAAGGGTACGGTCTATCTCTACTACCCAACCAAGCAGGCCTTGTTCGAAGCGCTGGTCCGGCGTGACGTCGGACCGCGTATTGGCGGGGCGGCGGTGTACCTGAGAAGCTATGACGGGCCCTTGCAGCCGGCATTGACGCAGATTGTCGACATGGCTGTCGCAGCGATTCAGTTCAGCCGGCTGCCGATCTATCCGAAGCTGCTGATCGCTGAATCGCAGCGGTTCCCCGATCTGGCCGCCTTTTATCACCGCGAAGTCGTAGGCGAAATGTTGGGGGCGTTGCAGATCCTTTTTGAAAAGGCCCTGCAACGCGGCGAAATTTCCGGCGTCAAGGCCGACATGGCGGCGCACCTGTTCATTGCGCCGGTGCTGAAATCCATCCTGTGGGAGCTGGTCTTTTCGGCCGTCGAGGAGGTGCCGTTCCCGCCGGCGCCTTACCTCAAGGCGCATATCGAGATTTTTCTGCGGGGATTGAATTACCGGGAGGCCCAAAATGCATAAACCCATGCGTAGGTTGATGGTGGCGGCCGGATGTCTGATCCTGGCCGGTTGTGCGCAGCATAAGGACGACAGTTACACCGGCTATGTCGATGCCCAGCCGGTCAGCGTAGCGGCGCCGCAGTCGGGCTGGCTGGCGGCTGTCGATGTCGATCGCGGCGATTCCATTACGCCCGGAAAGCTACTGTTCAGTCTCGATGCCACTCAGGCGCAGCACGGTCTGGAAGGCGCCGAAGCCCGCGCCACGGCAGCGGCGTCGAACGCCGAGGACCTGGCCAAGGGGGCAAGGGAAGCCGACATCGCACCGCTGCTGGAACAGCGCAAGCAGGCGGCGGCGCAGCTCGAACTGGCCCGGTCGAACCAGGCGCGGTATGCGCAACTGGAGCCCAAAGGGTTTGTGTCAGCGGCGCAGATGGACAGTTTGCGTGCCGCCACGCGCTCGGCTCAGGCGACACTGGACAATATCGACAAGCAGGTTTCCGAGAAGCGGCTGGGGGCGCGCAATGACCAGCAGGCGGCGGCGCGGGCCGAGGCTGAAGGCGCGAAGGCGGACGCGGCTTCGGCCGCCTGGACCGTCGAGGACCGTAGCGTCAAGTCAAGACTGAGCGGGCAGGTCGAGGAGCGGCTGCGCGAGCCGGGCGAGTTTGTCGCTCAGGGCTCGGCGGTATTGACCGTGCTGCCGGCGGGGCGGCAATTCGTACGCTTCTATGTGCCGCAAAAAGACCTGAGCAAGTTCAGCGTCGGCAAGGTGGTGCACGTGCGCTGCGACGGCTGCGCGGCGGGGCTGACGGCGAAGGTGCGCTTCATTTCGACGGTGGCCGAGTTCACGCCGCCGGTCATTTACAGCGTCAAGGAGCGGCAAAAGCTGATCTTCCTGATCGAGGCGACGCCGGCAAAACCCGACGCGCTGAAAGCCGGTCAGCCGGTCGATGTGAGCCTGTGACATGGCTGACGAACTCGCCATCGATGTGCGTGGGCTGACGAAAAAGTTCGGCAACCGCACGGCTGTCAACAACGTCGGCATCCAGATGCCGCGCGGGCAGGTGTGGGGTTTCCTTGGGCCCAACGGCTCCGGCAAGACCACGACCATCCGCATGCTGTGTGGCCTGTTGCGCGCTGATGCGGGCGAGGGGACGTGCCTCGGCTACGACATCCTCAAGCAAAGCCGCGAGATCAAGCGCGAGGTCGGCTACATGACGCAGAAGTTCTCCTACTGGGAGGACCTGTCGATCCGCGAGAACCTGGAGTTCGTCGCCAACCTCTACGGCTTGAAAAACCGCAAGCAGGTGGTCGACAAAACGCTCGAAGATCTCGGCCTGACGTCACGGCAGAAACAGCTGGCCGGGACTCTCAGCGGCGGCTGGAAGCAGCGCCTGGCTTTGGCGGCGTGCACCTTGCACAATCCGCAGATGCTGATGCTGGATGAGCCGACCGCCGGGGTCGATCCGCAGGCGCGGCGCGACTTCTGGGATCAGATCCACCGGCTGTCGGCGCAGGGCCTGACCGTGCTGGTGTCGACGCACTACATGGACGAGGCCGAGCGCTGCGATCAGATCGTCTACATCGCCTACGGCAACCTGATGGCGCAGGGCCGCGTCGAGGACATCATCGCCCAGAGCGGGCTCCATACCTTCATCGCTGAAGGCTCAGGTGTGCGCGAACTAATGGAGCGGCTGCGCGGCAAGGACGGCGCCGAGCACGTCGCCTATTTCGGCAATGCGCTGCATGTGTCGGGTTCGGACCTGGAGAAGCTGAAACGTCTGGTAGCGGAGAACGCGGCGGCGGGCATCAAGTGGCACCAGGAGGCGCCCAACCTCGAAGACGTCTTCATCCACCTGATGGGCCAGTCGGTCGACAATTCGGTGGGAGGGTGAAATGCTTGACGCCCTGCGCCGCATTTTCGCGATCCTGCTCAAGGAATTCATCCAGATGCGGCGCGACCGCATGACCTTCGGCATGATGATCATGGTGCCGGTGATCCAGCTGACCCTGTTCGGCTTCGCCATCAATTCCGATCCGCGCCATCTGCCGACGCTGCTCTACCTGGAAGACGATTCGACCATTGTCCGGTCGCTGGTGGCGGGCTTGCAGAATTCGACCTATTTCGACATCAAGGGCCGCGTGACCGATCCGGACGTGGCCACACAGAAGCTGCAAAGCGGCGAGACAGCCTTTGTCATAACCGTGCCGGCCGGGTTCACGCGCGACCTGCTGCGCGGCGATCATCCCCAACTGCTGATCGAGGCGGACGCGTCCGATCCGTCGGCGGCGTCGAACGCGGTCGGGCAGATCAACCAGATCATGCAGTCGGCGCTCAGGCAGGACCTGAAAGGGGAGTGGGCGCCGCTGGCCCAGGGACCGCCGCCGATCGATATCGTCGTGCATCGCATGTACAACCCGGAAGGCATTTCGCAATATAATATCGTGCCGGGGCTGCTGGGCGTTATCCTGACCATGACGATGATCATGATCACCTCGATTGCCATGACGCGCGAAACCGAGCGCGGCAATATGGAGAACCTGCTGGCCATGCCCGCCCGGCCATGGGAGGTCATGGTCGGTAAGATCGTGCCTTATGTCGGAGTCGGGCTGATCCAAACCGGCATCGTGCTTGTGGCGGCTGTGTGGCTGTTCGGCGTGCCTTTCATCGGCGATCCGTGGCTGCTGGCGCTGGGTGTCGCCCTGTTCATTGTCGCCAACCTGGCGGTCGGGTTCACCTTCTCGACGGTGGCGCGCACCCAGATGCAGGCCATGCAGATGACCTTCTTCTTTTTCCTGCCGTCGATGATGCTGTCGGGTTTCATGTTCCCGTTCCGCGGCATGCCCGACTGGGCGCAAGGGTTGGGGCAGATCTTCCCGCTGACGCATTTCCTGCGTATCGTGCGCGGTGTGATGCTCAAGGGCTCGGACTGGACGGCAATGTGGCCGAACATCTGGCCGATCCTGATCTTCATCGCCGTAGCGACGACGGTGGCGATGCTGCGCTATCGGTCGACTTTGGATTAAGCCGCGCTTAGGACTCGATCGGCAAGCCTGCCGCCATCCACCCACGCAGGCCCCCCGCCAGGTGGCCGTCGAAGCCGACGCCTGCCGCGGCGCACATATTCATGGCGGTGACAGATCGCACGCCACCGGCGCAGGACAGAATCAGGTGCTCGGCCTGAGGCAGGGTGGTGGGGTCGAAGCTCGACAGCGGGAAGTTCAGGGCGCCGGCAATGCGGGCCTGTTCGAATTCATGCGGTTCGCGCACGTCGATCAGGGTGGCGCCGCCGGCCAGCGCAGACTCGACTTCGGTGGGCGAAAGGTTGACGAAGTTGCTTGCGGTCATGGCGTGCGATCCTGTCTGTGATTTCGGCAACTAGATGCCGTCGCAGCGTGGCCACGTCAATGTCTGACCTTATTTCGACAGGGGTGAGTCCATGAGATTTTCTATAGTCGAAATTTTACCAGAGAAAATGGCTGTTTTTTCAACGAATTGGTGTGCTTTTGCGAAAAGGTGCGCGCGGTAAAATTCGCCTTTCGCGGCCACGTCGACAGCGTTAATAGTCTTACAATTGACAGCGCTATCTTATGACAATTTGACCGGATTTTCAACGCCAAATAAATGACATCTATGTCAATTTTGCCACAATGAGCTATTTACCTCGTTTTTTTATTTAATTAAATCAATGTATTGGTAGTGTTTCGAAAAAGTCATCGATGTCAGAAAATTGTGATAGCGCTAACATAACTTTGTTACCGCTATCACGTTATTGACAGCGCTATCATCGAGGATTGTAATGGTCAGACCTTAGGCGAGGACTATCTGGAGTTTGCCTCCAGTGATGCCCTTCGCCAATCGGTACACAAAAAAACGTATTTGTTGGGGAGAACACATTGCGAAACTTCATGCATACCCGCGTCGGTCTGATGACTGCCGCCTCAGTCTTGAGCCTCGGCCTGGCGATGGGCGCGGCACAGGCTGCTCACGCCGCCGACGCACCCGCTGCGCCGGCCGCTTCCGCTGCGGACGAGACCATTGTCGTCGTTCGCGGCTTCCGGGCGTCGCTGCAAAGCGCTCTGACGACTAAGAAAAAGTCCAACCTCATGATCGAATCGGTCGCGGCCGAAGACATGGGCAAGTTCCCGGACCAGAACATCTCGGAATCGCTGCAGCGCCTGCCAGGTATCCAGATCGACCGTGAAAACGGCCAGGGCACCAAGGTTCGCGTTCGCGGTCTCGACCAGAACGTGACGACGCTGAACAACGATACCTTCCTGTCGGGCCTGGAACTGTTCCGCCTCGGCGAAGGCACGTTCAAGAATACCAACTCGCTGGAAGGCATCCCGTCCGAACTGATCGGCAGCGTCGATGTCATCAAGTCGCCGGACGCCTCGCTGAACGAGGGCGCCCTGGGCGCCATCATCAACCTGAAGACCCGCGATCCGCGCGGCTTCAAGGGCAACTGGATGCTGGCCGGCGACGTCCGCGGCAACAAGGGCACCGACGGCAAGTGGCAACCGACCGTCTCCGTGGCGTTCGGCCACAAGTTCTCGAGCGACTTCGCCCTGATGGGTACGCTGGTCTACGAAAAGTCGAACATCCACACCGACCTGCTGCAAGGTGAAAACCGCGGCACCTGGGCGTTCCTGGCCCGTCCGGTATCCGCGACGCACAACCAGGTGCAGTCGAGCACCAAGGACATCTGGTCGCCGGAATACCGCTATACCACCAACCGCAACCAGGAGCGTGAGCGTACCGGCTACTCGCTCGACGGTTCGTGGCGGATCGCCGACGGCGTGACGCTGACGGCCGACTGGTTCCATTCGGACCTGAAGATCTTCACCGGCGAAAACTCGCTGAAGTGGGAATTCAACAACGAAGGCGCCACCTATGACGCCACCGGCCTGACAGTCGGTTCGAACGGCGTGCTGCAGACCGGCTCGATCACCGGCAACTCGTCGGAAGGCGACTCGTTCGCCCAGAACGCCGAAGCCAAGACCGACAACTTCCAGACCGCCCTGGCCTGGGATAACGGTGGCAACCTGTCGGGCAAGATTCGCTTCGCCTATTCGAAGTCGGATTACACCTCGACGTCGGGTCAGGTCGACGAACGCTATACGCAGTACGGCACGCGTAACGGCACCGCGGCCGGCACGATCCCGAACAGCACGGCACCGGCGACGCTCTACTTCACCTATGCCAACGGCGACATGCCGACCTTTACGCCGTCGGCCGCCATCGCCACGGCCATGACCACGCCTTCGAGCGTCTACTTCAAGTCGCACTGGGCGTTCGGTGAGGCCACCAAGTCGACCAATTCGGCTCTTTCGGCGGACTTCAAGTACCGTCCGGGATTTGCCGAGGACGTGACGATCAGTTTCGGCGGCCGTTACTCCGACAACAAGATCGACTCGACCTTCGGCCGTTACCTGGCGGACTATTCCGCCAAGGGTGAATTGGCGGCTTCGGCGCAAGGCACGACGATCACTTCGACCGACGCCGGCCATGTCGGCGAGACGGTGTTTGTCGATTGGACGCCTTACGGTTACTTCCAGGACGGCGCCATCGGCCTGAAGAAGTGCGACACCAACGCCTTCAACTGCGGCCGCTTCGGCAACTCCGTCGCGGTGGTCACCCCGTATCAGACGGTCGCGACCAACCCGGGCCGCGCGGTTTCGGTGAACATCAACGGCGTGACGGCCCTCCAGCAGGACACTGCCCAGATGAAGGATGCGGTCGCCTGGCTTCAGGCGCTGTATCCGTCGACCAAGTTCTCGTTCTTTGCCGACCCACTGAACACCTTCAAGGTCGAGGACAAGACGACCAGCGCCTATGTGATGGCTGATGCCGGCGGCAACAACTATCACCTGAACGCCGGCGTCCGCGTCGTCCATACCGAGCTGACGATCAATGCCTCCAACACTCCGGTCACGCCGTTGTGGTGGGGTACGGACAGCTGGAACGGCGTGCTGAAGAACCCTGATGCCTCACAGACTGTCCGCGAATATACGGACATCCTGCCGTCGGCTTCGGCTGTGTTCGACATCAATGACAACGACAAGGTCCGTGCTTCGGGCGCCCGCGTCGTGTCGGCCCAGAACCTGTTCGACCTGGGGCAGGGCGCATCGTACAACTTCACGCGGTCTTCGACCCCTGGTCCGAACCTGAACAAGTTCCTGTACACCAATGGCACCGGCGGTAACCCGAACCTCGATCCGTTCCGCGCGTCACAGTTCGACATCGCCTACGAGCACTATTTCGGTTCGCAAGGCCTGTTGTCGGGCGCCTTCTTCTACAAGAGCGTCGACAGCTTCATCGTCAGCAATACCTACAGCGTGACGGTGAAGGACCAGTCGGTCGCCGGTTCGTCGGTCGGTACCTTCTCTTCGTCGGTCAACGGCAAGGGCGGCACCGTCAAGGGCCTGGAACTGACCTATCAGGCCAGCTTCGACAACGGGTTCGGCGTCAACGCCAACTACACCTACTCGGACTCGAAGTCGCCGTACTTCAACGACTACCAGAAGGACCTGCCGATCCCCGGCGTGTCCAAGCACGCCTATAACGTCCAGGCCTACTACGAAGGCGACGGCGTCGAAGCGCGCATCTCCTACTCCTGGAAGGACAAGGCCTATCTGGGTAACTACGGCTTCGGCTCCGGCACCGACACCCACAGCCTGGGTATCTGGTCGAAGTCCTACGGTCAGATCGATGCGTCGTTCGCCTATGCGCTGACGTCGCAACTCAAGCTGACGGTGGAAGGCGTGAACCTGAACAAGGAAGCCTCCAAGGCCTACCTGCAGTTCCCCGACCTGCCACTGCGTTACGCTTCGGGTGACCAGCGCATCATGCTCGGCGTCCGCTACAGCTTCGGTGGCTGATCGAGCCTGAGTGTCTAAGCGCTTGCCAGCTTCCTGTTTCGGCGGGAAGCTGGCATTTGCTTTTCAGGCGTGATTTGAGGGGTAAGCGAAATGAATATGCAAGTGTCCCGGCCCGATCCCATCCGCACTGTGACGATTGTCGGCGGCGGCACGGCCGGCTGGATGGCGGCGGCAGCCCTGGCGCGCACGCTTGGCAAGGCGGTCGAGGTCCGGCTGATCGAGTCCGAAGACATCGGCACGGTTGGGGTCGGCGAGGCGACCATTCCGCCGATCAAGCTGTTCAACGCGATGCTGGGCCTGGATGAGGCCGAGTTCATGCGCGAGACCAAGGGCACCTACAAGCTGGGGATCCAGTTTCATCACTGGAAGGCGCTTGATGCCCATTATTTCCACCCGTTCGGCGTCTATGGTCTGAAGACCGAACTGGGGCATTTCTTGCAATTTTGGATGCGCATGAAGGCTGAAGGCGCGGTCGAGGGCATCGACGAATATTCGCTGTGCACGCTGGCGGCGCACAGCGGGCGCATGGGTAAGCAGAGCGATGACCCAAGCTCCATCATGGCCAATTTCGGTTCGGCCTATCATTTTGACGCCGGGCTGTATGCGCGGTTTTTGCGCCGTTACAGCGAGGCGCGCGGCGTTCGTCGCATCGAGGGCAAGATTGTCGAGGTGCTGCAGCATCCGGAGAGCGGATTTGTCACGTCGGTCCGGCTCGATCGCGGCGAGGTCGTTGATGGCGACCTGTTCATCGACTGCTCCGGGTTCCGCGGCCTTTTGATCGAGGGCGCGTTGAAAAGCGGCTACGACGACTGGACGCACTGGCTGCCGGCCGACCGGGCGATGGCCATGCCATGCGCTCACGGCCAGCGCGACGCCAAGGGCGATCCGGTCATCAAGCCTTATACGAGCTCGACATCGCGCGAGGCGGGCTGGCAGTGGCACATTCCGCTGCAGCATCGCGTCGGCAACGGTTATGTCTATTCCAGTCAGTTCATCAGCGACGAGGATGCCGAACGTACCTTGCGCGCCAACCTGGAAGGTGAAGCCCTGGCGGAACCTAACCGGCTGCGCTTTACCACCGGGCGGCGCAAGCTGTTCTGGAACAAGAATGTGGTGGCTCTTGGCCTGGCCAGCGGGTTTATCGAGCCGCTGGAATCAACGTCGATCCACCTGGTGCAGTCGGGCATAAACAAGCTGTTGCTGCACTGGCCGGACCGGAAATTCGCGCCGGCCAACATCGAGGCCTATAACCGCCGTCAGCACCTGGACTATGAGCGCATCCGGGACTTCATCATTTTGCACTATCACGCGACTGAACGCGACGACACGCCGCTATGGCGCTACACGGCGAATATGAGCATTCCGGACACGCTGGCGCACAAGATCGCCGTGTTCCGCGAA
The DNA here is from genome assembly GCA_048497915.1 of Pseudomonadota bacterium. GTDB lineage: Bacteria > Pseudomonadota > Alphaproteobacteria > Caulobacterales > Caulobacteraceae > Asticcacaulis. The sequence goes on from JBEHYZ010000042.1 coordinate 17,601, forward strand.
CGGGGCACGTTTGCCAATGCTGCCGAGGAGATGTTCACGCCGACCTCGTGGATGGCGGTGATGATGGGGCAGGGAATCGTACCGCAGTCGTACGATCCGCTGATGGAGCTTCAAGATGCGCGGACCCTGCGGGACGGCTTCGCGCGGATGAAGACGCTGCTCAAGGGCCTGGCCGACGACATGCCGCCGCAGTGGGACTATCTGCGCCGCCACAACATGCTGGCCGAGCCGGTGATGGCGGCCTAACCGACCGGCGAAAAGACGCCTGTCTGGTAGAAGGTCCGGCCCAGCCAGACGTGCTCCATGGCCAGCGTAAAGCGGAACCGGCCGCCACCCAGGTCTTCATGGATCACATGCGCTTTGCCGGGTGACAGCCAGCCGGGTAGGGGGATCTGCCGGCCCATGACGTCCCAGAAGTAGGTCTCGCTGACGAAATGCAGGGCGCCATGCTGCGCAAAAACATTCAGCCGCATGCCGAAGCCGCATCCGGCATATTCGCACAGTCGGTCGTTTGTGTCGGCGCGCTTGGTGGAAACGGCCAGGACCGGGCGGTCGGGGAAATGATAGAGCCGGCGCCATTCCACGCCGCCATTGGCGTGCTTTACCAGAGTGACGCTGGCCGGTACGGCGAGACCGGCATGGTCGGCCAGCGGGCCGCCGATCAGGCGTGTCAGCCGGGCGAACAGCTTGCCCATGAACGAAGCGTGGACGGTCTCCATGACGCCCGCATAGACGATCGGCGTCCCCGGTTCCGGTTCGTGGCTGAAGCGTTCCCGAATGGCCGGATGCAGGCGATACCAGTCAAGCCCCAACACCTTCTGCAAGGTGGTGGGGGAGATGGCTTCCCCCCGGTCGCGCTCTGATACCGCCTGCATTTGCTCCGCCCCCTTGGTATGGAAAGGCTTGACGAAAACGGAAAATCGAACCATATTTAGCTAACAAGCTAATTGTTAGCGGGGCGGAAACATTTAGTCAATAGGCTAATTGACTAAATGTTGCTCCACCTTTCGGAATCCCGAACATGCGTGTCGTCAAAACCTTCGAAGCCCTGGCTTCGGAACCCAGGCTGAAGATTCTGGCCTATCTGTCCGAGGCAACGATGACGGCGGGTGAAATCGCCGAGCGCTTCGACATGGCCAAGCCGTCCCTGTCAAAGCACCTGAGCATCCTGGAAAACGCCGGGCTGATCACCAGCGTCAAGAAGGGCAAGTACGTCCATTACAGCATCGTGCGCGACCATATCGCCAATCAGCTCGACGGCTACCTGCAGGAGGTCTGCCATGTGCGCGGCCCGCTGCGGCGCGAAAGCCGCATCAAGGCGGTCATGGAAGGCGATTTGTCGCGCGACGAGGAGTAGGGGCTTTACGATTTCCGCCGGAACGCATAAGCCTTGGGGTTCAAGGTTCGCGGAGGCGGGGATGGACAGGGTAAGGCGTAATCTGCTCGGTGGGGCTCTGGTGGCCGGGGCTGGGCTAGGTGTGGCCAGGGCAGCATCAGCACAGGGCATTTCTGCCGTGCAGCCGCCGGAACTCGGTACGCCGCCAGTCCAGCCGCAGGTGACGCAATCAGCCGGGACGAGCAGTTCCGCCGCCGCCCTGCGCACGCCGGCGCCCGCGCCGACCCCGAAGCCGCGTCCGGCGCCGGACTGGGCCAATCTCAATCGCTACAAGCTGGCCAATGAAACCGCCAAGACCTGGCCGGCAGCCGAACGGCGCGCCGTCTTCATGGGCGATTCCATCACGGCGCACTGGTTCGAACTGGTGCCGGAGTTCTTTACAGGCAACGGCATTGTTGGCCGTGGCATCAGCGGCCAGACGACGGCGCAGATGGTCGTCCGCTTCTATTCCGAAGTGATCGAGCTCAAACCGAAGGTCGTGCACATCCTGGCCGGGACCAACGATGTCGCCGAAAACCTCGACCCCTATGATTTCGCCCAGACGTCGCGCAACCTGATGGCCATGACCGACATGGCGGCGGCGCACAAGATCCATGTCGTGATGGGCTCGGTGCCGCCGGCGACCAGCTTCGGCTGGCGGCTGGAGCGCGGTAACCAATCGGTGGCGATCCGGACATTGAACGCCTGGATTCAATCCTATTGCCAGGAAAGAGGCTACACCTATGCCGATTACTGGCCGGGCCTGGCCCTACCGGATGGCGGTTTGCGCCCGGAACTCGGCAATGACAGCGTCCACCCGAGCGCTGCGGGTTATGCGGTGATGGCGCCGGTCGCCCTGGCCGCCGTCGCCAAGGCCCTAGCCGCCAAGCACTGATCATTTCGTAGGCTTGAGGGCGTCCGGCTTGTGGGCGGCCAGGTCGCCGCTCTTGGCGCTTTTGACCAGATATTCCGGATTGTCGGTCGAGGCGGCCACATGGTGGCCTTTGCTGTCGGTCGGTTTGGTCAGCTTCTCTTGGACCGTGCCGGTAGTCTCACCTTGCGAGGTTTGCCAGCTGACCTTGTCGCCCTTGCGCAGTTTCGTCATGGCCGTGCTCCTGCAAAAGCCGCAGGGTGGCGCAACCGGAATCAGGATTCGATAGGGTTCAGACCGCCCAGTGCGGCTTGTTGGCGCGCCAGCGGATGGCATTGTGCGCCGACAGGTCGACATCGAACTGGCGGGCGTGATTGGCTTCCACGGTCGATTTCAGCGGCGCCAGGGTCTTCAGCGCCTTGGCGGCCAGCAAATAAGCGGGTTTCAGCATGTCCGGCGTACCGCGCGAGGTCGGCTTCAGGCCGGTCATGCGGCGCAGGCGGCCGTTGAGGTAAAACACTCCGTTGAGCAGGAGCGAGCGCGGCGTCGAATATTCGATCGAGATCGACACGTTCAGGTCCGGACCGTTGAGCACGCGGTGCGGCGAATGGACAGGCCAGGCGACGCCTTCACCGGGCGCAACGGCAACGGCGGCACATTCGGCTTCCATTTCCTCGCGGAACGGCAGATCGGAAAGATTTTCCTTAAGCAGAATGGCTTCCAGCGCCGCCTCGGTGACATAGTCTTCGCGCGGCGGGTAAATGCGGATCGTCTTGTGGCCACGGATGTGCCACAGCATGGTCTCGGCCGGATCGACATGGAAGAAGATGCCCATGTTCGGGCTGGAGATAATGATGGCACCGTCCTGATTGGTGATGGTGGTGCCGGTCGCCGTGGCGAACTCGCTCATCAACCGCTTGAACAGGGCGCCGTAGACCGGATTGACGGTCATGACATGGCGCGGGCTGACCCAGAGGTGGCCTATCTTGACGGCTTCGAGGATTTCGGCGCCGTTGAGGTCCTTGGCTTCCCCGGCGATCCAGCGCTCTTCCGCTGGCGGGTTGGGGCGCATGGTGCAGACGGTCAGTTCATCGCGCGGATGACTGTCGAGCAGGCGGGCCAGGGCCTCATCCTCAAACAGGCCAGTTTCGCGCAGGCGATGGTTGAAGCGCGTAATTTCGTGGTGCACCCGCGTTGGGGAGGCACCCCACTGGGAGATGAGGTTGCTGCTATCGGTCTCAAAAGCCATGTGCAGTGTCCCAAACGAAGGATTCTGGCCGGAGTGTTCAAGGGTTATGCCATGTTACAGTCATGTCTCCAAATAGGCGATCATGTTCGCGCCGATCGGGAATCGAGCGGACCTTGCCTTGCTGGTTTTGTGTTGGTCGGGCGACGCCAGCCATACCGGGGCCGGCCGTCTATTGCGTCTTCGTTTCGGCGTTCTTTGTTTTCGCCAGTTCAATCAGCCAGGGGGTTTGTTTCTCCGGCTTTTTGAGCTTGTTGTAGGTTGCCATTTCCTCGGCCGTAAGCTCGAGGGTCTGGTAACCTTTGCCCCTCAGGCAGGTCATCATGCCGTCGACCAGCGCTTCACCGACGGCTTCGCCGCGCTTGAAGGCTTCGGCGGGACTGGCCGGCTCTCCGGCGGCGGCGAGTTCCGCCCGCTTCTTGGCGGCCACCGCCTGGCCTTCGGCCAGGCAAGCTGTTTCCGCCGCTTCCTTTTCCTGTTTGCTGAACGTTGGGTGATACCAGACCGTCGAGAGACCGGTCTGGTCCTCGGCGAAAGCCGGCGCAGCGATAAGGCCGGCCGCCAGGGTCATGGCGACAATTGCATTTTTCATATTAGGGCTCCCCGTTTTTGAACCGTCTTATGCGGCTTCAGTCTCACAAAAACAGCGTTATTTCGCCAAGTCAAGTCAATGTCCATCAAAAAGGGAACCGGTGTCATTTAGGGTTATATAAATTAGTATTGACTAATTCATTAGTTATTGCTAATTTAATTTCATGATCGAACCTGCCACCATTGACGCTGTTTTGCGGGCTCTGGCCGACCCGACCCGCCGGGCGGTTTATGAGCGCGTTATCGACGCCCGGGAAATCACTGTCGCCGAACTGACCTCGGGGAGCGGCGTCACTCAGGGGGCCATTTCGCAACATCTCAAGTCGCTGAAACTGGCCGGGCTGGTCACCGAACGGCCGGAAGGCCGCAAGGTCTATTACCGCGCCCAGGCCGAGGGTCTGGCGCCGCTGGCCGACTGGATGAGCCATTACGGCGTCTTCTGGCGTGACCGGTTCGACAGTCTCCGCTCTCTTTTGAAGGATATAGATACATGACCGATACGCAGAACATCGTGGTCGACGAAGTCTTGCCGCATGCGCCGGACGTCATCTGGAAGGCGCTGACCAGCGACGACATGATCCAGCGCTGGTTGATGCCGACGAAGGGCTTTCAGGCCGTCGAAGGCAACCGTTTCACCTTCACGACCAAACCGGCCGGGGCATGGGACGGCACCATCCAGTGTCAGGTGCTCGAAGTCGTGCCGGGCGCGCGCCTGGTCTATAGCTGGAAGGGCGGTGACGTCGCCAATGTCGGCTACGGCGCGCCGCTGGATACGACCGTGACCTGGACGTTGGAAGCGGCGGGCGCCGGGACGCGCGTTCGTCTGGTACATGCCGGGTTCGTCCTGCCGCGCAACGAAGGCGCGCTGAAAAACATGGGCGAAGGCTGGCGCAAGATCGTGCCGCAGCTGGGCAATGCCGTTGTGGGAGAGGCGAAATGAGCCGTCTCTGGACGGGTGGCTGCGCCTGCGGGGCGGTGCGCTATGAGATCGCTGGCGAGCCGATGTTCTCCAACCATTGTCAGTGCCGCGACTGCCAGCACAAGAGCGGCACGGGCCACGGCTCCTACCTGACCTTTCCGGACCGGCGGGCGGTGACCTTGACCGGGCAGACGGCAAAGTGGGACATGGTCGGCGACAGCGGCAATGTGAAAACGCGCGGCTTCTGTCCGACCTGCGGTTCGCCGGTCAGCCTGACGTTCGCGGCCATGCCGGACCTGTTCACCATCCACGCCGCCAGTCTGGATGATCCCAGTCGTTTTGAACCGCAGGCCGTGACCTATGCTTCGCGCGGTTATGCCTGGGACCATATTGATCCGGCCGTGCCGAAGTATGAGACAATGCCGTAAGATTAAAGACGTGGGGTCCAAGGACCCCACACCCCGTAAGTTTTACTCTGCTGGCACGTCGATCTCGCTTCCGAGTTCCTTGAACTTTCGCGACATTTCCTGCATGCCAATTTCGGCTTCCAGGTCAGCCTTTTCGTTGTCGGTCATGTTGGCGGTGTAGTCGCGCACCTCCTGGGTGATCTTCATCGAGCAGAACTTCGGGCCGCACATCGAACAGAAGTGCGCCGTCTTGTGCGCTTCCTTCGGCAGGGTTTCGTCGTGATAGGCGCGGGCGGTCTCCGGATCGAGACCGAGGTTGAACTGATCCTCCCAGCGGAACTCGAAACGAGCGCGGCTCATGGCGTCGTCCCACTTGCGCGCGCCGGGATGGCCCTTGGCGAGGTCGGCGGCATGGGCGGCGATCTTGTAAGCGATCACACCGTCCTTGACGTCCTGGCGGTCGGGCAAACCCAGGTGTTCCTTAGGGGTGACGTAGCACAGCATGGCGGTGCCGTACCAACCGATCATGGCCGCGCCGATGGCGGACGTAATGTGGTCATAGCCCGGCGCGATGTCGGTGGTGAGTGGCCCCAGCGTATAGAAGGGGGCTTCGCCGCAGGTCTTCAGCTGCTTGTCCATATTGGCCTTGATCTTGTGCATCGGCACGTGGCCGGGGCCTTCGATCATGACCTGACAGCCCTTGGCCCACGCGATCTGGGTCAGTTCGCCCAGGGTATCGAGTTCGGCGAATTGGGCGGCGTCATTGGCGTCGGCGATCGAGCCGGGGCGCAGGCCGTCGCCCAGCGAGAAGCTGACATCATAGGCACGCATGATGTCGCAGATTTCTGAAAAATGAGAATAAAGGAAATTTTCCTTGTGGTGGGCCAGGCACCACTTGGCCATGATCGAGCCGCCGCGCGAAACGATGCCGGTGACACGCTTGGCCGTCAGATGGATATAGGCCAGGCGGACGCCGGCGTGGATGGTGAAGTAGTCGACGCCTTGCTGGGCCTGTTCGATGAGGGTGTCGCGGTAGATTTCCCACGTCAGGTCTTCGGCGACGCCATTGACCTTTTCCAGTGCCTGATAGATCGGCACGGTGCCGATTGGCACAGGCGAATTGCGGATGATCCATTCGCGGATGTTGTGAATGTTGCGGCCGGTCGACAGGTCCATGACGTTGTCGGCGCCCCATCGGATGGCCCAGACCATCTTTTCGACCTCTTCGGACATCGACGAGGTGACGGCCGAATTGCCGATATTGGCGTTGATCTTGACCAGAAAGTTGCGGCCGATGATCATCGGTTCGACTTCGGGGTGGTTGATATTGGCCGGGATGATGGCGCGGCCGCGGGCGACTTCATCGCGGACGAATTCCGGCGTGATGAAGTCGGGGATCGAGGCACCGAAATCCTCGCCGTCACGCAACACTTCCTGATTTTCGGAACGACGCAGATTTTCGCGGATGGCGATATATTCCATCTCGGACGTGATGACGCCGCGCCGGGCATATTCGAGCTGGGTCACCGACTGACCGTCGCGAGCGCGCAGCACCTTCGGCAGGTTCGGAAATTCGGGCGCCAGGGCTCCGGCTGAGACATTACCATTGTCCTCGGGTTTCACGACGCGGGCTTCGATTTCCTCGACATCGCCACGGGCGCGGACCCACTGATCGCGCAGGCGCGGCAGGCCGGTTTCGATGTCCGGCGTGAAGCCGGCTTCGGTGTAGGGGCCCGACGAGTCATAGATGGTTAGCGGCGCTTCGTTGGCCGAGGCGTGGACGCAAACTTCGCGGAACGGCACGCGCAGGTTCGGGTGCAGGGCGCCCGGTTGATAGACCTTGTGCGAGCCCGGAATCGGCGAGGCTTCGACGGTGATTTTAGCGGGGGTGACAGGTTTGTTCATGGTATCCCTCGTGAATAATGAGGGATCATGCGCGTAAAGTGCGGGCGCTATTTGGTTAGCGTATCCAACTCCCTTCGCCGGCATGACCCGGATCAGGTTCGGCGGTTTTAGGGCACAGCATCAAATGCCCAGTCTCAGCCCGCATAAGCCTGCGGACACTCCGGTGAACTGCTGTCAATCATAGAGGGCCGCCGGAGCCGGTCAAGCTGAAAACGGTAGTTGCGAATCCGGGCGTGCGGCCTAAATTGCCTGCATGTTCGACCGAAGCGCCCTGTCCATCGCGCGCCTGGCGCAGATCACCCGTCGCATGGGCCTGCCCGACAAGGCCACCGCGCCGTTTTGCCCGAGCGAGGTGCGCGGCTCGATCCGGATCGATGAAAACCTCTCGAAATTCAAGCGCTACCTGGCCTTTGCTGGGCCGGGACTGCTGGTGGCGGTGGGTTATATGGACCCCGGCAACTGGGCGACCGATATCGCCGCCGGTTCGCGGTTCGGCTACGGCTTGCTGTTCGTCATCGCCCTGTCGTCGCTGGCGGCCATGCTGTTGCAAATCCTGTCGGCACGGCTTGGGATCGTGGCGGGGCAGGACCTGGCGCAGGCGTGCCGGGCGCATTATCCGAAGCCAGTCAATCTTGGTTTGTGGCTGCTGGCCGAGCTGGCCATCGTGGCGACGGATATCGCCGAGCTCCTTGGCGCGGCGCTGGCGATCAAGCTTCTTTTCGGCCTGCCGATGACCTGGGGCATATTGTTGACGGCGTTCGACCTGATCATCGTGCTTGGGCTGAAGGGCAGGGGTTTTCGCCAGATCGAAGCGATTATCCTCGGGCTGGTCAGCACCATCGGCCTGTGTTTCCTGATCGAGCTGTTCCTGTCGAAGCCGTCAGGCGGTGCCATCATCCACGGCCTGGTGCCGGATTTTAGCCGGCTGGCCAATCCAGAGGCGCTTTATCTCGCTATCGGCATCATTGGCGCGACCGTCATGCCGCACAATCTCTACCTGCACAGCTCGATCGTGCAGACGCGGATGCACGACGATTCCAATGTGCGCAGCGTGATCAAGTGGACGTCGCTGGATACGGTGCTGTCGCTGGGGCTGGCGGCATTCGTCAATGCGGCCATTCTGATCCTGGCGGCGGCGACCTTCCACGCCAGCGGCAATACCACCATCGCTGATATCGCCGACGCCAAGATGCTTTTGACGCCTTTGACTGGCGCGGCGGCGGCAGGGTTGCTGTTCGCGATTGCGTTGTTTGCCTCCGGGCAAAGCTCGACCTTCACAGGCACCATTGCTGGGCAAGTGATCCTCGAAGGCTTCCTGCAGATCAAGATCCCGTGCTGGGTCCGGCGGGTGATCACGCGCGTGCTGGCCATCATCCCCGCGCTGATCGGCATCGGCATCATGGGCGACGGCGGGGTCGGCAAGCTGCTGGTGCTGACCCAGGTGGTGCTGTCGCTGCAATTGCCGTTCGCCATCTGGCCGCTCATCAAGTTCACCAGCCGCGCCGACATCATGGGAAGCCATGTGACGCCGCTATGGATGAAGATTGTGGCCTGGGCGCTATTCGGCGTGATCGTCGCCGCTAATCTGTGGATGATCAGCCATCTCTGAACCTTAAATCGCCGTAATGATCTTCACATTGGCGGGTCGCTCACCAAATCCGGGTGACCATAACAGCCAGAGAGGGCCCTTCATGTTCGGCACATCCGTTCCCGCCACCCAGCATCACCGCAGCTCCGGCGTTGCCGATGACATCGATTTCGAGATCAAGGGCCAGGAACTGCAATTCGTAGAGATCGAGCTCGATCCCGGCGAAAGCGCGATCGGCGAGGCCGGGGCGATGGTGTGGAAGGACGCCAGCGTCGGCATGACCACAGTCTTCGGTGATGGCTCGGCGCAACAGCAGGGCTTCATGGGCGCGCTGCTCGGAGCGGGAAAGCGGCTGATTACCGGCGAGAGCCTGTTCACCACGGTGTTCACGCATAACGGTTCCGACAAGGCGCGGGTCGCGTTCAGCGCGCCGGTGCCGGGCGCGATCGTGCCGATCAAGCTCGATCAGGTCGGTGGCCGGCTGATCTGCCAGAAGGACGCCTTCCTGTGCGCCGCCAAGGGCGTGTCGCTGGGGATTGCCTTCCAGAAGCGCATCATGACCGGGCTGTTTGGCGGCGAAGGCTTCATCATGCAGAAGCTGGAAGGCGACGGCTGGGTGTTCGTGCAGTTCGGCGGCATGGTCATCGAGCGCGAACTGAAGCCCGGTGAGCGCCTGCATGTCGACACCGGCTGTGTGGCAGCGTTCACTGATACGGTCGATTTCGACCTGATCCAGGCAGGCGGCGTCAAGTCGATGATCTTTGGCGGCGAAGGCGTTTTCTTCGCCCAGTTGACGGGGCCGGGCAAGGTGTGGGTGCAGTCGCTGCCGTTCGCGCGTCTGGCCGGACGCATCGGCGCGGCCATTGCCGGCGCCGGTCCGTCGCGCGGCGAAGGCTCGGTATTGGGTGGCCTCGGCGACCTGATCGGCGGCAACGACTAGCGCCATTTTTCGACAAAAGGCTTGCGGCGAGTCACGGTTGATGGGAAGCACAGGGACCTCTTTTCCTGTTTTTTCGTAGTGTCATGCCCCAGTCCTCGTCCGATCAAGATGCCTATGCGCCGCTCGTGCCGGTGCCGGAAGCCAAGCGCCGCCTTGGCTTCCGCGATGCCTTCGCCCTGTGGTTCAGCCTTGGGATCGGCCTGCTGGTCCTGCAGGCCGGGGCGTTGCTGATGCCGGGCCTGTCGCCGGTCGAAGCGCTGCTGGCCATTGTCGCGGGCAGTGCTATCGGCGCGGTGCTGTTGGCGTTGGCGGGCGTAGTGGGGCAAGATACCGGTCTGGCGACCATCGCGGCGCTCAGGCCAACGCTCGGTATTCATGGCGCGGCGGTGCCGGCGCTGCTCAATGTTGTGCAGCTTGTCGGCTGGGGCGCGTTCGAAATCATCGTCATGCGCGACGCCGCCAACACCTTGTCGGACAAGGTCATGGGCGTGAATCTGCCTATGGTGTGGACCATCGGCTTCGGCGCCCTGGCGACCTTTCTGGCGGTGGCGGGGCCTTTGAGTTTCATTCGCCGGATTTTGCGGCACTGGGGCGTCTATCTGCTGCTGATCGGCGCCATGTGGATGACCTGGGCGCTGCTGTCTCGCCACGACCTGCTGAGCCTGTTGGCACACAAGGGCGACGGTTCGATGTCGCTCGGTTCCGGTATCGATCTGGTTGCCGCCATGCCATTGTCGTGGCTGCCGCTGATCGCCGACTATAGCCGCTTCGGCAAGACGGCCAAGGGCGTATTCCGCGGGAGCGCCCTGGGCTATCTGCTGGCCAATGTCTGGTTTTTCGCCCTGGGGGCGGCCTACGCGCTCATCGCTGCCACCGACACGCAAGGCGCCATGCTGTCAGCGCTGGCCATGACTGGAGGCGGCCTGGCGCTGCTGCTGGTGCTGATCGACGAGACCGACAATGTCTTCGCCGACATCTTCTCGGCGGCGACGTCGACGGGCACGCTGGTCAAGGTTAAAGTCAGCCATCTGGCGATCGGTTTCGGCGCGTTGTGTACGGTGATTGCGTTGTTTGCGCCGATCCAGTCCTACGCGCAATTCCTGATCTATATCGGCTCGGTGTTCGCGCCGCTTTACGGCGTGTTGCTGACCGATCACTTCCTGATCCGCAAGCGTCAGATCGTGGCCGCCGATATTGACCGTATCGACGGCGAATACGGCCACGGCGGCATCGGCATCCACATGTCGGCCTTTGCCGCCTGGGTGTGCGGCGTGGCGCTCTATTACGCCGTCGCGCAGTTCCTGCCGGCGCTGGGGGCGACCCTGCCGGCATTGGTCGGAGCGGCGCTGGTCTACTGGGGATTCAAGAAGCTGGGGTTATAAGATTACGCTTGTAAAAAAGCGAGTTCGGCGACGGATTTACATTGGTATGACGTATTTTGCTGGGATAGAGTTCGCAGCAAACAAGGGAGGGGCGGCCACGCCCAAAATGCCAATGCCGACATCTGAACATCTCAACCTGTCCCGTCGCGCGCTGTTGGGCGCCTCCGCCGCCGCGGCCATCCTGCCGGCCAGTGCACTGGCCCGCACGGACGCCGAGCCCGACAGCTGGGCGCCGGCCCTGGCCATTCTCAAGCAGATCAAGGCGCCGGTTTTCCCGGCCAAGGACTTCGACATCACTAAGTACGGCGCTGTCGCCGGCGACCAGGCCAAGACGTCGGCGGCCATCACCGCCGCTATCGACGCCTGCAACAAGGCTGGCGGTGGCCGCGTCGTGGTGCCGGCCGGCACGTGGCTGACCGGCCCGATTACGCTCAAGAGCAAGGTCAACCTGCACGTTGCCAAGGATGCGACCCTGGCTTTCTCGCAGAACCCTGCCGATTATCCGCTGGTGCTGACGCGCTTCGAAGGCGTCGAGTGCATGAACTATCAGCCGTTCATCTATGCCTTCGAGCAGACCGACATCGCCATTACCGGCGAGGGCACGCTCGACGGTCAGGCCGACTGGACGCACTGGTGGAACTGGACGCGCATCCGTGCCCAGGGCCTGGAAAACGCTTCCAAGCGCATCGGCCAGCAGGCGGCGCAAGGCGTGCCGCCGGAGCAGCGCATCGTCGGCGAGGGCGGTTATTTGCGTCCGAATTTCGTCCAGCCTTACCGCTGCAAGAACGTCCTGTTCGAGGGCGTCAAGCTGGTCCGCTCGCCGATGTGGGAGCTGCACCCGGTGCTGTGCGAGAACGTCACGGTCCGAAAGATCCGCGTCGACACGACTGGTCCGAACAATGACGGCTGCGATCCGGAAAGCTGCAAGAACGTGCTGATCGAGGACTGCGTGTTCAACACGGGTGACGACTGCATCGCCATCAAGAGCGGCCGTAACCACGACGGTCGCCGGGTCAACGTCCCGTCGGAAAACATCGTCATCCGCAACTGCCAGATGATCGGCGGCCACGGCGGCGTGTCGCTGGGCTCCGAAGCGTCGGGCGGCATCCGCAACATCTATGTCCGCGACTGCCACATGGGCAGCCCGGACCTCGACCGCGCCTTGCGCCTGAAGAGCAATTCCTATCGCGGCGGCTACATCACCGACGTCGTTTTCCGCGACGTGAAGGTCGACCAGGTGTCGCAGGACATCCTGCAGGTGACGCTGGACTACGGCGAGGGCAAAGGCGGTGCCTTCAACCCCAAGGTCGGTCGTGTCCGTTTCGAGAACGTGACCTGCGACAAGGCTCCACGCGCGTTCGACATCGCCGGCTACAGTGACGACATCATCGAACTCATCGATGTCCGCAATTGCGTGTTCAACAATGTCGCCAAGGCGTCGTTCATTGGCAACGCCCAGATGACCGCCAAGAACGTGAAGATCAATGGCGCCGACTGGCAGCCGGTCATGGCTACCGCCGAGGAAATCGCGGCGCATGGCCCCGGCGCCAATTCGGCAAACGGCGCTCCCAAGAAGCCGTAAGCTTGACTTGGCGGCCCGCGAGCGGCAGGGGCATACCGATAATCTGTCGGTATGTCTCTTATGTCCGCTTCTGGAAAAAATCGTCTCGCGCTTAGCGCCATTTATCTGACCGCCGTTCTGGATGCGGCCGGGATCGGGTTGGTGCTGCCGATCATGCCGGACCTGTTCGGCGCGAAAGGTGGCCAGGCGAACGGCATCCTGTATGGGATGTTCCTGTCGCTGTATGCGCTGATGCAGTTCCTGTTCGCGCCCGTCCTCGGTAGCCTCAGCGACCGCATAGGGCGGCGGCCGGTACTGGCGGTGTCGCTGGCGGGCGCCATGATCAACTATGTCGCCATGGCCTGCCTTCCGCCCTTGTGGGTTCTGTTCATCACGCGGGCCTTGGCCGGAATGACCGGCGCCAACATGTCCGTGGCTTCGGCCTATCTGGCGGATATCACGCCGCCAGACCAACGGGCGGCGCGCTTCGGGCAATTGAGCGCGGCGTTCGGCGTCGGCTTTATCCTGGGGCCGGCTGCAGGTGGGATGCTGCGCGAAATCGGGTTGAACTGGCCATTTGTCGCCGCAGCCGTTATGGGCGGCGCCAACCTGCTGCTGTGCTTGCTGGTCCTGCCGGAAACACGAGCCGCCGAGTCGCACACCGGCAAGCTCGATCCGTTTGCAGGCCTGCGTGATATCGGCGCTTTCCGAAGCATCGCCGGACTGCTGATGGCTTCAGGTATCTTTGCTCTGACCGGCGAGGTCGGCGGCAGCGTCTGGGTGTTTTATGTGCAGGATAAGTTCCATTGGCACGGTTTGAGTGTCGGGCTGTCCTTAACCCTGTTCGGGCTGTTTCACGCCCTGGTGCAGGCTTTCATCGTCGGCCCGATCACCAAGCGGTTTGGTGACCGGAAGGCCCTGCTTACGGGTATTTGCGCCGACGCCCTGGGGTATGTTGCGCTGGCGTTGATCTCGGATGGCTGGGTGGTGTTCACACTTGTGCCTTTATTATGCGTCGGCGGTATCGGACCTTCGGTCCTGGCAAGTGTGATCAGCAGCAAGGTCGATGAGACACGGCAAGGCCAGTTGCAGGGCGTGGTCGCCAGCCTGGCCAGCCTTGCCGCCATCATCGGACCTTTGGTGTTCCTGAGCCTCTATTTTGCGACACGGACTGTATTTCCGGGTCTGGTCTGGATATTCGGCGCCTGCCTGTATCTGATTTGCCTGCCGGTCCTGCTGCGCAAAACGACCTATGCGAAGGCGGAGTAGATTACTCCGCCGGCTCTAGCAGCAGTACGGTCTTCAGGGCGTCCATATCATTGGCGAGGCGGCGCGCCGTCTCCCGGCTGAGCAGGGACTGGGCCAGATTGAAGACCTCGTTTTCCTCTTCCTGGACGTGGTGTTCGACAGCATGTTTCAGCTCGCCGAACTTTTCCAGCCAGAAATCCGATGACACCGGAGTGTCATTCAGGACCTCGAGCAGTTCGCGAATTTCATCATGCTCTTCCTCGGAATGCACGATCTTGGCCGCAACGCCCTTGTCGCGGGCGGCGTCGGTAATGGCCTTGTAGAAGGTGCGTTCTTCGGCGTCGGCGTGCACGGCCAGTTCCAGGCGGATCTGGCCGAACAGGTTTTGCCGGATGGCGGGCAGGCGGATGTCGAGCAGGTCGGTCATCAGCTTGGCGACGCGACGGTGATCGGTTTTGAGATAGGCGTAGATATCCATGACACACCTCCTTCGGTTGCATGTCATGGTGCCGGAGACCGAATAAGGTTGTAACGGCAAGCCGCTGCCGGTTCATAAATAAGCGATCAAGGTTGCGCTCCCCACTCGGATTTTACCGCCCGGACGCCGCGCCGGCATTTCGCCTTTACCGCCAGTTCGGTCAGTTTGCCGGCATGGAAAAGCGCATCGAACATATGTCAGCCGAACACAAAAAGGGCTGGTTCGCCGCCTTCGCCCAGGCGACCTCGTGCTGGGCCGGCAGCGCCACGGCGTTCGCGCTGGCGATCCTGGTCATCGCCGCCTGGGTGATCAGCGGCCCCATCTTCCACTATTCCGACACCTGGCAGCTGGTTATCAATACCGGCACGACCATCGTCACCTTCCTGATGGTTTTTCTGATCCAGAACTCACAGAACCGCGACGGCAAGCTGATCCAGCTCAAGCTCGACGAGTTGATCAGGGCGGTTGAAACGGCGCGGACCTCGCTGATCAGCATGGATGAGATGAGCGAGGAGGAACTGAAGGAAGTGCAGGAAAATTTCAGCAAGGTGGCGGCCGAAGCCGAGGACGAACTTGAGGAAATCCAGGCCAAGCAGCGGAGCCCGCGCGCGTCGGCCAAAGCGCGTCGTATCCACTGAAACCTTCTTAATCTTTTTGAAATGACGTATGCGTAACCTCGATATCAGAAAGGGTGATTTCGCCCATAGCCGGGCGATCGAGGTTGCTATGTCAACGCTTGCTGAGCCACACCACGTACCGCATGGCTACGTGCATCCAAAAGAGCATCACCATTGGTGGTGGTACGCCGGTTTCGCCGGGTCATTCGTCGCCATTGTCCTGGTGGTACTGGCCTTCGCCCAATATGACAGTGCGTCCGCGCCGCTATGCAGCCGCGATGTGCAAAGCAACCTGGCTTCGCCCGACGGCGCTGTGACTCTTGAGGTGGCGCGGGTCTCCTGCCTGGGCGGAGAGGAACAACTGCGCTTACTGATGCGCAAGGGGGACGGAGAGGGCGGTCACACGGTCGCCAGTTTCGACGGCGATGCCAAGGTGCGCGCTATCTGGACTTCGGATAACGAGCTCATGATCCGACAGGCCGGCGGACGGCTGGGCACCTTCAAGCCGATATGGGGCGACGTGCGCATCCATTATCGCGGCAGCCGCCGCTGATTCGTTCAGACGAGGCTTGACGCTCCTTAAGCCTTCCTCTATAGCCGCCTCAACATTTTCGAGGTTTGGCCCTGAAAAGCCTTCCCGAACCGGATATATGCAGGGGCTGTGTCCCCGCCGTAACCCCCAAAGCGCGGGTTGCGGCTTTTGTGTTTGTTCGGGGTGGGCCTCAAAAACGTCAATCGGAAACCTGGAACCCTCCGGCCAAACGGCACAGGTTCCTGCACAAAGAAAGCCATCGAGACCGATGCCCACAGTCAACCAGCTTATCCGTAAGCCACGCCAGCCGAACCCGAAGCGCAACAAGGTGCCCGCCCTGAAGGGGTGCCCGCAGCGCCGCGGCGTTTGCACGCGCGTCTACACCACCACGCCGAAGAAGCCGAACTCGGCTCTGCGTAAGGTCGCCAAGGTGCGCCTGACCTCGCAGATCGAAGCCGTGTGCTACATCCCGGGCGAAGGCCACAACCTTCAGGAACACTCCGTTGTTCTGATCCGCGGCGGCCGCGTCAAGGACCTTCCGGGCGTCCGTTACCACATCCTGCGCGGCGTGCTCGACACGCAAGGCGTCAAGAACCGCAAGCAGCGCCGTTCGCATTACGGCGCCAAGCGTCCGAAGTAAGGAGCAGATCACATGTCACGTCGTCACCGCGCAGAGAAGCGCGAAGTTCTGCCCGATCCCAAGTTCGGCGATCTGGTCGTCACCAAGTTCATGAACTACGTCATGTACGAAGGTAAGAAGGCCGTTGCCGAAAACATCATCTACGGCGCCTTCGACATCCTCGAAGCCAAGAAGAAGGACGCGACCGCGATCGAGACCTTCCACTCGGCCCTCGACAACGTCTCGCCGTCGATCGAAGTCCGTTCGCGCCGCGTCGGTGGTGCGACCTATCAGGTGCCGGTCGAAGTCCGCCCTGACCGTCGTCGCGCCCTGGCAATCCGCTGGCTGGTCAACGCTGCCCGCAAGCGCGGCGAGAACACCATGACGGAAAAGCTGGCGGGCGAATTGCTCGATGCCGCCAACAACCGCGGCACCGCCGTCAAGAAGCGTGAAGACACGCACAAGATGGCCGAAGCCAACCGCGCCTTCTCGCATTACCGCTGGTAATTCCAGTCGTTATTGCAGTCGCGAAAATTTTGCTTTGAGGCGCGGGCGGTTTGAGCTAAACCGCCCGCCCCACGCTCCTCGGCGAAACCGCA
>JBEHYZ010000043.1:0-29062 GCA_048497915.1 Pseudomonadota bacterium
CCGAGCCCGCCATCGATCCGCGCCAGCCGGGTGCCGCCGGTGGCATTGCCGCGTCGCCAACGGCGATGATCGCCTTCTGGCAGGCGCTGCTCGGCGGCAAGCTGCTGCCACAGTCAACCGTCGAAAGCCAATTTGCCACGCTTTTTCCGATGTTCGGCCAGCCGATGTTCTATGGCGAAGGCGTGATGGTCTACGACCTGCCGGTGGTGGCGGGCGAGGGGCCGTCGATCTGGGTCGGCCACAGCGGTGGTGCGCCCGGCGTCAAGGCGGTGGTGGCCTATGCCTTGCGCGAAAAGGCGTTCGTCGCCGTGGCTCTGACTGGCGACGGCTCGGCCGAAGCGGCTGCGGCGCTTTTGCTGCGCCAGTTGTCCGTGTCATCTGGTCAATAGGCTTGGAAACGCGCACGGCTTGGGTTAGTCACTCAAGTCATGCCGATGATCGAACTGCCGTCGCCCAATTTCAATGAACGTAAGCGCCCACCCGATATGGCGGTGCTGCACTATACCGGCATGGTCACGGCCAAGGCCGCGCTTGATCGGCTGTGCGATCCGACCGCCGAAGTTTCCAGCCATTATTGCGTCGACGAGGACGGTACGGTCTACCGGCTGGTGGCCGAGGAGCGCCGCGCCTGGCACGCCGGGGTGTCGTTCTGGAAGGGCGAGACCGATATCAACGGTTGCTCGATCGGCATCGAGATCGTCAATCCGGGCCATGAAATCGACTATAAGGACTTTCCGCCGGCGCAGATCGATGCGGTCATCGGCCTCCTCGATGGTATCCGCGAGCGCTGGGACATTCCCGATCACCGCATCCTCGGCCATTCCGACGTCGCGCCCGGCCGCAAGGTCGATCCCGGCGAGAAGTTTCCGTGGAAAGTGCTGGCTGAGCACGGCCATGGGCTCTGGGTCGAGCCGGACCTGCCGCCGAACAATGTCATGGGGCCGCCGCTGGGGCCGGGTGACGCAGGTCTGGGTGTGTTTTCGCTGCAAGGCGCGCTGGGCAAACTTGGGTATAATGTCCTGCCTGGCGGACCGTATGATGCGGAAACCGCGACGACCGTGCATGCTTTCCAGGAACACTGGCTGCCGGACCAGATCGGTACCGAGCTGGAGGGGCTGGCCGATGCGCGGCTGCGGGTGACCCTGATGGCGTTGTTGCGGCACATCAGCCTGATGGAGGCCTAGAGATGGGTGGTCAACGCATTCTGCTGGCCATCGCAGCCTTCTGGGGACTGGCGGGCGTGGTGATGCTGGCGGCAGGATCGCATCCGCCGCAGATGGGGCTGCTGGCCACCGGCGGGCAGTTCCTGCTGTTTCACGCCGCGGCTGTTCTGGCGCTGTTGAATACGCAGCTGCTGAGCGGGTGGCGGCGTGCGGCGCCGGTGGCCTTGATGCTGACTGGCAGCGGTCTGTTCGCGCTGGAAATCGTGCTGCACGCAGCGATCGGCGTGAGCGCGTTTGGTTTCCTGGCGCCGGTCGGTGGTGGGCTGACGATCCTTGGCTGGCTGGCCCTGGCGATCGCCGCGCTCGTTAAGGCTTGATTTCACACACGTTAAAGCGCACAACCCCTCCACCAGACGGCCGGGCGGTCGCGGGACAGGGCTTGCCCTGCTCGAGGAAAGTCCGGGCTCCACGGCAATATGGCGGCGGGTAACGCCCGCCGGGGGTGACCCCAGGGACAGCGCCACAGAGAGCAGACCGCCTTGCTTGCAAGGTAAGGGTGAAAGGGTGCGGTAAGAGCGCACCGCGCGGCCGGTAACGGAAGCGGCATGGCAAGCCCCGCCAGGAGCAAAACCAAATAGGAACGGCGCGCCGGGAGCAATCCTGGCAGGGCATTGCCGCCCCAGACCGTTCGGGTAGGTTGCGCGAGCCGTCCAGCAATGGTCGGCCAAGAGGAATGATCGCCACAGTTTCGGCTGTACAGAACCCGGCTTACAGGCCGTCTGGTATTTTCTTTTTTGCCGCTCAGGCGCCGCGAGGCTCGCGCTCAGCGTAATCGCAATGATCGCTGTTCATCCCCAGCCTAAAAAAACTTGTTGTTAACCTTGATTGATAACACTTGGCGAACGGTTCGGCCGTGTTTTCGCCACAAAGTGCTCTTGTGCACATTAATCTTGTTCTCTGTATGTTTCGTGACGTTGAAATTCAACGGTTTTTGGCTCCGGAAGCGGCTCTCAGTGTCAGTGAGAGTCGTTGCATCCCATTTAATCCCATGTTAACCCTACAAAGGTCAGCGCAGAGCAGAGAGCGGCTGGCAGATGCGCACAATGTAAAGAGCAGGGAGCGGGCGATGAGGCGCCCGGGCATGGGGTGTTTCTCTCCAGTCATGAGAAGCAACTGGACGCGAAACGGCGCCTCCTGGTGCCGCAGGATTTCCGCGCCAGCGCCCTGCCGCCTGGCACCGACGACTTCGGCGGTGTCTATTGCTTCAGCTCGGTCGAGGCGGAATGCCTGGAGTGCGGCGGTGAAGCCTTTTTTGAAAGGTATCGCGCCGTGATCGAACGCTATCCCGTGGGTTCACCAACACGCCGCGCCCTGGAGCACAAGGTCTATGGTGGCATGCAACGCCTGAACTTCGACACCGCCGGGCGCATCACCCTGCCGGAAAGCCTGTGCGAGCGCTTCGGCCTGACCGGCGCGGTGGTGATGGTCGGTCTTTATGATCGCTTTCAGGTTTGGGCGCCGAAAGCTTACGAAACCTATGTCGCCGAACAGGATGCCCTGGCGCGCGACGTCTTTACCGGCGGAGGGCTCTGAGCGCATGAGCGACGCCGCGCCGCATATCCCGGTCCTGCTGCCCGAGGTGTTAACCGTGCTGGGTAACCTTGAGGACAAGCTGATCGTCGACGGCACCTTTGGCGCCGGCGGCTATTCGCGCGCGTTTCTCAAGGGCGGGGCGCGGGTCATCGCCTTCGACCGCGACGCCCGGGTAAAGCCTTATGTTGAGGCGCTGCGTGGCGAATTCCCTGATCGTTTCCAATGGGTCAACCGCGCCTTTTCCGAGATGAAGGAAGGCCTGGCCGAGCTGGGTCATGAGAGCTGCGACGCCATCGTGCTCGATATCGGCGTGTCGTCGATGCAGCTGGATGAGGCCGAGCGCGGCTTCTCGTTCATGCGTGACGGGCCGTTGGACATGCGTATGGCAACGGATGGCCGCAGCGCCGCCGATATCGTCAATGAAGACGACAAGGACGACATCGCCCATGTGCTGTGGCTGTACGGCGAGGAGCATAAGTCGCGCGGGATCGCTGCGGCCATCGTTCGCCGCCGCGCCGAGAGGCCGTTCGAGCGCACGGTCGACCTGGCCGAAGTGGTCGAAAAGGCGCTGGGTGGCCGCCGTGGCGCGCCGGTCCATCCGGCGACGCGGACCTTCCAGGGGCTGCGCATCGCGGTCAATGACGAGCTGGGCGAACTGGAACGGGCGCTCGATGTGGCCGAGACCCTGCTGAAGCCCGATGGCGTGCTGGCGGTGGTGACCTTCCATTCGCTCGAGGACCGCATCGTCAAGACCTTCTTCAACGAGAAGGCCGGCAAGCTGCCGTCCGGGTCACGTCATGCCCCTCAGCGCGTCGATCTGACGCCGTCGGTCTACAGCCTGATCACCCCCAAGGCGGTGGCAGCGTCCGATGCCGAAATCGCCGCCAATCCGCGTGCCCGCTCCGCCAAGCTCAGGGCCGCGCGCCGTACTTCCGCTCCTGTTGCCGCCAAGAAAACCACCGGGAAAGCTAAACGATGAACGCCTTTCTGAGCCTTTTCGAACAACGCATCCGTGGCGTCCGTCTGATCGAGGTGATCGGGTTGACGTTGGCGCTGGGCATGATCTTCTGGGTCTGCCTGTCGAAGGCGCGCGAAACCGAGGACGTGCGGCGGCTCAACCAGCTGAACCAACAGATCAGCGAGGAAAGCCAGAATGTGGCGGCGCTCAAGATCAAGGTGGCGCAGCTGGAGCGTCCGGCGCGGCTGGAGGCCCTGGCGGCCGGCTATCTCGGCATGAAGCCGGTGGAATCGAGCCATGAGGTGCGTCTCGACTCGATCAGCGAAATCTCCCGCGCCACGTCACGCCCGGTGCAGGTGGCAGCGCCGGCCGTGCCGCAGGCTGTTGCGGCGGTCGCGGCTCCGGTGGCGCCGGCCGATGATCTGATTTCGGTCGGCGCGGCCAAGGCGGCAACGCCGGCGCCGCAACCGGTCGCGGCCAAGGCCGTGGCGACCGCCAAGGCCGATGACAGCGTCTACTCGCATGCGCCGAAAGGGGGCCACTGATGAAGGTCGGCCTGCCGTTCATTTCGTCTACCCAATCGGGCTTCCAATGGGTCGCTGACCGCGTCTGGAAGGTCGAGCACGCCTTCGAGCGTGCCAACGCCACCGGCGTCAAGGCGCGTAGCGCGCGCATGCGCATCTTCGCCATCCTGGTCGGGCTTGGCATGGCCTATGCCTGCCTGATGATTGCCGCGGCCAGCGCTTCGCTGCTCAATTCGCCGGGCCAGATCGCCGCCCTGACCGGGCAGGCCAATGCCCGTGCCCAGATCGTTGACCGCAACGGCCAATTGCTGGCCACCGATGTCAATGACTACGACCTGTTCGTCGATCCGACCGACATGACCGGCCCGGACCGCGTGTATGTGCGCAACGCCATGGCCCAGATCTTCCCGCAGCTGTCGCGCGACCTGCTCGACAAGGCGTTCAAGGGCGACGGCCGGATGCTGCTCCTGCCGATGCAGAAGGCCGCGGTGCGCGACCGCATCCTCAGCTATGGGCTGCCGGGCGTCAGCTTCGAGGCGCAGCGCGTGCGGGCTTATCCGCTGGGCGTCACGGGCGCCTTCTATATCGGCATGACCAAGCGGGCGGGCGAGGGCATGTCCGGCGTCGAAAAGGCCTTCCAGGACCAGATCGCCGGCAATGCCATCGGCAAGGACGGCGTGGCCAAGGACCAACCGGTCCAGGTCGCCATGGATCTGCGGGTGCAAGGGGCGCTGGAAAACGAAATGCGCGCCATGGCCATCGACACCAAGTCGGTCGGCGCGGTCGGCATCATCACCAATGTCCGCACCGGCGAAGTCCTGGCCATGGCCAGCTATCCGGAATTCGACCTCAACCGGCCGGGCGCCTATGAAGAATCGCACAAGCGCAACCACGCTGCCGTCGACCGCTACGAAGTCGGCTCGATTTTCAAGGTGATCTCGATCGCCGTCGGTATGGATACCGGCACGGCGTCGCTGAATTCGACCTATGACGTCAGCCAGCCCCTGGTCATCGGCACACGCAAGATCCACGACATGCATTCGAAGGCGCCGCTGTACAGCCTCGAGGACGTTTTCATTCAGTCGTCGAACATCGGCACGTCGCGGGTGGCGCTGAACGCCGGCGTCGATTCCGTGACGCGCTACTACGACGCACTCGGCCTGTTCCGGTCGGCGGATATCGAGCTGAGCGAGCCTGCGTCGCCGATCTATCCGAAGAACCCCAAGGACTGGTCGCAGCTGACCCTGGCCCAGAGCGCCTTCGGGCAGGGGATGGCGATCACGCCGCTCTCCTACGCCGAAGCGGTGGGCGCGGTGCTGAACGGCGGCTGCCTGCGGCCGCTGACTTTGAAGAAGTACGACGGCACGACGCCTTTGGCTTGCAACCGCGTGTTCTCGGCGGCAACGTCGCGGACCATGCTGGACCTGATGCGCGAGAACGTGCTCAAAGGCACGGGCGGGCGGGCCAACGCGCCGGGCCTGCGCGTTGGCGGCAAGACTGGCTCGGCGCAGAAGCCGGCCAAGGGCGGTTACGACGCCACGGCGCTGATTTCGTCGTTCGCGGCGGTGTTTCCCACAGATGGAGCTATCGACGGCGACCGCTATCTGGTGCAAATTATGTTTGATTCCCCGCAAGGTTCTCCCTTGAGCAACGGTGGCCGTCTCGGTGGCGCCGTTGCCGCTCCCGTAGCCGGGCGAGTGATCGATCGCATCGCGCCGTTCCTTGGGGTGGCGCGCAAGGAAG
This sequence comes from Pseudomonadota bacterium, assembly GCA_048497915.1. Taxonomy (GTDB): domain Bacteria; phylum Pseudomonadota; class Alphaproteobacteria; order Caulobacterales; family Caulobacteraceae; genus Asticcacaulis. The sequence goes on from JBEHYZ010000043.1 coordinate 5,982, forward strand.
ACAAGTTCACCACGCCGCAATGGGACAAGGCGCCCATTCAAAGTGAAGACGTGACCGGAGAAGACCACTAGATGACCGCCGTCCGTCAGACCCACCTGCGCCTATCGGACATCCTGCGCCGGGACCTGGATCAGGACCCGTTCGTCACGGGCGTGACCGCCGATAGCCGCAAGGTCGATCAGGGCACGCTGTTTTGCGCCCTGCCGGGCCTGAAGCCGGGCGTGGGCGCGGACGGACGCGACTTCATCCCGCAGGCCCTGGCCAAGGGCGCGGCGGCGGTGCTGGCTCCGGAGGATTTCAAAGCGACGGACGGTGTGGTGGTCAAGGTGCATGACGTGCGCCGGGCCTATGCGCTGGCGGCCAAGGCGTTTTATGGCGTGCAGCCCAAGACCTGCGTCGCCATCACCGGCACCAACGGCAAGACCTCGGTCGCCACCTTCTGCCGTCAGATCTTCGCCACCCTGGGCCACAAGTCGGCCAGCATGGGGACACTCGGCGTCGTCAAGCAGAGCCCCGGTGGCCATGAAATCCCGCTGACCGGGCCCGGCCTGACCACGCCGGATGCCGCCGACCTGGCCAAGCATCTGGCTGATCTGGCGGAGGACGGGGTGACCCACCTGGCGCTGGAGGCGTCGTCGCATGGCATCGATCAGCGTCGGCTGGATGGCGTGTCGCTGACAGCGGCGGGGTTCACCAATCTGAGCCAGGACCATCTCGACTATCACGCCACCATGGAGCAGTACCGCGCCGCCAAGCTGCGTCTGTTCGACAGCCTTCTGCCGCGCGGCCGGACGGCGGTGCTGAATGCGGATTCCGACAGCTATAACGCCTTTGCCGCCATGTCGATCCTGTCGGGGCTGAACGTGCTGACAGTCGGTGAGCGGTCGCAGCACCTGTGCCTGACCGGGCGCGACCTGACTGTCGACGGGCAGATCCTCTATCTCGAATATCAGGGCCGCAAGTACGAGACCAAGCTGTCGCTGGCCGGACTGTTCCAGGCGTCGAACGCTTTGGTGGCGGCGGGGCTAGCCATCGCTACGGGCGAAAAGGCCGATGACGTGATCGGGGCTTTGTCGCAGTTGCGCGGGGCGCGCGGGCGGCTGGAGCGCGTCGGCGCCAAGGCGAACGGCGCCGAGGTCTATGTCGATTACGCCCATACGCCGGACGGGCTGGAGACGGTGCTGAAGGCGTTGCGGCCGCACACCCACGGCAAGCTGGTCTGCGTGTTCGGCTGCGGCGGCGACCGCGACAAGGGCAAGCGGCCGCAGATGGGCGCCATCGCGCAGAAGCTGGCCGACCGGGCGATCGTCACCGACGACAATCCGCGCTCGGAAGACGCGGCGACTATCCGCGCCGAAGTATTGGCCGGCATGGCGAAAGGCGCGGTCCAAATCGGCGACCGCAAGGAAGCGATCTTCGAAGCTGTGGCCAGCCTCAAGGCCGGCGACGTGCTGGTGGTGGCTGGCAAGGGCCACGAACAGGGCCAGATCGTCGGTTCCCAGGTCCTGCCGTTCGATGATGTCAGCGTCGTCAAGGCCGCGCTCGCCGGCTGAACTGTCCCTTGATCCTTTTCGCCTGTGAGGTTAACTTCGCGGCACAGGAACAGGGGCGGGGACATGAAACAGATCATTCTGGGTTTGCTGGCGTTGGCGGTTATCGCGCCAGGGGTGGCGTTTGCCGAGCGCGGGGAAATGCTGCGGCGGCCGACTTTCGGCACGGTGCGCGAAGTCGTGGGCACTGACCTGCCGGTGGTTGTCTCCGCCCGCGACCAGTGCCCGGCGGCTGCGCGGCCGATCGCCGGCGGGCCGTGCTTCGACGGCATCAAGGTTACAGCCGAGCCGCAACGAGTCCTCGGCCTGCTGGCGCTTTACCGGCCCGGCGAACGGGTGACCGGCGAATATGGCCGCGACTTCCAGCTCTACGATGTCCGCCAGGGCGCGAAGGGGATCGAAGCCCGGGAAGTGCCGTTCATCACTTCGGAAATCCGCGTGCCGCGCGACTGCTATGTGCTGAACGGCGAAGGCATCGGCTATGTCATCAACGAGAACGGCGGGCAGGCCGTGGCGCAGGAAAGCCAGTACGTCGTCTGCGGCGGCGGTCCTGATAACCCGAACGGCCCTTACCGGCCTTACGGACCGGCCATGCGGTCGGATTCCAACGGCTGGAGCCGCAGCGAAATCCGGCTGGCTGAAGGCGCGCATCGTTACCTGGCGGTTCCCGGGACCTGCGACAACGCCTATGTCATTCGCGACGATCACTGCGCCAAGCCGGCGGTCCTCTATATGGACAGCCACCCTGACGTGAAGGAGCTGGACCTGGTTGCCGCGATGGTGCCCGTTCAGGACGGCGATATTCTGGGCGACAAGGATATCAAACAGTGGGTCATGAAGCGCAACAGCAAGGGCTACAAGGCCGATGGCCGCTGGATCGCCAAGTCGATGTTCACCAATGGCAATGGCTGCTGGTCGTCCGAGCCGGTGCGCTGGTATATCGGCGCCGTGACGGATGGGCTGGATGTCGCCGAAAAGGCCATGAGCCGGTGCGGCGCGCCGATGGCGCCGACGCCGACCGCGCTGTATGTTGTTTATGGTGACGACTATCCGATCTTCAACTGCAATGGCGATGGCTGTTCGGGCCAGGTTCTGGCCTATATGAAAAGCGAAAAGACCAAGTCGCTGACCTTCGTTGCCATGGGCGATTCCAACCGCCGCGGCCGGATTTCCGGCGGTTATCAGATCATGACCGCTGAACGGAAAGACGATACGACGGTCAAGCTGCGGTCCGGTTCGATTTCGGTTTACGAGAGCGGGTGCAACAGCACCTCCGGTTCGGATGCGGAAGGGATCGATGTCTGGCGCAACCGGGCGCGGGCCTATCGCCTGATGGAATGCACTATCTATTGAGGATAAAATGATGCGGATATTGCGGTTGAGCTCCGTTGCGCTGGTATTACTGTGTGCCGCCTGCGAGAAGGCACCGGAAAAGCCGGCCGCTCCTACTGCACAGGCCGTTTCGTCGGTTCCGCCGGCCGCCGCGCCCACCGGGCCGGTGCCACCGCTGCCGGCCGACCAGAAGGCCCTTGTCGACAAGGTCGTCGCGGCCCAGGGCGATGACGCGGCACTCCAGGCGTTGTGCGAGGATTTCCAGAAAAACGGCACGTTCACCGGCTGGGTTGTCAAGGTGACGGATTTCAGCACCTCGACGGTCAACAGCTCGATCGACGTCGTGCTCGATGCCGGGCCGCATGTCGTCCGCCTGGAGCAGGTCATCCAAACCTCCGATCCGGCCTACAAGACAGTCGAAGCTTTGCGCATTGGCCAGATGGTCAAGTTGTCCGGACAGTTCACGCACGGCAATGGCGAATGCGGCTACCGGCTGCGCAATGTGAATGTGAAGATCACGAGTGCCGAGGTGGTCGGATAGCCTTGCCAAAACCCCCAGAGTCAGTCTCATAGTCCGCTTTCGACAAGCGCTTTCCGAAAAGTGTGCAGCGGTTTTCGGTTAAAAAGCGACAAACAAAGTATGCGGGACTTCGGGCGTAATGACGGCTCTGTGGACGTTTGATGAACTGGCTCAGGCCACCAGCGGCACCTTTACAGGTGTTGGAACGGGCGGCCCGCGCGAAGCCTCCGGTATCAATTTCGACAGCCGCGCCCTGCAAGCCGGTGACATTTTCCTGGCGCTGCAGGGGGCGCGTGACGGCCACGACTTCGTGCCGCAGGCCTTCCAGTCCGGAGCCGTCATCGCCATCACCCGCCGGCCGATCGAAGGCGGGCCGTGTCTCCTGGTGCCTGATGTTCAGGGCGCGCTCGAAGACCTGGCGGTGTTCGCCCGCAATCGTGCCCCGCAAGCCAAACGTGGCGCCGTCACCGGTTCGGTCGGTAAGACCAGTGTGACGCAAATGGTCATGCAGGGGCTTATGCGCGCGGGCAGGGCCCACTCAGCCATCAAAAGTTTCAACAACCATATCGGTGTGCCGCTGACGCTGGCCCGGATGCCGCGCGATACCGAACGTGCCGTCTTCGAGATCGGCATGAACCACGCCGACGAGATCACGCCGCTGTCGGAATTCGTGGCGCCGCACGCCGTCATCATCACCACGGTCGGCGCCGTGCACACCGAGAATTTCCCGGACGGCGAGGCGGGTGTCGCCAAGGCCAAGGCGGAGATTTTCGACGGCCTGCAGCCGGGCGGGCTGGCCATCCTCAACGCCGACAATCAGTGGTTCGAATTCCTGCAACGCGAAGCGCGCGGGGCAGGGGCCCTGGTGGCGGCGTTCGGGGAAAATGGCGGCATCGACGCGCAACTCACTTCGCATACGGTCGAAGACGGCCGGGCGCGAGTGACGGCCCGCTTCCACGGCCGCGACATCGCTTTTACGCTCGATCACACCGGCAAGCACCAGGCGCTCAACGCCATGTCGGTGCTGCTGATGCTTGAGGCGTTGGACGTCGACCTTGATACCTCGATCGCGGCGCTCGAAGGCGCGCAGGCCCTCGACGGGCGCGGCAAGGTCAGCCTGATCAAAGGCGGCCAGGTGACCCTGATTGACGAAAGTTATAACGCGAATCCGGTCTCCATGACCGCGACGCTGAAGTCGCTGGGCGATCGCATCAAGACTGGCCGCAAGATCGTCGTGCTGACCGATATGCTGGAGCTCGGCCCCGACGAAGCCGCACAGCACGCCATGCTTGGACCGGTCATTGCAAACCTCGATATCGACAAGGTTTATCTGGCCGGACCGTTGATGCAGAATCTGTGGGACGCCCTGCCGCAAAGCCTGCGCGGAAAATACGCGCCCAATGCCGCTGAATTGACCGACGCCGTGATTGCGGACTTGCAAGACGGGGATGTAATCATGGTAAAGGGCTCGAACGGCTCAAAAGCCGGCTTGGTCGCTAAAGCGCTTCTCACCCTGTAAACAAAAAGCCCCGGGAAAAGGGATTAAGGACGTAAAGGCCGCATGTTCTATCTTCTGTATGAACACGTCAACAGCCTGCATCAGCACTGGCCACTGATCAACCTGATGCGCTACCAGACGGTGCGCATGGCGTTGTCGCTGCTGACCGCCATGATCGTGGCAGTGTCGATGGGATCGCGCTTCATCAACTGGATGCGCACCAAGCAGGGCAAGGGCCAGCCGATCCGTGAAGATGGTCCGGCCTCGCACCTGCTCACCAAGAAAGGCACGCCGACCATGGGCGGGCTGATGATCCTGGCCGGGATCGCGGTATCGACCATCCTGTGGGCCAACCCGCATTCGGCCTCGGCCTGGGTGGTGTTCGGCGTCACCATGTTATACGGCGTTTTGGGCTTTGTTGATGACTATGCCAAGGTAACCAAGCAGACCTCGGCGGGGCTGACCTCGATCCAGAAGCTGATCTGCCAGATCGCCATCGCCATCGCGGCGACCCTTATTCTGATGTATTACTCGCCAGCGCCGGCCGACGCGCCCAACCTGGCGACGTCGCTGGTCTTCCCGATCTTCAAGAACGTGGTGATTAATCTCGGTTATTTCTTCCTGATCGTCGGCGTCGTTGTCATGGTCGGGGCCTCGAACGCCGTCAACCTGACGGACGGGCTGGACGGGCTGGCCATCGTGCCGGTAATGATCGCCGCGGGCGCCTTCGCCGTCATCGCCTATCTCGTCGGCAACGCCAAGTTCGCTGAATATCTGATCATCCACTTCGTGCCGAATGCCGGTGAAGTAGCCGTGATTTGCGCCGCCATCATCGGCGGTGGCATGGGCTTCCTGTGGTACAACGCGCCGCCCGCCAAGATCTTCATGGGCGACACCGGTTCGCTGGCGCTGGGCGGCGGCCTTGGCGCCGTGGCAGTGGCGGTCAAGCATGAGCTGGTCCTGGCCATTATCGGTGGCCTGTTCGTCATGGAAGCCCTGTCGGTCATGATCCAGGTCGGCTATTTCAAGCTGACCAAGAAGCGCGTCTTCCTGATGGCGCCGATCCACCACCATTTCGAGAAGCTGGGCTGGGCAGAGTCGACTGTCGTCGTTCGCTTCTGGATCGTTGCCGCCATGCTGGCCCTGGTCGGCCTGGCTACTCTCAAACTGCGATAATCGAGACTAAACTATGATCCCCGTCAAAGGCTTCGAAGGCAAACGAGTCGCCATTTTCGGCCTGGGCCGGTCCGGCCTGTCGGCGGCGCGCGCGCTCAAGGCCGGTGGGGCCGAGCCCGTGCTATGGGATGACAAGCCGCAGTCGGTCATGGTCGCTCACAAGGAAGGCTTCACGGCCGAGAACCTGAAGAACAGCGACTGGTCCGAGATCGACGCGCTGATGCTGTCGCCGGGCGTGCCCTTGACTCATCCGGAGCCGCACTGGACGGTGACGATGGCGCAAAAGGCCGGCGTGCCGGTGCTGGGCGACATCGAGCTGTTCGCGCGCACCCTGGCCGCGTTGCCGGAACGCAAGCGGCCGAAAACGGTGGCGATCACCGGCACCAACGGCAAGTCGACCACGACGGCGTTGATCGGCCATATCCTGAAATCCGCTGGTCGCGACACCCACGTCGGCGGCAATATCGGCATTGGCGTCCTTGACCTGCCGGAGATGCACGCCGGCAGCTATTACGTCATCGAGACCTCGTCCTATCAGCTCGACCTGACGCATACCTTCCGGCCGGATGTGGCCGTGCTGATGAACTTTTCGCCGGACCACCTCGACCGGCACGGCGGCATGGAGGGCTATGTCGCCGCCAAGAAGCGCATCTTCATGAACCAGACCGCTGATCAGACGGCTGTGGTCGGCGCCGATGACGACTATGCCTCGGCCGTGATCACCGAGCTGCGCGCCAAGTCGCCGGTCAAGCTGATCCCGATCTCGTCGCGGCGCAATGTCGGCGAAGGCGTCTATGCCATCAACGGCATGCTGTTCGACGGCACCGAAGCGCGGGCGCGGCAGATCGTCGACCTGAAGACCGTGCGTACCCTGACCGGCCGGCACAACTGGCAGAACGCGGCAGCGGCCTATGCGGCGTGCAAGGCTCTGGGCTTGGACGTCGACGCCATTGTCGCCGGCATGCGGTCGTTCCCCGGCCTCGATCACCGCATGCAGGAGATCGGCCGCATCGGCAAGGTGCGGTTTATCAATGACTCGAAGGCGACCAATGCGGATGCCGCGCGCCAGGCGATGTCGAGCTTCGACAGCTTTTTCTGGATCGCTGGTGGCAAGGCCAAGGCCGGCGGCATCGAGTCGCTGTCCGATCTGTTTCCGCGGATAAAGCATGCCTACCTGATCGGCGAGGCGGCCGAGCTGTTCGAAAAGACTATCGGCAAGGCGGCCAAATGCACCCAGTCGCGGCTGCTGTTCACGGCGGTTGCCCAGGCCTACGCGGCAGCAGAAAAATCGGGGAAGGAAGAAATCGTGCTGTTCTCGCCGGCCTGCGCCAGCTTTGACCAGTTCACGGATTTCGAAGCCCGTGGCGACGCCTTCAAGCAGGCGGTGGCCGAGATCGGCCAATCGGCAGCGGTGAGCGGGTCGAGCGCGGAGAAGGCGTGAAATGCAGCTTCTGACAGCTGATCCCGCTCCTTATAACTGATTTTCGAGGCGCGTGATAAAGCGTTCGATATCGTGATCGAAATCCGGATCGATGCGAATGGCCATGCCTTCCTGATAGGCCAGTTTCGAAATTTCCGCCGGCAATTCCTCCGGTTTCAGCATTTTCGCGCCACGCACGTATAGTGGTACGACACCGTTCGGGTTTAGGCGAAGGGAAATCTCCACTTCTTCCCGCAGCAGATCTTCCTGGCCTGTCAGAAGGCGCTTGTTCAGTTCCTCGAGCCAATCGGGGCCAATGACGATCAGGTGCATCCGGCATTGGGCAAGCACACCGGCGATATAGGCGCGAAAATTATGGCCTATGGGGATGTCGTAGACGTCCATGAAGATGCTGTCCGCGCCGAAACGATTGGTCAGCCGGTCGCGAATGCGCCCCGCGTTGTCCGCCGAATCGCTCCTGCGGTAGGACATGAACAGTTTCAATGCGGGCTTCTGAGACGTATGCGGCACGGACTGGGCGATGTAGCCGCGAAGGTAGGCAAGGATGCTGTCGTCGAATGTGGCTATTGCGACGGTGTCGGCCCACTGCTTGAGCAGGGCGCGGACCCGGGCGTTGAATTCACCGCTATCGGCCTGACCGGCGCGCATGCCAGTTCTCTGGTGGGTAAACATGCCCATCAGAACCAGACATTCCGTGCGCAGGCGCAGACGGTCGGCACTGTTCAAGGGGGGGCCTTCCGTAAGCAGTTTGATGCATTCGAGGGTCACATCGCCGCGACCGCTTTCGGCGAGTTGCTCCAGTTGGCGCCACAAGGTGGCGGATGTGGAGTGGATAGTGGAATTGCCGGGCGTCATGAGGTGGGGCGCTCCTGCGGCAGGGCCACATAAGGCGGAAGCCAACTATATAAAGCGGTCATCATGACGTTGTTGACGATGAAAAAGACGATGAAGAGGGCGCTGCTAAGCAGGCTAAACTCGATTTGAGGGGAGGGGCCGGAAGGTCCAAACAGGGTATGCGCTATATCGTGGACCGGCTGGCCGGCGTTCAACACGATAATGTACAGGCTTAAAACAGCCAGGAAGGATATTCCCGCGCTGAGCGCATAGGTCCCCCAAAAAACGTAGGAAACCAGGAATCCATTGACTTTATATATGCGACCTTCGCGAACCCCTTTGCCCATGTGATTCAAAGCAAAGACAATTATTACAGTAATAATCAAAATAGAAAAAAATGAAATCCCCAATTCAAGCGGTATGAAATTTTTTATTTCATGAATTGTTCTTGGCATGTCTATTTTTCTCGCATTTAATGCTAGGTATCCTAAAAATATATACACAGATATAAAAGATATTATCGCGTATATAAAATTAAATGTGCCTCCACCGGAAATTTTCACAGTTCTTACTTTATAGAAGACTGAAGATCCGATGGAGGCCGTGATAACGCCCGCTATGCACATCCATATGGTATTAATGCTTAATAAGTAAGTATATATAATTTCTGTTGGAATTAATACAAAAAGTGCTGAAATTGAAATTGTAACATATGTCGGATTTCCAAGTTCCGAGTAATTATTCAGAAGTCTTTGATTTTTTGCTATGCTAATATTCCATACGAATACGCATGTGGCGGAAGTGACTGCTCCCAGGCCGGCCAGGAAGCCGAAGACCATTTGAGCGTATTTGGGGTCCATATGGACCATCGACCAGCCGGTAGCCATATGCCAGGCGACGACCGGTACCAACAGGATGGCGTTCCAGACCATGCACAGCAACTGCATGTCGAACCGGACCCGCCACAGGGCCGGATGTTGCCAGGACAGCCATTCCAGGAAGGCGGCGCGCGAGCCGGCGGATTTGGTTCGTGTCTGCGGTACGGAGGGCGTCATTGCGTTTCTCCGATAATGAGCGCGCGTGAAGACCCGGTAATGTCGCGCATGGAGGTCAGGTCTTCGCCGAAAGCGGCACGCAGACGGTTAAACAGCAGGCTTAGGTCCTGCGTCTTGTTCAGGGAAAGAATAAAACCTTCCAGGCTGGTTTCGACGCTGTGAACGCCCAGGCCGGTCAGGGCGGCGTCCAGGTCGGCCTTACGTGCCTTGAGGCCCACCTCGACAAGGCGATATTTGATGTGGCCGGCGATCTCGTCGATCGGGCCGGCATACTGACAGACGCCGTCGTTCAGGAGCATGATCTGGTCGGCAATGGCTTCGATTTCGTTGAGATGCTGCGACGTCACGATAATCGGCAGGGGATTTTCCTTGGAGTCCGCCAGGCTGCGCAAATCCATGAGAAACCGCTGGATGGCGATGAAGTCGAGATAGGCCAGCGGCTCGTCAAGGATCAGCAGCTTCGGCCGTGTCAGAAGCGCCCGGACCAGTTCGAAACGCGTCTTGTACCCGCCGGAAAGCTGATCCCAGCTTGCGTCGGCATATTTGCTCATGTCGTAGCGCGCCAGCGTCCAGTCGACGCGTTCGGTGACCTCTTCGCCAGGGACGCCGGAGGTACGCGTGACATAGTTCAATATGTTGCGCAACCGGCCCTGCCACGGGCTCGGTGATTGCGGGACATAGGCCAGCTGGCTCTTTATTCCCAGCCAGTCCGTCGGTCCGCGGCCCATATTGTGGTAGATGAGTTGTCCGGAGTCGGGGATGAAATGACCCAGAATCATTCTCAGCAGGGTGGTCTTGCCGCTGGCGTTGCGGCCAACAACTCCCAATATCTCGCCGTTGCCCAGGCTAAAAGAGAGATCTTTCAGGCTGAAGGCCGGGCTGACGCGGACGGAGGCTTCCTGACATTCCAGCACGACATTGCGGTTTATGCGCCGGCCCGGCTTCGGCGTAACCGGCGCCGGTTCGTCCAGCGCCAGCGTCTCGATACGGTATGCCCATTCCAGAATGGCGCGCAGGAAAGGTTCGATCGTCCCAGCGTTCGACGGATGGCCGGGCAACAGGGCGGGCAGGGTTTCGTAGCGTTTGCGCAGATTCAGAACGTCGTTCAGGAATTGCAGGGCATAGTCGCGTACCAGATCCTGAAGCAGATTGAAGGCATCGGTCAGGCGCGCCTCGGAAACGAATTCCTCGATTTCCACCCGCCGTTTGCCGATATCGTCTATCTTTGAAGTGCTCGACGCCAACTTCAGAGCCCCCGTGCCCGCGTTAACCTTTTCATTGGTATGGGGCCGGGCGAAAAACCACAACCGTAAAAGCGCCTTCAACCTGGAATGTGCAGGACTGGTGGAAAAATACTACAGGCGCCTGGGCGCGGAGGCTTGCCCGTTCGGAGATTTGGCGCGCCAGCAAAAGGTGTGAAACTGGCGGCGTTAAGTAAAAATTAACCGCGTTTTGCTGTCATCTAAGTCTGCATTTCCCTGAAATCTTTACCGGACAGCCATGCCCCAGGCCTACGCCCACCCGTTCACCCGCACCGACCGGTCGCCGACCGCCATGTGGTGGTGGACGCTCGACCGCGTGACTTTGGCCCTGGTGCTGGTCCTGCTGGTGCTGGGTTTCTTCTTCTCGTTTTCGTCGAGCCCGGTGGCGGCGCCGCACACGGCGTCCTATGATCCGTTCTACTACACCAAGCGGCACTTTGTATTCGCCCTGGCGACCGGCGTGTTCATGATCGCCATCTCCATGCTGTCGTTGAAAGGCGTCAAACGGGTCAGCGTGCTGGTCTACACCTGCGCGATCGGGGTGATGGCCATGCTGCCCCTGATCGGGCACGCCGCCAAGGGCGGCCGGCGCTGGCTGGAGCTGGGGCCGGTGGCCCTGCAGCCGTCGGAATTCCTCAAACCGGCGCTGATCGTGCTGATTTCATGGATGTTTTCCGAAGGCCAGAAGGGCAAGGGCGTGCCGGGCGTTACCGTCGCCTTGTGCCTTTATTTCGCGGCCATCTTCCTGCTGCTGATTCAGCCTGATGTCGGGCAGAGCATCCTGATCACCGTGGCCTTCGGCGCCTGCTTCTTTATTTCAGGCGTGCCGTTCCGTTGGATCATGGGCATGCTGGGCGCGGCCGGGGCCGGCCTGGTCGGGCTGTTCTTCATCCAGCCGCACTTCCGCAATCGTATCCTCGGCTTCATCACCGAAAATGGCGACAAGTACCAGGTCAACAGCGCCAAGGCGGCCATCGCCAATGGTGGTTTCTTCGGCGTCGGCCTGAACGAAGGCGTCATGAAGCGCCACATTCCGGACCTGCACACCGACTTTATCTACTCGGTGGTCGCCGAGGAATATGGCCTGTGGCTGACCCTGATCCTGATTGGTGTCTTCGCCTTCATCGTCATCCGTGGCCTGGTCAAGGCCATGGCCATGCAGGACCCGTTCCGCCAGATCGCCACGTCGGGCCTTTACATCATGCTGGGCATGCAGGTGTTGATCAATGTTAGCGTCAATCTCGGCCTGATCCCGCCGAAGGGCATGACCCTGCCGTTCATTTCTTACGGTGGCTCGTCGATGCTGGCCATGGGGCTAGCCCTGGGCTTTATCCTGGCCCTGACCCGGCGCCGGCAGGAAGAACCCGAGGCCGACGACCCGACCAAGTGGTAATTTAGGCCGGCTTGCTCTCCGAGCCCAAAGTCCTATTATATTAAATAACATTGTTATTCAATTGGAGAGCTGAGCATGACTGCGTTTAATGCCGTGCGGTTCCGGGTGAAGCCCGGCCGTGAGCAGGAATTCCTCGAAGCGCACGAAAAGGTTGAACGGGATTGGCCGGGCCTGCGCCATGTCAACATGGTCAAGACCGGGGAGCGCAGCTACTGCGTCATCGCCGAATGGGACAGCATGGACGCCTTGGCGGCGGCACGGCCGCACATGATCGCCACCCTCGACAGCTTCCGCGACACGCTGGAGGACCTGGGCGCCGGGATGGGCGTGACCGATCCGGTGTCCGGCCCGGTGGTGATGGCGCTGAAATAGCCGGTTGTTGCGAGAGGCGATTCCGGCCTAAAAGCAGGGATCAACTTCAGAAGTGAGATCCCGCTTGGCTTCCTCCAAACCGCGCCGCAAGGCGTCCTCCTTCTCCGAAACCCCGCTGGCGGTGGTCGCCGCCGGCGGCACCGGCGGGCACATGTTCCCGGCCGAGGCGCTGGCGCGTGAGCTGATTGAACGTGGCTGGCAAGTGGTTCTGGCGTCGGATTCGCGCGGGGCGGCCTATGCCGAAAAATTTCCGGCCATCGAGCGGCTGTCGTTGGAGGCGGCGACCTTCAAGAACGGCGACCCTATCGGCATGGCGCGGGCGGCGATCAAGATCGGCCTCGGCGTCCTGCAGGCGCGCAAGGCGTTCAAGCGGCTGAAGCCCTGGGCGGTGATCGGCTTCGGCGGCTACCCGTCGTTTCCCGCCTTGACCGCGGCCCTGCAGCGCAAGGACGTTACTCTGATCCACGAACAGAACTCGGTGCTGGGCCGGTCGAACCGCAAGCTGGCCGCCCAGGTCGATGCGGTGGCCTGCGCCTTTCCGGTGCTGCGCCTGGCGCCTTCGGAGCTGGAAGGCCGGGTGCAGGTGGTCGGCAATCCGGTGCGGCCGGATATCCGCGCGCTTTATGACCAGCCTTATCCCGAGATCGGCAAGACCATCCGCATCCTGGTGACGGGTGGATCTCAAGGCGCCAAAATACTGTCCGAGACGGTGCCGCAGGCCCTGGCGCTGTTGCCGATGTCTTTGCGGATTACCTTGAAGGTCGAGCAGCAGACGCGCGCCGAGAACATTGAGGCCGCTACCAAAATCTACAAGGACGCTGAGATCGACGCCGAGATCGCGCCGTTCTTTTCCGACATGGCCGACCGATTGGGCCGGGCACATCTGGTGATCGGCCGGGCAGGGGCCTCGACTGTGTGCGAACTGGCTGTCGCCGGCAAGCCGTCGCTGCTGATCCCGCTCAAGATCGCCGCCGACGATCACCAGACCTACAACGCTGAAGTCCTGAAAGAAGCCAAGGCCGCCGTGGTCCTCAAGGAAGACGACGTGACCGCCGAACGCTTGGCCGCGGAAATCCGCGAGCTGCTCGAAGCCTCCGCATTGCTGCCGATGCGTGCGGCGGCCGCCAAGTCGGTCGCCCGGCCGGACGCCGCCAAACAACTGGCCGATCTGGTCGAACGGACCGTAAAGGCAGTAAAAGACTAGATTTTTTGCGCGCGGCTGGCATAGTCCGGAAAACCCCGGGAGGTTCCATGGCCGCGAAGCCGCAAGATACGCTGACGACCGGTTTCATGCAGCGCGTGCTGTTCGTCATTCTGGCGATTGCGCTCAGTTTCCTGGCGTTCAAGCTGATCAATCTGTGGCTGCTGATTTTCGGCGCCATCATCTTCGCGGTCATCCTGCGCGGCCTGGCCGAGCCGTTGCTGCGCTATACACCGATATCGCCGACCTTCGCCGTGCTGATCGTCGTGCTGGCTGTGCTGGCTCTGTTTGCCCTGACCTTCTATCTGTTCGGACGGGTGCTGGCCGACCAGTACCAGACCCTGTCGCAGCAACTGCCGGTCGCCTGGGCGGCCTTGCAGCTCAAGCTGCAAAGCACGGCCATCGGCCGGACGATCCAGGAACACATCGCCACTATCGGTCAGCAGGCCAGTGGTGTGGTCTCAAGCCTTCCCGTCATCGCCGGCAGCGTCCTGTCTGGCGTGGCCGACACGTTGGTGGCGCTGATCGGCGGCGTTATACTGGCCATGCATCCCGGCAAGTACCGCGATGGCGTGGTCCGGCTGTTTCCGACCGACCACCACGACTGGATCCGAGACGCCATGAATGCCGCTGGCCGGGCGCTGCGGCTGTGGTTCATCGGCCAGTTCATCTCCATGGTCGTCGTCGGCGTTTTGATCAGCGTCTTCCTGTCGATCCTTGGCCTGCCCTCAGCCTTGGCGCTCGGGCTGCTGGCTGGGTTGGCGCAGTTCGTGCCGCTGGTCGGGCCCACGGTTTCAGCTGGGCTGGGGCTGCTGCTGGCAGCGCTTGGTGGCGTCGAGCCGTTCCTGTGGACCCTGGCGATCTATACCGGCGTTTCGCAAGCGGAGGCCAATTTCCTGACGCCGATGGTGCAACGGCAGATCGCCGAAGTGCCGATGGTGCTGACCCTGTTTGCGGTGCTGGGCTTCGCCGGGCTGATCGGGCCGATGGGCGTGCTTTACGCCATGCCGATGACGGTGATTCTGTACACCCTGGCGCGGCGTTATCTCGACCAGCGCGATGCGGAAAAGGAAGCTCCGGCAGACTAGAGGTGACGTAGCGGGTCCTGATGTTGCGCCAGGATGCGGAAAATCGTCACACTGCCATCGGCTTCAAGCAAATAGTAAATCACATGCTTTTCCTGGATGAGACGGCGGCTATCGGGGCGGATGTGGGCATAGTCTGCGCCTGCGAAGGGATTGTCGGCCAGCAATTCAAAGCCTTCAATTAGCCGCGCTACATATCTGTCGGCCTGGGCGGCTCCGAAAGTCAAAATGGAATAGCGAAAGATATTCGCGAGATCTTCGTCCGCGTCGAACGTAAGCTTATAGGCGGCCATCGGCTCTCAGTTTGCGCCGGACGTCTTCGATGATCTCTTGCGGCGTGCGTGGGCTGATGCCGCTGGCGATGGCTTTGTCCAGCATCTGGCGCAGGTCGTCCTCGGCCGCCTTGCGCTCCCTGTCCTTGCTGATCAGGTCGCTGACATAGGCGCTCACATCCTCGCCTGCCTGTTCGTGCAGCCAGGTTTCGGTCGAGTCATCCAAGGAAATATGCAGCTTGCCCATGCACGCAATAATGGCATGAAACGCCGGACCGACAAAGGCCGAAAATCGAAAGTGACAGCCGGGCGCACATGGTCTAAATCCGGCTTTTCCCCTCTTGCTGCAAGTGACTCGCGCGCATGGCCTCTCTCTCCAAAGTCCGTCCGACCCCCTTTGATCTCGGCCCGGTGCATTTCGTCGGCATCGGCGGCATTGGCATGAGCGGCATCGCCGAAATCATGATCAAGATCGGCTATAAGGTGCAGGGCTCCGATGCGAAATCCTCGGCCAATACCGAGCGCCTTGAGAAGCTTGGGGCCAAGATCTTCATCGGCCACGAAGCCGCCCATGTCAGCGAGGGCGTCTGCGCCCTGGTCTATTCGACGGCCGTCAAGCAGGACAATCCGGAGATGGTCGAGGCGCGCCGCCGTCGGATCCCGTTGGTTCGCCGCGCTGAGATGCTGGCTGAGCTGATGCGCCTGCAGTTCTCGATCGCTGTCGGCGGTACGCATGGCAAGACCACCACGACCTCGATGGTGGCGGCGCTGCTTGATGCCGGCGGGCTCGACCCGACCGTGGTCAATGGCGGCATCATCAACAATTACGGCACCAACGCCAAGGTCGGCGACGGCGACTGGATCGTCGTCGAGGCCGATGAGTCCGACGGGTCGTTCCTGCGGTTGAAGTCCACCCTCGCCATCGTCACCAATATCGACCCGGAGCACCTCGATCACTGGGGTGATTTCGAAGCCGTCAAGAAGGGCTTTGCCGACTTCATCGAGAACATCCCGTTCTACGGCTTCGCCGCGGTGTGCATCGACCATCCCGAAGTGCAGGCTTTGGCAGCGCGCATCGATAATCGCCGCCTGATCCCTTATGGCGTCAGCCCTCAAGCCGAAGTGCGCTGCGCCAATATCGAGTTCGGCCCAGAAGGCGCGACCTTCGATGTCGTGTTCTCGCCAGCATCCAGTCAAGGAGGGGGCGCCGAGCCGTTCACCTGGGAACAGATGAAACTGCCGATGACCGGCAATCACAATGTCTCCAATGCAACGGCGGCGATTGCTTTGGCGCGGGAGCTCGGTATCGGCGAGGACGCCATTCGTAAGGGGCTGGCCGGGTTCGGCGGCGTTAAGCGGCGCTTTACGACGACCGGCGTGGTCGACGGCATCCGGGTGATCGATGACTACGGCCACCATCCGGTAGAAATTGCGGCGGTTTTGAAGGCCGCCCGCCAGGTGGTCGGAACGGGCCGGGTGATCGCGGTGGTCCAGCCGCACCGCTACACCCGCCTGCGCGACCTGATGCAAGAGTTTTCGTCGTGCTTCCATGACGCCGATGCGGTTGTTGTGGCCGACGTTTACAGTGCCGGCGAACAGCCGATCGAAGGCGTCAGCAAGGCGGCGCTGGTCGATGGGCTGCACCGCTTCGGCCATCGCAATGCTCAAGCGCTGGAAGGCCCGGCACAATTGGCGTCGGTTATCGCCGCCGAAGCCAAGCCGGGCGATCTGGTCGTCTGCCTCGGCGCCGGTGACATCACGCAATGGGCCTATGCTCTGCCGGGGCAACTCGAGGCACTCAAGGCCGGAGCGGCCTGATGAGCTGGAAAGACAGTCTTCCCACTGTGCGCGGCAAGCTGCTGCGTGACGAGCCACTGGCGCCGTTCACCTGGTTCCGCGTCGGCGGCCCGGCGGAAGTGCTGTTCATTCCGGCGGATGCGGAGGATCTGGGCGATTTCTTGCGTGCGTTGCCAGACGAAGTGCCCGTGACCTATCTTGGTGTCGGCTCGAACGTCATTATCCGTGACGGCGGCATCGAAGGCGTGGTCATCCGTTTGGCTGGGCGGGCGTTTGCCGAAATCACCGTCGACGGCGACTTGATCACGGCCGGGCCGGGCGCGCTTGACAGCATGGTCGCCAAGGCCGCGGCCAAGGCCGGGCTGGCGGGGCTTGAATTCTACGCCGGCATTCCCGGCACGATCGGCGGCGCGCTGACCATGAACGCGGGCTGCTACGGTTCGGAAACCAAGGACGTTCTGGTGTCAGCCTGGGGCTTTGACCGTCGCGGCGAGAAGCACACCTTCACCAATGCCGACTTCGGTTTCACCTACCGCCATACCGAGATCAGCCCCGACATCATCTGGATGCAGGCGGTGTTCCAGGGTAAGCCGGACGATGCTGCTGCTGTCACCGAGCGTATGGACGCCATCACCTCCCGTCGCGAAACCACCCAGCCGATCCGCGAAAAGACCGGCGGTTCGACCTTCAAGAACCCGGACGGCAAGTCGGCCTGGCAATGCGTCGATGAGGCTGGCTGGCGCGGCAAGCTGCATGGCGGCGCCAAGTTCTCGGAACTGCATTCCAACTTCATGATCAATGCCAATGACGCGACGGCGGCTGATCTGGAAGGGCTGGGCGAAGCGGTGCGGGCGGATGTGAAAGCCAAGCTCGGTATCGACCTGCAATGGGAAATCAAGCGTATCGGGAAGGCACAGCCTTCACAGTAGTTTTGCCGCCGTTGGAGAGACAGTCTGACATGGGTGGGGTAGCGGTTCGGAGACCTGCATAATGGATATCGGCTTCATCGGACTCGGCGGTATGGGCGCGGCGATGGTGCCCAATCTCCTCAAAGCCGGTCACACCGTCACGGTTTACAACCGCTCGGCTGACAAGGCGCAGCCTTTGCTCGCACAAGGCGCTGTGTTGGCCAATACGCCGGGTGAGACCGCCAAGGGCGAGGTGGTCTTCACCATGCTGGCCGAAGACACCGCCGTCGAGACGGTGGTCAACGGCCCGGAAGGCATCCTGGCGCACCTTAAGCCTGGCGCCATTCACGTTTCCTGCAGCACGATCAGCGTCGCTTTGTCGGACAGGCTGACGAAGGCACACGCCGACGCGGGGCAGGGCTTTGTCGCGGCGCCGGTCTTCGGCAGACCTGTAGCCGCTGCGGCAGCGATGCTGTTCATCGTTGCCGCGGGCGCCAAGGCCGCGACCGACACCGTGTTGCCGCTGCTCGAGGTTCTCGGTCAGAAGGTTTTCGTTGTGGCCGAAACGCCGTCGGCGGCCAATCTTGTCAAGCTTTCCGGAAATTTCCTCATTGCCTCGGTGATCGAATCGCTCGGTGAAGCCGTGGCTTTGACGTCTAAAGGCGGGATTGATAAGTCGCAATATCTGGAAATAATGACGTCAACCCTGTTCAGTGCGCCGATCTACAAGACCTATGGCGGGCTGATCGCCGAGGAAAAATACGAACCGGCCGGGTTTGCTGCGCCGCTGGGGCTGAAGGATATGCGCCTGACTTTGGCCGCCGCTGAAAGCCTGCAGGTGCCGTTACCGTTGGCCAGCCTGCTGCGCGACCGGTTCGTGCGCCTGCTGGCGAACGGCGGTCAACACCTCGACTGGGCCGCCATCGCCAAATTGGCGGCAGAGGATGCGGGCGCCAAATGACCTTGCAGGAACTGTACGCCGTTCGCGGGCCGCTGATCATGGGCGTGATCAACACCACACCCGACAGCTTTTCCGACGGTGGGCGGTTCTTCGGTCATCATGAGGCGCTTGAGCAGGCGCGGCAACTGATCGCCGCCGGAGCCGATGTGCTCGATATAGGCGGCGAGTCGACCCGGCCGGGCGCGCAACCGGTGACACTGGCGGAGGAGATCGACCGCGTGGTGCCCTTGATCGCCACGCTCAGCAATCAGTGGGACGGGCCGATCAGCATCGATACGCTGAAACCGGAAGTGGCCGAGGAAGCCTTCAAGGCGGGCGCGGAAATCTGGAACGATGTCAGCGCTTTGAGTTACGATTCTGCTTCTCTGGAAACGTCGGCCCGGCTGGGTGGTGAGGTCGTACTGATGCATATGCAGGGCGAACCGCGCACCATGCAGTCCAATCCGTACTACGAAGACGTGGTGGCCGAGGTCGAGTCCTACCTGCTGGAGCGCGCCGAGCTGGCCATCCGGGCCGGGGTGTGGCGCGAGCGGATCTGGATCGATCCGGGCATCGGCTTCGGCAAGACGCTCGATCATAATCTGGCGCTGATCCGGTCGGTGAAGCGGCTCAGCGGGCATGGCTTCCCGCTGCTGATGGCGGCGTCGCGCAAGCGCTTCATCGCGGCGCTGGAGGAGCGGGACGGCGCACATGCGTCGGATGCCAATCATCGTTTAGGGGCAAGTCTGGCCGTGCATCTGCACGCCATTCAGAATGGCGCGAAGATGGTGCGTGTCCACGATGTCGCCGAAATGCGCCAGGCGATCCGCATGTGGCGGGCGGTGACCTAGAGCGCGACCCCGATCCGGCGCGGATCGACCTTGGCCATGGCGACCGCCGATTCGATGACGAGGCGCGCGGCCAGGGCCGGGTCGAGCACATCCTTGGTCTTGCCAATCAATTGCTGGGCAGCGGTGGCGAAGTACCAGCCGGTGAACAGCGGATCACCGTGGCGCGCCTTAACCAGCGCATAATTGGGCGGCCACCATTTCGTCAGGGCGTCGATCGGCTTTTCGTGCGGCTGATGGGCGTCTTCGATGCGGATGGTGCCGAACCAGGGCTGGCCGACACTGCAGGCGACATAGCTGGCCACGTCCGCCATGTCCGGGAGCTGCGTGGCGCCGGCGCGGTGGGCGGCCGCCATCACCTGGTTCCACACCGACATGTCGGCCTCAAGCAGCGGCTGGTTCAGGCTGTCACCAAAAAAGTAGGTGTTGCCATCGTCGGTTTGGGCCTCGACTAATTTGGTGTCGGCCGGCAGCAGGCCCTGCTTTACGCCGTCGCGCACCGCCATCTGACAGCCAAAACCGGCCAGGGCGCCGACGCAGCTCAGCAGGGTTTCGGCGTGGACGCCGCGCTCGTCGGCATAGGCGTTCATCAGCTTTTGCAGGATTTCCGTCGCCAGTTCTTCCGGCGGCGGTGGTGCGGCCGCGGGCTCCGGTTTTGCCGGTTTGCCGCCGAACAACTTATCGAGAATGCTCATGCTTACCCCCTTCGCTTGCCTGGGCTACTGTGCCCTCTGATAGATATCGAATGCCGCCAGGAAGGCCGGATCAACGACGACCGCGCCGCAGGACAGCTGATACTGACCGGGCTCGATCAGGTTAAAGGCCGCCGGCACCAGCGGCAGGAACAACTCCTCGCCC
Source organism: Pseudomonadota bacterium (assembly GCA_048497915.1). Classification (GTDB taxonomy): domain Bacteria; phylum Pseudomonadota; class Alphaproteobacteria; order Caulobacterales; family Caulobacteraceae; genus Asticcacaulis. The sequence goes on from JBEHYZ010000043.1 coordinate 26,324, forward strand.
GACTTGCCGCCTACCAGCGACAGCACGAAGCCTTCAGAGCGATTGGCGCGGATCAACTGACCGGCCAGGACCTCAAAGCTCAGCATTTCATCATTGGCGTCAATCTGATTGAGACGCACCAGAATCAACGTCCCGCGCATAGCACGCAGGATCGGGTGATTGGGGTCAGCGATCAGGTCCGGCGCCAGCTCGTTCCACCTGGCGTCGGGGTCTTTCTTTCGGCTCATGACTTATCCGGGACAAGCTTCAAGTGCGTCTTCGACATAGGCGAATCGCGGCACCTCACCGTCGGCTGTTTGCACGGTTTCAACGAACATGGCCAGTGGCCGCACCCACAGCCGCGCCTGGCCGGCTTCCTGGCCCAGAGGTGCATACAACACCAGCTCCTCCTCGGTTTCCGAGTGCGTGACCGTGCCGTGGACGCAATACAGCTTATTCTTGTAGTGGCGGTAAATGCCGCGCCTGATACCGCTTTTGTAAAATGAGGTTGCGAGCGGCATGCATGCCTCCTACATCAATTTATCAAGGGGGCGCGGCAGCTATTGCAACGCCCTTTTTCGTATTCTGCGCCCATTCACGCCTCGAGGACAAGCGTTACATGCATAGGGTTCTGATTATCGCCGGATCGGATTCAGGCGGCGGCGCGGGCATCCAGGCCGACATCAAGACGGTCACCTGCCTGGGGGCTTACGCCATGACGGCGGTAACGGCGCTGACGGTTCAGAACACCATGGGCGTCAAGGACGTGATGGCGGTGCCGCCGGACTTCATCGTCGCCCAGGCGCAGGCCTGCATCGAGGACATCGGCGTCGACGCCATCAAGACCGGCATGCTGGCCGACATCGGCACCATGGAAGCGGTCTCAGAAGTGCTGCTGGCGTCATCGGCCTTCAAGGTGGTGGATCCGGTGATGGTGGCCAAGGGCGGGCACGCCCTGATGAAGGAAGACGCCATCGATGCGCTGAAGGCCCTGATGTTGCCGCACGCAGATTTGCTGACGCCCAATGTGCCGGAAGCGATCGCGCTGACCGGCGTGGGTCTTGAAAGCGAGGACGAGATGCGCCGGGCCGGTGAGATGCTGCTGCGTATGAACGCCAAGGCCGTGCTGATCAAGGGCGGCCATCTGCGCGGGCCGGAGGTGGTCGACATCCTGTTCACCCAGGACAAGGAATTCCGCTTTGCCTCGGCGCGCATCGAGACGGCGCATACGCACGGCACGGGGTGTACTTTAGCAAGTGCGTGTGCGGCTCTGGTGCGCGAGGGGCGGGGCCTCGACGAGACGATCGGCATGGCGCGGGATTACCTCTACGGCGCCATCGCCATGGCGCCGCAGCTCGGCAACGGGCACGGGCCGCTTCGGCACAACTGGCTGCTTTAGAGATCGGCATAACAAGCTTCCTTGGCTCGTGCCGATTCATATTCGACATCGCTAAAACCTGCTGGGTTAGCTGTAAAAAGTGGACTCGACATCCTGTTGCCATTGTCGCAACCTGTTTCAGTCCGGGGCTTGTTTTTTAAGAGGGGTTGATATGAAATTGTTTTGGATGGCCGCTATCGCGGCCTTTTTTGCGACGCCTGTGATGGCTCAGGGCTGGGGTGGAACGCCGACAACGGGCACCATAACCGGAGCATCAAGTGGGGTCGATTGGAATGCTTCGACTTGGTTCGGAACAAGCACCGCCCATACAACGCCTTTGTCGATTCGTTGTTTTAAGGGGACGTTCCCGCAGTATACGCTTCCACCTTGCGCACCCGGAGAGCGTCTGACCTATACGAATGTTATCGCCGACGCCGGGGGTAACAACGTTGCTGTGCCATCCGTTGCGCTGACTTCCCTGCCTGCGCTTGCCGCGGCGGCCGATTCCCAGGTTGGGATAGGCATAGCCGGTGCGTACAAAGACCCGGCGGCGCCCGGTGGCATAAGCTACATGCAGGGTTCTATCCCCTTGAGCCAATTTGCCCAGGCGAGTGCCGTAGACGCTGATATTGCTGCCACTAATAGCCGTCTGGATGCGCTTTCCATCCGTATCGATCAAAGCCAGCGCGTCGCCTTCCAAGGCGTGGCTCTGGCCGCGTCGCTCAATCTTGCACCGCCAAGTAGTGGTAAGCAGAATAGACTGGCTTTTGGTGTCGGCACCTTTGCCCGTCAGTCGGCAGTCAGTGTCAACTACACCCGTCAAGCGGGGACATTCGATTTCGGAATTGCTGCGGCGTTCGCAGATGGTCAGGCACTCGGCAAGGCCGGCATGGGCTTCAATTGGTAGCATCGAAGGCCAGCTTTTACCCCTTCGAACCTGAAAAGCGTGGAACTTGCGTTCCACGCTTCAAAGGATCCGGATGATGGGGGCACTTCCCGGTGGCCCTGTCACCGAATGCGGTTAGCTGCGATTACGGTCGTGGGCCTGAATGCGGACCTGCGACGACAGGGTGTCGAGGCGGCTGTTCAGGGTGGCGACTTCGCGGCCGTCCAGGCCACGGCCCGAACGTTCAAAGCTGCGCTTGGTCGAGATGATGCTCGACAGCTGGCTGTTCAGGCGGGCGGCTTCGCGGATGCTCAGCTGATGCGAGCGGCTGCCCATGTTGATGCGGGTCTGCAGGGTGGTGATCCGCGAGTTCAGCTCAACCGTCGAACGGCTGTCGAAGCGGTCATGGTAGGCAACCGCAACCGGCTTCAGGGGCTGAGCGCTGGCAATCGCCGGAGCGGTCATCGTGGTCAGGGCGGCGGCAATAGCAGCCATG
>JBEHYZ010000044.1:0-27680 GCA_048497915.1 Pseudomonadota bacterium
TAGCTCACGCCTTCGCTCGCGACGAGGCCTGATGGCGGAGCGGTTACGCAGCGGATTGCAAATCCGTGTAGCCCAGTTCGACTCTGGGTCAGGCCTCCACAGCGCGCCCGAAATTCCCCCGCAAAACTGGTCTGTTGACGAATGCGCGAACGCCGTTCGCATTTACCTTCCCTTAACCAGAATCCCTCACAAAGGCAGTGTCTTTGCTTTTTTGAAGACACCCACCATCACCAAACTTCTCAAAGCCCGGACGTTGTTCCGGGCTTTTTTTCTTTTTGTTGGCGTTGGGGCTTGCATTGCAGGCAAAACGCTTGCTATAGGGCGCGCCTCACGCGGTTACGGTCCCCGATAGCTCAGTTGGTAGAGCATTCGACTGTTAATCGAATGGTCGCTGGTTCGAGTCCAGCTCGGGGAGCCAGCCGCGTGACAATCTCCTTAAAATATAATGCTTTTCGAGCCAACGGCTTGCCGTTGCGCGACTCTGCGCTTTTTTACAATTCGCCTTATCCCCCGCATTTTATTCTTACCGGCGCAAACCCGACAATGAACCGTTAAAAGCGGTTTTCAGAAGGGGCTTTCGCCATGCTTGGCACCATTCTTATTGTCGTCCTCGTCCTTATGCTGCTCGGCGCGCTGCCGACCTGGCGCTACAGCAACAACTGGGGCTACGGCCCATCCAGCGGCATTGGCGCGCTGGCGGTCGTCGTGCTGATTCTCCTGCTCCTTGGCCACATCTGACGGAGCGGACAAATGACAAGCACGGTTTTTCGCAACGGCTTCTTTGCTTTCCTCGCCATGATCCTGATCGCCGTCGCAGCGGCGCTGGCGCTCAACTCGCCGTCGGAAGCCAGCTATCCACGGCAAGCGCCAGCGGTGGCCAACAGCGGCGAGGACTATATTCCCGCCGATTCGGATGAGCCCAAGGTCATCGATGCCCGCATCCAGTCCGATGCCAACGCCGGTTGAGGAACAGAGATGAATAAAGCGATCTATTTTATCCTGGGCGGCGTCGTCGTTGCCGCGATCGTCGTCATTCTGATGACCTTGCCCGACCGGCGCACCACCGGTGAGCGCGTCGGCGATGCGGTCGACGCCCTGCCCCATGGCGTGGATGCGGCGGCCGGACAGTTGCGCGACCGTTCGCCCGCCGAACGCGCCGGCGACGCCGTCAAGAAAGCCGAAGACAAGACTTCGGACACGGTCAAGGACGCGACTCACTGACACAGGCGTTCGTGGCGCGCAGGGAAATTATGGCGGCGGCCAACGGGCGTGCTATATATAGAGGCTGTTCGTTCTTTGGATTCATACCGCCATGCTTCGCCTCGATGCCGTCGCCGCCACGCCTGCTTCCGACTATCCGTTCCGCAACCTGATCGGCGAAGGCATTCTGTCTTCGGGCGATCAGGACGCCATCGAGCGCGATTTCCCGCAGATCAACAAGACCGGCTTCATGCGCCCGGAAGACTTTCCCATGGGCCCGGCGTTCAAGGATCTGCTGGCCGAAGTGCGCGGTCCGGAATTCGCCAAAGCGGTCGGTGCCAAGCTCGGCGTCGATCTGACCGGCAAGCCGACTTGGGTGACGGTGCGCAGGTGGTCAGCGCTCAAGGACGGCCGCCCGCACACCGACGGCGCTGACAAGCTGGCCTCGGCGCTCATCTATCTGAACCGCGAAGGCACCTCCGGCGGCAACCTGCGCTTTCTGGAAGGCCCGGATCAGGACGGCCCCGGCACCGCCGAGGTCAATCCCGGCTATGGCCACTTCATCGCCTTCCCGCGCCTCGACAACTCCTGGCATGGCCACAAGCCGTTTGAAGGCGAGCGCCGCGTCGTGCAGATCGCCTGGCTGGTCAGCGAAGACGCCATTGCCCGCAAGGCCAAACGCCACGGCATCACCGAATTCCTCAAGAAGCTGTTCTCGTCAACCAAGCAAAAGCAAGACGAGATGATGTAAGAGGGCTCAGTCCCCTAAAACACCAAAGTGGTCTGCACACCACCGCCCGGCACATGCCAGTCGACACGCCAGCCCTGCGGGATAGGCGTCACCAGATCGCCCTCGCCGGCCGGGCGCGATACGCCGATGTCGCGCTTCCAGATGGCGCCGCCGGCTTCGACCTGCAGGTTCAACGGCATTACCTGATCGGTTGGCTGAAGTATCTGCATTACTGCATTGAAATAGCCGTTAGAATCGCTGGTCCGCTGCACCTTTACTTCACCGACCGTGAGTGTCACGGAACTGCGTGGCGCCACCCGCCCCGCCACGGCAAACGCGCCCAGCGAATCGTAATCGACCACCGCCAGGCCTGAGGTCTGGGTGTAGACCGGCATGCTCGGCGTCCCCGGCCGCATCATGATCGCCTTGGCCGGCTGGTCCGGCGGCACGAACAGCCGCCCCTCGGCCTGAACCATGCGGCCGGAATCGTCGGTAGCGAACAGGTCGAAGACGCTGCCCTGCGGATTGGCAGGCAGCTCGGCGACGAACCGGCCTTTCGAGTCGGCCGTCACCCCGATGCGCAATTGCTTCGTTTCCGGACCGTACAGGAATCGCACCCGGCTGTCGGGCAAGGCATGGCCTTCGACAGCGATCATGCCCGGCCCGGCGGCGGTCACGGCGGTGACCACAGGCGCGATGGCATACCCGGCGGGCCGAAGCGTCGACCAGTCGTCGCTTTCCGCCTTGGGCGCCTTGGGCTGGCAACCGCTCAAAACCGCGGCCACCGGCAGAAAACCGGCACAAATCGACGCGACGAGGAGAAAGCGACATTTCTTTTTCATGTCTTTGGCATTATCCCCTTTTTTTCGAGACGAACAGGGGCATACTTTTCGCTCCATAAGAGGTTACAGACAAAAATGCCTGCGTCGAAGCGTGATATCAAATCCGTGTGTGTCTATTGCGGTTCCTCTTTCGGCAATGACGAAGCCTATAAAGCGGCGGCCGGTGATTTCGGCCAGATCCTGGCGGGCGCCGGTTTGCGTCTGGTCTATGGCGGCGGCGGCGTCGGCCTGATGGGCGAAGTCGCCCGCGCCGTCCATGACGCCGGCGGCAAGGTGCTCGGCATCATGCCGCAGTTCCTGCGCTCGCGCGAATTCCTCTATGACGACGTCGAAACCCGCGTCGTGCAGAACATGCACGAGCGCAAGATGATGATGTTCGAGGAAGCGGATGCCTTCGTCGTCCTGCCGGGTGGCGTCGGCACGCTGGAAGAAGCGATCGAGCTTCTGTCGTGGCGCCGCCTGGACCTGCACAAGAAGCCGGTGATCTTCGTCAATATCAACGGCTTCTGGGACCCGTTCTTCGACCTGGTCGACGCCACCCAGACGGCCCAGTTCACCCCGGCCCTGTTCAAGCGCACCTATGCGACGGTGGAGCGTGTCGAGGATATCTTGCCGGCCATTGCCGAGATGATGTCGACCGATATCCAGATCGATACCCGCCGCGTCGCCGCCAAGGGCTGATTATTTAGAGGCCAATATCGGACTGCCGTCTTCCTTGGTCAGGGAGACGCCTTCAGGCACGTCCACCAGTTCGAGCAGCTTTTCGCTCGGACGGCACAACCGTACGCCCTTGGGCGCGCAGACAAACGGCCGGTTGACCAGAATCGGGTGTTCGATCATCGCCGCAATCAAGGCTTCATCATCAATCGCCGGATCAAGCAGTCCCAGGCTTTCGGCGGGCGTATCCTTGACGCGTAGAGCCTCACGCACCGTCACATCGGCGGCGGCGAACAGACCAAGCAGTTGCGCCTTCGTCCAACCGGTTTGCAGATACTCGATCACCACCGGTTCCGCGCCGATGGTTTCCAGCGCCGTCAGCACATTGCGCGACGTTCCGCAGCGCGGATTGTGGTAGATAACGATCATGCTCCCCAAACCTTAAGCACCAAGACGTTTCGCGATCTTCTCACGGCCGATCAGGAAACTCAGCGCCCCCATGTCCGGGCCATGGTCCATACCGGTCAGCGCCTGACGCAGCGGCATGAACAGAGCCCGCCCTTTGGCGCCAGTGGCGTCCTTGATCGCCGCCGTCCATGCGCCCCAGCTGTCGCGGCCGTAATCAGCGGGCAGAACCGACAAAGCTTGCGAAATAAAAGTGGCATCTTCGATGCGTGGCGCGATGTCGCCGGCAACTATGTCCCGCCATTCGGCGACCTCGGAAAACTTGCCGAGGTTCATCTTCACGGTATCCCAGAACAGCTCGCCCAGGTCGGCGTCGAAGCTTGCCAGTCTTGGCCTTGCGTCGGCATAAGACATGGCTTGCAGAACGCCAGCATTCAGCCGCTTCAGGTCTTCTTCGTCATAACGCGCCGGCGCACGGCCCATCTTGCTGAAGTCCTGGCCTTCGACCAGCACGTCCAGAGACGGCACCACTTCCAGCGCATCCGACGTACCGATCCGCGCCAGGTGCGAAACAATAGCCAGCGGCTCGTAGCCCTCTTCCTTCATCTGCAGGATCGACATCGACCCAAGACGCTTGGACAGCGCCTCGCCGTCAGACCCCACCAGCAGCGTCATATGCGCGAAGGTCGGCAGCGGCGCATCGAACATTCCCTTCAGCGCCTCGAAGATTTCCAGCTGCGTGCCGGTATTGGCGACGTGGTCTTCGCCGCGGATGACGTGCGTGATCTTCATGTCCATGTCGTCGACCACCGACGGCAGGGTGTAGAGGAACAGGCCGTCCTCGCGGATCAGCACCGGATCGGACATCGACGTCGTGTCGACTTCGCAGTGGCCGCGCACCAGGTCTTCCCAGGCGACGCGCTTGCCATCGAGCTTGAAGCGCCAGTGCGGCTTGCGGCCTTCGGCCTCGAGTTGGGCGCGCTCGGCGTCGGTCAGATTCAAAGCCGCGCGATCGTAGACCGGCGGAAGGCCACGCGACAACTGCACCTTGCGGCGGCGGTCCAATTCTTCGCCGGTTTCATAGGCCGGATACAGCCGCCCGATCGACTTCAGGTAATCAGCCGCTTTTTGATAAATATCGAAGCGCTTCGACTGGTTGTAGCGCTCGCCCCACGGCAGGCCCAGCCAGGTCAGGTCAGCTTCGATCTGGTCCTCGTTTTCCTTGGTCGAGCGTTCCAGGTCGGTGTCGTCGATGCGCAGCACGAATACACCCTGGTGCTTCTTCGCGAACAGCCAGTTGGTCAGGGCGGCCCGGACGTTGCCGACATGGATCTTGCCGGTGGGTGATGGCGCGAAGCGAACCTTGACGGTCATGCGAAAAATCTCTGAAAGGCGGTTAAAAACGGACGTACCCCATACGCCGGACCGCAACATTTTCAAAGACTAAAACGCGGTTCAGAACTCACGCGTCAGGCCGAATTCGAACCTCTGACGCGTATTGCTATAGAGCGTGACGTTCGACTGGGTGCGCGACACCAGAAGCGACGTGAACGGATGCGCACCGTAAACCAGCCAATCCTGCTTGGATAGCCGCATCTGCATGGCGATTTCGTGGTCCTCGCGCCGCTTGCCGAACGCCACCGAAACGCCCTGATAGCGGCGCTCCAGAGCCGACCCCTCGACGTACAGGAAGGTGGCGCGCGGCCCTTGGAACAGCCGCCCGGCCCCGAGCAAGGCCTGCCGGTACCCTTCCGACGCATCGCGCGCGCGCCGCATTCCCACCGAGCCAAAACCACGCCACAGCGACGATTCGAAATAGCGCGTCCGCGTCAGGGCCAGGCTATAGGTCGCGCCCGTCCGGCCGGGCAGCAGCTGCGACTCAAGGTTTTGATAGGACGCATCCATCGTCCAGCGGCGATTGGCGCTGTAGAGATCGCCCGACGCCGACAGTCCCGGCCCCTCCTCCAGTTTTCGCCCGCCGTACCAGGTCACGCCATAGGTCGGCCGCAGCGACACCACCGACGTCGGTCCGACGCGCCATTCCGGCCCGGCGACGACGTTCAGGCTGGCGAAATCGGACACGCGGCCCGGATTGTCGATGACCTGCGCGTTCAGCCCGGCACGAACGGACAGTTTGGGCGACAGGTGCCAGGTCCTTTCGGCCCCGGCAAAGGCGTTCACTCCGATCCCGCTCTGCCGCCGCGCCGATGGATCGAGCATGAAAGGCAGGCCGAACAGCTCGATCTGCCTGGCATCGGTCGCCCCGTTGACATTGCTGTCGGGCGCCAGCGACACCCCGCCCCAGAACCGCCAGGGCCGCCGCGCCGTGATCGACGCCAGCCGCGCCTGCGCCATCTGCACACGAAACGGCTCAAGATGTCCGGCCAAGGCCAGGCGAAACGCCAGGGCCGCCGACTGATCGCGGCGGTGGCGGTAGTGAATTTCCCCAAGTTGAAACCGCGACAGGGCATCGCCCGGCTCGGCCGCCAGATGCGCCTCCAGCGCCTTGAGCGCCTCGTCGTCGCGCTTCAGTTCCATCAACAGCTGAACGCGCAGCCGGAAGCCTTCCGGCGTGGCGGCGATGTCCGGCCGCGTTTCCAGCAATTCGAGCGCCTTGGCATAGTCGCCGGAGCGAACAAACAAATTGATAGCCAGGGCGAACGCCTGATCGCCCTGGATCACCTGCGGCTGCGGCGTTTCAGCATGCACGGCAAAGGCAGCGCCCGCAAGACTCGCGAACACCGCCAAAACTATGCTGAACGCTTTAAAGGCAACCGGTCTCACTGTTTGCCGAGCGCGGCGCCACCCATCAGGAAGTTGGTGGTCAGCGGCGTGCCAAGCTTGTACACTAGGCCGGCTTCGTCCGGCGCCTGGCCGGCGGCACCGAAGAACGCACCTTCGACATTGCCGCTCAGCCCGAGACCGCCGGCGCCCGTCGACAGGCTGCTGGAGGCGGTGCCGCTGAACACCGGCGAACCCGACGTGATATTGGCGTTGAACGCAAAGTTCAGGTCTTCGTTGCGAGCCACCAGCGCGCCTGTCGTAATATTCATCACGCGGAAATTCGCCGTCGAACCGGAAATGGCGCCGGAAGCGAAATTGGTCGACATGGTGATATCGCTGGCGGTCTGGAGCGTCTCGCCCGCCGTGGTGATGTAGAGACCGCGCGTCCCGCCCTTGTAGGTGGCGCTGCCGGAGGTCGGCATGTCGGCCGGGCTGGTCTGGCGGCCGTAGACGATGAACACGTCCTCGGCGCCGGTCAGGGTCGAGCGGTCATAGGCGGCGATCTGCACGTAGTCCAGGCTGCCGCTCAGCGCCGACGCCACGTTGAACAAGGCAAAATTGTTGACCAGGCCCGATGAGGTCACCTGCGTTCCGGCCAGATTGCCCAGGGCGTCGGTCCTGGCGACGGGATTGGAAAATACCTGCGTATAGGTCGTGCCGTGCAGGTTATATTTCACGGTATAACTGTCGTCGGTCGTGGCGGAGGTCGAACCCGGATTGACCACGACGTTCACCAGGGTCTGGCTTTGGCTGTTGTCGATCGCCGAGGTGATCGTCGACCCGCTCAGCAACACCTGGGTGGACGGCCCGGCAAAGCCGCCCGATACCGTGAGACAGACCGCCGTGATACAGCCCGTCGGACGGGTCGAGGCCGGCGCGGCGCCCGGCGAATACGGCGTGGCCGGCGTCAACGGTCCCGACGGCGTGGATGGCGTCGACGGCCCTGTGGCGATGCCTCCGCCGCCCCCGCCACCACCGGAACAGGCGGTCAGCAAGGCAGCACAGCTCACGGCGGCCAGAACGGCCCCAAATGACTTGATCATGGATTCCCCCCAAGATGTAAGAAGCGCTAAGGCTTCAGGAAAGACAACGCCAACGTGCGGAATAAGTCAAATAAATTTTCAAGTCTTACAGTTAACTGGCTCATTTTTATGCACTTTTATTGATGCTTGCGGCTCTTTTGGCGCAGCCTGGCGCCTATCCGCCGTAGTGCCACTGGATATTGATAACCAGCCCGTCGCCTGGCGCGATTGGCCGGGTTGCGTCCTTGGCCCTGACCCGGCCGACGGCCTTCAGCATATCCGCCGTCGCCTGGCCGAAGCCGCGCCCCTCCGGCGCCTCGCTGATGACATCGCAACCGGTGATCTTGCCGCGGTCGTCCCAGGCGCAGGTGGCATAGACGCTGCCGCCTTCCTGCGCATACCAGGCCGGACGCGGATAATATTGCAGCATGGTCCGGACACTGCCGAAATAGGTCCAGGTGACCGGCACGGCACGGCTGCGTTGCATGATGGCGTCTGCCGGCGGATCAAGATGGACCGTCGGCCGTTCGGCGCACCCAACCAGACTAAGTAGCCCGGCCATCGCCGCGCCCTTCGTGAACTTGTTCATGATAGCTCCCCGTTTTGCAGATATTGTCCTGCTTGACGCTGAGTAAGCCATAGGGGGAAAGCGCCGTCAATCGTCCCGGAAACCGGGAGCCCTATCCCCGATTATGCCACGCAATACCAATCACCAGCCCCTCACCCGGCTCGATGGAGCGGGAGCGATCCTTTGCCTTGACCCGGCCGACAGCGCGCAACATTTCGATGGTCGCATCGCCGAAGCCCATGCCCTGCGGCGTTTCCCGCAGGACATGGCAGCCCGTCACCTTGCCGCTGGCGTCCCAGCCGCAACTGACATAGACCATGCCGTCTTCCTGCGCGTCCCAGGCCTTGCGCGGGTAATAGTGCCGGATCATGCCGAGATCGCCGAAATACTCCCACGCCACCGGCAGGGCCTTGCTGGCCTGGAGTTCAGACGATGGCGGATCGATGGTAACGCCCGGCGTTTCCGCGCAGGCGCTCAAGGTGAGTACAACGCACGCAGCTACGCATAGTCTTGATATCGACATGACTTCCCCCGTTTAGCAGCTCAAGCTGTCTATTATTGAGGGACATTAAGTCACCAAATGCAACGGGCGTCAATGGACGCCCGCGCCTCAGGTCAGGCTTGCCAGGTCTTGCCGGTGAACGGCTGATTCTTTGCCAGTACAACCTTACCATCGCCGTCGAAGGTGATCGCCGCCAGACCTGGCTTTTCGCGGAACGGCATCTGGTTGTCGTTGCCGAAATAGGTCTGCCACCACTGGCCGCTCTTGTCGCGGAACAGGTTGCCGCCGCCGCCGCCCGCCGGGCCTTCGTGACGGCCGCGATAGGGTCCGAACAGCTTGTCCGAACTGGCGAACATGAAGGAATAACGGCCCTCAAAATGCTCACAGCAGCCGATATAATAACGGCCATTCGCCTTGAACATCGTCGCGCCTTCGAAGCCGACGCGCGGCTTCAGCGCCGGACCGGGCTTGGCCGGATCAGCAGGCGGCGCCGGCAGGTCGTATTCGACGGGCTGCCACTCGCCGGCAAAGCCGCTGAAATCCTTTTTGATTTCGCGGATCTGCTGAGCGGCGCCATAGGTCAGGTAAACACGGCCGTCGTCATCCTCGAACAGCGTCGAGTCGATGCCACCCTTGATGGCGGTGTCCTGCACGGCGTGGACATAAGGCCCTTCCGGCTTGCCGGTCGTGCTCTTGAGGATGCCGATACCGACGCCGCTGATGCAGGTCGCCAGATAATAGTTGCCGCCGATGAAGTGGACTTCCGGCGCCCAGATCGAGCGGAACGGCACCCCTGCCCGCATCGTCCAGTTCTTTTCCCAGGTGCCGTCACGCTCGATGCTCCAAACCAGGCCGAGATAACTCCAGGTTTTCAGGTCGGCCGACCGGTAAAGCTCGATGCCGTCCGTCAGCGCCCAGCAATTATCGCCAGTCGTACCCGTCATATAGTAGTGACCGTCGCCGCCCAGGCAGATGATGGTGTCGCGGATATGCACGTCCCAGATCGGCCGCAGCGCCGGGATCAGACCCTTGGTTACCGCTGAGCCGCTGTCGTCGTCGGTCCATGGCGCCGTCGGATAGCTGCGCGGCACCGGCCCCTTGTATTTCACGTCGATCAGGCCGGACAGCCAACCGCCGCGCGCCGTCTCGTCCGTGACCGGCGCCCCCGGTCCGCTGATGCCCGAAAACGGCCAGTAGTCCTTAGCCGGCGCCGGAATGACGCGCCGGCTGTTGTCGGTGTCACTGCGCTTAGGTTCGCCGGGCTTCGGGTAGCTGGGGTAGACAAACTTCTCCTGCGCGAAGGCGGGCGCAGCGGCCAGGGCCGCCGCCGTGGCAGCGCAGCCGGACAGCAAGGCGCGGCGGTTCAAATGATCGGACATGGCGTTTCCCTCTGCGGATTATGCTACCGGCAGGGAAACCCTATATTGTCTGAGTAATAAGCGCAACCGCTTTATTTATATGACTTTTTTAACGTTAGTCGTCGCGATGGACGCGCTCGGAACGCTCGTGGCGTTCCTGGGCCTCGATGCTCAGGGTCGCCGTCGGGCGGGCTTCGAGACGGCCAAGCCCGATCGGTTCGCCGGTTTCTTCGCAGAAGCCGTAGGAGCCATCGTCGATGCGCGAAATGGCTTCATCGATCTTGGAGATCAGCTTGCGCTGGCGATCGCGGGTGCGCAGTTCCAGCGCCCGGTCGGATTCAGAAGAGGCGCGGTCCACCAGGTCGGGGTGGTTTTCCGTTTCCTTCTGCATGACGTTGACGGTTTCCTTGGCGCCCTTGAGGATTTCATCCTTCCAGGCATTCAGCTTGCCGCGGAAATAAGCCAGCTGGGCGGCATTCATGTATTCTTCATCGTCCGTAGGACGGTAGCCATTGGCCAGAGCGGACACGTTTACACCTGACATATGCTATCTGCACCCCTGATGAGCTTGCGCTAACTTTTTGGCTGGCCAATTCTTAACCGGACCGCCTGCCCGTCCCAGCCTGAGCCAGTCAGAAACATGCCAGACACCCACAGCAAGAAGGATTCCAGCGTCCCTCACCGGATATACCGGACGCGTGGAATTTGCGCGGCTTATAGTGCGCAATGATTAACCTGTGAAGCGATTTTATTTTTGTAACAAATGCTAATGCGAGCAGCGGCAGCCTACATCAGCTTGCGCTTGGCCAATTCGACAAAGGCACGCGTTTCAATCTCATTGAGCACACCCTGCAAACGGCTGTCCTCGATGTCTTCGCGGTGTTCGGCGATCAGGCCCTGCAGGCGCAGCAGCGCCTCGTCATCGATCGACCCCGACAGGATGCTGACCTTGATATCGTCCAGGGCATCCAGAATGCCATGCGAGCGCTTGATCTGGCGCCGGCGGCGGCCGGTCATCACGTCGTCTTCCGACTGGATGGCCAGCAACGCATCAACCCCCAGCGCGCCGAACGCCGCCGAAGCCTGCGCCGGGCCGGCAGACTTCTGAGGGCCTGAAGATCCGCCTACTGAAAAGTCGCCGTTCGCGCGCTTCACGCCGCCGGTCACGGAACCCATACCCATCGGGGAGGACGAATTGATCTTCATGTTCATAGGACGACCCACTTCCAAAACCGGCCGCTACATGGCCGGGCCTGCATCACCCGCCGGCGCTCTTTATTGTCTGGAAATCGGCCTTCTGGCCTGCGCGACAGAGGGTCATTATTGCCGCCTGTGGGTAAGCGAAGCCTTAACGGCCCGGCAGTTTTTTCCTCTCGCCGTTTCCGGCCGCATAGCGCCCCCACAGGCAATTGATTCCAAAAGGAAAAATTATCCACTGACTCTGGCACGGAACTGGCAAAGACACGATGGATTATGGTTAACGCGAAAGAGACGGCATGACCCGCCTTAAGTTGAAGCCCCTGCTCACCGGCATCCTGCTGACTACATCGCTGTTTAGCGGTACGGCCGAAGCCGCGTCGCGTATCAAGGACATCGTCGATGTCGAAGGCGTGCGCGGCAACCAGTTGGTGGGTTACGGCCTGGTGGTCGGCCTTAATGGCACCGGCGATACGGCGCGCAACTGCCCGATGCTCATGCAATCCATGGAAAGCATGATGGACCGCCTGCAGGTCAATATCCGCAACGGCAATCTGAACTCCAAGAACGCCGCCGCCGTCATGGTCACCGCCGAACTGCCGCCATTCGCCGCCTCGGGCTCCAAGCTGGACGTGTCCGTGTCGGCCATGTGCGATGCCAAGAGCCTGCTCGGCGGCACGCTGATGGTTACGCCGCTCCTTGGCGCCGACGGCAAGGCGTATGCCGCGTCCCAGGGCACCGTGCAGACCGGTTCGGTGTCGGCGGGCGGCGCGTCAGGCTCTTCCGTCACCAAGGGCGTGCCGACCGCCGGCCGTATCGCTTCGGGCGGCACGATCGAAGCCGAAAATCCCTTCGACTTCAACGCCATGCCGATTGTCCGCCTGACGCTGCACAATCCGGACTTCACCACTTCGCGCCGCATCGCTGCCGCTATCAACAGCCAGTTCGCCGGCACCGCCGCCGCCGAGAACCCGACCATCGTCGCCATCAAGCCGCCGGCCGGCACCTCCATGATGAACTTCATCACTCAGATCGAAGCCCTGTCGGTCGACGTCGACATCCCGGCCAAGGTGGTGATCGATGAAGTCAACGGCGTCATCGTCATGGGCGAAAACGTCCGCCTGAGCCGCGTCGCCATCGCCCAGGGCAACCTGACCATCCGAGTCGATGAACAGCCGGGCGTCAGCCAGCCCGCCCCGTTTTCGCAAGGTCAAACGACCAACGTGCCCAACAGCAATGTCAACGTCGATGAGGAAAAGGGCAAGAAGCTGATCCAGCTCGGCGGCGGCTCATCCCTGTCCGACCTGGTCGCCGGTCTGAATGCGCTCGGCGTCACGCCACGCGACATGATCTCCATCCTGCAGGCCATCAAGGCCGCCGGCGCCCTGCAAGCCGAAATCCAGGTGATGTAATGGACTCGAACGCCCTCCTCACCCTGCAATCGTCGCAATTCCAGGTCGATACGCAAAATCAGGCCAAGTTCCAGACGCTGGCCAAGGCATCGTCGGCCGTGGCGCGCGGCCAGTCGAACGACAAGATCGCCAAGCTGGGCCTCGATTTCGAAAGCATGTGCCTGTCCAACCTGCTCAAGCCTATGTTCGAAGGTATCTCGTCCGACGGCCCGTTCGGTGGCGGCCAGGGCGAGGAGGCGATGAAGTCCTTCTATCTCGACGCCATTGCCAAACAGATGGCCAAGCATGGCGGCATCGGCATTTCCGACATGATGCAGAAACAACTTCTTAAGCTTCAGGAAGCAGGATAAGCGACATGGCCCAGGCTGCGCAAAATATGAACACACAAGGCATTTCGGCGCAAAATCCGTCGGATCGCGCCCGCCAGTTGCTGGCCCTGACCGAGCGTCTGGCCGACCGCCTTGAGTCCGACACCGCCGTCCTCGAGGCCCACCGGCCGCAGGACCTGGCCAGCAGTATCGAAGAGACCCGGACCCTGTCCAATCTCTACCGGTTCGAAACCGCGCGCATCAAGGCCGATCCAAAGCTGCTGTCCGGCATCACGCCCGAAGAAAAACAACAGTTGATCGACGCTACCCAGGTCTTTCAGGACAACCTGTCGCGCTACGAGCACGCTGTCGCCGCCGCCAAGACGGTAACCGAAGGCATCGTCGCTGCCGTTGCCGCCGAGATGCAGTCATCCGCCGCCGCAACAACGACCTATGGCGCGCGCGGCAAGACCACCGTTTCGGGTGCGCAATCGTTCAACTACGGCAAGAACGCTTAAAGCCCTACTGTGCCGGCTCCAGATGCCGGTCCTTATGCTTGGTCAGCATCTGCTTCAGGTACTTGCCCGTCCACGATTTCGGATTGTCCGCCACCGCTTCCGGCGTGCCAGAGGCCACGATTTCACCACCGCCGTCGCCGCCTTCCGGACCGAAGTCGAGGATCCAGTCCGCGGTCTTGATGACGTCGAGATTGTGCTCAATGACCACCACCGTATTGCCGTTGTCGGTCAGCTCATGCAGCACTTCCAGCAGCTTGCGCGTATCCTCGAAATGCAGCCCGGTCGTCGGTTCATCGAGGATATACAAGGTCTTGCCGGTTGCCCGCTTTGACAGTTCCTTTGACAGCTTGACGCGCTGCGCCTCGCCGCCCGACAGGGTCGTCGCTTGCTGGCCTATCTTGATGTAACCAAGCCCAACCCGCTTCAGCGTCTCCAGCTTGTCACGGATAGACGGCACCGCCTTGAACAGGTCGGCCCCCTCCTCGACCGTCATGTCGAGCGTATCGGCGATCGAATAGCCCTTGAACGAAATATCCAGCGTCTCGCGGTTATAGCGCTTGCCCTTGCAGACATCGCAGGTGACGTAGACATCCGGCAGGAAGTGCATTTCAATCTTGATCACGCCGTCGCCCTGGCAGGCTTCGCAGCGCCCGCCCTTGACGTTGAACGAGAACCGCCCCGGTCCGTAACCGCGTGCCTTGGCTTCCGGCAAGCCCGAGAACCAGTCGCGGATCGGCCCGAAGGCACCGGTATAGGTCGCCGGGTTGGAGCGCGGCGTGCGGCCGATCGGTGATTGGTCGATCTCGACGATTTTGTCGAAGAATTCCAGGCCCTCGATCTTGTCATGCGCCGCCGGATGCGCCGAGGCATTGTTCAGCCGCCGCGCCGCCGCCTTATATAGCGTCTCGAGCGTAAAGGTCGATTTGCCGCCGCCGGACACGCCTGTGATGCAGGTCATGACGCCGACCGGAATTTCACCGGTGACGTTCTTCAGGTTGTTGCCGCGCGCTCCGATCACCTTGAGCATTTTCTTGCGGTTGATCGGCCGCCGCCCATCCGGCACGGCGATCTCGCGCTTGCCCGTCAAGTATTGACCGGTCAGGGATTTCGGATTGGCCTTGATCGCGGCAGGCACGCCCTGCGCGACAATCTCGCCACCGTGTACACCGGCCGCCGGGCCCATGTCGATGACGTAGTCCGCCTGCAGGATGGCGTCCTCGTCATGTTCGACCACCAGAACCGAATTGCCCAGATCGCGCAGACCTTTGAGGCTGACAAGAAGCCGGTCGTTATCGCGTTGGTGCAGTCCGATCGACGGTTCATCCAGCACATACAGCACGCCCGTCAGGCCGGAACCAATCTGCGACGCCAGCCGGATGCGCTGGCTCTCGCCGCCGCTGAGCGTGCCGGAATTGCGCGACATGTTCAAGTAATCCAAACCCACATCATTAAGAAACCGCAGCCGGTCTTTGATTTCCTTTAGGATTCGCCGCGCGATATCGAGTTGCTTCGGCGTCAGGCGGTCTTCGACATTCGAGAACCATTCGTGCGCCCGCTTGATCGACAGGCCGGAAATCTCCGAGATGTTCTTGGCGTCAATCTTGACCGCCAGCGCCTCGGGCTTCAGGCGCGCGCCATTACAGGCATCGCACGGCGTTTCCGACTGGTAGCGCGCCAGATCTTCGCGCACCCACGACGAGTCGGTTTCCCGCCAGCGCCGGTCCATGTTCGGCACGACGCCTTCGAACGGTTTGGTGACGTCATAGCGCCGTGAGCCGTCCTGATAGGTGAACTTGATCTTGTCGGCGCCCGAACCGTTCAGGATGATGTTGCGCACCTTTTCCGGCAGCGCCTCCCACTTGGCGTCCATCGAAAATCCATAGTGGACGGACAGGCTTTGCAGGGTCTGGGTATAGAGCGGCGACGGCCCCTTCGCCCATGGCGCAATCGCCCCTTCGGTCAGGGTCGCCTTCGGATTGGGAACAATCAGGTCCTGGTCGAACTTCAGCTTGACGCCCAGCCCATCGCACGTCGGACAGGCGCCGAACGGATTGTTGAATGAAAACAGCCGTGGCTCGATCTCGGCAATCGTGAAACCTGAGACCGGACAGGCGAACTTCTCCGAAAACAGGATGCGCTGCGGTTCGGTTTCGCCCTCGGCGATATCGGCGAATTCCGCCACCGCCAGACCGTCGGCCAGGCGCAAGGCGGTCTCAAGGCTGTCCGCGAGACGCGCCATAAGTCCTTCTTTGATAACAACGCGATCCACGACCACGTCAATGTCATGCTTGAAGGTCTTTTCCAGCTTCGGCGCGTCTTCGATGGCATAATATTGCCCGTCGATCTTCAGCCGCTGGAAGCCCTGCTTCTGCAGGTCGGCGATCTCCTTGCGGTATTCGCCCTTACGGCCGCGGATGAACGGCGCCAGCAGCAACAGGCGCGTCCCGTCCGGCAGGGCCGTGATCTTGTCGACCATCTGCGAGATGGTCTGGCTTTCGATGGGCAAACCGGTCGCCGGCGAATAGGGAATGCCGACTCGCGCCCACAGCAGGCGCATATAGTCGTGGATTTCCGTGACGGTGCCGACCGTGGAGCGCGGGTTCTTCGACGTCGTCTTCTGCTCGATCGAAATGGCCGGCGACAGACCCTCGATCAGGTCAACGTCCGGCTTCGACATCAGTTCCAGAAACTGACGCGCATAGGCCGACAGGCTTTCGACATATCGCCGCTGCCCTTCCGCATAGATGGTGTCGAAGGCCAGAGACGACTTGCCCGAGCCCGACAGGCCGGTCAGCACAACCAGTTGCCCGCGCGGAATGTCGACATCAACGCCTTTGAGGTTATGTTCGCGCGCCCCTCTGACTTTGATGAAATCCTGATCGTGGTGCGGGTTCGCCATGGGATACCAGTAGCCTGAAGATAGGGGAGAAATCGCCAATATAGAGTCTTTGTCGCGATTTGCCAGCCGAAATCAAGAACATTTTGGCAACATTTATGCGAACCGACGCAAATCATGCCAATTTCTTAACTTGCGCAACGGTTAGCATGGGCTATTGCGGAAATTTGTCAGCAGGGGAGTTTTCACGCCAACACAAAACGGTCAAACATAGGTCCGATTTAACCGCCACGGTCCCGGTCGCAGGGAAAACGCGCACATGCAGATGCAGTTCAGCTTCACTCAGAAAGGCATGACCGTCGCCGTCGGCGAGCGGAAAGTGCTGATCGGCGAACGGGAACGCATCGCGGCATCGATCACCCTGGCCGTGCTGGTGCATGTCTTCATGCTGTGGAGCCTGATGGCCAACAGCTTCAAGCCTATGGATATCGACATCGCCGACCAGACCGTCGATACCGAGATTTACCGGCCGGAGCCACTTCCCGACATACCGCCACCGCCTTTGCCGAAGCCTGTCCATACCCTGCGCCAGGAGCCGCAGGCCTCGTGGCAGCCGCCCGTGCAACAGGCCACCGAACAAACCTCCACGCCACAATCCACGCCCCAGCCGCAACAGGCCCAGGCGGAGCCCGAGCCGGCGCCGAGCCCGCAGCTCAAGGTCGCGCCGCGCCAGGTCGACAACATCCAGGCGGTCAACACCCCCGTCGCCAAGGCAGTTCCACAGCCGCAACCCACCTTGCAGAACAACGTCGCCTCGGTCCCGACGGTCGAAGACACGCCCTCTCCCGCGCCCATGAAGGCCAAGAAAAAGGAGGAGGAAGAGGCGCTGGACGCCAAGCGTCAGCTCGCCAAGGCGCCCTCGCAATCCGACCTCAACCTGCATGAAACAACCGTTCCGAACGTCGAGCTGGCGCCGGTGGCGCCGTCGGGCCTGACGCCCAGCCCGGCCTCGAAACTGGCCTCAGGCGGCGGTGCACCGGCCGGAGGTGCCGCCGCTGGCGCGGCCGGCGGGGGTGGCGGTTCCGGCATTGTCGGCCTGAAGGGACGCGGCACGGCCACCCAGGCCCTGCAGAATCACGAGAACTGCATCACGCGCCAGACCGAAGGCAAGCCCATCCCCGTCCCGTGCAACATGAAAAACCTGGCCTCGATGACCCCGATCGGCCCCAAGGCGGACGCCGACTTCCAGGCCGCCGCCGCCAAACGCGACGCCAACCTGAAATACAAGACGTCCCCCGGCAGCACCGAGTACTGGAAAAAGGTCGGCCACGCGCCGGACCAGTACCACAATACCGAGGACATGACGAAGTAGCGCCAGGGCGCCATCCGCTGCCGCGTGCGCTTAACAAACCTTAACCATTTTCGCGCCACTCTCTGTCCATGAGATTCCCGCGCCCTGCCCTGTCCGTCGTCGCCCTCGCCGCCAGCCTGCTGGCGCTGGCCGCTTGTTCGAAAAAAGAGGCCCATGACGAGCATGGCGGAGGCCCAGCGGGCCCGGTCATCACCAAATGGACCTATGACGGCGCCACCGGCCCTGACCACTGGGCACAGCTGGGCGGCAAGGCCGCGCTGTGTGGCAACGGCGTCCGCCAGTCGCCGCTGGATATCTCCGGCCCGCCCAAGATGCAGGAAAGCAAAGTCATCCTGAACTACAACTCCGTTCAGGCAACGATTCAGAACACCGGCAAGACCATCCGCATCACCCCGCAAAATGGTGGCGGCCTGCTCCTGGATGGCGTCAACTATCCTCTGAAATACATCGAGTTCCACAGCCCGAGCGAACACGCCATCGGCGGCCATCGCGCCACCCTGGAAAGCCAGTTCTACCATGAGAACGCCAAGGGCGAGATGGTGGTGGTTGCCGTCCTCTATGACGTCGGCGTCGCCGATCCGATGCTGGGCTCGCTGTGGACCTATCTGCCGACCGATCCGGGCCAGCCGATTCCGCTGGCCGACCTGCTGATCAACGTCCAGGACCTGCTGCCCGCCACTGAGGATTTCTACGCCTATTCCGGCTCGCTGACCACGCCGCCGTGCACCGAGGGGGTGACCTGGATGATCTATTCGTCACCGCTCAGCATCAGCACCGAACAGGCCGACGCCTTCGCCCGCTTGGTTGGCCCGAACGCCCGACCGATGCAGCAACGGCACGACCGCGATTTCCTCCATATTTCAGGAAGTTAAGCCGCTCTTTTGAGGTGCTGCCGGCCCCGGGACCGGCGTCAGCGCCCGGTAGGCCGCCACGGGCGCGCCCATCAGGATCGCCAGCATCAGCGGCACCACCACGCCGTACGACAGGCACTGATAGACAATAACCGGCGGGGTCAGATAGGCCTGCAACGAGGTGGTGTCCGCCGTCAGGGCCTTGGTCATGTTGAAGCCAATACCCAAAACCGCGTCGATGATTTTCTGGCACAGAAAACCGACGCACAGCGAAAGGGCGTAGGCAATCCCGTAGCCCGTTGCCAATCGCCAGAAAGCCTCCCGGGTCAAGGGGAAACTACCGAACACGTTCAGCCGGCGCGTGGCAAAAGTTTGCGGGACGCTCAGTAACAGGCGCACCTCAAGCCACACGAGGCCGCAGCCCCCGGCGGCCATCCCCACCAGTGCCAGGGCCTGCGCCTGAGCGCCATTGGCCGCACCGCCGGCGGTCGCAACCAGCAGGCACGCCAGGAGCATCGCGGCCCCCAGAACGAACTTGATCACCAGCACCGCAAAGATACGGAGTTCATTTATGCCGAATTGCAGAAAGCCGAAGCGATCATCGCCCTCGCCAAGTCCTGCCCGGCAGACGGCTCCATTGATCACTGCGGACGTCAGGAAATAGATCGGGAAGCAAGCCGCCATGCCGGGCAGCATGTCCTGCAGGATTATGGAAAGGGCTGCCGGATCCGGGGCGGTGCTTTGACTGAGGGCCATGAAACTGGCCAGGGCGCCACCGCTGAAATGGATGAAGATCAACATGACCAGCCCGTTGCCGAACAACGAGGCCGCCCCCCAGAACAGGATCAGCTTCGGCCGCTCACGGACAGTGCGGAAGCCTTCGAGGGCGAAATCAAACGTCAACGCCATATGCAAAATCTCTTGGCAGCCCGGAACGGCTACGGATTCGCTATATGTAACGCGTAATTTCGCCCCCTGACTAGCTTAGAACGTACCAGGCCTAGAAAACGGCGTCGGCCGTCTTTGGCGTGAACCCCATCAGGGACTTGCAGGCCGCGGCGGGGGCGCCGTAGGCCAAAGCCATGACCAAAGGCGTTACCAGCAGGAATCTCATGGCGTAGTAGGCAATAACCAAAGGATTCTTCAGGCTCTCCAGGTTCATCAACTTGCTTTGGTCAAAGAACGGCAGAGAGGCAACGTCTCCGTGATTGAACCCGGCCGCGATCGCCGTAAAAATCAGAATACACAGGCCAGAAACCAGCATCGCCATGATGGCCATGACGAGATATCCCCCAAGCAAGGTGAAGCTATAGCCCTTGGTGAGGGAGAACGAGCCAAAAACGTTGAGCTTCTTTTCAACGAAGCTCTGGGCGGAGTTGAGCGACAAACGGATCATCGCCCAGCAGAAAAACCAGATAAACACAACGACGCCAACAATGACGCCGATAACCGCCAGAGGCTTGGCGAGCAAGGACAGGACCACCGCAACAATCCCTCCCACGAGGGTCGCGGCGATCAAGGCAGCGATGTAGAGACCGAAAAACAGGAACACATTGATGATCCCCAGCACGATTTGCCGGATCTCATCGCCACCCAATGCCAGATAGCCGAACCCACCCTTGCCCGGTTCGAGCACGCAACGGAGGACGGCACACATAATTACCGCGCCCACGACCACGCCGATAAGGATGGCGATGCACAGAGCGGGCATGAGTTGCCCCAGCAAGGCGAAAACCGCCTGGGGATCCTGGGCGGCCGCCGGATTGGTTTGAACCTTCATCAGTTCCTGTAATGCCGGTCCGGCCATGGCGATAAGCGTGTAGAACGCAATGCCATTGACAATCAGGCTGACGATCCCCCAGGCCAGGATCACCATGGGATTCTGCCGGACAATGCGGAACCCTTCGAACGCAAAATCGATAGACAATTTCATTGTAGCCCCCTCGTGATTGTTATCGCTAGGCGGCTATTTTGCCCTTAAATCAACGATTTGCCTATAGGCCGATGCCAAAAAACCGGCCAGCAGCGGTCCAGCGACGCCGATCAGCAAGGCATGCAGGATGGCGCGCAGTTCCAGGCTCATATCCGACATGTGAGGATGCAACGATGGAACGGCGTGGCCCGGCACGTGCCCTAGCAAATGGATCAGTCCACAGCAGATGACGCAGAACGGGATGACAATGACGATGAGCCCAAGGAACAATTTACCAACATTTCCAGTGCTTAAGCTCAGCGCGTTAAGCGCGACCACGCGGCGTTCTGCCACCGTCGCGGCATGGCGAAGCGCAAACCGCACGGTCAGGAACAGCAGGAAAATCCAGGCGCCGACCAGATAGACGATGAACACCCAGTCGCTGCCCTCGTGGCGGCCGAACAGGGCATGGATCGCGGCGAAACTGTTGGCATAGGCATGGCCCTGGCCCGTGGTCGAAAACGCGATGGCAAAGACGATGATAACGGCGACAAAAACGACCAGCATGAAGAGGCCGGTCAGCAGGTCAGAAGCCAACAGGCGCAGCTCCGGCCAGCCGAATTGCAGGCCGCCCAGGCCAAGGCCTTCTTTGACGGCGTCCTTGCCGAACAGGATGGCGCGATAGACGGCGCCCTTGGTCGTTAACGACAGGATGAGCATGACCACGGCATACACCGCCAACAACGGAAAATGCCCTGACGCGTACACGAAACTGCCACCGTTATGGCCTAGCTGCCAATCCGCCGACAGCACGAACGGCAAGCCAAACGTGCTAACTGCCCAAGTCAAAATTATTGCCAGCCATGCCCCGCTCCAGGCCGCAGGCAGCGACCCAGCCGCCGCCGCGAGGGCGCGCCCGAGAGAGAATGACGGCTTGGCACTCATAAAACTTCCACCCCTAGTCGCATCTTACACCCGCAGCGCGGGAGTTCGGCCTGTCGCTCTTCAGTTTCAGGCCATTAAGGATTTAGTGACAAATCCATTCGCTTTAAAAGCTTATTTCTGCGGCCACATCACATTTCCGCCCCGGCCTTGCTATAGGGCCACACCTTGCTATACGGCCCTACCATGACAAACACATTGCAACCCATTCACGTCATTGGCGGCGGCCTGGCCGGCTCAGAAGCCTGCTGGCAGATCGTCAACCAGGGCGTCCCCGTTGTCCTGCATGAGATGCGCGGGGTAAAAAAAACCGACGCCCATCAAACCGATGGCCTGGCCGAACTCGTCTGCTCCAACTCGTTTCGTTCCGATGACTGGCAATTCAACGCCGTCGGCCTGCTGCATGAGGAAATGCGCCGCGCCGGCAGCCTCATCCTCGCCTCCGCCGACAAGTACCAGGTGCCGGCCGGCGGCGCCTTGGCCGTCGACCGCGACGGTTTTTCCGCCGCGGTCACCGCGGCGCTCGAAGCGCATCCGCTGGTCACCATCGTCCGCGAGGAAGTCACGTCCATCATGGACACCGATTGGGACAACGTCATTTGCGCCACCGGGCCGCTGACGTCGGAAGCTCTGTCGAAAGTCGTCATTGGCCTTACAGGTCAGGAATCCTTGAGCTTTTTCGATGCCATCGCGCCGATCATCCATGCCGACAGCATCGACATGTCCAAGGCCTGGCGGCAGTCGCGCTATGACAAGGAAGGCCCCGGCGGCGACGCCGCGGCCTACATCAACTGCCCAATGGACAAGGATCAGTACGAGGCGTTTATCGATGCCCTGCTCGAAGGTCCGAAGACCGAGTTCAAGGAATGGGAGAACGTTCCCTATTTCGACGGCTGCCTGCCGATCGAAGTAATGGCCGAACGCGGCCGTGAGACCTTGCGCTACGGTCCGATGAAGCCGGTCGGTCTGACCAATCCGCACAATCCGACCGTCAAGGCGCACGCCATCATCCAGCTGCGCCAGGACAATGCGCTGGGCACACTCTACAACATGGTCGGTTTCCAGACCAAGCTGAAATACGGCGCCCAGACCGACATCTTCCGCATGATCCCTGGCCTGGAAAACGCCCAGTTCGCCCGTCTGGGCGGCCTGCATCGCAATACCTTCATCCAATCGCCGAAGATCCTCGACCGGCAGCTTAGGATGAAGGCAGTTTACCCCGAGAAATCAATTCGTTTTGCCGGACAGATCACCGGCGTCGAAGGTTATGTCGAAAGCGCTGCCATCGGCCTGCTGGCCGGGCGTCTTGCCGCCGCGCAGCGTTTAGGTCACGACCTGCCGGAGCCGCCGGAAACCACGGCCCTGGGCGCCCTGCTCAACCACATCACGGTCGGGCACCTGGACGGCGGCTCGTTCCAGCCAATGAATATCAATTATGGCCTGTTGCCGCCGATGGACGCCCCGAAAGCCGACGACAACGGCGTAAAAATCCCCGTGAAGGAACGCGGCCGCGCCAAAAAGCGCCTGATGAGCCTGAGGGCATTAAATGACCTCAATTTGTGGCTAAAGACGGCGCCAGAGTTTGCGTGAAGTGGGTCTGATAAGGCGATGAAAGTAATGGGGTTGTGCCGGGGGGCGGCAATCTTGGCGGCGGTAATGCTGGTCCTAGCCGGCTGCGCCGAAAAGACAACGACGGTCTATGTGCCTCTGGCGCCGCCGGTCGTCCCCAGTTCGCTGACACCGCAGCCGGTCATCCTGTTCAACAAGATTAAGAACGGCCGCAAGCTGTTCACGCTGAACGAAGAATTTCCCTACTGCGACGCCGCCACCGGCCATGTCATCGTGGTGCCGAAGTGGTACGTCACCGATTTCGCTTCGGTGCCGTGGTACGGCCAGAGCGTCATTGATCCGCAGGGCCCGACGGCGCGCGCCGCCATCATCCATGATTGGCTGTATGCCATCGGCGAAAAGGGTAAGCGCCTGGAAGCCGACGACACCTTCTACCGCGCCATGATCGCCTTCGGTGTCGACGAATGGCACGCCCGCCTAGCCTATAACGCCGTACGTACCGGTGGCGAAAAAGGCTATGCGCTGCCCGGCGACTGGTCGTTTGTCGATCCGACCCGCCCGGATATTCAACAGCCACCGCCCTTCGCCAAGCCGGTGTCCGGCACATTCAAGACCCTGCCGGGCTGCAAGGGCTTCAAGGAAGCGATACTCGCCGGCTGGAAAGCTTATCCGGACAAGGTTATCCTGCCGGTCGCACCGGCGCCGGTGACCGTCACCAAGATGCCCTATGAGGGATTGCTGAAGGGCTTCTGGAAGAAAAAATGAGCCTAGATCCGGCCGGTTATAAACGCCCAAACCAATCGAAAACGACGGCTCAAAGGCCCGGCAGGCTTCCGGCGCCATTGATCCTGCGCCAGCACGGCCGGCAGGGCCAGCGGCATCAGGCTGGACGGCAAAGAGGCCGCGTCGGCGCGGGCATCTCTCAGGATATGCCCCTGCTCTTCCGGGCCGAAATCGTCCGGCCGGATGAAACCGCCGGCGCGCATGGCCGTCAGTCCGCTCAGGCGCGCGCACTGCATGCCGATCGTCACATCGGCGGCGGGATCGAGGATTTGCGCCGCAAGCGCCGTCACCGCTGCCTCGCCCGCCTCAACAACCGACATGGCGTCACGTAGCAGCAAAGGCCTGTCAAACAGCGCACCCTGCCCTTCGACCATGTCGAGAAAGGCTTGTACCGGCAGGCCATATTGCCCGATCAATCGTTGAATATATTCCGTCAACGGATGATACCGCGGTGTCCTGCCATCGCGGATTTCCTCGAACGCCTCGTACCACCAGCGCAGCCGGATCTCGCCCATTAGCGGCTCGGTGATCCGCTCGGGAATGTCGCGCAGGGTCTCAAGCAGCGCAAAAAGCGCACCGACATCGGCGCGCTTCTGGGCGTCAGGAATGAAAGCAAGGCTTAGACGAATGTCTTCTGACCGGGGCTCAATCTCCGAAGACATGGAGATTACGGCATTTCCTTGGGCTTCTTGTTGCCCTTGAAGCCGCCCATGTCGACGATTTCGGCGTCCGGATCGTTGCGGTTGATACCCCAGATCAGGATGATCGGCAGGGCAACGTAGATCGACGAATAGGTGCCGATCAGGATGCCGAAGACCATGGCGAACACCAGCGGCTGCAAGGCCGGGCCGCCCAGGAACAGCATACCGGCCAGGGCCAGCACGGCCGTTGAGCCGGTGATGATCGTCCGCGACAACCGCTCGTTTTCTGACAGGTTGATAATGTCGGCCAACGGTGTCTTCTTGAACTTGCGAAGATTTTCACGCAACCGGTCGAAAGTAATGACCTTTTCGTTCATCGAATAACCTATCACCGTAAGCAGCGCGGCGATTGAGCTCATCGAAAATTCCATCTTGAGCGCCGCCATCATGCCGACGGTCAGGATGACGTCGTGCAGAACGGCGATGACCGCGCCCGAACCAAACTGGAAACCCGACGGGAAACGGAAAGCGATATAGAGCAGCATCAGCAGCAGCGCCGCACCGAGCGCCAGTATGCCGGAACGCAGCAGCTCGCCGGACACCTTCGGACCAACCACTTCGGTGCGCTTGAAGCTCATGCCTGGAAAGGTGGCCGCCAGCTTGCTCTTGATGGCTTCGACGCGCACGTTGTCGTCGGCGCCCTTGGCTTCCTCGAGCTTGAACTTGATCACGCTGTCGCGGTCGCTGCCGAACGGTTGGACGACCGGATCGGTGGCGCCGAGTTCCTTCATCTTGGCGCGCAGTTCAGCGGTCGGCATCGGCCCCTGCGTCTGGACCTCAAGAATGTTGCCGCCGGCGAAGTCGGTGCCGAGATTGAGCCCCATGGTGAACAGGACGATGATCGTGCCGAGAATCGCCAGTCCCGACAGCACAGCCGCCACCGGCGCATACTTGGTGAAGCGGAAATGGAACTCGGTCGGCAGGTTTTTAATCAGTGGCCAATGCATGGCGTTACCTTAAATCGGAAGTTTCTTAGGCTTTGTGGCCTTGTACCACAAGCCCAGCAAGACCTGGCTGACCAGGACGGCCGAAAACACGGATGTGAACACGCCGATCATCAGCGTCCAGGCGAAGCCCCGCACTGGTCCGGCGCCGAACGCGAACATGATCAGCGCGGCGATCAGCGAGGTGATGTTGGCGTCCATGATGGACACCAGGGCGCGCGAGAAGCCGACATCCATGGCGGCGATCGGCTTGTGCCCGGCGCGCTCTTCGTCGCGAATCCGCTCGTAAATCAGCACGTTGGCGTCAACGGCCACGGCCAGCGACAGGATCAAACCCGCCACGCCCGGCAGAGTCAAGGTCGCCTGGAACACCGTCATCGACGCCAGGATCAGCAGCAGGTTCACCAGCAGCGCCACAACCGCCGCACCGCCGAAAATGAAGCCGTAAGCCAGGAAGATGAACACGACGATGACCAGGAAGCCGATGATCGTCGAGTTGATCCCCGCCTGCACGGCGTCCTTGCCGAGTTCGGCGCCGACGGTGCGTTGCTGGACGATCTTCAGAGGCGCCGGCAGGGCACCGCCGTTCAGGATGTTGACCAGTTCCGAGGCTTCCTGCGGCGAGAAATTGCCGGTGATCTGGCCGGAGCCGTTCAGGATCGGTGTGTGGATGGCCGGGGCCGACACGATCTTGCCGTCGAGAACGATGGCGAAACGCTTGCCGACATTCTGCGGGCCGGTGGCCTCGGCGAACTTTTGGGCACCGCTGCCGTCAAAGCGGAAGTCGATGGCCGGACGCTGCACCTGATCGGTGCCGACATTGGCCTTGGTCAGGTTGGTGCCCGACACGATAACCCGCTTCTTGACGACCAGAGGAGCGCCCTCTTCGCTGGCCAGCAGTTCTTCACCCGGCGGAATGCGGCCGGCCTGGATATCGGCCGGCGTGACGTTTTCATCGACCATCTGGAAGGTTAACTTGGCGGTCTGGCCGATAACGCGCTTGAGCTGTTCCGGATCGCTTTCGCCCGGCGCTTCAACGACGATGCGGTTAACGCCCTGGCGGACGATCGACGGCTCCTTGGTGCCGAGTGCGTCGACGCGGCGGCGGACGATTTCGATGGAGGTATCGACAGCGCCCGCGGCGGTATCGCGCAAGCCCTGCTCGGTAAAGGTCATGGTGATCGTCTGATCCGCGCCCTTGGCGACCTCGATGTCCTTCAGGCTGGGGTTCTTCGGCAGCGGCGTCGCCAGCTTGCTCAGCAGCGTGTAAGCCTGGTCATACGAAGCCGGGTCATTGATCCGCACCGTGATACGCGTACCCTGCGTGGCCAGACCGTTGAACAGGATGTTGGCATCTTTCAGCCGCGCCCGCACGTCTTCCATCAGGTTGTTGGCTTTTTCCGTCGTCAGCGCCTGGGTGTCGACTTCCAGCAGCAGATAGACGCCGCCCTGCAGGTCGAGGCCGAGATTGAGCACCTGGGTCGGCAGGAAAGTTTTCACGTCCTCCCGCATGTCGCTGGACATGAAATTGGGCATGGAAAAGAGAATGCCCAGCAGGAAGGCGATTACCACCAGCCCGACTTTCCAGCGGGATAAGTTTATCATGCGTTTGAACCCAGTCTTGTCTTCTTGCGGGCGGTCGCGACTATGCGGCCTTGTCGTTGGCCGGAGCCGGTTCGCCCTTGGCGCGGACTTCGGAGATCAGCCCCTTGACCACGCGCACGTTCACGCCGGTGGCAATTTCAAGCATCACTTCCTGCTCTTCGACGCGCGTCACCTTGCCGATCAGGCCTGACGACAGCACCACGGTGTCGTTGCGCTTGATGGCGGCCAGCATTGCCTTGTGCTGCTTGGCGCGCTTCGACTGCGGCATGATGATGAAGAAATACATCGCACCGAACAGGATGACCATCATCGGCAGCATCGACAGGATGCCTTCCATGCCCCCGGCGGGAGCGGCACCGGCGGCCTGGGCGTAGGCGGGAGTGGCGAAGAACAAGAGACGTCTCCTGAAAAATCAACGGATTGCGCGGTCCGGAAAGCCCCGGCCGGCAAAAAAGGTGTGCCATACATAGGCACATCAAAAAAAAGGTCAATGGAATATTAGCGGCCCCAATTCCGGGGACGGTTTTGCAGGCTGCGAAAGCCCGCAAAACGTGACGCTATAACCGGTCAATTACACCATCGACTATTGCGGCAGCACCAGATTCGGATCGATCGGCTTGGCGATATCGGTCGACGGCGTGTAGCGGATTTCGAAGTGCAGC
>JBEHYZ010000045.1:0-26243 GCA_048497915.1 Pseudomonadota bacterium
TGTCCGCTTGTCACATCCACGCATCCGCCACCTCCAGATGCAAGAAAGTGAATCACGATACGCGCCGACGCGCTACCGACTTCTTCAACAGCCTGCTAAGGGCCAAATGCAGGCGAATGGCAACGTTCCCTAGTGGGCAGAAGCGGCCAAAACGTAACCGACGGAGAGCGGGGATCGAATCGAGTTGTGTCCATTTTCGGCGCCGACGGTGTCCAGTTTGCGCTGCCAGGCCTGTCCAGTTGTGATACCAACGCAATTACGCGAACAGACCGAATTCCTCCTGTTCCTCAAAGCGTTTCCATGAGCTGGCTAATTTTGACCCCGGCATAAAAATCGAAAACGCTTCGGGATCGGAGTCACTCATCAAACGCCGTGGCCAGTTTCGCGTTCGACATCACGAGACCACCAAAATGTACCATCGCGCGGACGAGGTAGGTTTGCTGAACTGATCTGCAAGCGGGTCAATAGTCCGACGGTTTGCTGAAATCAGCGAGTTCGAGAGCTAGCCTGAAAGGCAGAGCGGCCGCGCTGCCACGTTCAGCCATAATTCCGAAGGCCGGCGAGTCCGCCCCGTGGTTCGTCGCGGCAGCGAAGCCCAGTGCAAGCAGATCAAAATCGATCATTTCGGCGGGTTGCTGCACGCGGGACCAATGAAATTCATCGGTGCGGGCGGCTTCAATCAAGTCGCGGCGCTGAATCGCCATTCCAGTAAGGCTATCAATAGCCTTGCTGTCAAAGTCACCGGTAATCAGCGCATTCAGAACCTTCAGATATTGTGCGAGAGGTGTGCCCGCAGCGCCCAACGGCAAAGTACGGTAGGAAAAAAGTCTGTCCTGCACAAAATACCTGACTTCTGAACCAGTGCCGGACTTTTCCGGGGCGGCCTGAGCCAGACTCAGTAACTGACGTGGTGTCCCCGCAGATGCGATGGCAAATCGTGGCAGTTCTGCAGACGTCTCCCCGTCAGTACCGTGCGGGGTAACCATGGCGCGCTGCATCCAGTCATTAAACCATGATCCAGTTATTTTCTGACCGGAAAGACGCATGAGGAACTGGCCGTAGAAAAGTCCAAGTTGAAGGAGCGCTTCGCCGGCGTCACGAAACATGTCCCGCGCCTCAACAATTTTCCCGAGCAGGAGTGCGATAGACGCTGCATCACGCCTGAGTGTAGCAGCACAGGCCCGATGCATGTCTGAACGGTCAGGTGTTTGACCGACCAATGCCGCCTTATCCTGCGCCTGTGCACGGATTGTCAGGAATTTAAATCGTTGAGCAAGACGGTCCGGATCAAGACCAAGTTCATCTGCGTGACCAGGCATTAAAACAACTCCCTTGCATTCAGAAGGGTGTCGGCGCCACAAAACGTGGATTATTGCAAACATCAACAGGCGTATCCTGATGGCCCGTCACAGACAGATCCCACCACTCAACTTTTTCAATCTGATTGGCAGGTATATTGATCTTGGCCGTAATCTCGCCCTCCAGTTGGAAAGGTGACCAGCGATGATAAACATTGAGATCACGAATGCTCTCACCCACGGCGCTCAGCTCGACAGCCGGATTTAAACCGACCGGCAGCCAGCCGTAGAACAAAGCCCCCGGACGTCTTCCGTCGTCAGTGGCAAACGCGAGTGCCGTGTCAATCGCCGAATAAACATTGTTGCGCCCCAGCAGAGCATCCCTTTCCACGCAACCCGATGCGACAGAAATGAATGGCGATTGCGAACCAAAATTGGCGTAGTCGTGAACATGCCGGTTGAGATTATTGCCAGTCAGAACTGCTTCTATTTCCGGCGGAGATATCCAGTTGCCCGGCTTGTTACGCCACCAGTTGGAAACTATACCGTGTCCTGCTAGGACCAGTCCTTTAGCGTCTGCCCAGGTGAAGGCATACTGACCGCCGGTAACGGTGCTCGAAATGCCCTTCACAAACCACTGAATATACATTGTCTCACCCTCGCTTCCGGGCCAGCAGGTCCAGAACCAGATGGACCAGCTCATCTGGCCGGTCAGTAATTCCAAAAGTACCTTCCGGCAGTGTCTTCTCCGCTTTGACAGTATAAATAATGACCGGCGGTGATTTCGGATTCCGGGCAAGCTCCTTCGCAAAGTCTATCCCAGCAGTGGCCTCCTCACCACGACCTATATCCGAAAGGATCAAGTCATAGCGCGCCCGGCTAAGCATGACTTTCGCTTCCTCGGTCGAAATTGTCGTATCGACCTCGCCACCCACGTCCTCAAACAATGCTATCTCGCTTGCATTGTTATCAGGATTGTCGTCAATCCACAGAATTCTTGCCCGACTAATCAGATATGCGCACTTGATCAGACGACGGGCAGCCCTGCCAATGGCGATAGTCGGCACTGCTTCCTGACGTTTCTCTGCGGCTT
This sequence comes from Pseudomonadota bacterium, assembly GCA_048497915.1. Classification (GTDB taxonomy): domain Bacteria; phylum Pseudomonadota; class Alphaproteobacteria; order Caulobacterales; family Caulobacteraceae; genus Asticcacaulis. Next base: position 2,392 of record JBEHYZ010000045.1, read on the forward strand.
CCCTCAGAGCCTGTCGAAGCTCGACCTCTACCTCACCAATCTTCACTTTCTGAAGTCTGTCCAGAAAATGAAGGATGCGGTCCCGGCCGATCCATCTCAGAAAAAATACGATGAAAAGAAGCCAGATTACGTGCGGTGTAATCGCCCCTATCGTCTCCCAAGGGATTCCAGCCTTCTCAGAGGCCTCCCCCGCCGAAACCAATACATTCATCCGAATACATCCCACGTCCGCGCCGCAAGGGTTCGCGCACCGGATATTGGACACACCTGACATCCCCTCGACAGGCTGACACTACTCTTATATTTTGAACAATCAATGGTTGTTGTCGCGATTTGCTGTGAGGAAATCAATTGGAAGATGTGCAAGCAACGCTAGAGGAATACGCGAGGCACCAGCACAATCTGGACCATGAGGCGGAAATGCCATTCCGCTTGGGACCGGGCCTTGCATACACTCGCGCGCTCAAGATCCTTCAGGATGCCGGCGTATCTCCCTCTGCCATGAAAGCCGCGATCGCGAAGGAAAAGGAAGGCTGCCCGATCTGTGAGGCTGGCAGACACTTTGATACGTTGTCGCCTCGCTCCGAACGACCGTCGTTCATTCGCGTACTCGCCCCGGGTTTCCCGCGATAGCGCATTGGACGCAGTCGCTTTACTATTGACCGAACAGACCCGTATGATTTCCGAGCCGAAGTTATCTTGTCAGAGACGGCCTATCCATTTTTTTCTATTCCTACGACACGGTACGACGGCGTCGAATTCATGTTGCCGCAGCTGAAATACTGGCTTTCTTACTAGACCCCATGAGTTTTCGCATGAATTCACGGGGCCGCCATGTCGCTTCAGGCACTGCCAAATCCAACCGTCCAACGCTACACCCGCATGCTGCGGAGCGCCTTCGGCGGCCATATCACGGGCCTCCTCGCCGATGACGGCGTCGTCGAGGTCATGCTCAATCCCGACGGTCGCATCTGGGTCGATCGGCTGAGTTCAGGCCTCGCCGATACCGGCGAGCGCCTGACCGCCGAGGACGGCGAGCGCATTATCCGGCTCGTCGCCCACCATGTCGGCAGTGAAGCCCACGCGGCCGCGCCGCGCCTTTCCGCCGAATTGCCGGACAGCGGCGAGCGCTTTGAAGGCCTATTGCCGCCGTTGGTCACCGCCCCGTCGTTCTCTATTCGCAAGCCCGCCTCAATGGTCTTTTCACTCGACGACTATGTCGCCGCCGACATCATGTCCGGGGTCGAGGCGGCTGCCCTGCGCGAGGCCATCACCCAGCGCCTGAATATCATCGTCGCCGGCGCCACCTCCTCGGGCAAGACCACCCTGACCAACGCCCTGCTGGCGGAGGTTGCCCGCACCGACGACCGCGTAGTGATCCTCGAAGACACCCGCGAACTGCAATGCGCCGCGCCCAATGTCGTGAGCCTGCGCACCAAGGACGGCGTGGCCACACTTTCCGATCTCGTGCGCTCCGCCCTGCGCCTGCGCCCTGACCGCATCCTAGTCGGCGAGGTCCGAGGCGCCGAAGCCATTGATCTCCTCAAGGCCTGGGGCACCGGCCATCCGGGTGGCGTCGGCACGCTGCATGCCGGCTCCGCCATCGGCGCGCTCCTGCGCCTCGAACAACTGATCCAGGAAGCCGTCGTTACCGTGCCGCGTCCCCTGATCGCCGAAACCATCGACCTGGTCGTGGTTCTCCACGGACGCGGTGCCCATCGCCGCGTCGCCGAATTGATGCGCGTCACCGGCCTCGCCGCCGACGGCCAGTACCAACTCACTCCCTTCACCCTCAACTGATCTCCCCCTCCAGAAAGGAACCCCGATGACCCTCCGTTCGCGCCTGCGCGCCCTCCCCTTTCTCGTCCTGACCGGATTGGCCACCCTCAGCGCCTCGCCGGCCCTGGCTTCCGGCTCGGGCATGCCATGGGAAACGCCCCTGCAATCCATCCTGTCCTCGATCGAAGGGCCAGTGGCCAAGATCATCGCCGTGATCATCATCATCGTCACCGGCCTGACCCTGGCCTTCGGCGATACGTCGGGCGGCTTCAAGCGCCTGATCCAGATCGTCTTCGGCCTGTCGATTGCCTTTGCCGCCTCGTCCTTCTTCCTCACCTTCTTTTCGTTTGGCGGCGGGGCGCTTCTCTGATGGCCTTCGACCCCGAGCCCGGCACGGGAGTGCCTCCCGGCTACGCCGCCCCCGTCCACCGCTCCCTCACCGACCCCATCCTGATGGCCGGCGCCCCCCGAGCCATAGCCATCGTCAATGGGACACTTGCGGCGGCGCTGGGCCTGGGACTGCGGTTGTGGGTGGCCGGTCTGGTGATCGGGCTCATCGGCCATGCCCTCGCCGTCTGGGCGGCGCGCCACGATCCCGACTTCATCGACGTGGCGCGCCGTCATCTTCACCTGCCCTCCCATTTCGACGCCTGAGATAAGCCATGATGAACCTTGCCGAATACCGGAAACGTCCGGCGGTCCTTTCGGACTACCTGCCCTGGGCCGCCTTAGTGGCCCCCGGCATCGTCCTCAACAAGGACGGGTCCTTCCAACGCACCGCGAAATTCCGCGGTCCCGATCTCGACAGTTCCGTGCCCGCCGAACTGTCGGCCATTAGCCAACGGCTTTCCAGCGCCTTCCGCCGCTTGGGCGAACGTTGGACCGTCTTCATCGAAGCCCAGCGTCTGCCGGCCCAGTCCTATCCGCTGTCGACCTTCACCGATCCGGCCTCCGCACTCATCGAGGCTGAACGCCGGGCCGACTTCGAAGCGGAAGGCGCCCACTTCGAGTCCGCCTACTACCTCACCTTCGCCTACCTGCCGCCGGAGGACACAACCTCGGCATCCGAGGCCTGGCTCTTCGAGGGCACGGGCACCAATGTCCGCCAAGCCTGGGATTTGGTCGACACGTTCCGCGACCAGTCTGACCGCGTCCTCAACCAGTTCGAGGGCTTCATGCCGGACTGCCGCTGGCTCGACGATCCCGAGACCCTAACCTACCTGCACTCGACTGTTTCGACGCGGCGCCATGTCGTGGCCGTCCCGCATACCCCTATGCACCTGGACGCGCTCCTGGCCGATGAGCCGTTGACCGGCGGCCTGGCCCCCATGCTCGGCGCCTCGCACCTGCGGGTGCTGACGATCAGCGCGTTTCCGGCCGTCACGATTCCGGGAATCCTGGATGACCTGAACCGGCTCGGCTTCGCTTATCGCTGGTCGACCCGCGCGCTCCTGATGGACAAGACCCGGGCCCAGAGCGTGCTCGGCAAGATCCGTCGCCAATGGTTCGCCAAGCGAAAATCCCTGGGCGCCATCCTCAAAGAGGTGATGACCAACGAACAGTCGGTTCTGGTAGACAATGATGCGTCCAACAAGGCTGCCGACGCCGACGCGGCCTTGCAAGAACTCGGCGCCGACTATGCCGGTTATGCCTGGGTGACCGCTTCGGTCGTCGTCTGGGACGAGGACGCCTCGGTCGCCGATGACAAGCTCCGCCTTTGCGAGAAGGTCATTCAGTCGCGCGACTTCACCTGCATCAATGAGAGGCTGAACGCGGTCGATGCCTGGCTCGGCACGCTGCCGGGCCAGGTATACGCCAATGTCCGGCGCCCCCCGATCTCGACCCTGAACCTCGCCCATATGATGCCGGCCTCCGCCGTCTGGGCCGGTCCCGATTGCAACCGTCACCTAGACGGCCCGCCCCTGCTGCTCGCCAAGACCGAGGGCACGACACCCTTCCGTCTTTCCCTGCACGTCGGCGATGTCGGCCACACCCTGGTCGTCGGCCCAACCGGCGCCGGCAAGTCGGTGCTGCTGGCCTTGCTGGCGCTGCAATTTCGCCGCTATGCCGGCGCGCGCATCCTGGCCTTCGACTTCGGCCGTTCCCTACGCGCCGCCTGCCTTGCCATGTCCGGCGACTGGCATGATCTCGGCGATACAGACAGTGATCGCGTTCACCTTCAACCGCTTCGCCATATCGATGACATGGCCGAACGGACGTGGGCGGCGGAATGGATCGAAGCGGTCCTCGTCCATGAAGGCGTCGTGGCGACGCCGGCCGTCCGCGAACACGTCTGGTCGGCCCTCAATGCCCTGGCCTCCGCCCCGTCGGGCGAGCGCACCGTGACCGGCCTCTGCGTCATGTTGCAATCGCTCGCCCTCAAACAGGCGCTGCAACCCTATTGCGCGGGCGGCGCGCACAGCGCGCTCCTCGACGCCGAGCTTGAGACCATCGCCATGTCGGATGTTTCCGTGTTCGAGACGCAGGGCCTGGTCGGCACCTCTGCCGCGCCCGCCGTCCTGTCCTACCTCTTCCACCGCATCGAAGGCGAGTTGGACGGTCGGCCGACCCTGATCCTGATCGACGAAGGGTGGCTGGCGCTCGACGACCAGGGCTTCGCCCAGCAGCTCAAGCGCTGGCTGAAGACTTTGCGCAAGTCCAATGCCAGCGTCATCTTCGCCACGCAGAGCCTGGCCGATATCGGGACCAGCGCCATTGCGACGGCCCTCATCGAGAGTTGCCCATCGCGCCTATTCCTGCCCAACGCCAACGCGCTGGAGCCCCAGATCGCCGAGATCTACCAGCGCTTCGGCCTCAATGGCCGCCAGGTCCAACTGATCGCCCGCGCTATGCCTAAGCGCGATTACTACCTGCAATCCCTGCGCGGCAACCGGATGTTCGAACTGGGCCTGGGGCAGGTCGCGCTGGCCTTGTGTGCGACCTCGTCCCCACAGGACCAGGCGGCGATCGACCGCCTCTTCGATTCCGAAAACCCGGAAGCCTTCCTCGCCGCATGGCTCGGCCACAAGGGCGTCGTATGGGCGGCCGACCTCGTTTCCACACAAGCCGAAGGACACACTCATGACCTTGCCTGACCGCCGCTCCACCCTGCGCCTGCTGCTTGGCGCCGTCACAGCCGCCGGGGCCGCGTCTGCCCTGCCGGCCCGTGCCCAGTTGGCCGTCTTCGACCCGACCAACTATGCGCAGAATGTCCTCCAGGCTGCCCGCGCCCTGCAACAGGTCAACAACCAGATCACCTCCCTCCAGCATGAGGCCCAGTCCCTGATCAACGAGGCGCGCAACCTGACGAGCCTGCCGGTGTCCGTGCTCAACCAGATCCAACAGACGGTCAACCAGACCCGCGCCCTCATCCAGCAGGCCCAGAACATCGCCTACGATGTCGGCCAGATCGACCATGCCTTCCAGTCGCTGTACGGCAGCGTGTCGATGAGCGCGTCCGATGCGTCGCTCGTGACCGATGCGCAGAGCCGCTGGCGCAACACGGTCGCCGGCCTGCAGGATGCCATGCGTACCCAGGCCACCGTGCTCGGTAACGCCACCACCTACCAGGCCCAGGTCTCGACCCTGGTCACCGCCAGCCAGGGCGCTGATGGCGCATTGGCCGCCACCCAGGCCGGCAACCAGCTTCTGGCCCTTCAGGCCCAGCAACTCAGCGACCTGACCGCACTCTTGGCTTCGCAGGCCCGGGCGCAGGACCTCAAGGCGGCCGAAGACGCCACCGCCGCGGCGCAGGCCGCCGAACAACGCCGCCGTTTCCTGCAAGGCAAGACCGGCTACCAGCCGGGCAATGCGCAGATGTTCTACGGGCACTGACCATGAACAATACCGGCGTCATCGACCATTTTCTCGAGGTCTTCACCCGCTATATCGACAGCGGGTTCGGCCTCCTGCACGGCGACGTCGCCTTCGTCGCCACCACCCTGATCGTCATCGACGTGACCCTGGCCGCCCTATTCTGGACCTTCGACGGCGGCGGCGATTCCGAGATCATCAGCCGCCTCGTCAAGAAGACCCTGTTCGTCGACGCCTTCGCCTACCTGATCGGCAACTGGAACGGCCTGGCGGCCATCGTCTTCAATTCGTTCGCCGGCCTCGGCCTCAAGGCCTCGGGCACGGGCTTTACCGTCGCCGACATGATGCGTCCCGGCAAGCTGGCGCAGACCGGCCTCGATGCCGGCGCGCCCCTGTTGTCCGCAGCCTCCGACCTGATGAACGTCACGGACTTCCTGCATAACCTCCTGCAGATCGCCTGCCTCGGACTCGCCTGGCTCCTCGTCGTCCTGGCCTTCTTCATCCTGGCCATCCAGATGTTCGTGGTGCTGATCGAATTCAAGCTGACCACACTGGCCGGCTTCGTCCTCATCCCCTTCGGCCTCTTCGGCAAGACCGCCTTCATGGCCGAAAAGGTCCTAGGCAATGTGGTGTCGTCGGGCATCAAGGTCCTTGTCCTGGCCGTCATCACCGGCATCGGCTCGACCCTGTTCAGCACCCTGGTGCAGGACTTCAGCGCCGTCCAGCCGACGATCGAGGACGCCATGTCCATCGTGCTCGCCGCCCTCACCCTTCTGGGCCTCGGCATCTTCGGCCCGTCCGTCGCCAACGGCTTGGTTTCCGGCGGCCCGCAAATGGGTGCGGGTTCCGCGGTGGGCGCGACGCTCGCCGCCGGCGGCGCCCTGGCCGGTGGCTTGATGGGTGCCGGAATGGCCGCACGCGGACTGTCGGCCCTGACCGGCAGCGCCATGACGGCGGCCCGGTCGGGCGCTTCCATGGCGGGCGCGGCCTCCACCGCCTATTCGCTCGGCGCCATGGGCAAACAGGGCGCTTCGGCCGTAGCGGGCGGTATCGCTAATGTCGCCAAGGCCGCAGCGGCGCCCATGAACCGTGCCGCCCAAGCCACGGCCAGCGCCTTCAAGGACAGCTACCAGTCGGGGGTCCGCGGCGCATTTGCCGCCACCGGCGGGGCCTCCACCAAAGGCACGGTCAATGCGCCGCCCGCTAGCCCCGCCGCCTCCGCCTCTTCTGTCCCGGCTTGGGCCAGCGACCTCAAGCGCAACCAGTCCCTTCATAATGCTGTCGGCACCGCCGTCCATGCCGTGGGCCAGGGCGACGCGGCCGGCGGCGGCCACGCCGTCGATCTCAAGGAAAGCCAATGACCATACTCAAGCGCGCGTCCACGTCCTACGGGCAAACGCCCGAACCCGAAACCCCTTACCAGCGCGCCGCCAAGGCCTGGGACGACCGCATCGGATCCGCTCGCGTCCAGGCGAGGAACTGGCGCCTCATGGCCTTCGGTTGCCTCATCCTGGCCGGCGGCTTCGCCGCTGCCCTCACCTGGCAATCGACGCGTGGCACCATCGTGCCGTGGATCGTCGAGGTCGACAGGCTCGGGCAGACCCAGGCCGTCGCCCCGGCCACCGCCGGCTACAGGCCCAATGACGCCCAGATCGCCTACCAACTGGCCGAGTTCATTTCGGAGGTCCGTGCCATTCCGAACGATCCCGTCGTGGTGCGGCAGAACTGGCTTAAGGCCTATGACTTCACCACAGATAAGGGCGCGCTGGCGCTCAATGGCTACGCCCAAGCCAGCGACCCGTTCGCGAAGGTCGGCCAGATACAAGTCGCCGTCGAGGTCCTGAGCGTCATCCGCGCCTCCCCGGACAGTTTCCGCATCACCTGGCTGGAGCGCGCCTACGCCAACGGCCAGCTCGTCACCACCCAGCGCTGGTCGGCCATCGCCTCCCTCGTCATCGATCCGCCGCACGACCCCGAGCGCCTGCGCAGGAACCCGCTCGGCATCTATGTCAACGCCATCAACTGGTCCCAGGAGTTCACCCAATCATGACCGGCAAATCCCTCACCTTCGCAGGCCTGATCCTGGCCACCTTGGTCACCGCGACCGCATCGGAGGCCGCGCCACGTCCCTACCGTTCGCTGCGCCATGCGCCGCCGGCGCCATCGGCGGCCGACGACGTACAGAAGGCCAATGCCGCCGCCCGCGTCCTGCCCTCACCGTCGACCTTCGCCAATGCCGAACAGGTTTATGCCTTCATGCCGGGCGCGCTTTACCAGGTCTATACCAGCGTCGGCAAGGTCACCGACATCGCCCTGCAGCCCGGTGAACGCCTTGTCGGCACGGGGCCTGTCGCCGCCGGCGATACCGCCCGTTGGGTTATCGGCACCACCGAAAGCGGCGCCGGAGACACCCGGCAGGTCCATATCCTGGTCAAGCCGACCCTGCCGACACTCTCCACCAACCTGGTCATCAATTCCGACCGGCGCACCTATCACATTGAGCTTCAGGCGCTGCCTGCCACCTACATGGCTTCCGTCTCGTGGCGCTATCCGCAGGACGAAATGGTGGCCATCGCGCTGGCCGCGGACAAGGCGCTTGCGCAGGCGCCGATAACGTCCGGCATCGACCCGGCGCGCCTCAACTTCAACTACCGCCTCGACGGCGACAACGTGTCGTGGAAGCCCGTTCGGGCTTTCGACGATGGCGGGAAGGTCTATATCGAGATGCCACCCGCGCCCGCCGGTGCCGACCTGCCGCCCCTGTTCCTGATCGGCGCCGACGGCAAGGCCGAACTGGTCAATTATCGCGTCCAGGGCAATTTCCTGGTCGTCGACCGCCTCCTCGATCGCGCCGAACTGCGCCTCGGTGACAAGGGCCACCAGAAAGTGGTGCGTATTCGCCGCTTCGGGGGACAGAAATCGTGAGCGCGCCAACCGATCAAGGCGATCCCGCCGCGGCCATGCGCCTGCGCGCCCAGCCGAAGCCGGTCCTGCGCTTGTCACGCAAGGTCCTGATAGGCGGCGGCACCGTCGCGGCTGTCGCCATTGCGACGGCCCTGGCCTTCGCGATGGCGCCCCCAAGCCCAAGGCGGCGGCAGACCAAAGCACCGACACCGCGCCCGCCCATACGCCTTCTGCCAGCGAAGCGCTGAACGGCCTACCGAAGGACTATACGGGCGTACCGAAACTCGGACCGCCCCTGCCAGGAGACCTCGGATGCCCTATCCTGGCCACCGGCCAGACGACAGGGCCTGCGGTCCCTGCCGCCGGCGTCGAGCCAATTCCAGGTCCGGCTGGAGCCGGATATGCGGCTTCCTCGCAAGGCATCCAACAGGCAGAGCAGGCGCGGATCGCCGCGCGGACGAGCCAGGTGTTTTTCGGGCAGTCCGGCGGCCGTGGCGATAACGCGACGACCACCTCGCCAGCTCAGGCCATTCCGCTCGGAACCTGGCCAATGCGGACACAGCCGGATGGGACCAAGTCCGATGCCGATAAGAAGGCGGCTTTCCTGGACCAAGCGCCGGACAGCCAGGTCACCAGCGAAGCGCGTCTGGTCGATCCCGTTTCGCCCTATACCCTCCTCACCGGCAGCGTCGTCCCGGCTGCACTCATTACCGGCGTGCGCTCCGACATTCCGGGGCAGGTCCTGGCTCAGGTGACGCAGGATGTGCGCGATACCCTGAGGGGCCGTTATATACTGATCCCAAAGGGATCGCGCCTGATTGGCCAGTACGACAACTCGATCAGTTTCGGCCAGTCGCGCATTCTCCTGGTCTGGTCGCGCCTGATCCTGCCCAACGGGAAATCCCTCGTCTTGGATAAGGCGTCGGCGGCCGATGCGCGCGGCTACGCAGGGTTAACAGACACAGTCGACAATCACTGGGCCGCCGTCGTCAATGCCGCCGCGCTGTCCACTCTGCTCGGTATCGGCACCCAGTCCGGCGACACCCAGTCAGACAGTGACCTGGTCCGGGCGCTACGCGACGGCGCTGCTGACAGTATCAACCGGGCGGGCCAGCGCATCGTCGAACGGCAACTCGACGTCCAGCCGACCATAACCATCCGCGCCGGCATGCCCGTCCGCGTCATCCTGTCCCGTGACCTCGTTCTGGAACCCTATGGAGATTGACCATGGCAAAATTGAAACTAGGCCCCCTGCTCGACGACAAACCGGTCAAGGTGACGGCCGACCTTCCAGCTGAGGTCCACCGCGACCTCCTGGCCTACGCCGATGCGCTCGCCAAGGAAACGGGACATCCCGTTGGCGATCCGGCCCGGCTCATTCCGGTCATGGTTGAACGCTTCATGGCTTCCGACCGGGCCTTCATCAAGTCGTCCCGGCGGCCGACGGCATAGAGGGGGCGTCCATGAACACCGCGTTCCTGCTTCTGGCGCAATACGATGGACGTGCCGTCATCCCGATCGAGATGGTGTGCCGGGACTATTTCAGCCATCTGACGCCAGTGAAGCTCATTGCGAAGATTTCCTCAGGCGACATAGCCATTCCCTTGGTTCGCATCGAGACCAGTCAGAAGTGTGCCAAGGGTATCCATTTGCAGGATCTCGCTTTCTATCTGGATGCGCGGGCAGAGGCCGCCAGGAAAGAAATGAAAGCCCTATCTTCGGCCAGCGGTTATCGCCACCATTAGAGTCGCCGTCACCTCGCCCTGCGGACCGATGGCAATCGTTGCTCACGACGACCACCGGTCCGGTCTATCCAATAGGAGAGGTTATTTCCGCTTAAAGCCAAGCCACGCCAAAAATTTCTTCCACCAGGATTGAGGTGCATCACCCTGTTTGATTTCCGGAGCTGGCTTCGGCTGCACTGTCGTTGGCGGCGCACGCTCGCCGGTATAAACTTGGCTGGCAAATTCGTCTCTTGCTTGCGCACGTTGAGTTTGCGCATCGGACATCGGCGAACACCAATGAACCGTGCTGTTTCGAATCCAGTAGTGAGAACGGCAAGCGAACGTACCAAGGCCGATTGAAGGTGACAGCGATATGCTGTCACTATGTTCGGTTAGAAACCACTTCGCCGGATTTAGGGGTGTCACCACCTTACCCCCGCATCCACAGCAGCATAAGTGACTCGCAGTTCTGAACCTTCGGGAAATGTAAATTATTCCTTCGTCCAGATCCTTCGGTATGAACTCAACGAACTGATGTGCCAGGTGAGTACGACGCGTCACTTAAACTCCTCATTGTGAAGCGCACCGGTTGCAATTTGGTATGTCGTGTAATGCTCCTTGCCGGCATCCCGGTAAAAAGACAGCATACGCTTCCACTTGATGACGGCCAAGGCGGCGTTCAACATATTGAGTTCAGCTATCTGTATGTTGGTAGCGTATTCATTTTCGACGTTATCATCATCACCAAAAGACATGTACTTTTCAAGGTGATCGTGTTTATCGCGTGTACACGCTGTCACCCGAACCAAGCCCTGCAGTCCTGTCGGAGTGCGAATAACGCCCATGCCAACCTCGACAAAAGGTATGTCGTGGGCAATTAGCCAGTCAACGATCGCTCGCTTCGGCCTGCCTCGATCGAGGCTCAGGAAAACGAAGGTGAGACCTTCCAACAAATGCAAATTGGTTTCGTTCAACGCCACTTCGTGAGCGACTAGTCCTCGGCGACGCAGCTTGCTGTAGATATCCAGATACGTCTTCACCTTTGATTTACGCTCGGACAGTTCTGCCAATGACCAGGCACCCGGTGCGCGCATGGCATTATGTGTCTCGAAGCTGTCGGCGTCGAAACTCCGAATTTCCTCCACGCAAGTCTTGGCGACCAAATCCAGGATGTAGCTTCCCGTGCCGCCAACACCCACAATACCGACACGTTGTCCCTTCAGTTTCTCATTGTCGGCGCCGATACCGACGCGGCTAGAGGCACTATCGATATAGTGAAACACATCATCGTCATCCTCCTCCGTAGCGTACACCGGGAAGGTCTCGGCGGTGACCTGGGGACGCAGTTTCTTTGCCTCGCCGACGATCCAGCCCAAATAGGCCTGCATCTTGTGTTGATAGTCGCGATAGTCGGCCTTGGCGGAAAACACAAAATCCACCTTGAAATCTTCCCCAAGGGTCTGCGCTCCGGAAGGGTTCTCAAAGCTGCGAATTTTCGAGCCATCGGCGTGACAGGGGTGAGTCCCTATCCAGGAAGTCGTATGATTTTTCGGGCGACGGGTCCTTTCAACGCCATCGACCACTTCGGTCTCAAGATTCGTGACGAGGACCCCGTTCTCTAATACCTCGCCTTTTGAATTTACGTAAGGCACCTGCTTGATAAGCAGGTGACCGTCACGGATTTCAAGGTTCAGGCCCAGATTGCGGAGAGCCAGAAGGTCTGGACTACGAGCGATTAGCTGGTGTGACATCGAATTCCATCCCCTTCTTCACTTCCACGCTTTCACCCTCAATCAGCGTACCCGTGGGCTTACTGGGCTGTCCCTTGCTATACTGCACCGAATACCTTTGGTTCTCCGGTAGGGCTGGCGCATCGATCAGCGTCAGAAGCTGCTCGTAGCTGATCTTGCCCTTCGGGACGCTGTATTCCGTACCGTTCACATAGATTTCCACGAGCTTTGGTTCCGGCGGGCGCTGGCGCACCTTCAGGTGTTCGACGCCCTTATCATCAAGATCAATGAAGCCGTGTTCGTCCAATAGGACGTCACCATCTTCACGATCCAGAACCAAGACGTCGTCTGGCTGGGCGCCAACCAGAAATTTGGCGTGACGCACGGCCAGTTTCTCCCTTGGCCATTCGAGATTCAAGCCGTCGATAGTGAAGCGCCGGTTGCTTGACCCTTCGATCACAAAGAACCGTACCGTCTGGCCGGCGCGAAGCGTGACGCTCTCGGTAGGGCGGATCGATTCAATCTCACCCGACGGCAAGTGCTGCAATACGGCGAAGTCCTCTACCGGATGCTTCCCAGCAGCCGCACAGATTTGGGCACCGACGATTTTCTCATCGTCGGTTTGGTGGCGTTGAAAATCGAAATTCTCATCGGCGATTTCAAAATCAAACAGACTCGTGCCGGGCTTGCCGAACGCGTCTTCATCGGGTGGAGGGATACTCATGGATTAAAATTCCTTCTAGTGGAGCACCCACCGGGACTGACGGATGCGATGTCACTATGAAGCACAGAAGACTCAATTTATGTCAATGATAAACACATAATTATAAAAAATGTTTTTATCACAAACATAATTGTTTGCTCCATTGACACTGATGGTCGTTACGGCCTAGGTTGCCAACATGTCGGAAATGGAATTGTATAAAGTCGTAGGCGCAGCGGTTGCTGCTCAACGCAAAAAGCTCAATCTGACCCAAGCCGATGTCGCTAAGGAGATCGGATTAACGAGAGCGTCTCTTGCGAATATCGAGACTGGAAGGCAGAAATTCATGCTGCATCATATTTACAAGCTGGCGAACGCCTTATCCGTCCAGTCGATTTCGGATCTCATTCCGGCTAATTTTGTTTTTGCGCCCGAACCGGAGAATATTCAATTATCCGGTAGCTCGATCAATGATGCCCAACGCGCTCAGGTCACACAATTCATTCGCTCGATTGGCCGATCATCGTGAGCGCCTTACCCATAGAGATTCAGGCTGCTCGGGACGTAATTACTGAGTTCGGTGTCAAAACGCCGCCAGTACCGGTCGAAAGAATTGCAAAATCATATGGTGTCGTCATCCAATATGGCGCATTCGATGACAAATTGTCCGGCATGGCATTTATCAAAGATGGCGCTAAAGTTATCGGCGTGAATAATGCCCACCACCCGAATCGACAGCGCTTCACCATCGCGCACGAGTTGGGGCACATGATCTTACATCGTGAGTTACTCGAAAAATCTGTACACGTAGATACCGGGACGCTGCGGCGGGATTTTCTAGCCTCTACCGGGACGGATCAGGTCGAAATTCAAGCAAATAGGTTTGCAGCGGAACTGCTTATGCCGGAAACATTCCTTGAGGAATTCCTCAAGGATAGAAGTGTAGACGTCGAAGATGAAGATAGCCTGGCTGCACTGGCAAAGCGATTCCGCGTCAGTGCCATGGCCTTGCAGTTCCGACTAATGGCTATGCAAGAGCTCTGATATATTTAATGCCCTTGATTTTCTACGACATTGAAACCACGGGCTTGAACAGTCGCTTCGATCAGATATTACATTTCGCCGCGATAAAGACTGATGACAATCTTATACCGACAGATCGCTTCGAACTAAAGTCTAAATTACTTCCCTACACTGTGCCGGCGCCCGTAGCGCTCAGAACCACCGGGCTTTCTCTGGCCGATCTGAACTCTGACGATCGTTTGTCACATTACCAGATGGTGAGAACCCTATTGCAGAAACTGCAATCGTGGGGCCCAGCCATATATATCGGTTTCAATTCCATAAGGTTTGACGAAGAATTTCTTCGGCAAGCGTTTTTCCAAACACTGCACCCGCCATACTTTACAAGCCTAAATGGAAACATGCGCGGCGACGCGCTGCATTTAGTACGAGCAACCGCGCTCGTAGCCACAGACGCGCTACAGGTGCCAGTTGCATCAACTGGCAATTCTACATTCGCCTTGCAAGCACTTGCAGCAGCAAACGGGATAACGGTCACGCGACAGCATGATGCTAGCGCAGATGTTGAGACGACTTTAGCAATCTGCGATAAAATTCGAACAAGCGCTCCGAATGTCTGGTCCAATTTCCTTCGCTTCGTTTCTAAACAAGCCGCGAACGCCCTCATAGCAGACGAACCAGCCTTCGCGATGTTGGAAATGAGGTCTGGCTCCCCTCGGTTAACGATGGTAACCGAACTCGGTCGAAGTTCGACAGACGCAAGCTTGGTTCACTGCCTCGACCTCTGTGTTGATATCGTTTCATTATCCGGAATGACCGACGAACAGATTTATGGCTGCGCCCAAAACGAGGGCGGAATCTTTAAAACCTTTCGCGCCAACGCTTCCCCGATGCTGTGGGCAGCGTGGGATCTCGACGAACCCGAAATGACAGGTATAGCCAGTGATATCGCCGAAGCACGGGCGTCCATCCTAGGTGACAACAATGAACTGCGGACGCGCCTTCTGAATTTGGCACGTGCCAAGGAAAAGGCTTATCAGGTTTCGCCACACCCCGAAGAGCGCTTACACGGGGAATGGATTTCGGACGATGACGCACGATTATCCGCTGAGTTCCATGCTGTTCCGTGGGAACAGCGTGGCAATATCGTGAGACGCATCTCGGACGTCCGCTTAAGGACTTTTGCGCGACGGTTAGCATTTTTCGAGCGCCCAGACCTTTTTAAGGATGAGCACAGAATCAAAATGGCACAAGATTTAGAGCGTCGGATTTGCCAATCGCCACCAAGCGGACCATGGCGGACGTTGCCTCAGGCTATAGAGGAGATTACAGAATTACTAGGCAGCGGCGCGTCACAAAATTATGACTTTCAAGCTTTGGCCACTCACTACCAAGCTCGCCTCGACACCACCCTCGCTGCCTGGCAACAATAATCTCGGCTGTCGCTGATGAAGTAGATACTTATTCTGTGTCCAATTACGGTTCCTCAGTCATAACCAAACTAAGATCCTCCTCAAAACGTCCGCAATGAAATGTCATGGCCTAATAGTCATTTAAAAATGGGTTGCTGACCACGCGCAATATCGTCGTGGATGTGCATTTGTTGGGACGACCACCGCTTCGGCGTCTGCGCCCCCGTTCGTCGCGCGAGATGGCGCCTGCCCTCACTTGAAATTGGCGGCCTTCAGAATCGGTGTCGGCCAACTTCCAGGCGATTACGCTATGTCAACCGACGACGGGCGGGCTTCAACCTACTGCGAGCAACGGCGTCATGGCCTTCATATGCGCATCCATGCGCTTCAGTACTTCTCCGGGCATGTTCGCGCGTTCCGGAAGCGTCCACCAGCAGGCGTTGACGCGCTCGGCCGTCTCTGCGACCGTCTTCAGGACTGCCGCTTCCGGCAGGCGCGCACGATTGGCGAAAGTCTTCCAACGAGCTGCGGTGATCGCTTTGAACGACTTTTCTCCGCCCAATGAAAGCGCCAGGCTGTCCGCAGGAATATAAGGTACGGTAGACAATAGGTCATAAACCGGCGCAAGCGCAGGCGTCCCGCCATCTCCTGGATAGATAAGAGACCAGTTCTTGAGGTGCATGTCCCCGTTGCCGGTTATGACCGCCAGGGCAAGACGGCGGACGAATTCAAGGGCTGCCGAGGTAGAGACGGCGATCGCCACCGCCCCGGCGATGTCGTGATAAGCCGCCCCCTCATACTTGCGGGAGGGATAAACGCCAAACACCTGCGCCATATCCTCGATATGAATCCGCCCGGCTTCTGTGCCCCGGTCGAAACGTCTGATCAGGAGGACCTTGCCATCGGCCAGGGTATGGAATTCTTCCGGAATACCCTCGAAGTCCGACTTCTCGACCAATTCTCGCTCAGGGACCTCCATACCGATCGCTTCCGCCAAGGCCAGATTGGCGTATTCGTTCTCGGAAACGCCTGGGAAAGCCGTCGACGGGAATTTGGCGATATAATGCCCCTCGCCGTCCACTAGCGGCAACGTCAAGCCCCCGCCCTTGCCGGTATTCTTCATCACCGACAGCTTCATCTGGACACCGGCGAGGGAGAAACGGGCCTTGGGAGCGTCAACGTCCCCGATAGGCGGATTCGTCTGGGAGCCGTCGCTGGGCACCACCCTGACCGCCCCTGGCAAGTCGGCGCCCAGGGCCGCCAGGAGATCGAAGTCATTGCCGGGGCGCACGTCCTCCGCGTGATGCTTCTCCATCGCTTCCCGCAACTTGTCTTCCGGCAGCAGGTTGGCGAAGAAGGCGGGCAAAGCCCTGGCAGTGGGCTTGGGGTCCTTGCGCAGACCACCGGCGGCCGCGCGGAACGACAGGCTCAGGATGGGTGTGCCGCCCGTTTCCCTATAAGCCGGATCAAAGCTGAACGCCTTGAAGTCCCCCGGTGTCCGCACGATTGTGCCGACCTTTAGCGCGTTTAGGAACACGTCCAGAGACTCGATCGCGTTTGGTGCATGATAGATCTGGCTCATGACGCTTCATCCGGTTGCGCAACGAAAGCGGGCAGGTCATCGTCATCATGGGGCCTCAGGAGGGCGTTAACGGCCGGAACCAGGCTTTGCGGCACCATCATCATTTCCAATCCGAGTGCCCGGGCGATGTTGATCAGCGTGGTTGCCCGCGCCGCAGCGCTTCCAGCTTCGACTTCCCTGTATCGCGGGCGCGAGATACCGGCCAAACGCGCCACCTGCTCCTGCGTCAGGCCCGCTGTCTGCCGGGCCTTTCGAAACATAGTTCCGATCTCTTCAAGGGATTCAGACTGCATTCTAGATACCTATACGGATCATTTTTAGTCAAATGATCCGTATAGGTATCTTATTTTCGGACTACATACAATCGAAATGATCCCTTCTCGTATCAGACGATCAAAATATGATCTGCAAAGGGATCTTATGAAGCTGTGTACGTGTATTCTTATGGTGTCAGATTTGCTCTTATTTTTGATGTACTTTCGCGAATTTGTCGATATAATTGTTTTGATTGGCATTTTTGATCGAGGTGTACATCATTTGGTACATCATAAAATTTATCAACAACATTATATTTTTGTTTTTTAATTATAATTTCTGAAAGTCCGTCCAGTCCATCATCGGCGCCACGGAGAATTTACCGCTTAACGCATTGTATTTATTCATAACTGCAAAAATCTAATGGGGCCGACAGCGGAAAGCCGCGTTTGAGTGCTTATCTTAGGTCGAGGGAATATAGGCTTGCAGGATTTGGTCGGCAACGGCGCTCAAATCATCGACGTCTTCACCCCCCTTGTTCATCATCAGCGACAGAACCAAATGGCGCTCGGGCAAGACGACAAAGACCGACGTGCTCCCAACCGCCGTGCCGGCGTGCGTATAGCTGTCAAGCGTCAGCTTGCCGTCGTAGATCAGCCAGTTGCCGTGCCGCCAGCCATAGGCGTAAATCCTGCCGCCCGGCGTGCGGCCTTGCGACGGAACGGTCACCAGCAAAGCCCTGGTCCTGGCACTCAGCAGGCGGTCATCCAGCATGGCATTGCCGATAGCCAGCATGTCTGTCGGCGTCGAGACGATGCCTCCAGACGGCAGGCGGATTGAATTGTCAACCTGGAAGGCGCGCTTGTATTGCCCTCCCCCGGTTTCGTAAAAGCCTGCCGCTCCCCGTTCATCAAAGCCCGTATCCTTCATATGCAGCGGGGCAAACACAGCCTTGGCCATATAGGCGGTATATGTCTGTCCGGAGGCTTTTTCGATGGCAGCGCCGGTCAGGTTGTAACCGAGGCTGGTGTAGGCGAAATCACTGCCCGGTTTGAAGCGTAAAGGCGACTTGGCGACGATCGCCATTTCCTCGTCGATGCCGGCGAAGTGGCGGCGGTTTTCATGCTCCCAGATGGGAAAGCAAAGACACAGGCCGTAATCACGAATGCCGGCCCGGTGGCTCATCACCTGGCCAAGCGTGACCCGCTGCGGGAAATTCGGAATGGCCTGGTCCAGATCGAGTTTCCCTTGGTCGAGCAGAACGCCGACACCCACAGACGTCACGGCCTTCGATGTGCTGCCCAGGCGAAATCGCGTGTCGAAACCAGCAGGGATATCGGCTTCCACGTCCGAAAGTCCGACGGCGCCACGCCACACGAGCTGGCCATCGATACTGACGGCCGCCGACAGGGCCGGAGCCCCGATTTTTTCCCGCCCGGCCATCAGCGCCGCCTGGGCGGCCTTGCCCTGATTTGCCCAGGCCGTGTCGGGGACCTGGCTAACTGCGGGCGCTTTCGCCGGAAGCGCCGCCCAGCCGCTGCGATAGGTGATCACCGGCTCGAACAACTTGAAGGCCAGGGCACTGCACCCGCCGAGAACGACGACGGCCATGGCCAGCCAGGTCAGTTTTTTCATCGTTTTGCCTTTTCTGTAAGTGGCGCGGGGGAGCCGTCCTTCCAATAGAAGACGTCATCCACCCCACGGCCGAAAACGTGAGCCAGTCGCATGGCCAGTTCCAGTGACGGCGCGTAGCGGCCCGTTTCCAGGGCGACGATCGTCTGGCGCGTGACACCGACAGCCTTGGCCAGGGTGTCCTGCGTCATTTCATCATGGTCGAAGCGCAGACGGCGCAGATGATTGGCGATCGTCACGGCTGGCCCTCGCGGTCTCGCGAATAGCCGACGAGTTGAATGGCCTGACGGACGACAGCCGAAGCGATGATCAGCTCGATCAGCAGATTGGCGAGAAGGAAATGGGTCAGAGCCGTTTGCATCTCGCGGGGCGCGAAGCCCATATAGGTCAGAACGATGAGAAGGAAGACAATCAACGCCCCATAGCCCCAGCGCGTTGCGCGGGCATCGATGCGGTCATCCCGTTCGTCGCGTTCATTCCGGTCGGCGCGGAAGACCAGGGCGCTCAGCATCAGACCAAGGATGAGCGTCCAGTTGTCGATAGCGAGGTAGTTACCCGACCCGACGTGCAGATCGTGGTGAGGATTCAGCAGGGCAAAACCGAGTTGCCCACACAGCGCGCCATAGCCGGCGAAACGCTGCCATACCACGCGTTCGGGCGCGCCGGGTTCGCTGCCATCCCGGTCCTGCAAGGCCTTCCACCGGCGCCTGGCGACAACCGCCCACGCGATGAGCGCTAAGGCACCGATCGCCCCGACCGCCAGACCGCTGACAATATCCAGCCAACCCAACGCAGCCCCCAGGGCAAGCGCAACACTCAAGAAACCAAATATCTTCAGCACGGCAGCCCCTGGGTATTTCGCTCAACATGTAATCTATACCAGACATAATGTCTGGTCAAGAGGACATGGCATGACCGGCTTATGCAACCCGAGCAGATAGGCGCCCCGGAAAATTGGTGCAAAGCTAGGGGCGTCCGCGCCGGATAGGGCTTCGGCTATTTGGGGTCAAGCTTGACCAGGACCACGTCATTGGCGCGCATGGTGACGCTGTAGTGCGCAGTGCCCGAAGCCCCGACCTTGACGGTCTGCGTCGTCTCGGGCGCATCGGCCGACAAGGCGTTCAGCTTGGCCAGTTGCGCCGGCGTCAGATTGGTCGGCGAGCCCATCTCCAGATAGGCGGTTTGCGGATCGTTGGCGCGGAAGCCGGTGCGGAAGACCGTCACGGTGTACTTGCCGGGTTTCATGCCTTTCAGATCGATCGTGACCGGCTGGCTGGCATGGGTCGGCTCGACCTTGGTGTAATACGGCCGGTTGCTGCTGTCCTGGACCGGCTGCTGGAAATCCCAGACCAGGGCCTGGACGCTGTCGCCCGACCTGGCCGTCCACGCCTGCGGATCGCTGGTTTCAAGGTCGGTGTCGCCCAGTTCCGCCAGATACTTATAGGCATAGAAAGCGGGCTTGCGGATGCCTTCGCGGTTGAGCAGGCCGAAACCGCCATGGAACGGCGTCGGCGGCGGACCGGGCTCCTCGAACAGGTCGGAGAAGGTCCAGTAGCTCATGCCCTGCAACTGGCCTTGCGACGCCTTGAGCTTGGCCAGGATGTAGGGCGCGCTGACGTAAGAGTCGTGGACCACGTCGCGCGGCGTATAGCTGGTCGACCATTCGGTGAAATAGAGCGGCAGGCCCGGACGCGCCGCTTCGATCTGCGAGCGCACGCGCTTGACATCACCGACGATGGCGTCGGGGCTGGGCGACAGCTTGGTGTCGTCGTGGCCTTCGTTATCGAGGAAACCGCCGTCGACGCCATAGGTGTGGGTGGTGACGAAATCGACCGGCGCACCTGATGTCTTGGTATGGTCGAGGAACTCCGGCACCCAGGCGGCGCCTGCCGTCGAAGGTCCGCCGACGCGCAACGCGGGATCGACTTTTTTCAGCACCGCCGCTGTCTGGTCGTACAGCGAGAAATAAGCGGCCTGGTCGCCGCCTTCCCAGAATCCGCTCAGGTTCGGCTCATTCCATACCTCGAAATACCAGCTGCGCACTTCGTCGGCGCCATAGCGATCCTCAAGATGGCGGGCGAAGGCCTCGACCAATGGCCCCCACAGTTCCGGCTTCGGATGCGAGGTATTGCCATGCCAGTAGAAAATCGAATTGTCGGAGGTCTTCATCGCTTCGGGCGTAAAACCCAGTTCGACAAACGGCTTGATGCCGATTTTCAGCAGGTGGTCGTAGAGATAATCGATCTTCGTCCAGTCATAGGCCGGCTGGCCGTCGACAACCTTATAGGTCCCCAGCACATCGTGGAAGATGGCGTGGAAGCGGATATAACGGAAATGCGCCTCGTTTTCGACCGTCTGGAGTTGCGCCAGGCTGTCGTCGCGGATCAGCGTGCCGGGATAGTCGGAGCCGACGCTGAGGTCATAGAAATGATCGCGCGGCTGCGATGGGCCGTTGAGATCGATGGCGATATGACGGGCCGTGGCATTCATGCCCTGGGCCTGGGCGCCGCCCGCCAGCAACATCCCCAGCACCAGCGCGCTTGCCATGGTCCGCATGATCGATCCTCCGTTTATCGTTAGCGCTAACATGACGGCCCTGCGAATGCCTGTCAATTGTCGGATGATTAAAACTGAACCGTGGCGACAACCGGATAGTGGTCCGATATGGCCCGGCCGAACAGGCTGTCGGTCAGCACGCCGTAACGCGTCACGGTCGTGCCCTTCGGCACAAAGACGTGGTCGATGTTCATGCCGCTGTCGCTATGGGTATCGAAGGCGTTGAAGGTCGAAACCGGGCCGAAATCGACCGCCGCGACGCTGCGCGCGTCGACCAGGTCGCCACCGGTCGTGAAGGTTTGATAAGCTGCGCTGTCCTGCGCCGAATTGAGATCGCCCATGACCAGGACGATGGCGCCGGCCACCGGCGGCAGGTGTTCGACCTGAAGCGCGCAGGCCCGGCGCGCGTCTTCGCTGACATTGTCGAAATGGACGTTGCGCACGTCGAGCAACCGGCCACTGGCGCGGTCCTTCAGCACCACGCGGGTAATGGTGCGCGGCCAGCCGGCGCCGGGATAAAGGCTGGGCATGTCGGGCGTCGGCGAGCACCATTCCGTGTGGCGTTCGACGACATCAAAGCGATCGCGCCGCCAGAACAGGCTGGTCGATTCGCCTTTTTGCGCACCATCGTCGCGGCCGACGCCATAGTGGTCGCAGCCGGGCAGCTGGTCCGCCAGATAGGCGACATTGGGCAGGGTCGCTTCCTGGACCCCAAAGATATCGGGCGCGACAAAACCGATCTGCCGTGCCAGCGGTTCGCGCCGCTCGGCCCAGCGCGGATTGTCGCCGTCAACATCAATGCGGATATTGTAGCTGAGCAGGGTCAGGGGCTGCACGGAATGCGCCGCCGGCACACCGGCGCATCCGGCCAGCATGACGGCGGCAAGACAGGCCGCGACCCGCATCATTTGAAGTATGTGTAAAGCGCGATCAGGATGATCACCACGCCGACGGCCAACACATTGAACGTGGTCGAGGTCTTGAAGCTGACTCCTTCCAGCGTCAGGGTCGAGACTTCGCGCTTGTTGGGCACCAGCAGAGATACGCCGACGCACAGGGCCGTCGCGATCCAGAACACCCAGCCGACGCGGTTCATGAACGGCATGTCGGGGACCTGGGTCGCCATGAAGCTGTTGCTGAAACCGACGAAATCCGGATGCGTGTGCAGGTAGGAGGCGACGTAGAAGAAGCATGACATCAGGAAACCGCCGGCCACGGCGGCAAAGGCGCCGGCGGTCGAGCAGCGCTTCCAGAACATGCCGAGCGCGAAGATGACCACAATCGCCGGCGTGAAGAAGCCGGTGAAGTCCTGGATATACTGGAAGGCCTGGTCATATTGCCCCAGCAGCGGCTTGGCGGTGAAGACGGCGATGATGACCGCCACGACGGCGGCGACACGGCCGATGGTGACCAGGGCGGTGTCAGGCAGGTTCTTGTTGAGCGGCGCCACGATATCGAGCGTGAAGATGGTGGCGATCGAGTTGATCTTCGATGCCGTCGACGAGATGACGGCGAAGGTCAGGGCGACGAACACCAGGCCCAGCAGGCCGGACGGCAGCAGGGTCATCATGGTCGGATAGGCGGCGTCGGGCTTGGGCAGAGCCGGCGCCAGGATCAGGGCGGCCATGCCTGGCACCACCACGATCAGCGGCATCAGCAGCTTGAGATAGGCGGCAAAGGCGATGCCCTTCTGGGCTTCGGCGGTATCCTTGGCGGCCAGGGCGCGCTGGATGATGTACTGGTTGAAGCCCCAGTACGAGATGTTCATGATCCACATGCCGCCGACCAGGACGGCGATGCCCGGCAGGTCCTTATAGAACTCACTGCTCTTGGGCAGGATCATGCGGAAATGTTCGGGATAGGTTGTCATCAGGTGCGAGAAGCCGCCGAAGAAACCGTCCGCGCCGCCAATCTTCGACAGGGTCAGGCCGGCGATGATCAGCCCGCCCAGCACCAGCAGGGTCACCTGGACGATGTCGGTGAGGGCCACGGCCTTGAGGCCGCCGGTGATCTGGTACAGCAGGGCGAAGGTGCCCAGGCCTGCCAGCACCCAGAACGGATCGAGCCCGGTGACCGTCGTCACGGCCGTGCCGCCCAGCCACAGGATCGAGGTCAGGTTGACGAAAACGTAGAGGATCAGCCAGAACACGGCCATCAGGTACTTCACCGACGGCCCGAAGCGCTGCTCCAGGAACCCCGGCATGGTGGTGACGCCGTTGCGCAGGAACACCGGCAGGAACCACTTGCCGACGATGATCAGGGTGATGGCCGCCATCCATTCGTAGGACGCGATGGCCAGGCCGATCTTGTAGCCCGAACCCGACATGCCGACGATCTGTTCGGCCGAGATGTTGGCGGCGATCAGCGACGCGCCGATGGCCCACCACGGCAGCGAATTGTTGGCCAGGAAGTAGCCCTTCGTGCTGACTTCCTCCGTGGCCTTCCTGCGGCCGACGACCTGGGCCAGCACGAAGATGGAGACGGCGTAGAACAGGACAATCCACATGTCGAGTGACGACAGGTTCTGGACCGCCGGCAGCAGATGCTTCAGATCGGGCATGTTTCCCCTCGCAGGCGTCGTTAACGCCTTGTTATTGATATTACAAATGAGGAGATAACCACAGCCTTGGCGAAAAGGCAATCTAGCAGGCTGTTGAAGAAGTCGGTAGCGCGTCGGCGCGTATCGTGATTCACTTTCTTGCATCTGGAGGTGGCGGATGCGTGGATGTGACAAGCGGA
>JBEHYZ010000046.1:0-25027 GCA_048497915.1 Pseudomonadota bacterium
TACATCAGGGGTGTAGGCGCACCCGCCGCAGTCCAGCATTACAAGCTGTTAATAAAATTAAATCCCCCCGTTATAAATCCGTCAATCTAATGTCGAAAAATCTTAGATATCATTTGAAACATGTTTCAAATAAGTCACATAAGCAACCATTTCCCCTAGGGCAAGTTCCACGGCTCAGGCAGATTTTTTCAAGCCTCATCGCTTAAAATAGAGAACATGGTTACGTTATATTTTTGTTTAAAATCAGATAATTAACATAGATATCCAATTGCCACAATCCTGCTAATGGATAGGAATAATTACCCCTCATTGCCAGTCAAGCCTAGAAGATTATTCCAGAAGATGCGACACAGCTCTCGGGCAAATAAGTAACGTATGAAATTATAATTGTTACCTTTGATACGATTTGAGCGGCATTCGCAGGGCTTTAATGTCTAATGTACGACATCAACATGGACAGATGTGGCGGGGCAGGCAGCGACGCTGTCGTGCGTGCCCAGGCCTGTCGCCACGACATGTATCAAAGCAAGACTAAGCATCGCAGCGACAACACGCCGCGCACGCCTTGAAATATAATGGAAAACCGCCCAAACCATGGAGCCCTGCCTGTGACAGGGCGTTGCGCAGCAAGGCTTGCGCCAGGGCGTTACTGAAGGGCGCGAATCTTATTGATGACGGTAACAACACGGCGGCAGTTGGCACCGAGATCGGGCATGTCATTACGGCTGACCGAGCGGACATCGACACGGTCGCGCTCGATACGCACCACCATGTCCGAGACAAAACCATAGAAATTATCGCGATAGGTGCCTTCGACGCGGCCGGCGGCCATTGGCTGCAAGCTGTAATGCTCGTCGCGCAGGATTTGGCTGATCTGGGCTTCGGTAACGGCCTTGTTCAGGACCGTCTTGGCGGCCGGACAAGTCAATTGGTTGATATCGCCGACCGTCTTGCCGCCCCACTCGAACGACTCATTGCGTGGCACACGCGGCATTTCTTCGACCAGGGCGGCGTTCTGCCCACGTTCAATCATCAGTTTGCTGGAGAAGTCGAGCGGCTGATCCCAGTTTGTCGCGACATCGTGAATCGGCGGAAACAGGTGCAGCGCCTTCTGATACAGGAAGAACCCACCCATCAGGCACCCCGAAACTATCACGGCGATCAGGGCCCACAGGCCGCAGCGCACCGGCGCCAGAAACAGCGATATCAACAGGGACAGCCCGGAAATACCCAGGGCGCCGACCGCAATCCGCGGGCCGACATTGAGCGTCAGGGTTCTGAAGCCGAGATCCTGACTGATATAGCCGAAGCGCGTCGCCAACATGACGCCCAACAGGTACAGCCCCGCCAGCAGTGCGACGAAGAACGCAAAATGCGCAAAACCCAGGCCTTTTTTCCCATGGCCGGAAGCATGTGAATTGTCTTTGCTCAAGGTCGGCGTTCCCTCATCACGATACTTTATTCTTATTGTGGCCAGTATGCAGGCTGAAAAGCGTGAGGTCCGGGAGAGCGGACTTCCGGAAGAGTGACGGCGCTTTGCAACGAAGTCACGAATTTACCTTCGACACGCGAAAAACGGGCACAGGACACGGCAAAACTCGCGTCGAGGGATTGACGCACGTCTTCAAGCTTTGGTGTAAAAAACACGCACAACCCCCGGAATTTCAAAGCCTTACTTTCGAAGAAAGGCCAGCGGATACCGCCGTCACGCTGGCAGGCTTAACTTTCATGCCTTATGTGCCATGAAATGGTGAACGGATCAACGGCCTCCTGCGCAGAAGCGATGGTAGCGGTAGCATCGGAGACATCACGAGTGCGTTGACTGACCCGGGTGGCGCGGACGTCGGCAAGGATGTCGAGCCAGGCGCCGTCGAAGTTCACGCCCGCCTCGCGCGCCACGGCTTCCGCTCGGTCGCGCCAGTGGGCTTCGCGGAAGGTCGCATCGAGGACAACGGACTGTCCGGATTGCAGGACCGTTTCGGCCAGGGCGAACATATGCTCGTAGGTGCGGGCGCTTTGGTCCGGCGCATAGGCCTCAGGCGGCAAGCGGCCGAGCGAAGCGCAGTTCCACAGGCGCTTGCGCAGTTCGTCACTGCGCAGGACGACGGCCCCGGGTGAACGACCTTTGGATGGCGCTTCACGCCGGGCCACGGTGCTTTTGCCTGAGCCGGACAGGCCGCCGACAGCCGACAGTGTCGCGGGCGCTGAATTCAGGAAGGCCAGGCCCGCGTCTATATACATGCGCGCCTTGTCCATCTCGCCGTTGTGGGCGCTGACGTGACAGCGCACCCCTGCCCGTGCCGCCATATAAAAGGGAAGCAATTTCAGCCCACTATAGAGAATCTTCTCATCTTCCTGACGAGCCGCGGCTTCCAGCCAGGCATTGAGCACACGATTGGCAGCCATGGGCTGGTCGCGCACCCACAGGTCCATCAGCAGGAAGGCGAGATCGTAGAGGACATCGACATAGATCAGATGGTCGTTGAATTCGATGCAGTCGAACAGGATCGGCTTGCCATCCTCGATCAGGATATTACCGAGGTGCATATCGCCATGGCATTGACGGATATGGCCATTTTCAAAGCGTCGGCGGACATCGCTTTCCACGTCACGCCAGACAGCGTCGAGCCGGTCTTCATAGGCGTCGACCTTCTCTCCACCTAGCTGCTCGCGAAACAGGCCGATATGTTTTGAGTTGGAATCAATGGTGTATCGAATATTCCTCGCGTGGTTTTCATCGCGACACACGTTGGCGCCGGCATGGAAATGGGCGATGGTTTCACCCAAATCCTGCATCAGATCGAGGTCTGGCTGCCAATTCGAATCCGCCTGTTCTGCCAAGACCCCTTGCGTGTCGAAACGGCGCATGACTAGGACGCTTTCGCCTTCGATTTCAACAACTTCGCGATAGATGCTGGCGGCGGCACGCTTGTTGAATTCCAGTTCGCGCAACAACGCCCCACGGCGCTTTTCTACAGAGGTGAAATCGAGGAAACCGTAATCGACGCTTTTCTTGAGCTTGAACGCCTCTGCGTCTTTCAGCACAACAGTGGCGCATGAGGTTTCGATCACCTGATCGGCGCCGTCCTTCAGCCGGTCGAGGGCACGATCAAGCGACACAGCAAGCCTTACGGATAAAGCTTTTCGCGCGACCAGCCACCGGCGGGCGTATCGCGGAAAAAGCGCACGCGGTCATGCAGGCGGAACGGCCGGTCGCGCCAGAATTCGAAGCTCAGGGGCGACACGCGGAAACCGGTCCAATGTGGCGGCCGGTCGATCTTGCCCAGGCCAAACTTCAGGCCGAATTCCGCTACGCGCTTTTCCAGGGCGAAGCGATCCGGCAGGGGCTGGGACTGATCCGACGCCCAGGCACCGATCTGACTCTGCCGGGCGCGGCTGTGGAAATAGAGGTCAGCCTCGGCGTCGGACACGCGCGTCACTTCACCACGGATGCGCACCTGGCGGCGCAGACTCTTCCAGTGAAACAGCAGGGCCGCCTTCTCATTCTGGATTAACTGCTGCCCCTTGGCGCTTGTTGTATTTGTATAAAAGACAAACCCGTCGACGTCAAAATCCTTGAGCAGGACCATGCGCGCGTCTGGCATCCCGTCCGCGTCGACCGTCGCCAGGGCCATGGCGTTCGGGTCATTCGACTCTTTTTGCTTGGCCGTGGCGAACCAGTCGGCGAACAGGGCAAACGGCTCGGCCGCGTCGATTTCGGCCTCATGGGCGGCGTGCGCCTGGGCGTAGTCAGCCTCACTCGGAGACGGGGGAATTAAAGGCGCTTCTGCCATCAAAAATTCGCTTTTTAAGACTTTACAAACCCTGCTCTGGCCATAAACAGTTTCAGCGTTGAATTAAAGCTATTTCCGTTGAGTCGCTTCATTATCAGGGGATCAGAGTCCGTGGCTGAGTTCAGTAATGCGTCTGAAAGCGAACGTCCGAGTGTGCAGGACATCCAGGCGCGCGCCGCCGCCCTTTTCGAACTGGGGGTCATGCCGGGCGCGGACGATGATACCATCCGCAATGCCTTCCGGACGCGCTTAAAGGAGACGCATCCCGACCTGAATGGCGGCACTGACGCTACCTTGCGCCGTATCATCCTGGCGCGCGACCTGCTGATGTCGGAAAACCGCAAGAGCGCCGAAAAAGCCCAGTGGCTCAAGGACTTCGCGACATCCAACTACGACAGCGAAGGCGCCCTGCTGCTCAACATCACCATCCGCCAGGCGATCCATGGCGGCGAGACGGTACAGAACATGCCCGCGCTGGAGGTCACGCCCGCCCACGAGGAACTGACCTCGCTGACCCAGATGAAGACACTGCGCATCTTCCTGCCGGCCGGCCTGCGCGACGGCGAAAAGCTGAGGTTGAAGATCGAAGGCTCCATCCGCCGCGAGCAGTTGTTCCGCGTCCACATTGTTACCGAAAGCGGCATCAGCGTGTCGGGCAACGACATCACCATGCCGGCGACGGTCGAATCGCGCATCTATTTCAATGGCGGCACAGCCGTCATCCAGACGCCGCACGGCCCGCGTGAAGTCGAAATCGGCCGGGCGATCGAGGCGGGGCCACAGATTTGCCTGTCGGGGCTTGGTCTTCCGGCTACGGAGGTGCATCCGCGCGGGGATCTTTATGTGAACCTGGAAGCCTGCGCCAACCCGGTGCGGGCGTGGTCTGAAGCGCGCGCCGAATTCGCGAAAAAGTGGGCTTGCTGATCGCGCATTAGGGGCTTACACCTTGTGGAGATCGTGCGAGGTTCCCCATGTCCCAGGCCCATGAAATCCTCAGTCCATCGCTTGGCGTCCGTCAGGATGCTACAGGTAATCCGATCGGCAAGGCCCTGCCTGGCTGGCATGGCTGCCACCGATTGCCGGATGCCGAACTGATCGGACATACCTGCGCCGTCCTGCCCTATGATCGCGTGTTCGCGCCCAGCCTGTTCGAGGCCTGCGCCCAGGACGACGGCCGGATGTGGACCTACCTGCCGTGGGGGCCGTTCGAGGAGGCCGAGGAACTGGCCGATACCTTCGAAGCCTATCAAAACAACCGCGATTTCCAGACTTTCGTGGTCGAAGCCGACGGGCATGCGTTGGGGTTTGCCAGCTTCATGCGCTACGATCCGCCCAATGGTATTGTCGAAGTCGGTGGCGTGACCTTCTCCCCGGCCCTGCAGCAGTCGACTGCGGGCACCGAAGCCATGTTCCTGATGATGAAGCACGCTTTCGATCACGGCTATCGCCGCTATGAATGGAAGTGCGACCAGCTCAACGGGCCATCCAACAAGGCGGCGCTGCGGCTGGGTTTCCAGTTCGAGGGCGTGTTCCGCAACGCCATGGTGACCAAGGGCCGCCGCCGCGACACCGCCTGGTATTCGGTGATTGTCGAGGATTGGCCGCAGGTCAAGGCGCGGCTGGAACACTGGCTCGATCCGGCCAATTTCGATGCCGAAGGCAAGCAAGCCAAGGCGTTGAGCGCGATTCCCGCCTAAGCTGGGACGGGTTCGGGGCGGCTGAGCAGCGGCGAATCCTTTTCGATCAGGCCGTTTTCGCGCGCAACCAACGTGGCGCACAGGATTTGGCTCGTCACATTGGTGGCTGTGCGCATCATGTCCAGGATGCGGTCAATGGCGGCCAGCAGCGCCAGACCTTCGAGCGGCAGGCCGGCCGCCGACAGGGTGACGGTCAGCATGACGGTGGCGACACCAGGCACGCCGGCGGTGGCCAGCGAGCCCAGGATAGAACTCAGGGCGATGATGACATAGTGTGTGGTCGTCAGATGGATGCCGAAATAGTTGGCGACAAAGACGCTTGAAATCGCTGGATAAATGGCGCCGCAGCCATCCATCTTCATATTGGCGCCCAATGCCAGCGCAAAACCGGCATAGGATTCCGGCAGCTTGAGATTGCTGATGGCCGCTTGCAGCGACACCGGCAGGGTGCCGATCGACGAGCACGTAAAAAAGGCGGTCTGCTGGGCGGTGAAAATGCCCTTGTAAAAGCCGAAAACGCGCAGGCCGTGCAGCTTGAGCAGGGTCGGATAGACGACCAGCAGCTCAATCCCGCAGCCGAGATAGATCAGGCCGATATAGGGGATCAGCGGCCGCAGCGCATCGAGGCCATAGCTGGCGACCACCGAACCGATCAGGCCGAATACGCCCAGCGGCGTCAGCTGAATGATCCAGCGCGTCAGGCGGAACATAACCTGAGACACCTGTTCAACCAGATCCGACAAGCCTTTGGTTTTCTGACCTAAAGCGCCAAGCGCTGCGCCAACCAGAATAGCGAACAGGACAATACTCAGGACCTTGCCTTCGGCGAAGCTTTGGAAGACGTTGGACGGCACTATACCGGTGATGACTTCGACCGGGCCGGGCACCGGCTTGACCGGCGACGGGTCGAGCGGCAGGTGGCTCAGGCCCAGGCCGGGCTGGAAATGGATGCCGATGGCCAGGCCGACCGACACGGCGATGGCCGATGTCAGCATGAACCAGCCGATGGTATGAAAGCCCAGGCGGACCGCCCTGCCCCCTGCGCCTTCGGCGCGGTCGCCATGGCCCAGGCGGGCGATCGAGGCGGCCACTGTGAAGAAAACCAGCGGCGCCACCAGCATCTTGATGGCGCGGATATAGGTGTCGCCAATCGGTTGCAGGACCGGCAGGGCGGCCTTGCCCCAATACAGCGCCACGGCGATCCCGGCCGCGAAGGCAATCAGGGTCTTGAGCCAGAAAGGTACTTTGCCGAGAGATTTGAGCATGGCCGTTCCTTTCCGGTGAACTACACGCGTGAATATGGGCCCGAAGTTCGCTCACAGCGAACTAAAAAATTTGCACCCTCGGGTAAACGCGGCTAAAGCCAAGCGGACTCCTGCATAAGAAAATTCCCATGTCACACAACAGCTTCGGCCACCTTTTTCGTGTCACTACCTGGGGTGAAAGCCACGGCCCGGCGCTGGGCTGCGTGATCGACGGCTGCCCGCCAGGTGTGCCGCTCACCGAAGCCGACATCCAGTGGGCCATGGACCGGCGCAAGCCCGGCGGCTCGCGTTTCGTGACCCAGCGCCGCGAAGCGGACGAAGCCAAGATCCTCAGCGGTGTCTTCGAAGGCGTTACCACAGGGACACCGATCTCGATCCTGATCGAAAACACCGACCAGCGCTCCAAGGACTATGGCGAGATCGCCAGGCAGTTCCGGCCGGGCCATGCCGACTACACCTATTTCGCCAAGTACGGCGTGCGCGACTACCGCGGCGGCGGCCGGTCGAGCGCCCGCGAAACGGCAGCCCGCGTGGCCGCCGGCGCTGTGGCGCTCAAGGTTTTGCAGACCCTGGTCGGCGACATCAGCGTGCGCGGCGCCCTGGTGCAACTGGGCGTGCATAAGGTCGAGCGTGGCAACTGGGATTGGGCTCAGGTCGACCAGAACCCGTTCTTCTCTCCGGATGCCCAAAGCGTGCCTCTGTTTGAGGACTATCTCGACGGCATCCGCAAGGCCGGCTCCTCGATCGGCGCGGTCGTCGAAGTCCAGGCCGACGGCGTACCGGCGGGTTGGGGCGCGCCGATCTACGGCAAGCTCGATTCCGAACTGGCCATGGCGATGATGTCGATCAACGCCGTCAAAGGTGTCGAAATCGGCGAAGGCTTCAATGCCGCCACCTTGTCGGGCGAAGAGAACGCCGATGAGATGCGGATGGAAAACGGCAAACCCGTGTTCCTTTCCAACCACGCCGGTGGTATCCTTGGTGGAATCTCGACCGGTCAAACGGTCGTGGCACGGCTGGCGCTCAAGCCGACCTCGTCGATCCTGACCCAACGCCAGTCGATCGACGTCGAAGGCCACGAAGTCGACCTGCTGACCAAGGGGCGTCACGACCCGTGCGTTGGCATTCGCGCCGTGCCGGTGGCCGAGGCGATGATGAGTTGCGTACTGCTCGACGCCTTCCTGCGCCATCGCGGCCAGACTGGCGGGGTGCTGCATCAACCGGGTGTTTGACACCCTTTAGTCAAAGGGGGGATCAATGTTGAAGGTTTTTACCGTAGCTGCCTTGGCCGGGATGCTTTTGGCCGGCACTGCCCACGCCGCCGATCAGGCTGCCACCTGTGGCACCCAGGCCTGCCGCAAGGGCGGGTTCAGCATCGCCATCCGCAGCGACGACAAGACCTCCACCGCCATCCCAGTTGTCCGCTCGCCCTACGTCCTGCCCAATGGCGGTATCACCATCTATCCCGGCGAGACCATCGCCATCCAGTTCACCCTGACCGGCGACAAGCTGAGCGCGCCCAAGTTCCTCAAGGCCTACGCGCCGCGCCTGCCGGCGCAGGTGTCGGCCAACGGCAAGCTCAGCGACAACCCGGACAATGCCGCTCTGGCCAAGGATGATGCCGCCACCCTGCCGCCCAATACGCTGCTTTTGTCCTATGGCCAGTTCAAGGGGCAAGGCGGCATGGTGCTTGAGCTGGAGCACAATATGCCGAAGACCGTGAAGGTCGACGCCCTGATGGCAATGATCCAGAGCGGCGGCTATGTCAAAAAGCCGGCCTCGACCTGCCCGGTCCGGCCAAAGCTGGTCGGCTTCGAGACCTGGCCGCAAGCGCTGGGGCCGATGGTTCTGGCCAATGCGCGCTTTGCGGCGGACGGCGACGCGACCTGCCGGTAGGCACGTCTACTCGATCTCGAACTGGCCCTTGACGGTGACCTTGATCACGCGCTCGCCGACCATGACCGGCGTCGAAGCGCGATAGCCGGTTACGACGACCATCGTGTCATCGTCTCCGGCCGACTCATTGACCACCGTCCCGTCGCTCAGCAAGGTCATGCGCGTCACTTTCTTGCCCGCCGCCTGAGCAAACAGGTCCGCCTTGGCGGCAAGGTTCTTCACCGCCAGCCGCGTGGCCTCTTCCTGAAATCTGGCCGGGTCTTTCAGGCTGAAATTGAGCGCGCGGATCTGGTTGACGCCAGCATCGACGACCGCGTCCAGGCCGGTCCCGGCCTTGGTCGGGTCAGCAAAACGCACCGTGACCGTATTGACAGCCGTGTAGCCCTTGACAGCATCGCCGGAGCTAAAGCCGCCGCCGCGGCGCGGATTAAGGCTCAGGCCTGACGTCATGATGTCGGTATCCGGTACGCCCTGAGTCTTCAGAGCCGCAAGAACCTTGGTCATCTGCTCGCGGTTGAGGCGGATGGCGCTGGCAGCCGTGTCGCTGTCGGTCGTGACACCAAAGCTCAGGCTGGCCTGGTCGGACGGCACGCGCACCTCGCCCTCGGCGGTCAACGTCAGGACGGTCGCCCGCGCTTCGCCTTGCAGTGTCTTGGTTTGCGCATTGGCCGTCGGTGCAGCGACGCTCAAAAGCGCGGTTGCCGCGAAAACGTAAAAGGCCATGCGGCCCATAAGATTGATCATGATTTCCCCCGTATTATCGTTTCCGCATCGCCGCGGATTGCCAAAAACCCTATGCCTGTTTTACCTCGGAGACAAGCATGGCACCGATCTCAGGTTGTCCAGGAGGTAATCAGCTGAATGGCGTCGCCGTCGAAGGTATTGCAATCGCAGAAACCCAGCCCCGGTACGTCATGTGGCTTGGGGCCGTTATGACCATCCGTATATTGCCACAGCCAGTACTTGCTCCAGGTCGGGTGGACGTCCGGAATGTCGGCATAGCGCGCCCACCACAGGCTATAGGGCTTGAAATCCTTGGCGGGCGTCTTGCCGAAGACGTCGTACATGTAGGGGCCGGTATAGAGTTTCGGCTTGCGGCCCAGACGTTTTTCGACCTCATGCAGGAAGTCGAGCGCTTTGGCCGGCGTCATGGTGTTGCCGCCGTTTTTCTCGAAATCGAGCGCGATCAGGGTATTTTCGGCTGGGTTGGCGGCTTTCAGAAAGGCATTGGCCTGGGCTTTGGCGTCGGCGGCCGTGCCGAAATGGTAGGCGCCCCACAGGAGCCCGGCCTTTTCCGCCAGCTTACGGCTCTGGGCGTAAGTGGTGTCGGTGACGGTGGCGCCTTCGGTCGCCTTGTAGATAATACCGACCGTGCCGGCAGCCTTCGCCTTGGCGAAGTCAGGCGGCGTGGTGCCGTTCCAGCTATAGTGCGACAGGTCGGCGACGATCGGCTTCGGTGTCTTGTTCGGCATGGGCGGCTCCCCTCTTTGATTCGCTTTTGCGATCGTACCAGCCGATGGGTAAATGACTATAAGATGCCCACAGCGCCGCGATGAGCGCCTATTGTAATTTACACAGTTACAATTATATAGACACCATCGAACAACGACGTGCCGGTTAAGGAGGACACAATGATCGACAAGCGACCTTACAAAAATCTGGGCGGCGCCAACCATGGCTGGCTGAACGCCAAGCACCACTTTTCTTTCGCAAGCTATTACGATCCCAACAAGATGGGCTGGGGTTCGATCCGCGTCTGGAATGATGACGAAATCGCGCCGCAGTCAGGCTTTCCGCCGCATCCGCACGATAATATGGAGATCATCACCTATGTCCGCGAAGGCGCGATCACCCATGAGGATTCGCTCGGCAACAAGGGACGCACCGAAGCTGGCGATGTGCAAGTGATGTCGGCTGGAACTGGTATCCGTCACGCTGAATACAATGTCGAAAACGTGCAGACGACTTTGTTCCAGATCTGGGTGCAGCCGTCGGAACGTGGCCATAAGCCGTCCTGGGGTGCCAAGCCGTTCCCAAAGGGTGACCGCGCCGGCAAGTTCTCCGTGCTGGCGTCGGGCTTTGACGCGGACGGCGATGCGCTGAAGATCCACACCCCTGCCCGGCTTCTGGGGGCGACCTTGCTGACGGGCCAGGCCGAGACCTATACGCCGGTTGCTGTGCCGGACAGCCAGAGCCGCCACCTTTATCTGGTGGTCGCCAAGGGCAAGGTCAGCGTCAATGGCGTGGAACTGGACGCCCGTGACGGCGCCGCGATCAAGGACGAGGCCGCGCTGGAGATCAAGGCACTTGAAGACGCCGAGGTCGTGCTGCTTGATGCGGCGTAATTGAATGAACCCGTAACGGGGTTTGGG
This sequence comes from Pseudomonadota bacterium, assembly GCA_048497915.1. Classification (GTDB taxonomy): domain Bacteria; phylum Pseudomonadota; class Alphaproteobacteria; order Caulobacterales; family Caulobacteraceae; genus Asticcacaulis. The sequence continues at coordinate 11,025 of JBEHYZ010000046.1, forward strand.
GCCTGTGGTCCCAACCTTTCCTTATACCGACAAAAAGCCCCGCCCCTTATGGGGCGAGGGCTCTTTTGTTGGTTTAAAGAAGAAGTCGTGGGGTCGCGGACCCCACACCCCATTCGTTTTCACTTCAATCCCACCAACTTGTGTGTCTGGACGCTCATCCGCCACTGCGGGTGCGTCAGGCAATAGTCGATGACCGCCTGGGTGTGGCGCGGTGCGTCCGACTTATCCAGCCCGAGCGGGTCTTTCGGCTGCAGGTAAAAGCGCTCGAAGGCCAAATCCGCGAAGGCCTGCGGATCGACGCCCGCCTGCGGCCAGATCAGCTTCAGTTCCTGGCCGCGCGTCTGCTGGAGCCGGTTTTCACCCTTGGGGCTAACGCAAATCCAGTCGATTCCTTCGGGCGCGGCAATCGTGCCATTGGTCTCGACGGCGATGAAATAGCCCGCCGCCTTGACCGCTTCGATCAACGATTGATCCAGCTGCAAGAGCGGTTCACCGCCAGTGAACACGACGGCCTTTTCCGCGCCGTCGATCGCGCCCCAGGTCGCATCCAGTGCTGCTACGACGTCGGCCGGTGTCGCGAACTTGCCACCGCCCTCGCCGTCCGTGCCGACAAAGTCCGTGTCGCAGAAATCGCAGGCCGCCGTGGCGCGATCCTGCTCACGGCCGCTCCACAGGTTGCAGCCAGCAAAGCGCGCGAACACGTTGACACGCCCAGCCTGCCCGCCTTCGCCTTGCAGGGTCAGGAAGATTTCCTTGAAGCTGTACATCTATCAGGAGCCGACCGACTGCTTAATTTCGAGAAAGTGCTCGAAGCCGGTCTTGCGCAACTGGCAGGCCGGGCAGTCGCCGCAACCATAGCCCCAGGCGTGACGCGCGCCGCGTTCGCCGAGGTAGCAGGTATGCGTCTCTTCCAGGATCAGGTCGACCAGCGCCTGGCCGCCAAGCGTCTGCGACAGCGCCCAGGTCTGCGCCTTGTTGAGATACATCAGCGGCGTCTCGATCATGAACGGCCGCTCCATGCCGAGCCGCAAGGTGTCCTGCATCGACTGGAGCGTGTCGTTACGACAGTCGGGATAGCCGGAAAAGTCCGTCTCACACATGCCACCGATCAGGTTGTCGATGCCGCGCCGATCAGCCACGGCGGCCGCATAGACGAAGAACGCCAGGTTGCGGCCTGGCACGAACGAACTGGGCAGGCCGCGTTCGGTCATGACGATGGCCGTCTCACGCGTCAGGGCCGATTCCGCCACGGCGCCGAAGCCTTTCAGGTCACAGACATGGTCTTCGCCCAGTCGCGTCCGAGCCAGCGGAAACACTTCGCGGAACTTGGCCAGCACGACCTTGCGCGTCTCCATCTCGATGGCATGGCGCTGGCCGTAGTCGAATCCGACCGTCTCGACACGCTCATAGTGCGACAGCGCCCACGCCAGGCAGACGCTGGAATCCTGTCCGCCCGAAAACAGGACAAGGGCGGAACGGTCGGCGGGCACATGTTCCAGGGCGGACATGGGGAATACTTTCGCATTACAAGGAATGCCTCCTAAAAAGGCGTCTTTCCCACATTTTGCAAGGTTTTTTTGCGTGATCGGCCCGGCAAAATATTGACGTTGACGGAAACGAGAGCGACACTTGGGGGATGAGTCAGAGCTTTTCCGATCTGTTCGCCGATATCGTCGACAACACGCCCTACATGAAGGCGATCGGCGCAACCTATGTCGGCCGCGGCGCCGATGGGGTTACCCTGCGCCTGCCCTATCGCGCCGACCTGGCCGGCGACCGTGAGACGCGGGTGATTGCCTCAGGCGTAGTGACGGCCCTGCTCGACAATGGCTGCGGCATGGCGGTGTGGGACCGGATCAACGCATTCAAGCCGATCGCCACGCTGGACCTGCGCATCGATTATATGCGCCCGGCCATTCCTGACATGGATTTGCTGGTTACCGCCTTCTGCTACAAGCTGACGCGTTCGGTCGGGTTCGTGCGCGGCTTTGCCTACGAGAAGACGCCCGACGACCCAGTGGCGTCGGCACAATCGGCTTTCATCATCGCCCGCACCATTCCGGCGACCGCGGAGAGCGGCGCATGACCCAGGATATCCAACCGCAAGAGACACCCCTGCCCGGCCGGCGCGATCCGTCCGATCTGCTCGGCGCCATGCCGTTCGCGCATTTCCTGGGCGTGCAGATCAGCGTCGCCGGCGATGAGCTGACGGCCTATCTGCCGTTTGCCCAACAATTGATCGGCAATCCGATGATCCCGGCGCTACATGGCGGCGTGATCGGGGCCTTCATGGAAATCACCGCCATGGCGCAGCTGGTGTTTTCCGAGACCTGTGCCGTCCCGCCCAAGCCGATCGGCGTCAGTGTGCAGTATCTGCGGCCAGGCAAGCCCGTCGGCACCTACGCGCGGGCGCGACTCAACCGCGTCGGCCGGACCGTTGCCAATGTCGACGTCGCCGCTTGGCAGGACCGGCGCGACGAGCCGATCGCCACCCTTCAGGCGCACTTCCTGATCGCCTGAGTTCGCCGTTGCAACTTTGCGATTGCACAACCTTTAATTGCCCGTAACCTGAACAATAGCGGTATGGGTGACGTGAGTCGCGGTCCCTTCCTGCGCATGAACAGCCGCTCCCAGCGGCCGGAACAGAGGGAGGTTGTGTGCCGCACACTACGTTGGCCATGGTCAGCGCCGTTACCATCTTCGTGGTATGCGGATTCGCCATTATTGCCGGTTCGTGGCGGGAACGTATGGGCGGCGTGGTTTATCTGATCGACCACGTTCTGAATTTTCTGCTGGGACAGACTTTTCCGGAGTTGTTCCTGCTGAGGTATCTGTTGTCCGACAGCATCTGTTTGCTGGGATTTTTCTATCTGTGCTGGAAAAGTCCGCATCCGTGGCCGCTATGGGCGTTTGGCTTTCAGTTTACGTCGATCATGACGGCGATGGCGGCTCTGGTGCTTGGCCCCGACTTGCTCAGATGGACGTTTTTGACGATCGAAATGGCGGTCGGTGGCAGCGTTTTGGTCGTTCTGCTTGTCGGCACGGTATCAGCGCTTCGTGCGCGTTCCACGGGGGCTGGACTCTCACAAATAGGTTGATTTTCCTATTTTTAGCTATATTTTCCTTTTTGCCATTGTAAGATTGACTATTTGCAACCACAAACTATGGTGAAACGCAACCTATCCGCGAGAATGACATGAGTCTTTCCCACAGCCATATCTGGGCCGCCATCGACGCCCTGGCCGCGCGGCTGGGGACAACGCCGTCCGGTCTGGCGCGGATGGCCGGGCTCGATCCCACCAGTTTCAACAAGTCGAAGCGGCAATACCATGACGGTTCGCCGGACATGGCGCCGCGGCCACGCTGGCCATCGACCGAAAGTTTGTCGAAGCTCCTCGAAGCGGCCGGGTTGAAATTTTCCGAATTCGCCTTTCTGGCCGAAGGCAATTCGGGCGGACCGGGCATTCCGCTGATCGGTTTCGCCCAGGCGGGCAGCAACGGCTATTTCGATGACGCCGGTTTTCCGCTTGGTCAGGGCTGGGACGAGATCAGCTTTCCCGGTGTGAATAATGGCCTGTATGCGCTTGAAATTTCGGGTGATTCCATGCTGCCGCTATACCGTGACGGCGACCGCATCCTGGTCGATCCGCATAACCAGAACCTGCGCAAGGGCGATCGGGTTGTAGTGCGCACGACCGAGGGAGAGGTGCTGGCCAAGGAATTGGTACGGCTGTCGACCAAGACGGTGGAGTTGCGCTCGCTGAACCCGAATTTTGCCGACCGGACGCTGGATCGCGGCGATGTTGCCTGGGTGGCCCGGGTGGTGTGGGCGAGCCAATAGGCACGAACCCGTAGCGGGGTTTGGGGCCTGCGGCCCCAAGACTTTCCTATTCCTTTGCTTCTCCCGCCCCCAAAAGGGGCGAGGAGAAGCAAAGGAATTAAGTAAGGTTTTGTCGGGTCACGGACCCCACCCCATTCGTTTTTGTGCCTAGGCGGCTGCCACCAACGCTCCCGCCAACCCTTGCTCCAACAAAGCAATCGTCCGCTCCAGTCCGAAGATAGCCACAAACGATCCAAAGCGCGGCCCCTGCGATTGCCCCAGAAGAACCTCATACAAAGCCTGAAACCACGCCCGCAAGGGTTCGAATTCATGCACCTTTCCAACTTCGAAGACAATGTTTTGAAGCACCTCGGCGTCGCGCGTATCAGCCGGCAAGGCCTTGAACCGCGCGATCAGGTCGGCAAACGCCGCCCGCTCCTTGTCGTCCGGCAACCGGAAGGTCTTGGCCGGCTTCACAAAGTCTTCGAAATAGTTCAGCGCATAGCCCGCCAGTCGGTCGAGAACCGGCTCGCTCTCCGGTGTGGCGCCCGGAATATAGGCGCGCAGGAAGCCCCACAGAGTCTCCTTGTCCGCCGCATTGGCCGCGGAAACCAGGTTCAGCATCAGCCCAAACGTCACCGGCGGCGACTTCTGCGCCGTTTCCCCTCGCAGAACGAACCAGACCGGATTTTCGATCTGCTTGTCCGGCTCCTGCTTCGGGAAGGCATCCAGTTGCTGAAAGAACTCATCCGTCGCGCGCGGAATCACATCGAAATACAGCTTCTTAGCCGACTTCGGCGACTGGAACATGTAATAGGCCAGGCTTTCCGGCGCGCCGTATCGCAGCCAGTCTTCCATGGTGAGGCCGTTACCCTTGGATTTGGAAATCTTCTGGCCCTGCTCATCCAGGAACAGTTCGTAATTGAAGCCCTCAGGTGGCACGCCCCCCAGGATCTTGCACACCTGAGACGACACTTTAACTGAATCGATCAAGTCCTTTCCTGCCATCTCATAATCGACACCGAGGGCTGCCCAGCGCATGGCCCAATCGGGCTTCCACTGCATCTTGACGTGGCCGCCGGTCACCGGCACTTCGAACCTTTCGGTTTTTCCAGTTAAAGAGTCGGCTTCCTCAAATACGATCGTGCCCTTGGACACATTGCGCTCCAGGGTCGGCACCTGCAGCACATGGCCGCTCTTCGGCGACACCGGCAAGAATGGCGAATAGGTCGCGCGACGGTCCGGCCCCAGTGTCGGCAGCATCACGCCCTGGATTTGGTCAAAGCGATCCAGCGCCGTCAGCAAGGTCTGGTCGAAAATCCCGCCCTTGTAGCAATCCGTCGCCGACAGGAATTCATACGTGAATCCAAAGCTATCCAGAAAACTCTTGAGGCGCGCGTTATTATGCTGGCCGAACGACGGATATTGCCCGAACGGATCGCGCACCACGGTCAGCGGCTTATACAGATCCTCACGCAACACCTCGGCATTGGGGATGCCGTCCGGCACCTTGCGCAGGCCGTCCATGTCGTCGGAGAAGCAGATCAGACGGGTCTGCCAGACGCCGCCCGTCATAGCTTCGAACGCCTGCCGAACCATGGTTGTGCGCGCCACTTCGCCGAAGGTGCCAATGTGCGGCAGCCCCGACGGCCCGTAGCCGGTCTCGAAAATCACCGGCCGGCCCAGCGCTTCATGCTCTTTGAGCGCCTCGTCGACCTTGCCCGCCTCTATCAGGGCCAAGGCCTGTTTCTGTGCCGCTGGATCCTTCAAACGCGATTTGATCAGGCGCGCGATCAGATTGCGAGCCTGTTCAAACGGCCAAGCGCGGCCGGCGTAAGCAAGGGAAACCAGGGACATAGGAACAAAGGACTCCGTAATGAAAAAGGGTGGACAGCCTTTAAGCTGCGCGGGCCTGAGGGTCAATGGCTGCGGCCCCGTGCCCTGCCTTCCCCTAAGGGCAAGTCTTCGCTTGACGCGCGAGCTAAACGCGCATAAGCTTACGTTTACGTCAATGTAAACTCGTGCCGCGTAATACAGACATAAGGGCAGGAAACAATGGAAAATCACATAAAATCAAAGGACCCGTCGCATAAGGACGGGCATCGCACCTATTCAATCCGGCAGCTTTCCAAGGAATTCGACGTCACCGCGCGCGCGCTGCGCTTCTACGAGGACAAGGGCCTGATCGCCCCCGAACGCCGCGGCCAGACGCGGCTTTACAGCCCGCGCGACCGGGCCCGGTTGCAGTTGATCCTGCGCGGCAAGCGACTCGGCTTTTCGCTGCATGAAATCCACGAAATCCTCGACCTCTACACCCCGAAGGACCACGGTGCCGCTCAGATGAAGGCGACGCTCGGCAAATATCGCGGCCAGATCGAGACCCTCAAACGGCAGCGTGAGGACATCGACGCCGCCATCCGTGACATGCAGGACGGCTGCGTTTGGCTGGAAGAGCAAATCCAGGTCGCGGAAACTGAAACCTTGCAAGAAAACAAAGCCTAAGGGCCAAAACCTTATTTACAGGGACAAGACGAGATGAGTTACCAGGCCCCGGTGCGCGACTATGCCTTCCTGATCAAGGATGTGTTCAAGACCGACCAGTATTCCAACCTGAAAGGCTTTGCCGACGCCGATTCCGACACGGTCATGGCGATTCTGGAAGAAGCCGCCAAGTTCACCGAGGAAGTGGTGGCCCCGATCAACCTCACCGGCGACAAGGAAGGCTGCGTCCTCAATCCCGATCATACGGTGACGGCCCCGAAGGGCTACAAGGAGGCCTACAAGGCGCTGACCGAAGCCGGTTGGACGGCACTGTCGGGTGACGCAGCCTATGGCGGCCAGGGCCTGCCACACTTCGTCAACACAGCTTTTTCCGAGATGCTGTCGGGCGCGTCGTCGGCCTTCGGCATGTATCCCGGCCTGACCGAAGGGGCGATCTCGGCCCTCACCGCCGGCGGCACGGACGAGCAAAAAGCGCTTTATCTGCCGAAGCTTATTTCCGGCGAATGGTCGGGCACCATGAACCTGACCGAGCCGCACTGCGGCACCGACCTTGGCCTGTTGCGCACCAAGGCGGTGCCGGCGGCCGATGGTACCTACAAGATCAGCGGCCAGAAGATCTGGATCTCGGCCGGTGAGCACGACTTCACGTCAAACATCTGCCATCTGGTGCTGGCGCGCATTGAAGGTGCGCCCGAAGGAGTCAAGGGTATCTCCTTGTTTCTGGTGCCGAAATTCCTGCCCGACGCCGACGGAAATCCGGGTGCACGCAACAGCCTGCAATGCGCAGGCCTCGAGCACAAGATGGGCATTCACGGCAATTCGACCTGTGTGATGGTCTATGAGGACGCCACCGGTTTCCTGCTTGGCCAACCGAACGAGGGCCTGAAGATCATGTTCTACATGATGAACAATGCCCGTTTCGGCGTCGGCCTGCAGGGCCTGGCCATCGGCCATGCGGCCTATGTCGCCGCCGCCCAGTTCGCCAAGGACCGGCTGCAGGGCCGCGCCCTCACCGGTCCGAAGAACCCGGACGGCCCAGCCGACAGCATCCTGGTCCATCCGGACGTGCGGCGTATGCTGCTCGAGAGCCGCGCGCTGATCGAAGGCGGCCGCGCCTTCCTGGTCTGGGTGTCGCTGCAGGCTGATTTGGCGCATTCGGAAGACGAGAAAACACGCGAAAAAGCAAATGACTATATGGGTCTTTTAACTCCGATCGTGAAGGCTTACCTGACCGATCGCGGCCTGAAGGTCACCCAGGACGCCATGCAGGTGCACGGCGGGTCGGGGTTCACCGAGCACTTCCCGGCCTCGCAATATATGCGCGATGTCCGCATTACCCTGATCTATGAAGGCACCAATGGCATCCAGGCGCTCGATCTGGTCGGCCGCAAGCTGCCGTCGAAGGGCGGCCGCGCCTTGCAGACCTTCCTGGGCGAGGTCGATGCCTATGTAGCGGCCGAGGAAGCCGCCTCGCCGGTTCCGGCCTACATCAAGGCTTTGAAGGACACCAAGGCCAAGCTGATGGACGGCACGATGTGGCTGATGCAGAACGGCATGGGCAATCCGGACAATGCCGCCGCCGGGTCGCTGGATTACCTGCATCTCTTTGGCCTGACCTGCACGAGTTACATGTGGGCGATGATGGCCAAGGAAGCGCAGATCCAGGTCAGCGCCGGCTCGACCGATCCGTTTTATGCGGCGAAGCTCAAGGTCGGGCGCGTATTCCTGGAGCGCATCCTGCCCGACGCCGACGCGCATCTGGCCAAGATGAAGGCCGGCGCCGAGGGATTGTTGGCTCTGGAAGACGAGTTGTTTTGAAGTCGTGGGGCCTGTGGTCCCACGACTTCAACCTACAAATTCTCCAGCACATAGTCCGCGCTGGACACCTTGAACTCGCCCTTGGCTTCGACGAACAGCTTGTCGACCTTGCCATCGCGGACGATCATGGCGTAGCGTTGCGAGCGCGGGCCCATGCCGAAGCCCGAACCGTCGAAATCAAGCCCGACCGCCTTCGCGAACTCGCCGTTACCGTCGGCCAGCATGACGATATCGTCGCCAATGTCCTGGTCCTTGGCCCAGGCCTTCATAACGAAATAGTCATTGACGCTGGTGCAGGCGACGACATCGACGCCTTTGGCTTTCAGGTCGGCGGCATGGTCCTTGAAACCCGGCAGGTGGCGGGCGCTGCAGGTCGGCGTAAAGGCGCCGGGAACGGCGAACAGCACGACCGTCTTGCCGGCGAAAAACTCCTTTGACGGCATGGGCTTGGGCCCAGCCTCTTCGACAACGGTCAGGGTAAGCTCGGGCAGGGCCTCGCCGGGTTTAATGGTCATGGGAAAACAGTCCTTCATTTAGGCGACGCGAGCGAATTGTCCCAATGCGGGATCAAGATTCGATACGGATTGATCGGCCATGCCGCCAATTTTTGTGCTCGCGACAGGCGTTCCTATATAGAGTAGAGTGGAAGGCAGCCAGCACCATTTGTCGTCTGTTTCCGCATGTGCCGAGGAGGACCGACATGACCATATCGCCCGCCGATGGACGCGCCCATATGCCCACGCCGCCAGAGAAAGACGTGCCGCCGGAAGCGGAACACCTTTCCTATCAAGGCAGCCTGCTCATTGCCATGCCAAGCCTGGATGGCGACGGCTTCGCGCACAGCGTCGTCTATGTTTGCCGGCACGACGAAACCCACGCCATGGGGTTGATTCTCAATCAGCCGATCACCGGCCTCGACTTCGGTATCATGTTGAAGGAGCTGGGCATCGGTCCCGGTCAGGCCGAAGCGGAGGCAAGGCTGGGCCGCCAGAAGATCTTTCGTGGCGGGCCGGTTCAGGGCGACCGCGGGTTCGTGCTGCACAGCCTGGATTACCAGCTCAGCGAAGCGACATTGCCGCTGGGTGGACCATTTGAAACCCACGATGGCGAAGAAGAAGGCGTTGGCCTGACGGCGTCCCGCGACATTCTCATCGACCTGTCGAAGGGCGTGGGTCCGGCGCGCACGCTTATTGCGTTGGGCTATGCGGGCTGGGGGCCGGGTCAGTTGGAAGACGAAATCGGTCAGAACGCCTGGCTGATCGCGCCCGCCAGCCAGGATCTGCTGTTTGCCGGCGATCCAGGGACGTTGTGGGCCCGCGCCCTGGCCGCCCTCGGTATTGAAGCCGGCCATTTGTCCGGCTCTGTCGGCACCGCTTAAGCGGCGGCGCGGCCCGCCAGTGACTGGGCCAGGAAGGTCTCGGCTTCGGCGGGTTTCAGCGCCTTGGCGAAACCCCAGCCCTGCCCCATATCACAGCCCATGTCGCGCAGCCAATCGGCCAGTTCCATGTCCTCGACGCCTTCCGCAACCACGTCGAGACCGAGGTCGCGGCCCAGAGTCAATATTGATCGGACGATCTTTTCCGAAGACTGTTCGAGGCCCATGGTGGCGACGAACGACCGGTCAATCTTCAGTGTGTCGAACGGCAATTTGGCGAGATAGCTCAGCGACGAGAAGCCGGTGCCGAAGTCATCGAGCGCGATACCGGCGCCAACATCGCGCAGGGCCTCAAGCACCCGCGCCGAATTCTGCGGATCGCGCATGACGTCGCTTTCGGTGACTTCCAGCTTCAGACATTTCAGCGGCAAGCCGTTATCCTTGATCAGGCGCGACACGTCCTCGATCAGTTGCAGGCGCTCGATTTCCGGCGCCGACAGATTGACGCTGACGAAGAAACCTTCAGGCAAATCATAGGCCTGCATCCATTTCTTGATATTGCGGACCGTCGAATTGAGCATGATGGTGCCAAGGTCGCCCATCATGCCGAGATCGGCGGCCGCCCCGAGGAACAGGTCAGGCGGAATAACGCCACGCTTTGGGTGCACCCACCGCGCCAGGGCTTCGAAGCCGGTGATGATGCGGGTGTCCAGCTTTACGATCGGCTGGAACCAGGCATGGATTTGGCCGTTCAGGAAGGCCTTGCGCAGTTCGGCTTCAAGCGCCAGGCGCTCCAGGCCGTCGCTTTCCAGATCGCGCTTGTAGGACGCGACGCCGCCAGCGCCCTTGGACTGGGCGGCATCGACGGCCATTTCGGCACGGCGCAGCAGTTCGGCGGAATCGAGCGCGTGCTCGCCGCCGTCGACCGCCACCGCCCCCATCGAGAAGGTCGGTTGAATGTCAAAGCCGGCAACGGAAATTGCCCGTTCCAGAGCGTTGCGCATGCGTTCGGACACGCGCGGGAAACCGCGTTGGGTCAGGACGGCGAACTCGTCCTCGCCAAGACGGGCCAGGACGGCGCTGTCACCGAAGGCTTCATACAGGCGTTGCGCCAGGATGGTCAGGACGATGTCGGCGCGTTCGTGGCCGAGCGCCTCGTTCAGGCGGCGGAAGCGGTTGAGATCGCCGACCACGAGGTCGTAGTCGCCCGGTTGCAACAGCATCTTGCGCGCCGCCGCCAGGAAACCGGCGCGGTTGTTGAGGCCGGTGAGCGGATCGGTATGGACGTCCTGCAAGGGCAGGCCCTGGGTGTTGGGTTCGCGCTTTTTCAGGCGGATATCTCGGCTCAGGTCGGTGCAGGTGCCAAGCACGGAGGTGCGGCTGACCTTGCGGCCCTTGAGGTAAATCAGGCGATGATCCTTCAGGCGCACCAGGCACTGGATGTGCGTCTGGCTGTCCTTCGGATTGGGCGTAACGACTTCGAGCGCCTTGAACAGGGTATCGAGCCGCTCGGTTTCGCCGGGCTCGAGCGCCGGCGCCAGGTCGGACAGCAGGACGCGGCCCAATAACAAAGGCAAGTTCAAGCCTTTGACGTCGCCTTTGAATTCGAACTGGTTGAGGCTGAGGTCGTAGGACCAGATCAGGCTGTCGGCGGCTTTCAGCGCCTCCATCATGGTACTGCGGCTGTCGAGGCTCACGCGGCCGGTTTCCTTCTGGCTGGCGGTTTCGGCCAGCAGTTCTTCACCGCTTTGGCCCGTTGCGCCGCCCAGTTTCCAGCCAAAAAGATTAAGATCCGACATACGCCACCCAGGAATGCACCCGCCTGGGTCTAGGTTTACCGGCCAAGATGTTTAATTTCGGCTAAAGATGCTTACGCCATATAGGAAAAAGCGCGCAAATGGGGAATTTCTTCCGCGCCGCAGCAAAAATACCACCCCGCGTCAGTGCAGCCCGGACTTACGGCGGCCGTTCAGGGCGCCAGGCCCCAGCAAGGCGCTGGCATAGGCTGGCTGACGGACCAGATGGCTGCCGACGCGAACCAGGTCATCGCGGCTGACCTTGTCGATTTCGGCGGCCACTTCGTCAAGCGTGAAGATTTTCGAAAAAATCGACAGTTGACTGGTGAAAGTCGCCGCCCGTGACGCCGCGCCTTCGTGGTTGAGGAACAGCGAGGTCAGGAACTGGGCGCGGGCGCGCTCCAGTTCGGCATTGGTCGGATCGGCGGCCAGTTCATTGGTCACGCGCAAGACCAGCTCGGTCAGCGGTTCGACGTCCTCAAGGGCGCAGCCGCCGGAAATGCCAAACACGCCGCCGTCGCGATAGGGCGTCACCCAGGCGTCGATGGCATAGGCCAGCCCCCTCGCCTCGCGCGCTTCCTGGAACAGGCGCGATGCCATGCCGCCGCCCAGAATTTCACCGAACAGCCGTAGTGGGATGATGTCGAGGCTATGGCGGCTAAAGCCCTCGAAACCGAGCGCGATATTGGCCTGCTCGATCTTGCGCTTCTGGGCGCGGTGGCCGGCGGTGAAGTGCAAGAGCTGCGGCGCACCGAAGCCCGGCCGCGCGGGAACGCTGTCGATCAGCGGCTTGGCGGCGGCAAAGGCCTCTTCCGGTGTAATGCCGCCAGACAGGCAAATGACGATCTGATGCGGGGCGTACAGCGCCTGGGCAAAGGCGCGAAGGCGCTCCGGATCGGCGCCTTGCAACGATTGACGGCTGCCGAGAATGGGCCGGCCCAGCGCCTGCCCTTCGAACATGGCGTCCTGCAGCAAGTCGAAGACATGGTCGTCGGGCGTGTCGAAGGCTTCGTTGATCTCTTGCTCGACCACCTTCTTCTCACGCACCAGTTCGTCGCCATCGATGCCAGCGCGGAACATCAGGTCGGTGACGATTTCCAACGCCAGCGGCATCAGGGCGTTCAGGCCGCGCACTTCGAAGCGCGTGTGCTCATAGCCGGTCGAGGCATTGAGCGTGCCGCCGCGATGTTCGATCGCTTCGGCCAAGGCACGGGCGTCACGGCCGCCGGCGCCCTTGAACACCATGTGCTCCAGCAAGTGCGCCCAGCCGGACTGGGCCTCGTTCTCGAAGCGCGTACCACCATGGACGAGTGCATTGAGTGCGAAGGTCTTCAGGCCCGGCATGGGATCGACCAGCAGGCGCAGGCCGTTGTCGAACTTATAGAGGGTCTGGCCTGGCAGAATATCCGTCATGCGCGGCGCTTTTGCAGGACGAAGGCGATGTAAACGCCGATCAGCGCGCCCGCCAGGCCGAACCAGGTCAAGGCATATTCGAGATGGCGGTTGGTGATCGGCGCGGTCAGCGGCCCCTGTTGCAGGTCGGGCCGCGCGATGTTCGATGCCTTGAGGTCGAGGACCAGGAAATAGTCGCCGCGCAAGCTTGCGCCCAGGGCCGGGCCCATGTCGGCGGCCGAGCGCCAATACCAGTCGTTGTCGGCCACCCGGTTAACCGGGGTGAACGATCCGGCCTTTTCCAGCGGGCGCAGACGGCCAACAGGCGTGAAAACGTTTAAATCAACGATGGATTTTTCTTTGGCAAAGCCAAGATCGACAAGGATTTGCGGCTGGCCAGCCGCCACCGCGCATGTGGTCAGTACGCGATAGCCGGGCACGCCCGTCAGTTCGCTGTGCATGTAGAGGAAGCGCTTCGGATCGGGCGTACAGTCCGACAAGGCGACCGACCGCCAGGCCGGATTGGCCTGCGCCAGGACTTCGGCGGCCGGGACCGGCGACATCGCCTCGGTGCGCGCCATGTCGGCGATCAGATGTTCTTTCCATTGCAAGCGGAACAGCTGCCAGGTGCCAAGCCCGCACAGCAGGATCAGGGCGAAGCCGACCGCAATCGTCAAGCCGCGCGGCGCGGCGCGGAAAAAGGCCGACAGTGTCACCGGATCAATCCTTGATTTTATTCTTGAGCTGCGACGCCAGCATCAGGCCCTTCAGCATGGGCATGAGGATGAGGCTTAAGACAATGGCCACGGCCGGCCAGGTCATCAAGGCCCGCTGTGCCGACCAGTCCCAGGCAACGATGCTGATCAACAGGCCGGTACAGGCGGCAAATCCGGCGATCAGAATGACGAAGACGACGGGACCATCACCGGTCTCCGCCGCCTTGAAATTCGTGCCACAGATCGCGCAGGAATCGGCGATCTTGAGATAGGACTTGAACAGCTTACCCTGCCCGCAGACCGGGCAGCGTCCAAGCGAAGCCGCGAGAAAGCCCCCGCGGCCCGCGCCGTCGGCCATTAGTGCGCGCCGCCAAAGATGACGTAGATGAAGGCAAACAGGAACAGCCAGACCACGTCAACGAAGTGCCAGTACCAGGCGGCCGCTTCGAAACCGAAGTGCTTCTTCGGGGTGAAATCGCCGCCGAGCGCGCGGATCAGGCAGACCAGCAGGAAAATGGTGCCGATCAGGACGTGGAAACCGTGGAAACCGGTCGCCATGAAGAAGGTCGAGCCATACAGATTGG
>JBEHYZ010000047.1:0-22333 GCA_048497915.1 Pseudomonadota bacterium
GGGGCCTATGGCCCCACAACTTCCTTGTATTCTTTCTCTTCCTCCCGCCCGCTTGGGCGGGTAGGAAGAGAAAGAAATCAAAGACGTGGGGCCATAGGCCCCACACCCCGCTACTATTCATCACAACTGCCATGCTCGTTTCCGACTTCGACTTCGACCTCCCTGAAGACCGCATCGCCCTTCGCCCGGCAGAACCGCGCGAAACCGCCCGGTTGCTGCGCGTCGACGGCGACACCCTGACCGACAGCCACATTGGCAATATCGCCGAGTTCCTTAACTCCGGCGATCTGCTGGTAGTCAACGACACCCGCGTCCTACCCGTTCAGTTGCATGGCACAAGAGAACGCGACGGCTTGCAGGTCGCCATCGAAGCCACCCTGATCAAGCCACTGGATGGCACCGACTGGCAAGCTTTCCTCAAGCCCGGCCGCAAGGTCCGCCCCGGCGATATCTTGCATTTCAAAAGTGACAAAAATACCGATTTCGAACTGCAAGCCGAAGTTCTGCAAAAAGGCGAAGACGGCATCTTCGTTCTTCGCCTCGTTTGCGAAAAATCGGAAATGATTAACGCCTTGCACAGCGTCGGCGCCATGCCCCTGCCCCCTTATATCCGCTCGAAACGCCGCGAGGACGACCGCGACAACCGTGATTATCAAACGGTTTTCGCCATTGGCTCCACCGGCGAGGCCCGAAGCGTCGCCGCCCCCACCGCCGGCCTGCACTTCACTTCCGGTTTGCTGGAACAGTTGGCCGCCAAGGGCGTCGGCCTGGAGCGCGTCACCCTGCATGTCGGCGCCGGCACCTTCCTGCCGGTCAAGGTCGACGATACCAAGGACCACGTCATGCACGCCGAATTCGGCGTCGTCACCCAGGCCTCCGCCGACCGCATCAATGCCGTCCGCGCCGCCGGCGGCCGCATCGTCTGCGTCGGCACCACTTCGCTGCGCCTGCTCGAAAGCGCCTGTGACGATAACGGCGTCATCCACCCGTTCTCTGCCGAGACCGCCATCTTCATCACCCCGGGCGTCAAGGTCCGTTCGGCCGACAGGCTGCTGACCAACTTCCACCTGCCGAAGTCGACCCTGTTCATGCTGGTCTGCGCCTTCGCCGGGACGGAAACCATGAAGGCCGCCTATGCTCATGCCATCGCTGATGGCTACCGCTTCTTCTCGTACGGCGATGCCTGCTTGATCGATAATTTATCCCGCGGCTGAGCGGCGCACGGCGAATCCTGAGTCCGTCTCTGGCAGAACTGAGACCGGGCTGGGTGAAAGCGTTCCCCGGAGACCGCCATGCAAACCACCACCCAAACGCGTCACCGTATGACCAAGGCCCCGGCCATGACCTTTGCTGGCCTCAGCCGCCACTACCGCAAGGACCAGAAGGACGGCTTCGTCGCCCAGTGGAAAGCCTTCAATGCCGACCTGGGGATGATCGCCGACCAGGCCTATGACCGCAACACGACCTATGGCGTCTGCTACAATTTCGACGACAGCGGCTTTGACTACATGTGTGCCGTCGAAATGCAGGACGACGCGGATGCGTTCGAAAACTTCCAGTATGTGGAAACCCTGGCGCGCGACTATGCCGTCTTCACCCATAACGGTCTGATCGATACGATCGACCAGACCTGGCACACCATCATGGACCGTTGGTTGCCCGAAGCCGGACTGACAATGGCCAAGGCGCCCTCGTTCGAGAAATACCTGCCGGCTTTCGACCACCAAAAGCCCGGCAATGTCGAAGTCTGGGTGCCGGTCGCGCCGCCGGCCTCTTGACGATAACGTCAAAAAATCAGACCCTCCGGTTCATTGGGGGGATCCATGGACAATCTGGTGAAATATGTCTGCCTGGGACTGCTGGTCCTGCCGGTGGCAGCATGGGTTGCGTTCGCGCTGCTGAAGCGGAACGTGAAGCTGTCGAACGCCATCGTGGCGGTCTGTCTCGGTGGGCTGGCGCTGACGGTCGTGGCCCTATTGGCGAAACTGAGCTTCCGTTCATCGGCCGCCAATGTCTACTGGCTGCTCGCTGCCTATTTCGCCTATGCTTTCGCTGTCTTTTCCGGCCTGCGGCTCAAGCCCGGCGCCCTTAAGGTCATCACTCTGATCGCCGCCGCCCTGCCAATCCTGGCGGGATATTTCATGGCAACGGTCGGCATACTGGGCCTCTTCGGCTTGGTGGACGACGCCATCCGCCCGCCGACCGCGGTCGAAGCCGTCAGGCCGGGCATCGGTTGCGAAACCAGCAAGTGGAACGGCGGCGTGCTCGACTATGGCGGCTACAGCGTTCACCTGTACGCTTATTGGGGGCCACTGCTGAAACGTGAAATCGACGTCATCCATGTCGACCAGTCGCCGTCAGCACATAACGCCGTCCCCGATGCCACCTGCGCCGATGTGATCGCCCGACACCCACAGCGATGACTTTACGCCGTCGCCGCGCACCGCTATGACCGCGCGATGACTGCTTTCCCCTTTGAAATCCATGCCCACGACGGCCAGGCGCGCACCGGCGTGCTGAAAACGCCGCGCGGCGATATCCCGACACCGATCTTCATGCCGGTCGGCACTGCCGCCACCGTCAAGGCACTGACCCTCGACATGGTGCGGCAGAGCCATGCCAAGATTATCCTCGGCAACACCTACCACCTGATGCTGCGCCCGGGCCCGGAACGGGTGGCGCGCCTTGGCGGCCTGCATAAATTCATGGGCTGGGATGGCCCGATCCTGACCGACAGCGGCGGCTTCCAGGTCATGAGTCTGTCGCAGATTTCCAAGGTCAAGGAAGACGCGGTCACTTTCGCCTCGCACATCGACGGCTCAAAGCACGTCCTGTCGCCGGAACGCTCGATCGAGATCCAGGCCGACCTGCTCGGCTCGGACATCGTCATGCAGCTCGACGAATGCGTCGCCTACCCGGCCGAGGAAAAGCGCGCCCAGGAGGCCCTGCAACTCTCCGCCCGTTGGGGCCTGCGCTCGAAACAGGCCTTCGGCACGCGCGACACCCAGGCTTTGTTCGGCATCCAGCAAGGCTCGACATTTGAGCACCTGCGCCGTGAGTCCACCGATCGCCTGCTGGATATCGGCTTTGACGGCTATGCCATCGGTGGGCTGGCGGTTGGTGAAGGCCACCGCGCTATGTGCGACACGCTTGATTTCTGCGCGCCTTTGCTCCCGTGGGACCGACCGCGCTACCTGATGGGCGTCGGCAAGCCGCTCGACCTTCTGGAAGGTGTGGCGCGCGGCGTCGACATGTTCGACTGCGTCCTGCCGACGCGCTCCGGCCGCCATGGCCAGGCCTGGACCTGGGACGGGCCGATCAACCTGAAAAACGCCCGCTTTGCCGAAGACGAAGCCCCGCTCGATGCCGGCTCCGACTGCCCGGCCAGCCGCGACTATTCCAGGGCCTACCTGCACCATCTCGTCCGCGCTGAGGAAATCCTCGGTCAGGTGCTGCTGAGCTGGCACAATATCGCATTCTTCCAGGCACTGATGATCCGCATGCGCGCCGCCATCCGTGAAGGCACGTTCCAGGCTTTGCGCAAGGAACTGGCCCACAAGTGGAACAACGACTAACCGCCGAGCGCGTATTCCGGCCCGGCGCGCCACTGCGCCACGTCGGCCTGGCTGATATTGCGCTCGGGCGCCCGCACCGCCACGATCCGGTCGAACCGCACGGGTCCTGACAAGCGCGCCGCCAGGGCTTCAAGCCGTTCCATGACCGGCGCCAAGCCATAGATCAAACTGACATGGGGCAGAAACGGCGCCGCGTCATAACCGTCGAGGGCCGCCAGCGTCCGGGCGCGCAGCTGGTCCAACCCATCGGTCCGCGCAAAAGTAACGGCAAAGGTTCGGGTAAACTGCTCGGTCTGCATAATCCCCGATGGCACAAGTGTCAGCGGTGCAATGCCCGCAGCCAACTCACGCATCGCCCGGTCTTCGAGCGGTTCGGAACCCGTGGCCACGGTTAGATGTGCCCCGAATGGCGTATGCCCGGCCGCCCGTGCGATATCGGCAATGGCTTCATCCAGCCAGGCACGTACGCTTGCTTCCGGCTGCAGCCAGACGGACGTCAGCATCTTAGCGCTTGCGGTTGTTGGTGCTCTTGCCCCGGCCGTTGTCGCTCGGCACGTAGGTGTCGACGTAGACGCGCGGCTTGAACCACGACGGCGCCGCCGGAGGGGCGCAGTTCTTGTTCATGCCGACGCCCTTGAGGTAGGCGCGGCGCACCTTGCCGGCCTGGATGGCGGTGTCGACTTCCTTGGCATGCGCATCGGCGCCGGTCATCTGACGAACCAGTCCGCGGAACGGAATGATGCTGCGCGAAGCGCCACGCACCGCACCGACCGCGGCATTGTTGGCCATCTTGCCGCTTTTATCCGCCATGGTGGACTGGTCCTTGGGCGGCGGCGGTTCGTCAAAGTCCTTGCCCAGCAGGGCATCGAGCTTGCGCACTTCGCGAGCGATGGCATCACAGCGGTCAAGTCCGGTCAGATCGTAAGGCTTGTTGACCGCGTCCTGGAGAATTATCGGAATCTGCTCGCGCTTGAGGTTCAAATCTTCCAGCGGCGCCATGGCCGCGTCGCCCCAGCTGTTGTTGGGCTCGTTCGACGCCCGCATCTGCTGGTCCTGGCTGGCCTTGGAGGCGTCGGCGCGCTGTGTGCGATCCGGACGCTGGGCATTTTTCGAGACGTCGTATTCCGGCTTGGAGGCGCAGGCCGTCAATAGGCCGCTGCCCAGCATCACGATCGCCAGTGAAACGCGAACACGCATCCCCCTCGAAAGCTTCATGGTCTTTTCCTCAGGCATTTCACCCTTAGGTCCCCTAGGCCACAAGCGTGTACTCATGCTTCGCCCACCATCTTTCTTGTCATGCTTGGCTACGTAAAGAAACAATACAGAAAAATCCGCGCGAAAAGAAACACATGCGCTTGCGGAAACAAAAACTCCCCTCTATGTAGTCACGCACGTTTGATCCACCCTTTTGGCGTCCGGGTCAAGCGCCTTAAGTGAAGTGAGCCCGTAGCTCAGCCGGCTAGAGCATCTGACTTTTAATCAGAGGGTCCTGGGTTCGAGTCCCAGCGGGCTCACCAAACTTGGCGCCCCGAAACCTCGGTCCCCCAAATCTGACGTTAGGGCGCGGACATGTCTAAATCATGTCAGTCCCGATATCTGACATTTTCCGACATCTGAATTGAACGCAGGATGAACGGCGCGCCTAATTAGTTGGCGATGCGCATCTTGGGCAGGTAGCGCCCGTTTTCGAACCGGTCGAACAGCAGCCCCGCCTGCGGATGCGGCAGGGGCTGGCCCGTATCGTCGACGCACAGATTGCCTTCCGACGCATAGGCGACGTAGCAGGTGTCGCCATTGACCGCGAGCAGGTGATAAAAAGGCTGATCCTTGGATGGGCGGACGCTTTCCGGAATGGCCTGGAGCCACTCTTCGGTATCGGCGAATTCCGGATCGACGTCGAAAACGACGCCGCGGAAGTCGAACAGGCTGTGCCTGACGACCTGACCGATTCCGAACTTTGCCGATCTCTGTGGCGGCATGTGCCGAATCCTTCCGCTCTGCAACGTATAATTACCGCCTTGCACAACGGTCTTAAGCGCCTTCTCCAAGCAGTTGCAGGGTTTCGGCGATTTTCATGAAAGGCGATTATGGTTAACGCCACTGGCGACCAGACAGAGGCTTTTTCGCCGTTTCAGGAGCGCTTCTTGACCCCGGACCACACCTGCGCCTAAGGTGCCGGTGAAGCTGCGCGCCCGGCTGTTTTCGGCCTTTTGTAAGGTGCGCTTGAAAAAACCAAGGGGTAAGAGCCATGCAGGCTCCCTCATCAGGCCGACGGCGAGGGCCGCCCGGCAAACCTGGCGGGCGCGGCAATCGCGTCCCGGCCCGATCGCGCGAGGAGCCGGTGCTCTACGCTGCGCTTGATCTCGGCACCAATAATTGCCGCCTGATGATCGCCACCGTTTCCAACTCGCAGTTCAAGATTGTCGAGGCCTTCTCGCGTATCGTCCGGCTGGGCGAAGGCCTGGGCCTGAGCGGCCGGCTACACGAGCGCGCCATGGACCGCGCGCTGCGCGCGCTGAAGATCTGCGCCGAAAAAATCGAGAAGCGCGGCGTCGCCCGCGTCCGGGCCGTGGCGACCCAGGCCTGCCGCATCGCCCGCAACGGCCGCGACTTTGTGCGCCGTGTCGAGGCCGAAACCGGATTGAAGCTGGCCATCATTTCGCCCGAGGAAGAAGCGCGCCTGTCGGTTGCCGGCTGCGCTTCGCTGCTCGACGCCGGAGAACGGGTTCCCAAGGCGCGCGCCGCCCTTGTCATGGACGTCGGCGGCGGCTCGACGGAACTGAGCTGGGTCGATCTGATACCACCTGATACCGGACCGGAGGCCCGCAGCCGCCGAACCCCTTCCCCTCGTCCACGCTACTGGATTTCCCTGCCAGTCGGCGTCGTCAATCTCGCCGAGCGCTTCCCGGAGCCGGACATCGGCGGCACGCGCGCCTGGTTCGAAGACATGGTCGCGGACGTTACTGGCCGCCTCAAGGACTTCGACGGCGCCGACCCGCTGCGCGACGCGTTTGCGCAGGGTGAAGCCTATATTGTCGGCACCTCAGGCGCGATCACCTCTCTGGCCGGCATGCACCTTGGCCTGGAACGCTATGACCGATCCCGGGTCGATGGCCTGTGGATGGAGCACGACCACTGCCAGTCGGTCATTGAGCGCCTGCTTGAACTGGGGCGAATGGGCCGCGAACTGGAGCCCTGCATCGGCCGCGACCGCGCCGACCTTGTGCTGGCGGGCGCCGCCATTCTCGAGGCCGTCGTGCGCCTGTGGCCCTGCCGGCACCTGCGCGTCGCCGACCGGGGCCTGCGCGAAGGGCTGCTGCTGTCGATGACCCGGACGAAAAAGCGCCGCCGCAGAGGCCGCCGGCGGGAACCCGCGCCGTCAGCGCCAGCCGAGCCCGCATGAACGAAAACGCCCGCAGATCCTGCGGGCGTGATGTTTCTTTGCTGGCAACCGGCTTAATAACCGCCGCCGCCGCCTTCCTTGGTATTGCTGCTCGAATTCATCGGCACTTCGTTGACCGCGCCGGGCGAGAAGCCGGTGAGGAAGGGCGACGGCGCCTGTTTCTTCGGCGCCGGGGCCGCCGCGACCGAAGCAGCTGTCAGCTTGCCGTTGACCTTGACCGGCACCGTGACGTCGCAGACCGAGAAGTCGGCCCCCTTCGTCTTGCGGTTCTGGTCGAGCACCGCCTTGAATTGCGGTGACGAGGTGTCCATGATTTCGACCTTCGGACGCTCGGCTTCCGGAATTTCCGACAGCATGCGTACCTTGACCATCTTGTCCGGATTGACCGCCGGAACGCCAAGCTTGATCTTGCGCACCACGTCGACGCCGGATACGACCGTGCCGATGGCGGTGTAGTTCTTTTCCAGCGTCGGATAGACGTCGCGCATCAGGAAGAACTGGCTGTTGGCGGAGTCGGGATCGTTGTCGCGCGCCATGCCGACCGTGCCCTGGCAAAACAGGCCCCACGAGTCGATCTTGCCGTCCGTGGTAATTGCCGCCAACTCATGCACCTGGCTTTGCACCGGCATGGCGCCGACAAAACCGATCAGCGAGCCTGACGGACGGGCCGCCACGTTCAGCGGAAAGTTCACGTCCTGGCGCACGGTGAATTCACCGGGAACGTTCGGCAGATCGGAGCCGCCCTCGCCGGTCCCCTTGGGGTCGCCGGTCTGGTCCATGAAGTTTTCCATGACGCGGTGGAAAATCAACCCGTCATAGAAGTGGCGCTTGGTCAGGGTCTCGAACTGCGCGACGTTTTTCGGCGCCATCTGCGGATAGAGTTCGATAATGACCTGCCCCTTGGTCGTGTCGATAACGACGGCATTGTTGATGTCGATAGGACGATAGCCGGGGTCGAGGGCAAAGGCGCTGGAGGCCACGGCACCGGCCGCCACACACACGGCGGCAGCACAGATCATAACGTTCTTCCGGGCCTTTTGTTTCAGGCCCGCAAGGCTGGCCACTGCGGCATCTCTTTGCGTAGTCTTCGCCCCGAACATTTACAATCCTATTCTTTTCAATCGTTTTTGACTTTAGCCAGCAGGCGTTCCGCCACACTGGGCGCCACGAACGGCGCGATACTGCCGCCCAATTGGGCTATTTCTTTGACCAATCGCGAGGCAATCGCCTGATGTCTCGGATCGGCCATCAGGAAGACGGTCTCGATGTCACGATTAAGCTGCTGGTTCATCGCTGTCATCTGAAATTCGTATTCAAAGTCGGCGACGGCGCGCAGGCCCCGGATAATCACCGTGGCCCCGACGTCCTGCGCGAAATGCATCAGAAGGCTGTCAAAAGCAAGCACTTCCACGCGGTCCCCCAGATGACCGACCTGTTCGCGGATCATTTCGACCCGCTCGTCGAGCGAAAACATCGGCCCCTTGCCGATGTTGCGCGCCGCCCCGATCACCAGCTTGTCGACCAGTTTGACGGCGCGGCCGATGATATCGATATGCCCATTGGTGATGGGATCGAACGTCCCAGGATAGAGGCCGATCCGCATTAAATCCCTTTCTTGGCCCGGAGCGATGCGCGGAAAAGCGTCCAGAGGTTTTTCGCATAAGCATCGCGACAAGACAAATAATTCGAGCGGAATGACACTCTAAGTCATTCCGCTCAGGTTTGGTCGCTCATCGATGAGGTTTCATCGGCGCCGCTGTCGTCTTCCGAACTTTCAGCCAGCCGCTCGACCGAGACCACACGCTGCCCTTCCGAGGTGCGGAAGATGGTCACGCCCTGGGTGTTGCGGCTGGCGATGCGCACCGTGGTCACATTAGTGCGGATCAGTTGCCCGCCCTCGGTGACCAACAGGATGCCGTCAGTGGCCTGGATCGGGAACGAAGCGACCAGCTTGCCGCCGCGCTTGCTGAGGTCAATGGCGACAATCCCCTGCCCGCCCCGTCCGGTGCGGCGGTAGTCATATGACGACGTCCGCTTGCCGAAGCCGGTGTCGGCCACGGTCAGGATGAACTCCTCGGCTGCCGCCAGTTCGGCGATGCGTTCCGGCGTCAGGGTCGCGGCCTCTGCGCCTTCTTCAGCATCTTCCTCTGGCGCAGCCGTTTCGGCATCTTCAGCCTCGCCGCTCTGCGCGGCACGCAGGCGCGACGCTTCCTTGAGATAGGCCGCGCGCTCGGCCGGCGTCGCGTCGACCCGGCGCAGGATTGCCATGGAGATGACGCTGTCGTCGCCGTTCAGCCGCACGCCGCGGACGCCGGTCGAATCCCGGCCCTTGAAGACACGTACTTCGTCGGCAGCGAAGCGGATCGACCGACCCGCCGCCGTCGACAGCAGCACGTCGTTGTCCTCATTGCAGATCGCCACGCCGACAATGGCGTCGCCGTCCTCCAGCTTCATGGCGATCTTGCCGGCGCGGTTGACGTTGACGAAATCGCTCAGCTTGTTGCGGCGGATATCGCCCGACCGCGTCGCAAAGATAATGTCAAGCGTATCCCAGGCCGCCTCGTCCTCGGGCAAGGCCAGGATATTGCTGATGTTTTCGCCAGGTTCAATCGGCAGCAGGTTGACCCACGCCTTGCCGCGCGATTGCGGATTGCCGAGTGGCAAACGCCACACCTTGAGCTTGTAGACCTTGCCAGCCGCCGAAAAGAACAGCATCGGCTGGTGCGTCGACGCCGAATAAACGCCGATGGTGGCGTCCTCGTCCTTCATCGCCATGCCGGAGCGGCCCTTACCGCCGCGATGCTGCTCGCGATAGGCGCTGAGCGGCGTCCGCTTGACGTAGCCGGAATGGGTGACGGTAACGACCATGTCCTCACGCGGGATCAGGTCTTCGTCCTCAATATCGCCTTCGCCTTCGCCGATGGTGGTGCGGCGCGGCACACCGAACTGATCGCGAACCTCGATCAGTTCGTCACGGATGATGCCAATGATGCGCTCACGCGAGCTGAGAATGGCCAGGAATTCAGCGATCGCCGCCGCCAGGGCCTTCGCCTCGTCGCCGATTTCATCCCGGCCGAGACCGGTCAGGCGCGACAGGGTCAGGGCCAGGATGGCGCGCGCCTGTTCGTCGGTCAGGCGCACCTGCCCGCCTTCGAGCACGATCGAGCGCGGATCGGCAATCAGGTCGATCAGCGGCGCCATGTCGCCGGCCGGCCAGACCTTGCCGCATAAGCGCTCGCGCGCCTCGGTCGGATCAGCCGACGAACGGATGATATGGATGACTTCGTCGATATTGGCGACCGCGATGGTCAGGCCGACCAGCACGTGGCCACGGTCGCGCGCCTTGTTCAGCTCGAAGCGGATGCGGCGGACGACCACGTCCTCGCGGAATTCGAGGAACAGTTCGAGCAGCTTGCGCAGCCCCATCTGCTGCGGCCGGCCGTGGTTGAGCGCCAGCATGTTGACGCCGAACGAGGTCTGCAGGGCCGTAAAGCGATAGAGCTGGTTGAGAATGACGTCGCCCGAAGCGTCGCGCTTCAGCTCGACCACCACGCGCATGCCCTGGCGGTCGCTTTCGTCGCGGATGTCGGCAATGCCCTCCAGGCGTTTTTCGCGCACCAGGTCGGCAATGTGCTCGATCATCGCCGCCTTGTTCACCTGATAGGGAATTTCGGTGATGACGATGGCTTCGCGGTCCTTACGGATCGTCTCGACGCTGGCCTTGCCGCGCATGATGACCGAACCACGGCCGGTCAGCAGCGCCTGGCGCGCGCCGGAACGGCCGATGATCTCGCCGCCGGTCGGGAAATCCGGCCCAGGCACGATGTCGAGCAGTTCCTCCAGCGAAATCGCCGGATTGTCCAGCAAGGCCAGGCAGGCATTGACGACTTCGGTCAGGTTGTGCGGCGGAATGTTGGTCGCCATGCCGACGGCGATGCCGCCCGCCCCGTTGACCAGCAAATTGGGGATGCGCGACGGCAGGACGGTCGGTTCTTCTTCCTTGCCGTCATAGTTCGGCTGGAAATCGACCGTGTCCTGCTCGATATCGGCCAGCAGCGCGACGGCCGACGACGCCATGCGGCATTCGGTATAGCGCATGGATGCCGGATCATCGCCGTCCACCGAGCCGAAATTGCCCTGGCCGTCGACCAGCATCAGGCCCATCGAGAACGGCTGGGCCATACGGACCAACGCCATATAAACCGACTGATCGCCGTGCGGGTGGAACCGGCCCAGCACGTCCCCGACCACACGGGCGCACTTCGAATAGGCCTTGTTGGGCGCCATGCCCAATTGGTGCATCGAGTAGAGGATACGCCGATGCACCGGCTTCAGGCCATCCCGCGCGTCCGGCAGGGCGCGCGAGACAATGACGCTCATGGCATAGTCGAGATAGGAGCGCTTGAGCTCATCCTCGATGGCGATATGGCTGATGCCTGCTGGCGGCGTGCCGCCCATGCCGGAGCCGTCATACGGATCCTGGCCGCCCCCGCCGATGTTTCCGCCTTCGTCGATATCGCTCATGAATTCATTGTCTTAGTGTTGACTCTTAAATTACCTGCCGACCGTCCCGTCTGCACTAGAACGGGATTTCGTCGTCCAGGTCGAAAGTCTGGGCCGGGGCGTTCGAGGTCGCCTTCGGGCCAGCGCCGCGCGCCGGCTCGGACGAACCGCCGCCATAGGAGTCTTCATAGTCGCTGTAACCGCCGCCCGACGACGCGCCGCCGCTGTCGCCACGGCCGCCCAACAGGGTCAGGTTGCCGTTGAAGCGTTGCAGCACGACTTCGGTCGTGTACTTCTCCTGGCCCGACTGATCGGTCCACTTGCGGGTCTGCAGCGAGCCTTCGACATAGACGCTGGAGCCCTTGCGCAGGTACTGCTCGGCGATCTTGGCCAGGTTGTCGTTGAAGATGACGACACGGTGCCATTCGGTGCGCTCCTTGCGTTCACCCGACATCTTGTCGCGCCATTGCTCGGAGGTGGCGATCGTCAGATTGGCGATGCGTTCGCCCGACGGCAGGTTGCGGATTTCCGGGTCCTTGCCGAGGTTGCCGATGAGAATGACCTTGTTGACGCTACCCGCCATGACTTCTGCCTTTTCGAATGGCCGCGCATTCGCGACTCGTGAACAGGAACACTAGAGACTTCCGGCAGCGATTCCAAGCCTTGCCGCCGTCTCCCGGTCCCCGCGTTAACGATTTCTGTGAACGGTTTCCACCCGGCGGCCAGCGCCGGCTTTCACCCACCTTTGTTCTCCTTTTATTCTCATTGCATACACCCCTGGACATGGCGATGCAACCCCCTAAATGCCCGAGGCATCAGGAGACCAGCAACCGGGAGGAAGCGCCTGATTTTACGGCTTTTTCGGCAGGTCCTTGGGGATTTCGACCGTTTGCGGGCCTTGCTGATACACCTTATCCATTTCGCCCTCGACCTCGACCGCACCGGGCGGCACGAAGCGGTTGTCCGGTGTGCGGATCAGGAACGGGAAGCGCGGCCCTTCGTAGTAGGTGGCCATGCGGGCGTCGCGATTGGTGACGAACAGGAAGCTGCCGCCATAGGTGCCTTCGGTTACCTCTCCGGCCGTACCGGTCGCGTTCATTTGCCGGCGTACATTATAAAGCAGCGCCGCGCAGTGTTCCAGATCCGGGACATTGCGGCCGACGACATTGAACTTGACCTCGTCCTTCTTCGGATGGCCGATGAAGTAGCAGACATTGTACTCTTTGGGCGCCTGGAGCCTTTTCTCGCACCCGCAGAGCGCCATAACGCCAGCAAGAGCCAGTCCGGTGAGAAGAATCGGCGTCGTTCGCATGGGTTTTCCTCTTTATTGGGTGCCTAGCGCACCGAACAGCCCTGCCCCTGGTCGACCAGGGTGCGGAAATTGGTGTTGTCGTCTGAGATTTCGACCCGCTTCGGCACGAGGCGCAGCGTCTTGTCGCCCCAGCGGCCATACTGCGCCGAACCCGGCGACACGCAGCGGCCGTCATACAGCAGGGCCGCGCACTGGCTGAGCGTCAGCCCATCGGACAGCTTGTTCCACTCGTTGCCGCTGTAGCGCAGGCAGGCTGCCGCCGGACCGCTGCCGGCCTGGGTGGTCGGCACCACTTCCGGGCTGGCGGTCGGCGGCGTGGCTTCGGCGGTGCCAGAGGTCGGCGCGCCCGGCACCGGCGTCAGCGAACCGGTCGGCGCCGCCGTCGGATTACCGTTGTCGTCGAGGCCGACGTCGAGCGCCTGGGCTGCAACGCCGTTCTTCTTGGCGCAGTCCGCCAGCGTAAGCTCGCCGACAAAGGTACCGTTGACATAGCAGCGCAGCGGCTTCTTGGTGTCGAGTTGCGGCGTAGGGTCGGCGACATTGAAGGTCAGGCCGGTCGGCTGATCGTTCATCTTGGGGTCGGCCTTGTGGCCTTTCGACATCGACAGCGCCAGGAACAGGGCTATGGCGATCACCACGGCGCCACCGATACCGATGACGATCCAGCGTTTGTTGTCGTTAGAACCCATGAATTCCCCCAGATGCGCAAAGATGCGGGACGCGACGGTTAGCCGTTTGCCTTAGGCCTTAACCCCATTTTACGCGAGCGGCGGAAGCCGCTCAAGGCATAAAGCGTTCAGGAAGACGTCATTTGCAGATTTGCGCGGGAATCCGGCAAAAGCACGGCGAAAGCCAGCCTTTTTAGGTCAGGCCTGGCCGAGCAGCCGTTGCAGACCGGCATTCATATTGGCGATCTGGTTGGTCAGATAGGCCGGCGGCGTCCCGTTGGCATTAGCGCCCTTGGACTTGCTGTCGGTCGCCTGCGGATCGCCGTACTTGAGGTAATTATAGGCTTTCTGCACGTTCTTCATCGTCGCTTGCAGGGAATCGATGGCGTCCTTGATGCTGGCCGCCGAGTTCAGGTTGAGCGAATTGTCGAAATTCAGCCCCAGCTGCTTCTGCGACTTGAGGTAATCCGTAGCCTTGGCGTCCATGGTCTTGTTGGCGTCGCTGCTGACGATGCCGGCGTCGATGCCGAGACTGGACAGGGCGTCGCGGCCGGCCGGACCGGCGACGAATTCCATCTTGCTCGAGCCATTGGCCGGCTTGATGTCGAGGCGGCTCATCGGTGAACTGCTGGCCGTCATCGAAGTCACGTCGACCTTGAGCTTGTAACCCGAAGCGCGCGTGATCTTCTTGGCCAGCGTGTCGAGCGTTTCATTGGCGTCGATGGTGATGGTCTTGCGCACGCCGGTATCGGGATCGACCATGTAGAACTGGTCGCCGGCGCGGACGCTGGTGCCCGATACGAGCTGATTGGAGTCGGTGTACTGGATCGTGCCCATCGGCAGGCCCAGCTTGTCGAGCACCGACGACGAATTTTTCGACACGGCGATGCCGCCGGGCTGGACCGTGCCGTCGGCGCCGGAATAGCGCGTCTGATATTCGACCGCACCGGAATCAACATTGACGCGCGCCAGGTAGGCGTCCTTTGCGGCAATCTTGGTGGTGCCGGAGATATCGCCCGTCGTCTGGCCGGCGATCCAGGCGTCACCGTCGATGAACTGCACCTTGGCGTTCTTTTCGACACCCTCGCCGCCATAATAGGCGACCTTGTCGCCCGCCGTGCTCGACAGACCGGCATCGACCGACAGGGCGAAGGCGTCGTAGCCGCCGGAATAGGCCTTGCTCGTCGCCGAACCGCCCAGCAGCTTGTCCGAACCGGCCGAACCGCCGAGATAGATCTTACCGTTATACAGCGACATGCCGCTGATCGAGCCGCCACCGATTCCGCCCAGGTCGCGCTGCGCCGTCTGGGCGGCGGTGTATTTGGTGGTGGTGGTCGTCGTTTGCTGGCCGGTCTTCGGATCGGTCGTGGTGGTGCTGACCGGCGCCGAGGTGACATTGAAGCTGCGGACCACGGCGTCGCCGCTTTCGATGCTCGACGTGTAGACGGTGCTGCCGTCGACCACGATGCCGGCGACCGCGTCGGTGCCAGTCGTGCCGATCTGGTTGGTGAATTCGAACTTGCCCGTCGCCGAATAGCCGCTGACATAGCCGTCCCAGCCGCCGACCGAACCGCTGGCGCCCGGCATGGTCGACTGCGTGCGGCCGCCGACATAGACTGAACCGTCGGCGCCGAAAGCCACGGCGGTCGCTTCGTCGGCTCCCGTTCCGCCGCGGCGCTGCGTCCATTGCTCGACGCCCGAAGCATCGAAGACGGACACGAAACTGTCGCTGACCGAGGCATTGGCGCCGTTGACGCTCTGGTTGACCGTGGTCGTCGCGGTGCCGAGCACCTTGCCGTTCGCGTCTTTATAAATCTGGGTCGTGGTGTTCGACACGTCGAGCGCGCCGGTCACCGAACCGGCGATCGCCACCTTGCCGTCGGCCGACACCGCCATGGTCAGACCTGAAGCCGAATTGGCCGCGCCGAGCGTACGGGTAAACACCAGCTTGCCGGCCGAGTCATACTTCATCAGGGCGACGTCCTGGTTGCCCTTGATGTCCTGGTTGGCGGTCGTGCCGTCGATATTGGCCAGCACATAGACCGAACCGTCAGGCCCGGCCACGGTCTGCAACGCATTGGCGATCGTTTTGGGCAGCGAGCCGTTGTCCTGGACGTCGGCAATCGTGTCGGGCAGCTTCACCTGCTCCGCCTCGCCGTCCACCCAGTAACTGTTGCCGACCTTGGAGATCGGATCGGAAGGCGCGTCGGCTGCCGCCTGATCCACGCCGCCCGAGGTATCCGTCTGGAACTTGATCAGTTGCGAAGTGACCGTCGGCTTCGGCGTCGTGGTCGTATCCGTCGCCTTGGTCGTCGTTGTGACCTTCTTGGCCGGATCGCCGGTCGATTGCACAACGTAAACCGAATCGGCCGTCTTCGGCGCCGAGAAGGTCAGGGTCTCGTAGGACGCGCCCTTGATCTGCAGCGAATAGGCATCCTGCCCGGCCGAGGTCGTCACCGTCTTGCCGTTGACCACGGCCGTTGTCGGCTGGGCCGGCGTGCGGCTGACAGCGAACTTGGTGTTCAGCCCTTCCGCCTTGAGCTTGGAATTGAGATAGCTGACCACGTTCGACATGGTCCGGGGCGTCGAGCCCATGTCGGCCAGGTCGAAATCGATATTGTACGGGGTCGCCGAACCGACCTTCTTGACCGAGACGCTGAACTTGACTTCGCCCTCGAACGCCTTGACCGGCGCGGTGGCCGATCCCGAGGCGATAGCCGGGCCTGTGTAGGTCGTGTTGGTCTTGGGCACGCCGACCGAGCTCTTCAGCTCCTGGGTCAGGGTACCCTGGGTCAGCGACAGGTGATCGTACTTGGTGTCCTGCATGTAGGACTGCACTTCCGACAACCCGGCGGCAAAGCGGCGCTTGATTTCCGCCAGCTGATTCGTCGAGGTCTTCGTGTCCTGGGCCTTGGTAGCCAGTCCTTCCAGGGCGTTGAGCCCCTGATACAACGAAAACAGCTTGTTGTAGTCCGCCGAGGCGCCGCTGTCGTCGGAGGTGACATAGCTCGAATTGATGAACCGATGGCCGAGCAGGACCTGGCTGACCAGGGCATTTTCCTGCATCATCGGCGAATTGACCGCCCACGGCGCGCGTGGCGCTGTCGCCGAGCCGGTCGGCGAATTGGTCTGGTTCAGGGCGCCAGTGCCCGTCGTTCCGGTCGCAGCCGTACCGTCGCCAGCACCGGTAATCCCGGCCTTGGCGTTGTAGTAAGCGGTCAGCAATGACGCATCGAACGAGATCACGGCGGAAATTCTTGCCTAGTTGCGGACATTTGGAACCCCAAGTATCGCGCAACAGCCTTTAAGAGTTGTAAACTTTCGCCCGCGCCCTGCCCTTTTCCGCCGAAAATGCAAAGGCCGCGCCCGGTTGTCCGGACGCGGCCCGCAAAGCTTGGATACGGCCAGATATTACCCGCCCCGGAACAGCGACAGGATCTGCTGCGGCGCCTGGTTGGCGATCGACAACGCCTGCGTGCCAAGTTGCTGCTGGACCTGCAGCGCCTGCAGGCGCGAGCTTTCCTTGGCCATGTCGGCATCGACCAGGTTACCGATACCGCCGTTGATGGCGTCCGTCAGCTTGTCAACAAAGCTGAGGTGCCCTTCGATCTGCTTGGCCTGAGAGCCGAGTGCGCCCAGATTGGCGTTGAGATTGGAGATCGAGGTGTCGAGCTTGCCGAGAACCTGAGTCGCCAGCGTAATCGTGGACAGGCTGGCGTTGGCGGTCACCGTGATGATGCTGGCGCCCAGCGCCAGGGTCCGCACGCTGAGGGTGATAACCGAATTGGCGTCGGCATTGGCGATGAACTGGATGTTCTTGCTCAGCGAACCGTTGATGATATTCGAACCGTTGAAGGTGGCGTTCTCGACGATGTGCTGGATCTGCCCCAGGATCGACTTGAAATCGCTGCCCAGCGCGTTGCGCGAAGTGGTATCGATCGATGTATCCATCGCGCCGATCACTTTTTCACGAAGCTGGTTCAGCAGGTCGGAGACCGTCGCTCCGGCCGCCATGGAGACATCGGCGATCGAAGCGGCGCGGTGCAGGCTGTCCTTTACGGCGTTGAGACCGCCGAGATCGGCACGCTGACCTTGCGCGATGGCGTAAACCGAAGCATTGTCCTTGGCTGTAGACACCGCCAGACCGGTCGAGATCTTTTCCTGCGCATCTTCAAGCTGCTTATTCGACGCATTCAAATTCTGAAGCGCGATCATCGCGGACGTGTTGGTGTGAACACTCACAGACATAGCCCGGATACCTCCATAATGGGCGACTCACCTGAGTCTTAACGATTATGGTAAGTAAAGTGTTAACGCGCGCAAACGCCTTTTACCGCGCATTTAGAATGCACGGTGGATAACCTTGGCGAAAAAGCGTTAAGAAATTCTCTTAAGCTTCTGTATCTATTACCGAACCAGCCTTGTAGCTGGACGAACTCCTCATATCCAGGACCTCCTGGCGCGGCAACTGGCGGATAATTTTGCCCGTGTACCGGTCAATGGCCTTGTAAACCCAGTCTCCGGTCTTCGGATCCTTGTCGACCGTCAGGCGCAGCTGGTACTCCAGGGGCGACTGCTGGTCTTGGCGGCTGTTCGAAAGATCGGAATGATCGGCAGAATCCTTGGCCTTGCTGCTGGCTTCGCTCGGAGCGACTTCCTTCGGCGTGTCGGCGGCAGGATGGATCTGCGCCCCATCGGGGATCTGAGGGAAGTTCAGGACATTATTGATCATCTCCATATTACGCCCGATGCGAGGGGGAGTCGCGGGCCGGGCGCCCTCTTCTTGCTATGGAAAGAAAATGAGCAGGAGGGGCGCGATTTGGATCGCGCCCCTCCGTCCGGATTAACGGAACAAGCTCAGGACGGTAGACGTCGACTGGTTGGCGATCGACAGCGCTTGGACGCCGAGCTGTTGCTTCGTTTGCAACGCTTGCAGCTTCGCGCTTTCCTTGGCCATGTCGGCATCGACCAGGTTACCGATACCCGCGGTGATCGAATCCTGGAGCTTACCAACGAAAGTCATGTGGTTGTCCAGGGCCTTCGAAACCGTACCCAGCTTGGCCAGCGAAGCCGAGACGTTGTTGATCGACGTGTCGATCGTGCTCAGCAGGTTGTTGGCCGAAGTGGCGGTCGAGAAGGTCGAGTTCGTCTTCAGGGTAACGATCGAACCGTTCAGCGACAGGTTCTGGCTCGCAACGGTGATCGAGTTCTTGCCGGTCGCGTTGGCAAGAGCAGTGATCCCCGACGGCTTCGAGCTGTCGACCAGGTTGATACCGTTGAACGACGCATTGCTGATCGTCTTGGTGACTTGGTCGCGGATAGATTCGAAGTCGGCCTTAAGGGCGTTGCGGCTCGTCGTGTCGAGCGAGGTGTCGCCGGCGGCGAGCGCCTTTTCCTTCAGCTGCGTCAGCAGGTCCGAGATGGACGAGCCGGCAGACGAAGCAACGTCGACAACCGAAACGGCGCGAGACAGCGAGTCCTTAACAGCATCCAGCGACGACACGGTCGCGCGTTGGCTTTGAGCAATGGCGAAAGCAGCGCCGTTGTCCTTGGCCGAAGCGACCTTGAGGCCGGTCGAGATGATGTTTTGGGTTTTAGACAGATCCGCCGAGGTGCGGTTCAGGTTTTGCAGGGCGATCATGGCGCCCACATTGGTATTCACGCTAGACATTCTTCTAAGTCCTTCATTTTGAAAATCCGGTGACATTTTGTCGACCGGTGGCATTTTGCCCACGCATCATGAAGCAAGTCTGAGGCCAGAAATCGAACCTCAGAAAATCACTACAACCAATTGAATAAATTCATTTTAATATCAATTTAACCACACTCGCTATCGGCATTTTTTGCCGGGCAACCACGCCACATCGGTAATTTTTGCCGGCTCCGGCAACTTTTGCCGCCCCACCCAGCCACCGCGCACAAAAAATCCGCCGGGCAGCGGCCGCGGCGGTGGAAAAGAAAACCGGGACGGCCACGAGGCCATCCCGGGGTTTACGCGGATTACTTGAACAGGCCGAGCGCGATCTGTGGCGCCTGGTTGGCGATGGACAATGCCTGCACACCCAATTGCTGCTTGGTCTGCAGCGCCTGGAGCTTGGCACTTTCCTGCGCCATGTCGGCGTCGACGAGATTGCCGATGCCAGCCTGAACCGAGTCCTGAAGTTTGCCGATAAAGGTCAGGTGGTTTCCGATAGCCTTCGAAGACGTCCCCAGCCGGGCCAGCGCCGCCGACACATTGTTGATCGAGGTGTCGATCGTCGTCAGCAGGGTATTGGCCGAGGTCGCCGTCGTGAAGCCCGAGGACGTCGACAGCGTGACCACACCGCCCTTGAGGGTCAGCTTCTCCGCCGAGATGGTCAGGTTACCCGTGCCCTTGGCGTTGGCGAGGGCCGTAATGAACGGCTTGGAGCCATCCAGAAGGTTGATACCGTTGAACGACGCGTTGCTGATCGTCTTGGTGATCTGATCGCGCAACGAGGCATAGTCGGTATTCAGGGCCTTCCGGCTTGTGGTGTCCAGCGAGGTATCGGAAGCCGCGAGCGCTTTCTCCTTCATCTGCGTCAACATGTCGGAGATGCTCTCCCCCGCCGACATGGCCACGTCCACGGCGGAAGTGGCCCGGCTCAGCGAATCCTTGACCGCGTCCAGCGAGTAGACTGTGGACCTTTGCATCTGGGCGATGGCGAAAGCAGCGCCGTCATCCTTGGCAGTAGCCACCTTCAGGCCGGTCGAAATCCGGGTTTGGGCGAGTTTAAGCTCCGAACTCGTCGAGTTGAGGTTTTGCAGCGCGATCATCGCGCCGGTGTTTGTATTGATTGACACCGTAGACATGGGTGCGGGTCCTTTCCATTCTGGTCGGGGATTAGACGGCTTTTGCCGAAAGGCCATTTTGGCCTGTCCTGCGAAAAGCAATCCGGGTGCCAGAAGGACGCCTCAGGATAATTTTGTTTACCATGTTGAATGGATGGATTTTTTTTTGCTTGGCTCTTAGCGAATCAGGAAAAAACCCTAATCGCAAAGGAAAATTTTCCGGCAAATTGTGCCGCCCCGGCAATTTTAACCGCCGGTTAGCCATGTTTTTCTGATCTTCACCCGCCAAAGCAAAAGGCCCGGACAACGGTCCGGGCCTTGCAATTTTTACGCATCCAGTAGAGTTCAGGCGGTTGCCGACGTCTGGTCGCCCGCCCCTTCGCCGTCGTTGGCCAGGCTTTGCGGCGCCAGGCCCTGCATGATGATCTTGTTGATCTCGATCAGCGGTTCGATGTCCTCGAGATTACGCATGACCAGCGAGGTATGCTTGTTCACCCAGATCGACAGGGAGATGATGTTGGCGCGCACCTGATCCGGCAGGCGGTTGCCGTCGGTCGAGCAATCCGACGCCAGGACAGACCACATGCGGCGGTTCCAGTCGAGCGCGTCCATGCGTTCGCGAATCTGCGAGCGGTCGAGACTTTGCGCGTCGACAAGGGCGCGGGTAACTTGACCGAACAGGCGGTACTCTGTCTGGCGCGGATTTTCCGCGCGGGCCGCGGTCGTTTGATAGGCCTTAAGCGACATTTAGTCCGGCTTCCTTCCCAACCGTTCGTCTTCGTAGTCAATCAGCTTCCGGCATCCCATGAGCGCCTTGTAATACTCCTTGATCATAATGCTCTTGGAGATGGCGACGCAGTCGGCCAGGATGCCCGGATTGGAGATGACGCCCATGAACTCGGTCATGCGCTTCAAGAATTCGTCGTAGTATTTGCCGGCGCCCGCCTCATCGAGATACATCATCATGACGGGGAAATAGACATGCCGGGCCGGCGAGGTGACCTCTTCTTCCTGCATGATGTCCTTTTCGCGCAGCACCGAGGCCTTGTTCTGCAGGACCAGCGAGCAGCGGCGGTCGCCGTTCTGCACCACCGCGCCGTTAAGGACGAAGCGTTCCCCAGGCTTCAAAGACAGCTTTAAAGGCATTGTTTTTCCTTATATTCCGCTGGGGCGGAGCCATTGCATGCCCCGTTATATCGCACCCCGAGTTAACACCAGGTTTCGCGCCTCTCGAAAATCTGACTTGCCTGTTGTCACGGCGCGGCTCAGCAAGATTTCATTAGGGAGTTTTAAGCGAATCTCGATCTACAGAATGCACAAAAGCTTTAGTCAGAGCTAGCCATGTCAAAAGCCTCGCCCCAGGCCCACAAACTTGCCCTCGGTTCCGCACCGTCACCGGCGGAACAGCCCGCCGCCGCGCTGGATACGCGCGCCCTGCTGTTTCACGCCCAGGAGGACAAGACCAGCGCGCCCCTGCCCTATCAGCCTGTAAACGTCTTCAATCCGGCGGCGCAGATCCTGGGCGACTCGGGCTCGAGCGAAGCCCTGCGACGGCTTCAGGAACATACCGATCATATCAAGCGTATCGACACCCTTGTCCTGCTCAAGGAAGCCCTGGTCAGTTTCAAGAAGGGCGACTGGGCCGGCGGCGGCGAGTTCGCCCTCAAGGCTCTGCACGTCGACGAGAAGAGCGGCGAAGCGTGGCACATTCTCGCCATCGCCCGCGACAAGTGCGACGACTACAACACGGCCCTGACCTGCTATGAGACGGCGCTTCGGCTGATGCCGGAAAACCCGGCCATCGCCAACGATCTCGGCCGGCTGGCGATCCGGCTGAGCATGAACGAACTGGCGGAGAAGTTTTTCCGCTTCTTCCTAGCCAAATGCCCCGGCCATGTCGAGGCCGTCAACAACCTGGCCACCGTCCTGCGCGAGGAAAGCAAGTTCGAGGAAGCCATCGATTTGTTGCGCGAGACCATTGGTGCGCATCCCGAAGACTCAGTGTTGTGGAACGCCCTTGGCACCGTTGTGCACGCCCGGGGTGACCGGGATAACGCGGCCA
>JBEHYZ010000048.1:0-22269 GCA_048497915.1 Pseudomonadota bacterium
TCCGCTTGTCACATCCACGCATCCGCCACCTCCAGATGCAAGAAAGTGAATCACGATACGCGCCGACGCGCTACCGACTTCTTCAACAGCCTGCTAGATGTGAGCTTTCATTAGAGCGCAATCCGATAAAGTGGAAACCACTTTATCGGATTGCGCTCTAACGCTGAAACGTCGAGAGGAATTGGCGCGACAAAAGCCCAACCTGAGGCAGCTTTGATGATTAGACTTGGCAATTTTTATAAATTTTTTATGTAACGATTTCACGTACGTCAAATTAACTTGGCTTACCTCAATCTTTGGAAACGAGTTGGAAAGGCTTACCGTTAACCGGATATTGAGTTAACTCCGGCCACAATCGTTCTACGGCCGCCCGCATCAGCCAACTGTTCTGTTGATAAGAAGCGGGAATTGAAAGCATTGCTTTGATTATATTGCGACTATTATAAAGCGATACGCTTTCGCAAGCGATGTCCGATTCTGTTACCACCTGAGAATGCCAAGTTCCCATACGATGCTCCCAATAAAAAAGCGGCGGTTTATCAATGGGCGCCGAGGCGAAATCTGTGAGTTCTATAAATTCTTCAAATGACGTTTTATTTTGCTCTGTACGAAGATCAGCATTTGCTGTCCAAACCCTTAGCATGTCGTCAGCTGTTGACATAACGTCGGGAGAAAACGCATAATTTTTGCTTCTGGCCTGAATCTTGCCACGATAGAACATGCGACCAATCTCGCTGAGATTAGATCGAATATGAATAGTTCCCTCTTCTTTTGCTAAATTAGTTCTATAAATATTTGCTATATGAGGAAGGTGACGATAATAAGTATTGATATCAAATACCTTATGTAATCCTTCTGGCACCGACGCAATTTCGCGACTCATGATCAGAGTGTGGTCGAGGCCGAATTTTGCGGCTGCAGTCAATGCAAAATCGCGGTCGAGTTTATCTGTTTCAACTTCGTCCGAACGATAATAAGTTACGTATCTGCCTTTAGTTTTGGCGACCGCCAAAGATACGCGCGAATCCGTTCCAGCCGTAATCGTTACAAACGGGTTGAACGCTTTGCTTAGCCATTCATATGAATTAACCAAAAGTGAAACAAATACGTCGAGAGCCTCATCTTCGGACAGGGACGGTAGAGTCTCTATAGGCCAATAACGACGCGGCCGCATCTGGCTCCAAACAAGTTTTGTATTTGGAGTCAAC
Source organism: Pseudomonadota bacterium (assembly GCA_048497915.1). GTDB lineage: Bacteria > Pseudomonadota > Alphaproteobacteria > Caulobacterales > Caulobacteraceae > Asticcacaulis. The sequence continues at coordinate 1,209 of JBEHYZ010000048.1, forward strand.
AAACTGACCCCATTTATAGGGGTATCGAGACCTGGGTAACCGAACCTGAAAGACATCGGCGGCCGCAAAACAACGTTTTCCAAGTTCAAAGCGGTAAGCTTCATATGGGAAGAAGCAACTCGCGCATTCCCACGGCCATAGAATACAGAGCGCAATCCGGCGGCATCGTGAATAAGCTGGAATTCACCATCCAAAGTTTTGTACATAATGACAAACCGCCCGCCGGTATTGTCAATTTCTTTCAAAAATGCATTCTCTCCGTTAGCCAGGCGTCTACCAAGCTTGATTTCCTGATCCTCTTGCGACAGGTTAGGGTTTCTTGTGTCGAACAAAATACCTATGAACAGCAGCGAAACGTCGCCACGCTTCCTTATACGGACATGCACCTTAGGGTCGTAGGCGACATGCAGCTCATTGAAACGAACGCGTTTCCACCATGCGGGGCATACTGGTTTTGTATCACTGATTATGTACCCTCGCGCAAAAATGTAATCCGCGAATTGTCCCGCCTCGGCAACGAACTGTTCCAAGTCATACATGTAGCATTTATCCAGTGTTAAAAGCCGGACGCAGACCGATTCTTACGATCTCGTCAAGCATACGAAGCAAACGGTGAAGCGGTTCGCGCGCCTTTTCTAACGCTGGACTTCAGCATGTGATGGCATGAGTCAACCATCTGCGAAAGTGCAAAGAAAAGGACACTTCAGATTGGTGATAGGCCGCCCGTAGATCATGATTGAGTGAACTGCGCGCAAGAATGCATCGCCGTCAAAATGTACTCGGCCTCCAGTATTTTTTCAGGCCGCATAGTCACCCACTTACATCAATGATGCTTTCGGCGCCGCGAAGCGACCAGCGGAACCGGAATCGATTTTCGTCGATATTTGTCCAAGGCGAGGTATCATTGCGATCGTAAACGCAAATCATCCGTTCTTCCCCGAATATCTCGCGCACATGGTACGTATAGTTCGGTTCTCGCCCAAACCACTTCAGCATCTTGGCTTCGTCAACTGGATCGTGAATGTGATGGTGCGTTTTGTCTTCAGGCCAATTGTATGGAACGGACACGATACAGGTGTCAGCCAAAGACAGCATTTTTTGCGCAAAAAGATCGGCGCGCGGCACATGTTCCATAACCTGGAAGCAGGTTAATACATTGATTTTACGTGGAGGCTCCCATTCGAGAAAATCTCCCTTTACCGATTTGATTCCTTTTGCCTTGTAGGGCCGGTTCAGATCGACCGAAAAACGGACCGGAACATGTGGAAACCACTCGAGGATCGGCGTCCCGTTGGAACCAATGTCAGCGATGACTTTCGCGTTTGACGCAATGCGCTCAGATATGGTCCTCGCAACCGTAAGGTATATATACCCTTGGCGGTTGGCCCAGTACTTGGACTTACCGCCTTTTGCGCGCTCGACAGTCTCCAGATATACCGCCAACTCTCGCCGAGCGAGCTTGTCGTTTGGATAAAGTTTTAGATGCGCCTTAAGTACGGCCTCCGCCGTTTTCAGATCACCGTTTTTGCGGGCGGCTTCTGCCAATCGCCGGCCAGCTACTTTCCTGTCGCTCTCCGGCCCTGTACCATCCCGGACCTGCCGCCAGAAAAGTGTGGCAAGTTGCCAATTCTTTCGCGCAGTAGCAGATACGGCCTGATCAAATTTTGGATCGCGGGCCTTCGCGGCCCCGCTCGCGTCGTCCATGTGTCACTTCCAGAATAACAATGATGAATGAGAAGGCTTACTCAAAAACGCATACGTCTAATGCTGTCGCACTGCAACGCGCCACCATAGCTTGGGCCCTACGGATGGTAAAGTGCCTCATCTGCCGATCATAAAACTTTTGAATTCCGTGGCATGGCGGCTTAGCGGATTCGCAGTGTGTCTTCCGCTCTTTGATCCGCGAATGTCGTCTGACCAAACAGGCCAATTGCAAAAGTAAGCCGCTCTCCAGAGATCTGGCCAGGCTCAACATGGAACTCGGCCATGCGGCCGACGGTTCGTACCGGCTTTATGAGGTCCTCCACCGCATGATAATGCGGCCGGTCGACATAGTCGTCGAACAATACCTTTACCGGCTTCTTTGCCCTCATCAACACTGTGACAAGGCATGCCGCCCGGAAGCGCCCGTCGATCAGGACGACGTCGGGATGGCGAAAGAACGGCGCTTCCCAAACCTTGAGTGGGTAGTTGTGGAAGTCCCTCCAGTGACGATCGTCGAGCGGCCGGCCCCATTTCCCTGTTTCCCCGATGTTGACATAGACCATCGTGGCGGGGGACTGGAGGTCGGCCTGGTTGAAAAATGCTTGCATATCCAGTGACCAGTTCAGGTCGCTTTCGACGCTGAAAATCAGCTTGCCGGGCATTTGAGCAGCGATCCACGTCGATCCGCCACTGCCATATTCAAGGATCACAGATGCGGCCGCATAGGTTTTGCGGACAAATGCCTCCACCTCTTTCGGAAAGGTAACGATGGGCGGTTCCATGACATCGCACTCCGGCCAAGTGACGGTTTAGATGGCTGATTCCGGTACCTTGTCGTGTTGTGTCACCAGATGCTGCGAGCCGTTCGCCCGCGACAATTGATAGGACCGGCCAACACTCAAACGAATGGTATAATCAAGAAGCTTGGCCGAATCCCGCTCGGAGCCGGCGGCCCGGAATATGGCCGAGACGAAGCTGAAGCGGTCGGTTGTATCTACGTGGTTATCCACAACAACCGGCATGGCCTGGGCCAAGGCCTCGTGCAGATTGGCCATATCGTTGCCGCCGCTGTCGCTGAACCGTGCCAACGCAGTTACGCGGTTGCGCGGCGTCCACATCAGAGGCCTTCCCAGATCACTGGCCAGGACCATGAAATCGACAAGGTTTTCGTCGGTCCAGGCTTCGTCAAGCAGGACCAGTCGGCCGACGCTCGTCGGATTAGCCACTTCTGCATAGTAGAACGGCTTAGGCGCAAGATGCCGCAGGCCTTTCATGGGGGTGCGGGCCAGAACGATATCGCGATCGTTACGCACGGCGGTCAGCGCCACGTCGAAATCGTTCAGGCCGCCAAAGAAATAGGATCGCGGCAACCTCGGGCCATTGGCGGCATAAGTGATGGCACCACCGGCAACATCGATACGGCTGACGTCCAGCAGATGAAGATTGATGCCCTCGGAATCAGCCTCTACCACGATGTGCACGCGAGCGCCCAGCTTGGGTATGTCATGATGGAACGAAATCAAGCTGGATTTGGCCAGGAACTTGACCGGCAGTTGACCCTGCGCCCAGGCGTCGTCATCGAAATAGATACCGGGCCGATAGCCCATTTCAGCCAGGGTCATGACAAAGCGGCGCAACTGAACCAATTGCACGCGCGACAACCGGCCGTGGACCAGGAAAAGGATTTGCTCAAGGCCGGTGCCCGCATCGTCGACCAACGACAAGCCGCCAAGCAGGTCGCCGGAAACCGGTTCAGGGTTCGCCTGCCCTGCTTCGTCCGCCACCACCGTATCCGCGATAGATGTCGGCTCCAACTCGGCCGGCAACGACTCTGCGCCCCGAGCCTCCAGCTGCTGTGTCAGTCGCGCGATCTCATGAAAACGCGCTTCGACATTGGCAACCAGTTCGGCATTCTTCGTCATGAGGTCGTTATTGGCCTGGGTAAGGGCTACATGCCTTTCGTCGAAGCTGTCACGCAGGGTGATCGCGTCCGACATGGCCTCGGTCAGATGGGCTACCGTTTCCTGTTCGCTGCTCAGGCTTTCCTGGAGCGCCGCAAGGTCGGTCTTCAGCCTCTCCATCTGTCGTTCGGTGCGTAACCGAACCCGGGCATCAATCTTGTCCTGGCGCTCGCGTTCCTTCTGAAGGGCCGCTCCTTCCGCGACATGTGCCTGCAGCATCTCGAATTCTGTTTGCTGGCTTTCCAGCTGGACCTGCACCGCGTGAAGGCTCTCGCCAAGTTCGGCGTTACGGCTCGATGCCGCTTCAAGCGCCAGGGTAAGTCGCGCGATTTCACCAAACCGCACCTCGATATCGACCGCCAGCTGCGACTTCTCCGCCCCCAGTTCAGCCAGCATGTTTTCATATTGCGCGCGTTCGGTGTCCCACTCGGCGGCATTATTTTCGAATTGCGCAACCTGCAGGGCCAGGCTCTCCACATTGGTGCCGAGGCGGGCATTTTCGTCGCGAGCGGCAGTCAAGGCCTGCTCGTGTTCGGCCTCCCTTTCGGCCAGTGTCAGATTGAGTGTCGCGGCAACCTCGCTAAGTCTCGCGACTTCGGATTCGGCCGATTCGGCGCGAGAGATCGCCAAGTCGGTGGCCAGCGCACCCTCCGCCAGGACCACCGACATATCTGCAAGGCTTGCTTCAAGTTGTTCAACGACACCGGCTTGCAACTGCAAATCAGCGGCGAAACGGTCATTGTCCTCGCGGAGCGCGTTGAGCGATGCTTCGAGTGAGTCACGTTCCGACCGCGTGGCTTCCAGGATCGGTTCCAACGATCCCACCGATTCAAGCAGTTGGTCGCGTTCACTGACGAGAATCTGCTCACGGTGTTCGGCGGCGGTCAAACCGGCGTGTTGCTCGGCGACCGTGGTTTCAAGCACGCCCACTGTGTTACGCAGGTTCGTCAGGTTTTCATCAAAGGCGTGCTGGCGCGCCTGCGCCTCGGCCGAAAGCTGTTCCAGCGTTTCTGCGTTCCTGCGCAAGGCGTCATCAAGCGACTCGGAGAGCAGTGCCGACTCCGCACGCTGGGCCAGCAAATCCTTTTCCAGCTCGGCAACAAGCGCGGACAACCGAATGATTTCGGTCTGAAACCCGGCTTCGTTCGCTTCTGCACCTTCACGCAAGACCACCTGATTGTATTCGGCGAGGGTCAGGGCATCCCGGACCCCCGTCAACTCCTCCGATAAGGCCTGCGTTGCAGCATCGGACTGGACAAGAAGCTCTTTGAGGCTGTCTTCAAGGCGCGCCACCGATGCACGAAGATCTTGCGCTTCCGCTTCGCTTTCCGCCTTCACGCGTGCCAGCTCGATATCGCCGGCTTCAACAGCCGATTGCAGGCTTACCAGCTGCGCCGACAGGGCTGTTTCGCGTCCCACCGATTCCGTCAACGCGGCCATCGTCGTATCGGCCGTCTCGGCGATCGCAGCCAGCCGGGCAATTTCCAGCTGCAGCTCGTCCTGCAGCGTCTTGGAATCGCTCTGGGAAAGTATCAGGGCCTCATTCGCCGCTTGAATGGCCTGTTGCAGCGACGTAATTTCACGACTCAACTCGGCTTCAAGTGCCTCGGACTGGCCGCGAGAGCGCGTCGCCTCGTCGTCGAGCTTGGCCAAGGTTTCCTCAAGTTGCGCTTTCTCACCGGCGAATGCTTCCGCCTGCTCGCGAAGCGTCTCCAGTTCACCGCCGCGCGATTTCGCTTTTTTTCGCCATTCCTCGAGCAAGGCCGCCGTTTCGAGGTGTTGCTGGTCGACGGCCTCGCGTTCGGCAAGATACGCCTTGAATCGGTCGTCCAGCGCGGCTTCGGCGGCTTGGGCGGAATCGCGCTCCAGAGCCAGGCTTTGCAGGTCCGCCTCCAGGGTCGACGCCTTGGCTTGCCACGCGGCAATTTCATCACTAAGCGCCGCTTGGGCGGCATCAGCCTCAGTGCGCAAACGGTCCAGTTCCTCGGTCGGCACCTGCGCCGACAGGAGGTTCTGAATCTGCGTCTCAAGCAGCGTCCGCTCATCGGCGGCGGCGGCCTCGGCCAGTTCAAGCGCCGTGGCGGCCGCTTCGGACGCCTCGCGCAGCGTCGCCATTTCCTGTTCACGCGCCGCATCGAGGTTGCGCAGATCGAACAGCTGGCTCTGCAATTCGGCGATCTGACCGTTGCGTTCCTCGTAGCTGTGCAGGAGCTTGGCCAGTTTATCAGCGTCGGACTTGCCGGCCAGCAAGGCGGCATTGATCTGGTCTTCAGCTTCGGCGACGCGGGTTTCCGCCTGCGCCACCTGCTTGGCGGCGGCTCGGCTCTGCCATTCCCATTGGTGCGAATTGCCCAGGCGGCGGAAGACGTGGTGGACCTCGGAATAGCCGATGTCGCCGATCTTCAGCGCGGCCAGCTTGCCCAGCCGCTCGTTGACGTCGCTGCCTAGAATGAAGATGGTCAGGCCGTCGCCGTGATCGAAGGTGAACGACGGATAGCTGTCCGACATGTCGCGCAGGAAGGCCTGCGGCTTGCCGGTCTGGAAGCGCGTCCCGCTGCCGTGTACGACCACCACGCCGCGTTGCGACACGCGATTGAGCCAGGTTTCCTTGAGCGCCGCCAGGACGTCGTCGCCCATGTCGAGGTCGATGCACAGGAGGTCGATCGTCCCGGGTCCGAAACGGTCGCCGGCGTCGGTGATGTTGCCGCGAACCAGCCGCGAAAAGTCTTCGTAGTTTTCGGCGTTGTACTCGCTCAGATTGCGGAACTGGTCGCCCTTGCCTTCGCCGGGAACGATGCCGTAGCACAGGGTTTCGAGATTGAGCTTCTCGACCGCCTGGCAGAAGCCGAAATAGGATACGCCATTGCCGATGCCTAGGTTGACCAGGACGCGGGGACGCACGGCTTCCGTCAGCCAGAAGGCGAACGGCAGATGGACCAGGAAACCGGACTCGCGCAGGAATTTGGCGCGCCAGAACAGGTTTACGAACGATCGCGGCGAGACGATCTCAAAAGGCGCCCGGTAGAGATCCGAGGCGGCGGGCGACGCGATATCCTGTTTCATGGCTTCCATGGTACTGAAGATTCGGGACGCGCGGCCCGGTCCGGACCTTGTTTTGCGGCGCGCCATGAACGGCAGATGACGCGTTCGCCTGTTCGTTGTCAACCCTCCTGCGGCATATCCAGACCGGCTTGTCGGCCCCCTAAACGGCCTGTAGCCGGCGCGACCGCAGGTGGAACTTGGCCAGGCCCTCAATCATGTTACGGATTTCCTCGGCGCGATGGTCGAAGGTATGGTGCTTCAACACGATATCGCGCGCCTGGGCCGCCCGTGCCAGGAAAGGCTGGGGATCCTTGAGGCAGCGGGCGACCATGGCCTGCAGGTCCTCGGGTGAATCGACCACGGTGATCGTGTCGCCGAACACCTCCGACAGCCCCCTCACCCCATCGGTGAAGATTGGCGTGCCGACCGCGCTGCCGTCGAACAGGCGGTTGGACAGGAAGCCTTCGTCCCGCATGGTGTCCCAGTGATCGTTGAGCAGGATCAGGTGCTGGGCGTAATGACGCGCCAGGTCGGCATTGGCGATGTTCTCGGCCTTCACCAGGTCAGGTGAGACGACCTCCTTCCAGCCGCCGCCATACAGCGACAAGGGGATGTTCTTCTCGATACACCAGTGGACCATGCGGCGGTATTCGCGGCGCGAATTGCCGACGAAGAGGCAGTCAGACCGTCGCTTGATATCGTCGAACGGCTTGAACAAACGGTGGTCGGTCGCTTGGTGCAATACGCTGACCGGCGTCGACAGTTGCTGCCGCAGGGTCTGGGCATAGATGTCCGACGCCACGAAAACGTGGTCGTAATCCTCGTATTCGTCAGCTTCGACGCGGTCTGGATGGCTGATCAGCCAAATCAGATTGATCTTGGCCGGATCGACCTTGACCCGGTGCCGGCCGCGCAATGAGATAACGACGTCAGCATCGCGCGACGGCTCGTACCATACATCATTGGTGTCGACGCTGGCGGCAATGCCGATGCGTTCGAAAGACGCCTTCAGCGAATTGGCGAAGTGATAGTCGCCCCATTCATGCGCAACACGCAGGTTTGGCGTGGAAATCTTGATGGCGATGCGGACGGGGCTGGTGGCGACACGGGTCAGCGTGGCCGCCGGCGCCGTGCGCCGCCGCAGCGGGATGACGCCGCCGTCAAGACAATAGTCGGAGCCGGCGATACCGATGCGAAGGGTTGACGCGGCTTCCGGTGTGTCGATCCCGGTCGGCAGCACCATTAGAAACGCCCCCGCTTCGGCAGCCTTGGCCGTGGCGAAGGCAACAATCCCGATTTCCGAATAGGCAACGACCGTGACGTCGCGACTCGGGTCGAGGCAGTCCAGCGCGAAACCGTGTATGAAGCGCCCTGCGGCCCGCGAAACGGCGCCGCTCCAGCCGCCGCGTCGGAAGGTGACGGGGCAGCCGGCGATGGACGTCTTCGTACCACGGAAGCGAGCGTCAACCTCAAGCGTTGCATCCTGAAGCTTCTCCAGAAAATGCAGGCACGACGGATCACCGGTTTCGGCAGAGCGCCGCATTTGACCATTGACGAAGATGTCGACCCCATCCTGTCCAGCCAGGCGGATAAGCAAGGTATCCAGATGCACGACCGGCACCAGGTGCGTTCGTTCACGCCACATGCACGACCTCGTCCGGTTGTTCGCCGAAGGCGAGCTGATGAATGAAACTCACAATGCGTTCCTGTACCAGTTCGGGGTGCATACGGACGAGATAGCTGCGGCGGCCATTTTTTCGCAGCCTGTCAAGCGTGGTATCGGATTTGAACAGTTTCGGCAGCTTGTCGAAAATCCAGGCATAGTCGGCGACATCGATCGCATAGACGGCATTGGTCGCGGAAAGCTGTTGCCCGTAGCTGTCCTGTGCTAGCAGGGTCGGCGTACCCGCAGCCATGCGGTCGAACACGAAGCTTTGCGCGCCCATCGACAGCTCGCCGAGTGGCGCCGCAGAAATGACGAACTTCGACAGCCGCCTGGCGGCGGCGACCGCGGCCTCCCCGTCGAGGCCCAGGGCTTCGACCTTGCCGTTACGAAAGACTGACCACGTCCCTTCGAAAGGGTCCTGCGGCGCTAGCAGAAGCTCGAAATGTCCATCGATCTTCAGCCCGTCCAGATAGTTTGCCGCCGGTTTGCCGCTGATCGAAAACATGACTCCGACCGTGGCCGAAGCGCCGCCGGCGATGTCGCCAGGCTCGCTCTTGTCCACCGTCGCGGACAACGGCAAAGCCCCCAGATGGAACGACCAATTGGATCGTGTGACGTGGGTCAGGTGAACGCCGTCGCTGGCGACGACGGCCTGAAACATTGGCGCGACCTGACTGGCCAGCAAGCGGCGCAGATACCCGGCGTCGCTGCCGAAACTGACGGTCGCGGCGCAGTCTGGCACCAGAGACAGCGCGTATCCCAGGCGTGCCGGATTCTGGAACAGGTTCGGCGGTAAGACCAAACCCGAAAGCCTGCCGTCATTCGGATTACTGTCGACACCGACGAAGGTAATATCGGCATAGGGCGCAGCCAGCTCGGCAAAGGTCCGGGCGGCGCGAGCATGGCCTTCGCCGCCCTGGGCCAGGATAGCCAGCCTCGGCCGCGACGGCCATCGCACCTTGAGGCGCTCATGGCCGCGGTCAAGGCGCGCCGCCGTCTTTTCTGCCACGGTGTTCTGGATATTGGACTCCAGGAAAAGGTGGGTAACCTGGCCCCAGGCGATGTTTCGGCGATAATAAGCCAGGCAATAAGGCACGAATATCGGATTGAAGATCGACGTAAAACGCAGGACAAGGTCCCAGTCCTGCAGGCGTTCCAGGCTTTCGTCGAAGCCGCCAAGCCAGTCGTAGACACGGCGATGGTGCATGATGGTGTTGAGGTCGATGAAATTCCGATTGGACAGTGCGATACCGTTGAAGTCCGGCAGCGACAGCTTTTCCAGCCTGACCACCGATCCGACAATTTCAGTATCGAGGTAACCGGCATAGGCAAACGACTGCCCCGGATTGTCGAGCAGCGAACGCAGCATGACATCCAGGAACAGCGGATCCCACAGGTTGTCGGAGTCAAGATACGCGATATATTCGCCGTTGGCGTATCTCAGCCCCTTGTTCCGCGTGGCGGCGCCGTTGCTTTTTTCGAACTGCATGTAGCGAATTCGCGAATCCTGGAACTGCGCCACAACCATCGGCGTGCGGTCGGTGCTGGCATCGTCGCAGATCAGCAGCTCCCAGTTCTGATAAGTCTGGTCGAGGACGCTCTGAATTGCCTCAGCGATGGTGTAGGCACGGTTAAAGGTCGGCATGACGATGCTGATCCGCGGACTACGCGTAACGCCCCTTGTCGTAACAAAGTTCCGCATCGCGGCTTCGTCCGCCGCGAGCCTTGCGTGAACCTCGGGCTTCAGGTCGAGGCGGTTCATCCAGGCGCCATAGATACTGGTTGCCGGGTTGCGTTGGTCCAGCCGTCTGGGCAAGGCCGGGACCGCAAGGTAGCCGGTGGATGTGCCGGCGTCGGAGGGCCAAGGCGACAGTCCGGACGTACGCATATGCAGGAGCGGATTGGCGCCGGCGGCCTGAGGATGGGCGGCGACATAAGCATGGCTGGCAAAGCCCGGCACGGGGTCGAGAGCATCGCCCTTGCCAAGATGGAGGTACAGCCCGAAAGCGGAATGCAGGTGGCCGGTCTCGATCGCCCGAGCGATCGGCGGCAGGGCGGCGCGTATCCCGCCTTCGTCGAAAAAGGCACTAGGCGAGTGGCCAGCGCGGGCTCCTGCCGCGACATAGTGGTCGAGCGCACTGGCAAAAGCGCCTCGGGCGACATCTCCAGCCGCGTCGGGATAGGCAGCGAGATACCAGGCTTCGTCGAAGTCGTCGCCGGGTGCGTCGCGAAACGCGGCGAAGGCGTCTTCGACGGCGGCCTTCGTCTGAGGGGCCTCGATGGCGGCGCGGCTGAGTTCGGTGGCGACAGTCGGCGGCAGACGCTCGCGTTCCATATCCGGCGTCAGTCGCCATGACGCCAGCAAGGATGTATCGCGCCCATCCAGGCGACGCAGGCCAAATGTACGCGTCTGAGCGGGCAGCAGGAAACTGAACTCCTGCGCCAGCCTTTCGTCGGGATCGGTCGGCTCGGCTGCCCGCCACCGGTCGGCGGTAATGGTCGCAAACGGCGCGCCGTCGACTTCGATGGACAAGGTGACGGGCTTTGACGGCTCGCGGACATCATAAATCCGCCCTGTCAGACGGCGACCGCTCAAAGCCACGAAATCGAGGACGGTTTCGGGCTTTGTCAACCGGAACAGGATAGGGCTGCCATCCAGCGGCTGACTATCGTTAGCGTAGACAACTTCGGCCGAATGCCAGCCATTATCCAGCAAATCCGTCGGAATGGGGACGCGAAAGCCGGGATTATCGTTAGACAGGAAACCGGCAACAGGGCGGTCAAGCCGCGCAACCACTTCTTCGCCGTTGTCGAACTTGACGACAACACGACTGGCGTTGCGCGCCCAGCCGTCAATGGCGGCGGACCGCCGATCAAGAAACGCGGCGCCTTCACGGGACATCTTCACCCGGACCAGCTCACCTTTAAGGCGGCCGCCGCTCTCGGCGACGACGACAGCGACTTCGTGCTCCTCGCCGTCGAAGACCGCTTCGGGCAGGTCGTATTCAAAGCCGTTGCGACCATTGCCGATGCCCGCAGCGGCAACGTCGGCGCGGGGCCGGTCGGCGACAATCATCAGCTTGGGGGTGCCGTCAATGGTGACATAGAGTTCAACCGGCCGATCGGGCTTTCGGCGATCACAGGCCCAACCCGTGACCCTGCGCCCGTTTACACCCTCGAACTGGCCGTCAACAGATGGGTCCAGCATAACCGGTGGTACGGTCGCGCGCCTGTAATCCAGGCTCCAGCCGGCCAGCGGCTCCCCGCTCTCGGCTTCAACCAGCGTCAGGACATGGCTTTGACCATTTTTCACGACGGCAGGAACGGCAATGGAAAAGCCGTGCCGCAGATTGGTGAAGCCGGCCGGCTTCAGGTCTTCGCGGACTTGATCGGCCAGAACCCGCGCCACCACATCATGGCCTGCACGCAGTTCAAGGGTCACGCTCTCGGCTTCGCGGCCACGGATGGCGCACCAGCCAGAAATGACATCATCGGCAACGCTTTCGACAAAACCCGCCAATTGCGACATCCCCGTCACAGTGGCAACGACAGGCGGTTCAGACGTCCTGACGCCGGTATAGTCGAGGGCCGGCCCTGCCAGTGCCCGGCCGGTCACCGCCACAACAACCGACAGCGAATGGACTTGGCCGTCATTGATCTGGTCAGGAATGGCGATCGCAAAGCCATGTCGGACATCATCGTACCCCGCACGCGCCAGATCATCGCGCAGCACATCAGCCTGCTGTTCGCGCAGGACGGTTTCGCCTTCCCTCAATTGCAGGACAACGCGTTGACCCAGGTCCGCGGTATCGATGGCCCAGCCATGAACGTGTCCGTCCCGAATACCGTCAACATAGCCGAGAATATTGTGAGCAGGCACTGTTGCCGCGGCATCCAAAGCGCCGGTCGGTCGGTCTTCGTGAAAAACATAGGACCAGCCGGCGAAAACCTCACCCGTCTCCGCCATCGCGATCGTCAACCGGTGATCGCGACCGTCCCGGATCAGATCCGGGATCGGAAAGACGAAGCCATGTTTCGTGTCGGCATAGCCGGCGGCAGCCAGGTCTTCCCGATTCACATCGGCAACGACGTCCCCAAGAATGGTGTCGCCGTCACGCAGCAACAAAACGACACGCTCGCCGAAGTCCGTTTGGTTCATCACCCAGCCATGGACGGCGCCGTCGTGGACGCCATCGACATAGCCCAGAAAATCGGCATTCGGCTCTCCCGCAGCTTTAATGTCTGCCTGGGCGGCAGTAAAGGTGCATGGTCCGCCGGCCAGCGCTTCGCCGGTGGCGGCGATGATGACGGACAGGACGTGCGGATCTCCGTCCCGCAGTCGGTCAGGAATGGCGATGGCAAAGCCATGCCGTGCGTCGGCATGGCCTTCCCGGCCGAGATCTTCACGTAGAATATCAGCAAGAGCATCGCAGATGATGTCCACGCCCTCCGTCAGCTGGACATGCATACGTTCTGCCGGATCGTGGCGGTTCAGTGCCCAGCCGTGAACATGACCGTCGCGGATACCATCAACATAGCCCGCGACAGACGGCTGCGACTCTGGGGGGTGCAAAAGCACACCGCCGGCGGAAAGCTCAACGTCGACCGACGATTCCGGATTGTCATCCATATTCTGTTCCAAACTCACCTTGAGCCGCCCCGACCACGGCTCGAAGTTTTGAACTATCCCCCAAGTTCAAACTGTTCTTGTTATACGCTTTGACACTTCCCCGGTTTCACGCGCAAAACCTTTCGGCAAGCGCCGGATCTTGATCGTTTGCCACAAAATCAAGCTTTTACGACGAAGGCAAGGGGCAAGATGCAACCTGGCGAAGGAAAGGCGCCGGACCGGGCCCGGCGCCTTTTATATCGTGCTCAGCCGCTGGCGACAAAGTCGCCTACAGCAGCCACCCTGTCGGATCGGTGTGGTTGCCGGTGATCAGGATGATGAAGTCGGCCTTCTTGTCGCCATTGGCGTCGACGCTGAGGGTCGTCGTGTTGGTCCCGGCGTCGTAGATCAGCGTCATCTCCGCCTCGTGGCCGGTGAAGGCCGCCACCTGGTGGAAGGCCTGGTCGCCGCCATGATGGACATCGGCGTCGATCAGGTGCAGGTCGAGGATGTCCCCGGCCCCCAGGTCGGTGATCCGGTCGGGTGCGGCCACCGTGCTGTCGGCCAGGGCCCGGTAGACGAAGATGTCGTTGCCCAGACCGCCGGTCAGGATGTCGGCGCCCTTGCCGCCGTTGAGCGTGTCGTTGCCGGCCCCGCCATCGATGGTGTCATTGCCATCCCCGCCCTGAAGGATGTTGGCGTTGGCATTGCCGATCATGACATTGTTGAGGCCATTGCCATTGGCATTCATGGCGGCAGCGCCACCCAGGGTAATGTTTTCCAGCGTGTAGCCCAGGGTCATCGAGACGACATTGCTGATGACCAGATCGATGCCGCCGTTCTCGGGTTCGATGATGCTGTCACCCGAGCCATAGTAGTAGGTGTCGTTGCCCGCGCCGCCGTTCATCCGGTCGAAGCCCGTGCCGCCGTCGAGGATATCATTGCCGTTGCCGCCGTTGAGGATGTCGTCGCCCTTGCCGCCCAAAAGCGTGTTGTCCAGCCCGTTGCCGGTGATGACGTTGTTGAGTTCGTTGCCCGTGCCGTTGACATTGCCAGTCCCGGTCAGGATCAGGTTCTCGATATTGGCCGCCAGGGTGTAGTTCAGCAGGTTGGTCTTGACCGTGTCGGCCGTGCCTTCGCCGGCCAGTTCGACCACTACGTCGCCGGTATTCTCGACGCTGTAGGTATCGTTGCCCGCACCGCCCACCATTCGGTCCGCACCTTCCTTGCCGTCCAGGATGTCGTCGCCGGCGCCGCCCGTCAGCACGTTGTTCCCGGTGTTGCCCAGGATAACGTTGTTCAGTTCATTACCGGTGCCGTTGATATTGGCCGAGCCCGTCAGGGTCAGGTTCTCGACATTGGCCGTCAGGGTATAGCTGGCCAAATTCGTCTTGACCGTATCGGCCGTGCCTTCATCGGCCAGCTCGATGACCCTGTCGCCGGCATTCTCGACGATATAGGTGTCGTTACCCAGGCCGCCCGACATGGTGTCCCCGTCGACGCCGCCGTCCAAGGTATCGTCGCCCAGGCCGCCGACCAGCGTATCGTTGCCCGCGCCTCCCGACAGGGTGTTCTTGCCGTCGTTACCGGTCAGCACGTTGGCCATGCCGTTACCGGATCCATTGATATCGGCCGTACCGGCAAGCGTCAGATTTTCAACATTGGCGCCCAGGGCATAACCGTTGAGGCCGGTCTGGATCGTATCGTTGCCACCGTTCAAGGCCTCGACGATCACGTCCGCGGTCGTATCGACAACATAGGTATCGTCGCCCAGGCCGCCCGTCAGGGTATCGGCGGCGGCACCGCCGTCGAGCCAGTCGTTGCCGTTGCCGCCATTCAGCTGGTCCGCACCGGCATCGCCGTACAGATGGTCATCACCATCCTGGCCGAACAGCTTGTCAACATTATTGCCGCCGTGCAGGTTGTCGTTCTGGATGCCGCCGGTGATCGTGTCGCTGCCGCCCGTACCGAAGATATTCACGCCGACCGTATCGGAGCCATAGATGACCTGGCTGCGGCTGCCTGACAAGGTAACAGTGCCCGAACCGTCGATCAGCAGCTTGGCACCGCCTGTCGGTGCACCGACATCAATCGCTGCCGCCGTGTCGTCGTCAATCATCAGCTTCAGCGCCTTGCCCGGCGCCTGGTTGAGCATCGCCTGGTCAACCGTCAGGGCCAGCGACGTAGCCGAGGTGAAGTTGAGCGCGTTGATCCCGCTATAGGTACCGAAATCTGCGGTCGTGCCGCTGAAAGACCCCGCTGAAACCTTGACCGTATTGATGCCCGCGCCGCCGATAACGGTCAGGCCGTCACGGACGTGCGATGCACCGATGGTAATGACATCATCGCCATCGCTGCCGATGACCAGGTCATCCGCTGCGCCCGCGCTGATGTTGTGGAGCGTGTTGACGGCGGTAAAGCTGAAGTTCGCCGCTGTCAGGATGGCCGGATCGACGTTCTTGAGCAGGATTTGCCCGTCCTGCCCCAAGTCGATGATCGTGTCGGTGCCCGATGCGGTAATGACCAGCTTTGCGAAGGCATTGGTCGCATAGCCGTTGAGGATGATGACATCGCCGCCCGCGCCGGCGGCAAAGTCGGTAATGGTGTCCGACCCGTCGCCGAACTCACGGAAGAAGGTATCTCTGCCCGCTCCGCCGGTCATGACATCGTTGCCCTGGCCGCCATCGATGACGTCGTCGCCGCCGTTGCCGCGCAAGGTATCGCTATTCAGGCCACCCGAGATCGAGTCGGCCAGGGCGCCGCCGTCGATCTTGTCGGCGCCGTTACCGCCGACCGCCGTACCGCTGACAGAGTCAGCCAAGGTTACGCCTTCGCCGTCGAAATTGCGCAGGAAGACTGTTCCATCCGTCTCGACAACCAGTTTGCCAAGTGTGACGCCACGGCTGTCGAGCGTGACATCGTTGTCACCCCCCAGTATGGTCAGCACGCCACCTTGCGCCTGGGCCGTATTGGCGGCCGAAATGCGGAGGTTGACCGGCGGTTCCAGCAGGGAAACATTGATCCGCTCGACCGAAGTCAGGCCGCTCAGCATCGTATCGTCGATGGCCGCGCTGCTGCCGGTGATACGCAATGCGTCGTTGCCGTCTCCGCCGTTGATGGTATCGGCGGAACTTAGCTGCAGCGCCGAACCTTCGAAAACGTTGCTGCTGCTGTCGCCGACCAGAACGTCGGCATTGCTGGACAGGTAGCCGGTGATTTTGGTGGTCATCGATTGCGCCAGCGTGATCGTCGATTGACCTACGAAGACGAAATTGGCCGCCGACACCGAAACAGCTGCGACGCCATTCAGCACGATCTGCGTGTCGCCAATGGTGATCTTGGCGCCGTTCGCTGTATCGCTGACACTCAACGCACCGAAGCTGGTTGCGGCGCTGACCGCGCGCAGGTCGATGCGTTCCAACGTCGTGGTCGTATCGAAATCGGTGATGGTGACGTTGCTGGCCTTGGCGATAACGAACGTGTCGAAACCGCCTCCACCGGTACCCGTGTCTCCGTCGCCCAGATCAATGACGTCATTGCCCAGCCCGCCATTCAGGGTGTCGGCGCCCAGCCCCCCATCCAGGATATCCTGGTCGTCGCCGCCGTTGAGGCTGTCGGCGCCGCTGCCGCCGATGAGGACATCGTTGCCGGCATTGCCATTGATGACATCGTTGCCCTTGCCGCCGTCGACCGTATCATCGCCGGCGCCGCCCGCCAGAAGATCGTCGCCATCGCCGCCGAAGACCGTGTCGTTGCCGCCGCCGGTGTCGATGTCCGCGCCGGTATTGACGGCGTGGATCACCTCATCGCTGTCGCCCGAACGCAGGTAGTGGAAGAGCACCGTATTGGCGTCGACTGTCGAATAGGGGTGTGTCGGGAAGTGGCCCGGTCCGACGGCCGGCCACTGGTCGGTGTTGCCGTAGGCGGCGATCATCGAATCGACGATGACGGTGTTGTTGGAGTCCGGGCTGCCGTGAAAATTGATATCGCGGTTGGTCGAATCGACCTGGATATTGTTGTAGTGCTCGGCGCTGAAGCTTGAAAACAGTACGCTGTGACGCATGTCCTGGTCTGACAGGTGCGTGAAAGTGTTGGCGAAAGCTTCCGTGAAGTAGAAAGCATAGCCATTGCCGTCTTCGCCGGTGTTCTGGGCGCCTTCAGCGAACAGGTGGTCACCCGAGATATCGTAGACGCGCTGGAAGCGGAACGCGTGCGATCCGGGATTGTGGACAGCGACATCGCTGATCGTACTTTCGGTGACCGTATCGAACTGCACGGTCGGGATGCTGTTCCACGCGTCACGCCGGTTAACGAAATCCGTCGGGTTGACGTCCGGGAACGTCGTGACGATCTGGAAGTCCTGGACATGCACGTTGCTCAGCGGCGTATCGACAGCGACTGTCGCCTTGCCGGCCTCGAAGGTATAGGGCAACGGCTCGGCCAGGGTAATGGTATTGCCGTTGATCGCCGTGATTTTGGTGATCTGCTCGCGCAAGGCATAGAGCTGCGGATTGGTGGCATAGTCATCGGGCAAGGTCAGGCCGGTATTGCCGGTCGCCGCCATGAAGGCGTCGTCATTGAGCTCGGAAATGTAGATGACCGAACCCACCGACAGACCCGCCGTCGATGACAGTTTCAGCGTCGTAGCGCCTGCTGCGCCAGTCGTGGTGATGTCGGCCGCCTTGACGCGCAGCTCTTCCGATTCGATCGTCAGGGTCGCCGACGCGTTGCTGTCGTCGATCAGGCTGACCAAAGTCGTCTTGTCGCTGCCAGCCCCTTGCAGCGTGATGTCGCTGCGGTGGATGAACAGGGTCTGGCTGATCTGGAATTCACCCGCGCCCAGGCGAACGACAGCGCCCGCGGGCGCTTCGTCCAGCAGTTGCTGACGGTCGGCTTCGGACGTGCCGGCCGGGACGTCAAACGTGTTCAGTTCGGCAGCGCTCTGGCCGTGGAACATGAAATCGCCGGCGGTAAGCGAACCAGCCGATACGCCGTTCAACGTGACGGTGTGTCCGCCAATCGTAAAGCGGGCGCCATTGGCGGTATCGGTGATGGTCAGATCATCGATGTCCGAAACACTGGCATAGGCGCGCAGATCTATGCGCTCCAGCAGGTTTGAAACGGCAAAATCGGTGATCGTGGTCGAACCCGATCCCTGGATGACGAAGGTATCGGAATTGGCGCCGCCGGTGACGGTATCACTGCCGCCGTCGCTGATGAGGGTATCGAGGCCGTCATCGCCAAAGAGCTGGTCGTTGCCGGAACCACCGGTAATGACGTCGTTGTGGGCATCGCCATGCATGACGTCGTTGCCAGCGCCGCCCATCAGGACATCGGCGTCGTCGCCGCCCCAGAACGAGTCGTTGCCGGCGCCGCCGGTGATGTGGTCGGCTCCAGTGCCGCCCTGCACCTGGCCGCTGACCGAATCATCGATCGAGATCGACTCGCCCTGGAAGTTGCGCAGGGTGACAAGACCATAGGTCGCCATGGTAACAGAGCCGGCATTACCGACGGAGGACACGTCAAGCAGGAATGGGTTGATCCCGCCATAAACCGTCAGGTTGCCGCCAGCCTGGGTAACGGCATGGGCGTCAAGACTGAGTGCGATCGAGGTATTCGGCGCCGTGAAGGAGCTGGCGGTCAGGTCGAGGTGCTCGATCGAATCCAGACCCGCCAGTCGGTCGGCCGACAGTGATAGATCCGAATTGACGATACGCAGCGTATCGACGCCGTCACCGCCATGCAGCTGATCGGTTCCTGTCAGGCGGGCGATATCGCCCGTCACCTGGAAAATGTCCGCGTTCGGGCCGCCGGTCAGGTTGTCCGTACCTGGTTGGAGGATAAAGGTCGGATCGGCGGCCAGCCCCTGCGCCGCCGTCACGACACTATCCTGGCCGGCGAAGACAAAATCGTCCGAGGTCAACTGTGCCGCATTGACGCCATTGAGCTTGATGGTCGCACCACCGACAGCCACAGTCGTGACGCCGCCGGATGACGAAATTGACAGGCCGCTGAAATCGGTGGCCGACGAAATGGCACGCAGATCGATTTTTTCGAGCGGATCGGCGGCGGCAAAATCGGTGATGGTCACGACAGCCGTGTTGGCGCCGACGACGAAAGTGTCCGAGCCCGTGCCGCCGGTGGCGGTATCGGATTCGTTCATGACGATCAGGTCGTAGCCCGTACCGCCGTTCAGCATGTCGTTGCCGGCCCCGCCGTCGATATAGTCATTGCCGTCATCGCCGGAAAGGCTGTCATTGCCGGCACCGCCCCAGACATTGTCGTCATTGATTCCGGCCGCAATGGTGTCATTCCCGGCGCCGCCGATAATGACGTCGGCTCCGGTGCTGCCGACAACCTGACCGTTGACGGAATCGTCGATGGTAACGGACTGGCCGTCGAAATTCCGCAGGGTAACGAGCCCGGTCGTCGCCATGACGACCGTGCCTGCCGTCCCGACGTCGGAGACGTTCAGCGAAAACGGATTGGACCCACCGTAGACGGTGAACACGCCACCCGCCTGGGTAACGGCGTGGGCGTCAACTGTCAGGGTGATGACCGTGCCCGGATTGACGTTATAGCTGGACGTCAAATCAAGATGTTCGACAGAGGTATAGGCCGCCATCTTGGCGGTGTCGAAACTGCTCAGTGTCGCGCTGACGATACGCAAGGTATCGATGCCGCCACCACCATTAATAATGTCGGCTGAGGTCAGGTTGGCGATGCTGCCCGCCGACTGGAAGACATCATTGCCTGACGTGCCCGTTACCACATCGGCATTGGTCGTGAATACGCCGAAATAGACATCTGCCGACTGGTTCTGAGCGGCGGTGATAATGTTGTCCTGGCCGGCAAAGACGAAATTAGACGCGCTCAGGTCTGCCGCCGCAATACCCGTCAGGATGATCGTTTTGCCGCCGATGGAAATCTTGGCGTTGCCGCCATTGGCCGAAATGGCCAGCGAATCGAAGCTGGTCGCAGTGGCTATAGCCCGCAGGTCGATCTTTTCGAGGCCGTCACTAACAGTGAAGTCGGTGATAGTCACCGAGGCCGCATCGGCTCCGATAACGAAGGTATCGGAATCCGCGCCACCCGTCGCCGTATCGTTCTGACCTAGAACCAGGAGGTCGTAGCCCGCACCACCCGACAGAGAATCATTGCCCGTGCCGCCGTCGAGATAATCGTCACCCAGTCCACCGGCCAGAGTATCGTTGCCAGCATTGCCGTAAAGATTATCGTCTCCGTCACCGCCGTCGAAGGTATCGGCGCCCGTGCCACCATTGATCGTGTCGTCGCTCAGACCACCCTGGACGTTGCCGTTAAAGCCATCGGCAACTGTCACGACCTCTCCTGCCGCCTTGTTAAGCGTGACAAGACCCGTACCTTCGAGAATGACCTGACCGGCGTCACCGACCCCCGAGACATTCAGCGCCAAGGTGGAAGCGCCGAAAACCAGGGTCAGTACGTCGCCGGCGGCCTGGCCGACCGCATGGGCGTCAAGCGTCACCCCGAGCGCACCACCGCCGGTAAATTCGAATCGTTCGACCGAAGTTACACCCGTCAGACTGGCCGGCCCAAGTTGGGCCGCAGCGGTTGTAAACTGCAAGGTATCGACCCCGCCGCCGCCATTGACCGTGTCGGCCGCCGTCAACTGGTTGACCGTACCGCGAATGACATCGGCGGATGAGGTGCCGTTCAGGGTGTCATTGTTCGAAGACAGAAGAAGCAGGGCGCCGTCGGAGGCGGGCTGATCGGTCACGATAGGCTCCATAAATATTAGATTGCGGTCACGTCCATCCCCGTAGACGTGCGTGCGAGAGTGACAAAATATGCCAAAAAAACGTTAGCAAGGCGTGTGCGCACGGCAAATATGTCGTGCGCGGCGTGAAACACACCGGATTGGCTAAAAAAGACCGCCGCTTTTCAACCCCTGAATTTGTTATAAGCGGGTTTTAACGACATTTTTATGTCGAAGTGTGGCCTTAGGTTGTGTGGACACTTATCGTAACCAGATAAGGATTGCAGCAAGGGTAACGACGGCGAGATAGTTGCGTGCCGTCTTTTCGAACCGGGTTGCGA
>JBEHYZ010000049.1:0-18682 GCA_048497915.1 Pseudomonadota bacterium
GGCGTGCGGTCAGCCCCTGATAGGTGCGGCGCTGTTCGACCAGCGCCTGAGCGGCGGCGATTTCCTGACCGGAGGTAGCCAGATCGGCCAGGGCCTGACGGAGCTGCGACCGGACCTTCCAGGCCGCTTCGCCGACGGCGTAGCGCGCTTTGACGACGTTCAGGTCCGCCGTCGTGACCCGGGCGGTGCGCCGGCCGCCAACATCGACCGGGATGCCGACCGAACCGCCGTAGAGCCAGGGAGTTGTAGTACCGGCATTTCGGGAATATTCGGCGGTCAGGGTGGCGCTGAGCGCAGGCAGGTTGCGCGCCGACTTGGCCGCGTGTTCGGCGGCGACGAGGCTTGAGCGGGCGGCGGAGAGGGCAGGGTCACGCTCAAGCGCCAGTTTCAGCAGTTCATGATTGTCGTTTGGCAGAGGCGCGGAAACGGCCGCTGGCCTGGCCAGATCGGCAACATTGAGGGGCGCCGGGGCGTAACGGGCGCAGCCAGCCAGAGCTGCTGCACCCAGAACTGCCATTGCCGTAGTGAACCGAAGTGCCGTCACGCGCCTGTCCTTACTTGCCGACCACGACCACGACGAACGAGCCGGGCACCGGGACCCAGGTGTCTTCGGGCTGGTTGGGCAGCAGATCACCAGCCGGCAGATAGACCCGGCCCGTCTTGGGATCGAGCGCAGCGGTCTTGGCGCCGGACTTGGTGGTGATTACGTCGACGACGTGTGGCTTGCCGTCGAAGCTGATCACCGTCAGCTTGCCATCGATGGACGGAATGTAGCCGAGTCGCGCGTTGCTGTCATAGAGCGCGAAATCCGGATGGACACCGACCGGCACGGTGGCGACTTCGGCGCCGGTGTCAATATTGGTGATGCGTGCCACGCCGTTCTGGCAGGCCGACAGCGCCAGGTGCTTGTCCGGAACGATGGCGAGGCCGCTCGGCTCATCGCAGTCCTTCATGTTGTAGATCTTGGTAACCTTGAGCGTCTTGGCGTCGATGACGGCCAACTGGTTCTTGTCTTCATAGTGCGTAAACATCTTGCCCTTGCCATCGACCGCCATGCCTTCGGGCGCGCCCGTCGTCTTGATCTTGGCCACGCCCTTGCG
Organism: Pseudomonadota bacterium; assembly: GCA_048497915.1. Classification (GTDB taxonomy): domain Bacteria; phylum Pseudomonadota; class Alphaproteobacteria; order Caulobacterales; family Caulobacteraceae; genus Asticcacaulis. The sequence continues at coordinate 1,101 of JBEHYZ010000049.1, forward strand.
GGTTTTCGGGTCAACGACGTCGATCTGGGCGCCGGCGTTGTCGAGGACGAAGACCTTGTCGGTGACCGGTTCGAGAATGGCGCCATCCGGCTTGCCGGCCGTAGCGACGTCACCGAGATTGGCGCCGGTCTGGGCGTCGAGGAAGCTAACCTTGTTGGCCTTGCCCTGAGTAACCAGAAGCGTCTTGCCGTCGCCGAGCGGCAAGGCGATGTGAGCGCCTTCGGCGTCGGCCAGATGCGGATTGACCTTGCCGGTGGTGAGATCGACAGAGGCGATGCTGGTGGTATGCGTCAGGTAGAGCGTGTTCGTCACGGTATCGATCGCAGGATAGTCCCATCGGCCGTCACCGCCGACGGGAATGGTGTTGAGCACCTGCAGGCCAGTAGACCCGGCGAGCGCCGGCGTGGCCAGGGCGAGGACGAACGCGGAAACGGCAACGGCTTTCATGACAAGACCTTTCTTCCCTGTTGGGTTTTGCCTGCCTTACGCTGTCAAGCTGATGCCAACCTGAAGAAACGGGCCTTTATGTGAAATTTTTGTATTTTGTCGTGTAAAAAAGCAATGAAGGTCGCTGCGGCCTACGCCTTGAAGCGCAGCTCGACGCCCAAACCCTCGCCGTCGGAGGGCGTGAACAGGCGGATGTCGGCGCTGACGATTTCGCAGATGCTGCGCACGATCGACAGGCCCAGGCCGCTCCCCGACTCGGTGTTGCCCTTGATGCGATAAAAACGGCCGAACACTTGTTCGCGCTCGGCTGGATCGATGCCGGGGCCGTGGTCGCGCAGGGTCAGCAGGCAGGTGTCGCCGGTGCGTGAAACGCTCAAGGCAACTTCGCCGCCAGCCGGCGAATACTTGATGGCGTTGTCGAGCAGATTGCCGATCAGCAAGTCCAGCAGGGGCCGGCGGGCGGTGATGACGGCGTCCTCGTTGCCCGACAAGCTCAGCTCGACCGACTTTGCAAGCGCCTTGGCGTAGGCCGCCTGGATGGCTTCGCTGGCGGCTTGGTAGAGATTGACCGGATGGTTGTCGGCCGGGATATGCCGGATACGCGCCAGGGTCAGGAGTTGGTCGAGCAGGCGCGACGTCCGTTCGACGCCATGGCTGACGTCGTCCAGCATGGCGTCGCGTTCGTGCGCTGTCTCGGCGTTGCGCGCCACGGCCACCTGCACACCCAGCGCGGCCAGCGGCGTGCGTAGTTCATGGGCGGCATTGTCAGTAAACAGGCGCTCCTGGGCCAGCGACCGCTCCAGCTTGCCGAGCAGGTGGTTGAGCGACTCCGACAGGGGTGTCAGTTCGTGTGGCGTGCTGTCGGCCGGGATGCGCGACAGGTCGTCGAACGAGCGCTGCCGCACCGCCGTGGCGAAGCCGCGCAGATCGCGCAAGCCCCAGCGAATGCCCAGCCAGACGGCGAAGAAAATAACCGGCAGCACGAACAGAAGCGGCAGCGACACGCCCCAGACGATGCGGCGGCTGACTTCGCGCCGTGCCCGGAAACGTTCGCTGACCTCGACGACGATCCCTTCCTTGGCCTCCACCAGGGTAAAAACACGCCACCGGCGGCCGCCGCTCATCTGGGCGCTGAAGCCGGTCACGCGGGCGGGCTGCGTCGCCGGTGCATTTTCGGAGGAAATGACTTCGCGGCCGTCCCGCCAGACGCGGAAGCTGCGCCAGCTGGCATATTCGTCCAGCGCTTCCTGATCTTCCTTGTCGAGCCGGAGATCGCGGGCGCCGAAGCGGAGGCTTTGCGGATCATCGTCGGCGCGCGCCAGGGTATATAACTCCTGGGCGGAGGTGATCAGCTGGGAATCGTAGACCTCGGAAATCTCGTCCTCGGCGCTGAAATAGGCGATGAAGCCGATCAGGGCGGTGACGATCAGGAACGGGACAGCCACGCCCATCAGGATCTGAAGGGTCAGGGACGGTCGTTTCATGTCGGCAAGCCTGAACATCAGCCGTTGATAACATATCCGACGCCGCGAAGCGTGGTGATCAGTTCCTTGCCCAACTTCTTGCGCAGGCTGTAGATGGCGGCCTCGACGGTATTGCTCTCGAAATCGCCATCCCAGCTGTAGACGTGGTTCTCGATCTCGCTCTTGCTGACGACGCGGCCCATGCGCTCCATGAGCAGGACCAGGATCTGGAATTCGCGCGCGGTTACCTTGATCCACTCACCGCTCTTGCGCACCGAACGGGCGGCGGTGTCGAGCTCGATGTCGCCGTGCGTGATGACCGTCTGGGCGCGGCCCAGGCTGCGGCGATGGACGGCGCGCAGGCGGGCCAGCAGTTCGATCAGGGCGAACGGCTTGACGATGTAGTCGTCGGCGCCGAGGTCGAGGCCTTCGACGCGGGAGTCGAGCGCGTCGCGGGCGGTCATGATCAGCACAGGCAGGTCCTGGCTCTGGCGGACGGTCTTGAGCACCTCGATGCCTGACATGCCCGGCAGGTTGATGTCGAGAATGACGGCGCCGTAGGTATTGGCGCGGATGGCTTCGAGCGCGGATTCGCCGTCACGCAACCAGTCAGGCGTGTAGCCGGCCTGGGCCAGCCCGGTCTTCAGGGCCTTACCCAGCGGCTCATCATCTTCGACCAGCAATATGCGCATTGGGTTCCCTGGTTTGGTCCGGTGTGACTTGTCTGCCATAGAAAACTGAAGCGAAACTGAAATTGCCACGCGACGTCAATGCGGCGTGCGGGCATAGCGCAACACGTCTTCGGCATGAACGAGGCTGATATTGACGGCGGCCGCTACAACGAATGCCGTTGCGATGACGCCCAGCAGGCGGCCGGGCGCGATGTCTTCGGGCGGGCGGCGATAGTAGAAAAGGCCCAGACCGGCGGCCCAGGCGGCGCCGAAGCCGAGTCCGCCGGCGACATCCGACAGCCAGTGCGCCCCGAGATAGAGCCGCGAAAAAGCTATCGACGCCACGAGGGCAAACGCTGCCAGCGCAACGGCCAGGCGTCCGATCGGTGGCAGGACGCGGATGACCAGCAGCACGAGAAAACCGTACAGCACGGCATTGGTAGTGCTGTGGCCGCTCGGGAAAGAGAAGGCGCTCCAGCCGGGACTATAGAGTTCGAAGGGGCGGGGCCGGTGCAGGGCGGCTTTGATGGCCGTGTTGATCAGCGATCCGCCCGCCACCGCCGCACCACCGTAGAACAGCGCCCGCCAGGCCTTGCGGTGGATGAGCCACAGACCGGCGGTGGCAGCGACAGCCGCCACCACGCCGGCGTCGCCGCTTTCGGTGATCAGGATCATCAGCTGGTCGCGCTCTGGACTGCGCAGGGCCTGCAGCGCGGTGTGAAAGGCCAGGTCGGTCGGCACCAGCGACGACGGCGTCAACAGGTCTTCGAGCATGTCCAGAAACACATAGGCGCCGGCCATCAGGCACAGGCCCAGAACGATCACCCATCGCCATTCCGGCTGAAGCGGCGCCCAGAAGCGTTTCAGGAAACGCGGCCGGCGCATTACTGGCCGCCACCGTCGTACTGGAAGTCTGACTTCTTCTTGTTGCTCCCAAGCATATAGCTCAGGCCGACAAACGCCACGCGGCCTTGCTGATGACGCGTGATGTCGCCGGTCAGCGTGGCTGTCCGGATATGGTTGCGCATCTTCTGGCTGTTGAGCAGGTCTGACACGGTGACCACCAGGTTGAGATTGCTGCGAATCTGGTGCGAGTAGCCGAGATTATAGGTCGAAACCGGATCAACATAGCCCTGCGGCGTGACCCGCTTGCCGTTGAAATTGCCGCTGACCTGCAAGGTATCGGTCGGGGTCGGCTTGTAGGTCAGGCTGGTCTTGGCGGAATAGGAGACATTGCTGCGCGTGTCGGCGCCGACGGTGTTGGCGTCGATCTGGCGGTAATAGACATTGCCGCTCAGCGTATAGTCCAGTTTCGGCAGCAGGCGGCCATTGGTGGCGAACTCAAGCCCGCCGGAGCGCGAGCTGAGCAGGTTCTGCTTGGTGGTCAGGGTGACGTCCGGGCTCAGCACCGTGGTGATGTCGGTGACGCCATTTTGAGTGCGGCGATAGTAGGCGGTCAGGTCGTAGCTGCGCGGCGCGGTCTCGTACATGTAGCCGAGCTCGAACGAGTCCGTCTCTTCCGGCTTCAGGTCCGGATTGCCGGCGCGCAGGTTATGCACGTCCTGATGGTCGGTATAGGGATTGACGTCCTCGGCGTCGGGGCGTTCGACGCGACGGCTGTAGCTGGCGGTCAGGGACTTTTCGTCGGACAGGTCGTACTTCAGGTGCACGGTCGGATAGGCCTTGAAATAGTCGCGCGCCGCCACGGCGTTGCCGGTGATCGAATGCGTGCGCACCCCCGTCTGTTCGACCCGCAGGCCCGCCAGGATGCCAAGCTTGCCCGCCGTCGTCTGGTAGGTGGCGTAGGCTGCGCTGACCGTCTGGCGATAGTTGAAGGCGTTGGTCGTACTGGAGTCGATCAGGTACGCGCCGGTCGCGTCGATCGCGCCGCCGGCATTGTCGAAGCCCGACTCGCTGCGCTCGAAGTCGTAGCCCAGTTGCAGTTCGTGACCTTCGGCGAAAGGCAATGTGTAGTCGGCGCTGAATTCCGTCGACGATTCCCGAAACCCAAGATTAAGCCAGTCGCGGCTGTCGGCCGAAGCCGGAATCTTGTGCGCGTTGAGATAGGTGTATCTTTCCTTTTCTATGGAATCGTCGCGCTGCAGGCTGACGCTCAGTTCCTCGCCGTCGCGATCGAATTTGTGCGTGAGGCCGACACTGCCGCCGCTGTCGATATTGCGCGTCCGGCCGCTGGTCATGGTCCGCGTAGTGTCGCTGGTCGTGCCGGTGGCGTCGTGCTCGAAGCCGCGGCGGTCGCCGGTGCGCAGGCTGTAGTTGGCAGATGCCGTCAGCTTGTCCTGGTCGGTCAGCGCATATTCGACGGCGCCGCGGCCCGAAGTGCCGTCGCGCCGGACATGGTCGGTCGAGCTGCGAACGGTGGTGACGCCGCCGGCCGTCCGGGTTTCATCGAGCGTCCGGGCGCGGTCGTCGTGGCGAACATTAAGACCGCCCGAAAGCGTCAGCGGCCCCTTGGTCGTCGCGCCGGAAACGCCGGCATTGTAGCGGCCGTCATTGCCGATATTGACCGTCACGGCGCCGGACGTGCCCGCCTTGCGCGCCTTCTTGGTGACGATGTTGATGATGCCGCCGGCCCCGTCCGGCTTGAATTGGGCCGACGGGTTGGTGATGACCTCGATCTGGGCGATTTCACCGGCTGACATCTGTTGCAGGGCGTCGCCACGCAGCGGCCCGGACAGCATCGGTGAGGGCTTGCCGTCGACCAGGATGGTGACGTTGTTGCCGCGCAGGGCGACATTGCCATCCATGTCGACCGTTACCGACGGCACATTATTGAGGACGTCGCTGGCCGAGCCGGTCTTGCTTTGCATGTCCTGGTCGACGCGGTAGACCTTGCGGTCGATCTTGCGGCTGACCTGAGCGCGCTGGCCGGTGACGACGACGGTCGTGCTGCTGCCGGGAGCGGCGGCGGGCGCTGTTGCCTGGGGCTGCGCATGGGCGACAGCGGTCAGAGCAATCAGGCTCAGCGGAAATGCAGCGGCCCAGCGGCGAGCGGTCATCGGAAGAGGTCTCTCATGTGGTTATATGTTGCGGCCGAGGTAACAGCTCAAGCTGAAGCCCAACTGAACGGCATCTGATAAAAAAAACGCCGGCCCATACGGACCGGCGCCAGTCACATGAAAGGGTTCGACGCCTCAGTGCGTCAGGCCGGCGGCTTTCAGCTCGGCGCGAGCCGCTTCCAGTTCCTTGCGGAAGGCGGCATTTTCCAGCAGTTCCTTGCCCATATAGGTACCGAGTACCTGACCGGCGACCAGGTCGGAGCGGAAGTGGACGCCGCAGACCAGGCGGCTGTAGCTGTAGTCGCGGGCGCGGGCGAAGAAGGCCGGTGCCTTGTCCGGGAACAGATCGGACAGTACCACGGCCATGGTGTAGCCAAGCGTGGTATGGCCCGACGGATAGCTGGTCGGCTTCGGCGTGCCTTCACCGTCGCAGATGGCGATCGACGCGTCGAGCTGGAACGGACGCTTGCGCGCGAAATAGGTCTTCGGAATCTTGGTGCCGAGGTCTTCGTCGTTCACCACATCATCGAACAACGCCTTTGTGGCGGGAAGTTTGGCCGGATCGAGGCCGGGCACGATGGCGGCGAAGGCCGACAGGTCTTCGTGGTCGTTATCCCACTGCGCCTGCTTGTGGCGTTCGGCCGAAGCCGTCTTGACGATGGTGCGGACTTCATCGAGTTCAGCCAGGGCTTCGGGCGAGCCATCGGCTGGCGGCGCCGGCAGCAGGAATTGCGGCGTCAATTGCTTGGCGGTGAGGAATTTCAGGGTCTTTTCGGCTTTGGCGGGCGCGGCCGGCGCATCGGCAGCAAAGGCGGGAGCTGAAACGAGGGTAACAGCTGCCAAGGCAGCGAGAACGTATTTCATGACGATGTCTCTGTGAAAATGAGTTTGGGAACCTTACTTCGTCAGACCGGCGGCAATCAGCTCGGCCTTGGCGGCGTCGAAGTCCTTCTTGAAGGCGGGCGTGCGCATCAGTTCGAGGGCGACGGCGGTGGCCAGAACCTGGCTGGCGGCCAGGTCGGATGGGTAATGCACGCCACAGATGACCCGGCTGTTGCCGTAGTCGTGGGCGCGCGCCAGGATGGCGTCGGCCTTTTCCGGGATCAGGTGCGCCAGGAGGATGCCGAGGGAATAGCCGAGCGTCGTATGGCCCGACGGATAGCTGCGGGGCACCTTGCCGTAGACCGAGGCCACACAGGTCTTGACGGAGTGGTCGACGTCAAACGGCCGCACCCGCTGGAAAGATTCCTTGAAGACGTTGCCTTCGATGTTCTGGTCGTTGCGGGCGGCGGCGAACAGCTTGGTCGTCATCGGCAGCTTGGCTTCGTCGAGGCCGGGCACGACGCTGCTGAAGATCCACACGTTTTCATGCCCGTCATCCCAGGCGGCCTGGGCGATGCGTTCCGGGCTGGCGGCGGCCTGCATGGCCTTGGCGGCGGCCAGGTCGGCCTTGCCCTCGGCGCTCTCGGGCTTAGGCGGCGCGGGCAGGATCAGGCCGGGCTGGTTCAGGAATTCCGGTGACAGATAGACCAGTTGCGGCTTCGGCTTGGCCGGCGCCGGGGTGGCGGGCGGCACGGCCACGGTCGGCGTCACCAAGGTCTGCGCTGACGTCGCGGGCGCTTGCGCCCCGAGTGTCGCGCTCGTCAGAAAAATGGCGAGAAGGGCGGTTTGCAGGCGCATGCTTTTTTTCCTTTGAATAGAAAGGCGGGACCGCGGGGATATGTGCGGTCCCGCCCAAAGCGCTTTCCGAAAAGTGTGATGCGGTTTTCGGATAAAAAGCGCGTCTTTAAAGAACCAGTTCTAGAACTTGGCGATCAGCGTCAGTTCGGCATTGGTGCCGGCCAGGAAGCTGTAGGTGTTGAGCAGCGGGTTGCTGTTGGTCTTGATGCCGACAGTGGCGCGGTTATCGAGCAGGTTGTTGACCTGCGCCTTGATGCGGTACTTGCCGAAGTCGTAGTTGACCGCCAGATCAACCGTGTCGAACGGCTTGATCGCCAGGGTTTGCGTGTTGTCGGCATATTGCTTGCCCACTTGCTTGGCGAGCAGCGAACCCGACCACGGACCCTTGTGGTACAAGGCACCGAGCCCGATGGTCGAGATCGGCGCGCCGGAGATCTGGAAGCCGGTCAGCACGTCGATGTACTTGTTATGCGAACCGTTGGCGAACAGGGTAATGCCGTTGTCGAAGGTGTAGGACGCCTGGCCTTCGATGCCGGTGGCGCGGGCCTTGCCGACGTTGATGTAGGTGTTCTGGGCGCTGTCGGCGGCCAGCAGGTTGGTCAGATCGATGCGGTAGATGTCGGCGTCGACGGCAACATGATGACCCTGATAGACCGTGCCGAACTGATAGTTGGTCGACAGGGACGGATCAGCCGTGTTGGCGGTGGGGTTCTTGACATACAGGGCGGCAATGTCCGGCATGTATGCGCCTTCGGCGTACTGGCCGTAGACCGACCAGTTCTTGGCCAGCTTGTAGTTGACCGACAGGTTGCTCAGCGTCTCCGTGTTGGTGTTCGAAGCGTTTTGCGCGATGCGCGGCGACTTGATCACCCAGGCATTGACGTTGCGCTTCATGTAGACGGTCTTGACGCCCGGCGTGATGGTCAGGGCGTCGGTCACCTTCCAGGCGAAGTCGGCGAAGATCTGCTTCTGCCACCACGACGACAGCTCGAGGTAGGACAGGGTGTCGTACTGCAGCGAGTAGGCGAGGGTCTGGCCCGAGATTGTCTTCTCGCGGTGGTCCGGCGCCTTGTTGAGCGTCCAGTCGAAGTCGTAGGTGTGGCGGTTGGTCGAAGCCGTTTCCAGCCAGACACCGGCGTGCAGCGTACCGGCGTCGAAGTCACGCGTGACGCGGGCGATATCGCCCCAGGTCATGTAGTGGTTCAGCTTGTTGTAGCCGGGAATGTCCGACTTCTTGTCGGCCGACTGGCCGTTGCTGGCAGACGTCGTGATGAAGGTGCCGAGGCCGCTGTAGCCGAACGGGTTGGTCGCGGTGATCAGCGAAGGATCGGACGACAGGTTCGAGGCCGTGTCGGTGTTGTTGCTGTAATAGATGTTGTAGGTCGTGTTATCGAGACGGAAGCCCCACGGCAGGTTGGCTTCTTCCTTGATATACGAGAACATCGTGTGCTTGTGGAACAGGTTGTAGCCGTAATAGGCCGGCGTGTTCGGGTCATTGGTCAGGCCGAAGTCCTTGCCGTACTGGGCGATCTGCGACGCCGTACCACCCGGGTTGTCCGAGGTGTGCCAGCGGTTCGAGTTGTACATGCTGAACAGGGTGACCTTGAAGTCGTCGGTGACCGGCAGGGTCCACTTGGTGGTGGCGTTGAACGAGTGCATCGACGAGAAGGTCTGAGCGCCATCCGAGCCGTTCATCTGCAGGTTGACGAAGCCGGCCAGGTCGTGCAGCGCGGCGATCTTGCCGGTCTGGACGACGGCGACGCTCTGCCACGACTTGAACGAACCGACGGTCTCGCGCAGCGTGACGCCGAAGGTGTCGGTCACCTTGTTCGAGAACATCTTGATATTGCCGCCGAAATTGGCCTGGCCGACGTCGCCGACCGCGCCCGGGCCGCGATCGACGATCGTGGCGCCGACCGTCGAGGCCGGGAAGAACGAGTTGGAGTGGTGGGTCGGGTTGTTGGTGTCGCCCCAGGGAATGCCGTCCATGGTGACGTTGTAGTTGCCGTCCTTGAAACCGCGCAGGGTGATCTTGGCTTCGCCGTAGCCGGCGCCGTTGGCCGAGCCGCTCGACGCCATCGACGGCGAGATGTTGGCGATGCTGGTGAAGTCGCCGGTTTCCGAAACCGAGGTTTCAATGAACGGACGCGACACGATCGACTGCGGCTCGCCCTGGTCGAGCGAGGCCTTGGACGGCGCTTCGGCGGCAGCCTTCGAACGCTCGGCGCGGATGATGATCGTCTTGACGGCCTGGTCGGTGACGTCGGTGGTGTCCTGTTGAGGCGCGGCATCCTGAGCCAGCGCATGGCCGGTCACCGCCGAGGCGAGAAATGTGGTCGAAAGCAGCAAAAGGCGGCGCGTGCCGCGAACCGTGAATGACATGAAATGTACCCCTTGATATCCGGGTCGCTGCGGGTCAGCGAACCATTGGGGCGGCCTTTACGCGGGGTACGATGACAGTTCGGTATGACTTTGAAGACGCTTTAATGACAGGGCGGTATAAGGTAACGATAGTGATTTTTATGTTACAATTCAATTAGTTATTTGAAAATAAATTTGCCAATTTCAGGGTTGCTTCAGGTTGATTTCAGGTTGACCGGTTAAGGTGACAGGTTCGGGCGGCCTGAAAGCTGCCACCGCCAGAACCTTGACATGAAGAGGCTCGTCGCCGACGAACGGTAAGCGCCGGTGTGCCGGTGTCCTGCGGCTATGCTCCAAAGCGCGCTAAATATGGAAGCAATGCCGCCCGCCGGTTACCTTCTCATTGCAGCGTGCGGACGCGACAGAATTCCCTCATCTCAGCATTGCCTTTTTGCACACTGATTGCGAAGGTCGCCCGAAATGGCGAGGTGCAGATGGCGGCAGACGACCGTGAAGACGTAAAAACAGGCATTGCGGAACTGGATGATGTCCTTGGCGGAGGCCTGATTCCGGACCGTGTCTATCTGGTTCAAGGGGCGCCCGGATGCGGTAAGACAACCCTTGCCATGCAGTTCCTGCTTGAAGGGATCAGGGTCGGTGAGACGGTCCTCTACGTCACCTTGTCCGAGTCGAAGGCAGAGCTTGAGGCCAGTGCCAAGTCGCACGGCTGGTCGCTGGATGGGGTTCATATTGCCGAATTGATCGCTCATGAAGCCGAGCTGGAGCCGGACAACAAGTACACCATGTTCCATCCTGCCGAGGTGGAACTGAACCAGACGACCAGGTCCATCATCTCGCAAATCGAAGACCTGAAGCCAACGCGGGTGGTCATCGACTCCATGGCCGAGATCAAGTTGCTGGCCCAGGGTTCCTTACGCTACCGGCGCGAGGTTCTGGCCTTGAAAAGCTTCTTCCAGGGCCGGGCCTGCACCACTTTGTTCCTGGACGACAAGACCTCCGATGCCGAAGAAGACCGCCAACTTCAGAGCATAGCCCATGGCGTTTTCGAACTGCAGCAATTGGCGCCTGAATATGGCGCGGAACGCCGCCGCCTGAGCGTCACCAAGTTCCGGGGCCGGAAATACCGGGGCGGTTATCACGACTTCACGATATCCAGGGGCGGGCTTTTCATTTTTCCCCGGCTGATCGCGGGCGAACATGTGCGCGCCGGGGAAACCGACCAGCTTGCGGTGGGGATTACGGAATTCGACGCCATGATCGGCGGTGGCATTGAATACGGCACCAGCATCCTGCTGCTCGGTCCGGCCGGCTCGGGCAAATCCACCCTGGGCATGCAATATGCCCTCGCGGCGGCGCGCCAGGGCGAGCGGGCGGCCATTTTCACCTTCGACGAACGACTGGACACAATTCGTCAGCGTGCCCGTGGCATTGGCCAGGACCTGGATAGCGAATTGCAGGCCGGGCGTGTCACCGTCCAGGCCGTTGATCCGGCTGAGCTTTCGCCCGGTGAATTTGGCCAGGCCGTGCGTCACGCGGCCGAAGGCAAGGATGGACACAGTCCGGCCCGGGTGGTGGTTGTCGACAGTTTGAACGGCTACCTGCACGCCATGCCGGAAGAAAAGTTCCTGACGGCGCAGTTGCATGAACTGCTCACCTACCTTGGCCACCTCAACGTCATTACCATTCTGGTCGTCGCTCAGCATGGCCTGCTGGGCAATGCCATGCAGGCCCCGCTCGATACCAGCTATCTGGCCGACGCCGTCGTGCTGTTCCGGTATTTCGAGGCGCAGGGCGAAGTCAAGCAGACCATCGCCGTGGTCAAGAAGCGCAACGGCGCGCATGAGCGCACGATCCGGGAATTCAGGCTTGACAAGGATGGTATCCGGGTCGGCGATGTCCTGCGCAATTTCCACGGTGTCTTGACCGGAACGCCGGTGTTCACGGGCGAAAAGACGGATCTCATCGATAATCCATGACGGCAAACCCATCCGATCTCGAGTCCCGCGTCCTGGTACTCGCGCCGACCGCGCGTGACAGTGAAACGACGGCGCAAATCCTGAGGGACAAAGGGATTGGCGTGAAGGTATGCGAAAGCGTCGACGAAGTTTGCGACGGCATTGCCAGGGGCGCCGACGCGGCATTGCTGACCCAGGAAGCCATCCTGAACAACAGCGAACGCCTGGTCGACCTGCTGTCCGCCCAACCGACGTGGTCCGATTTTCCGCTCATCGTTCTGACGCCCTCCAGCCTTCAGTCCACGGAAACCACGCTTGCCCTGGAACGGGTCGGCAATATGACGCTGGTCACGCGGCCGATCTATATCGCCTCGCTGCTGTCGGCCGTCCGGTCGGCCCTGCGCGACCGCCGGCGGCAGTACCGCCAGCGCGACGCCGAACAGGCGCTGCGCAAGGCGCTTGAGCAAGCGGAAGCGGCCAACATCGCCAAGAGCGAATTCCTGGCCAATATGAGCCACGAAATTCGTACGCCGATGAACGCCGTCATCGGACTTTCGCATATTCTGTCGATGAGCAAGCCGCTCAGCGAGAAGCAGGCGCAGTTCATCCGGACCCTGCAGATGAGCGCTGATCAGTTGCTGGCCCTGATCAACGACCTCCTTGACATCGCCAAGATCGAAGCCCGGGCCGTCAAGCTGGAGGCCGTCGCCTTCGTGCCGGGTGATATTATCCGCGATATCGCCGAAATGATGGAAGTCACGGTCAAGGACAAGGGGCTGTATTTCGACGTCCGGTGCAGCGAAGAGAAAAGCGGACTCGTCATCGGTGATCCAACGCGGCTTAAACAGGTCGTCCTTAACCTGTGTACAAATGCGGTGAAATTCACATCGCGGGGTGGCGTAACCGTTGAATGTCAATCGAGGCGTGTCGATGACGACGAATGGGTTGAGATCTCCGTGACCGACACGGGCATCGGAATCGCGGCGGAAAAACAGGAAACCATTTTCGAAAAATTCGTCCAGGCCGACTCCAGCATGAGCCGCAAGTTTGGCGGAACGGGACTTGGCCTGGCGATCACCAAGACCCTGGTCGACATCATGGGCGGCTCGCTGGAGCTCACAAGCCAGGTCGGCAGCGGTTCGACCTTTGTCGTCCGAATACCTTTCAAGCCGGCGACCGCGGCGGACGCGGCAATCCGGGGAGAGGGGCAGGAGTCTGCGGTCGCGGCCTTGGTTGCGAACCGGCCAAAAGTTTTGCTGGTTGAAGATTCGCATCCGAATGTGCTGGTGGCGTCCGAACTTCTTGATCACTTCGGGTTCGATGTCGACGTGGCGTACGACGGCGCCGAAGCCCTGACGAAGATAGCGCTGGGACAAACCTACGCCGCGGCCCTCATGGACGTGCAGATGCCGGGGGTGAACGGACTGGAGTGCACGCGCCAGATACGACGCGACGAGGCTTCGCAAAACAAGCGCCACCTGCCGATTATCGGAATGACGGCAAATGCGCTGGCCGGGGACAAGGAGAAATGCCTCGCCGCCGGCATGGACGACTATCTGGCCAAGCCGTTCAGTCCGGAACAGCTTAAGAAGCGTCTGTTGGCCTTGAGCTAGCCAACTTCCGAAACCGAAACTGTAGACCGTCTACAAGGGTGATCAATGCCTTGCTTGTTTTGGGTTTTGCAGGGCGTGGGCAATGCCGGCTTTCCACTCATCTCGCATGCGCTCGCCAACAGAACGAAAAGTGTGAACAGTTTCGCGAGAAAGGATTTGGGCGCCAGGTAATCCATCTCACCCGTTCGACTTCAGCAGTTTGGCGGTGAGCCAACGCCGGACGGGTTCGTCGTAGACCTTCAAGCAAGTCCAAGCGATCACCAATGCAAGTGCATACACCCCCGTTGCGGCCAGAGCGCCTTGAAGAGGAGGGATTTTGTTGTCCACGACCCAGCCCGTATAAATATAAACGAGCGGATAGTGGGTGATATACAGAGGGTAGGACAGTGAGCCGAAGAAGCGAGCGATACGGACCGACGGGCCGTCCACATCTTTCTCGCCTGCGCCGATCGCGACAATTAAAGGAAACAGCAGAATCACGCAGGCGGCTTCGTAGACCCCGTTCTGCCAATGCGCCTGTGCACCGCCAAACCGTGGCAAGGCCAGGGCCGCGATCAGCAGTAAGCTGCACACGCCAAACCCTCCCGGAATCTTGATACGCTTGCCCAGCCGCATGAGCAAGATGCCGGCAAAAAATGGAAAGAATACGCGTGTCAGGCCTATCCGGATACCCTCGGCGTCCAGTGCCCAACCGCCGATCAAGTCGCCCCGCGCCTCGAAGACGGCGAGCCAGATGGTTGCTACGGCACCCAGGGCGACCAATCCGCCCAGAGCCTTGTTCGGCAACTTCCGAAGACCGAGGGCATAAAGGATATTGGCGACATACTCGTAGAAAAGCGACCAAGCCGGTCCGTTCAAAGGATAGGTCTCATTCCATCCCCGAATATCGGCGGAAGGAGCCAACGGGATCATAGTGAAGCCGATCACCATGACCGCGATGACCTGCCAGGGCGTTGTTGTCGCAACTTTCGGGAAGATGGAGGAATGCTGGAGGCCGAACAGGAGGGCGCCGATCACACTGCCGACAATGATCATCGGTTGCAACCGGACCAGGCGTCGCTTGTAAAAGTCCCATTGGGTCATGCCGGACAGCCAGCGGTCGTCATAGGCGTAGGCGACGACGAAACCCGACAGCATGAAAAAGAAGTCGACGGCAAGATAGCCGTGGTTGATGATCTGTTTTTCCGGGTTGCCGTCTGCATAGGCCTCGAACAGGTGGAAGGCCACCACAAGCAGGGCCGCGACACCTCGCAATCCGTCAAGGATTACATAGTGGCTTTTAGATGGGAGGGTCGCTTTTGTCTCCGCAGATGACTGCATTTTTCCGTTTCCGCCACATTGGTTTTCAGGTGTCTTGCCGCACCTAACCCACAGATCATCGTGAGCGTCGGGTCTGTGTGTCAATGTTGTGGTGGTAAAATCTGAACCTGTGTCCGCAGGTCACTTCATGCATCAATATGTCCGCTTCGAAGATGACCGGGCGCCATCGAACAGGCAGAACGCTCGGCAACAACCGAGCAGAAAATAGCCATCTATCCATTCGAGGGCGAGAGCGAAAACAGCAGAAATTCAAAAGCCGTGGATCAGCCCAGCGTTTTCTTTCAATCCGCGGTGCTGTCTACAACACCTTCAATCTGCAAACTCATCTTATCTCCCGACCTGGCTTGCGCGAATTGCGAACCCGGGCTCACCAAGCGTGGGCGGAGACGACCAAAGCGGCGTGAGGAATTGGCTACCCAGATCGGATTTTGCCCGACGGCGTTAACGTGACGACGCTGTTTAAAGGTGTCATGGGCAAAAAGAATCTTATTGCCATATATAAAAATAGATGCCAAATATGATTTTCCTAAGGCTGAATTGTGCACAGACGGTGCTACCCTGGTTTCGTTTGCGCGGAAATTGGCCGGATGCCGCTGTTCGCGGCATGCCGTCGGTCGAGTAATATCCTGCCAGTTTTCGCCGGCAGTGATCGGATGGCGTAATTGCTCACGTCATCTTTCCTAAGAACCTTGGCCATCAGAACCCTTCCCATAGTCTGATGGCCTTTTTTTCTTTTATGGTATCGGAAACGTCCGGCTTGACCGGGCGACAAAAAAGAGGGGAGACCGCCCATGGTTCATCGTGTTTCCGGGAGGCTGGAAAACAGGTCGTGCGCCTGCGGACCTGTAAGGCCGCACGACGTGGCGCGCCGTTCGCTTCTGGCCGGATTGAGCACTGCAGCGGCGCTGGCGGGCCCCTCAGCCTTCGGTGCCCCGGCATCCCGTATCAATGTGAAGGCGGTCCCCTATTATGGCGCTTTCCGTGAATTACCGGTCGGTGCGGTCAAGCCAGGGGGCTGGATCAGTTCCTGGCTGCAACGGCAGGCGGACGGCCTTGGCGGCCATCCCGAAACCATGGAATATCCTTACAATATCAGCCTGTTCGCCGGGACCATTCCATGGCTCAAGGAAAAGCACGGAGAAGACTGGTGGCCTTACGAACAGTCGGCCTATTACGTTGACGGGGCGACGCGGCTTTCGGCGCTGATAGATGCGCCGCGCGCGAAAGCCATCAGCCGCGCCAGCCTGTCCTATGTTTTGCAGAATAACGCGCCCGGCAAACTCGGCGCTTCGACCTGGGCCTGGCCCAATACCATTTTGGGCCGAGCCTTGACGGCCTACGATCAGACGACCGGCGACTCCGGAGCCGTCAATGCCTTGCGCACCTCCCTGGGCGGTGAGACCTCGGCGAACGGGCGTGATGGATTTGTTGCTGAACAGTGGCTCTATCTCTACAGCAAGACCGGCGATCCGGCACAACTCGAACAGGCGCGGAAACTCTACGCGGCCTATTTTCTCGACAATCCGAAGTCGTTTTCCAATGTGGCGAAGCTGAGGGATGCCGCGCCGCTTAAGGAACATGGCGTCACCGCCGCCGAGCAATTGAAACTGGCGCCGCTTTATTACCTGCATAGCGGAGATGCGCAGGCGTTGGAGCTAGCGCGCCTGGGCTTCGATAAGGCTATTCGCGAGAATATGATGCCGGACGGGGGCATGGTCAGCTCGGAATCGCTGGGTGCGCCGGCGTTCAACTCCCTGCATGAGACCTGCGATCTGGTCGATTGGTCGTGGGCCATGGGCTACATGCTGATGGCGGCGGGCGAGGGCAGGTGGGCAGACGCCATTGAAAAGGTAACGTTCAACGCCCTTCCCGGCGCGCTCACCAAGGATTTCCGCCAGGTTCAGTACTTTTCGTCGCCAAACCAGCTGCTGGCATCGAATACCGCCTGTCCGCGCATTTCGCCGGCACGAATGTCCTACCGGCCTGCGCATGACACGCCATGTTGCCCAGGCAATGTGACGCGCGGCATGCCGAATTATGTGACGCGCATGTGGATGGCGACGAAGGCGCAGGACGGCCTGGCGGCGACACTTTATGGGCCTTGTGAAATCAAGACACGTGTTGGCAATCGCGCCGTCACGATCACCGAAACGACCGACTATCCGTTCCGCGATACGATCCGCTTTGACGTCGCGCTGCATGGATCGGCCGAATTTGCCCTGCATCTGCGCATCCCGCAGTGGTGCGAATGCGCTCGTATTCGGGTCAACGGCAAGGATCTTGATGTTATGTGTGCGCCCGGCACCTTTGCCGAAGTCCGGCGGACTTTCCGTGATGGCGATAAGGTCGAGCTGACCCTGCCGATGATCGTGAAGCCGCAATCCTGGTACGCGGGCACAGCGGTCAGCATCGAGCGCGGGCCGCTCGTTTATGCGTTGAAGATCGATGAGAAGCCGGTGGTCTGGTCGAAGGACCTGGAGGCCGTGCGCAAGGTCCTGCACAATCGCGACCTGAACGGCTTCCCGGCGATCGAATATTTTCCGGCTGGCGAATGGCGTTACGGCCTGGAGGCGACGGTGATTAGCAATCCGTCGGCTTTTACCGTCAAGGAAACGCCTGTCACTGATAACCCGTTTGTTGCTGGAGCTGAGCCGGTTTCGATCGCCGTCCCTGTTCGCGCGCTGCCCGATTGGCAGGCCGACTGGAAACCGCAGCCGAACCAGCCGATCACCGACTTCAAGACATCGCCGAAGACCATCGCTGCTTTGCCCGACGCCGGGCAAATGCAGACCAAGGGGGAAGCCCTGTCATTGACCTTCGTACCGCTGGGGGCGACCCACCTGCGGCTAACCACCTTGCCAATACTGGCCTGATCCGGAGACCACGATATGCGAACGCATCGCCGCAATTTCATCACCGGTATTCTGGCGTCCGTGTTGGGGGGCGCCAGCGTGGGGGGGGGGGGGGGGGGGGGGGGGGGGGGGGGGGGGGGGGGGGGGGGGGGGGGGGGGGGGGGGGGGGGGGGGAGGGAGGG
>JBEHYZ010000050.1:0-18320 GCA_048497915.1 Pseudomonadota bacterium
GCGTCCAGAACCTGGGTGGCTTCGCGGCCGATCATGGCGATACGGCCGTTGATGCCGCTGTTGCTGCCGTTGTAACCCACCGACGCCGGATTGTTATAGTAGTCGTACGGATCGAGGTTGAACGGGTTGACCGAGAAGATGTTGGCGTTGGCCGTAGCCGTCGTCGGCGCCGTCGGATCCACGGACGCGACGTTCAGGATCGACGTGCCGAGCGTGGGCACGCCCGAGCTGTTGAACGTCGTCCAGGATTGGCCGAAGACCGGCGTCGTGCCGTAAAGGGTTTGGCCGCAGTCCTGACCAAACGCAATCGCGGTTTCAATCGTCGGGGTACAGATGCCGGGGTAAAGGGCGCGGCGTTGCGCCGGGGTCGCGGCGTTGGCCAGCGTGTTCAGCGAGACGTTGGTATTGTCGCGGTTCAGACCCACGCTCTGCAATTGCAGGTTCTGCGATTCGCTGCGGAAGCGCGAATACAGCCAGTCCATGGTGACGCGGGTATTGTTGTCCCACTGGATCTGGAAGGAGGAGGTCAGACCCTGGCGGTCGGAGTGCAGCTCGGTGTCGTTGAGCGTGATCAGGGCCGGGATACGGACGACCGAGTCGTCGAAGCGGCCCGCGGTGGCGAAACCGGCCGGGTACAGGGCGGCATAGGCCGTCGGATCCGAACCGCTCAGAGCCGCGAGGACCTGCGGGTTGGTGATCGTCTGCGTGGCCGAGGTCGCGCCCGTCGTCAGGTTGATGGTGTTGAACGCAGTGCCGGTTGGCACGGCGAAACCGGCGCGTTGCGGGAATTCGTTACCGGCCAGGATCGCGCCGCGATACAGGAAGTCGGCTTGACCCGCCTGACGGGCATAGTTGGAGATCGACGTGTCGCGCGACTGGAAGGCGCCGGAGATCAGGAAGCCGAGCTTGCCGCCGGCCCAGCGAGTCGAATACAGACCGGCGATGCGCGGGTTGCTGTGACCGCCGTTGACGTAATAGGCGTCTTCGAGCGACAGGGCGAACTTCTGGCCCTTGTAGTCGAAGGGGTGGCCGGTGTTCAGGTCGACCGTGGCGCCGAGCGAACCTTCGTCGGTCTGGGCGTCCTGCGACTTACGCACCTGGGCGCTGTTGAACAGTTCCGAGGCGAAGGAGTTGAAGTCGAAGGCGCGCGAGCGGTTCGGGCTGGTGCCCGAGTCGTTCGAGCCGGAGGTCGACAGGGCTTCCATGCCGTTGATGCGAACGCGGGTGAAGTCACCACCCAGGCCGCGCACCGAAATCTGACGGCCTTCGCCGTTATCGCGGTCGATCGAGATACCGGGAATGCGCTGCAGCGATTCGGCGAGGTTGGCTTCCGGGAAAGACGCGATGTCGTCGGAGCTGATGGCGTCGAGCATGACGTCCGACTTCTTCTTCGCCGCCAGAGAGGTCTGCAGCGAAGCGCGGTAACCGGTCACGACGACGACCGTGTCGTCACCGGCCGGCTTAGCGCCACCGGTGTCATTCTGGGCCAGCGCAATGGCAGGCACAGCCATCGCGGCGGCGATGGCGAATAAGGAGGCTCCCTTGAGAACCAGACGCAATTGGGGTTTGGTCATCCCTGACATAGTGCTTTCTTCCCTTCCTGTCCGACGCGTCCTGATCCCCCCGTTTATCGGAGACGGATTCTTGCTTGAAAAAGGAGGCGGCGGGTAAATGTACGTTTATGCACAGCTGCCCTTGCGTGACAGCCTTGTAGGGATCATGGCGGAAAACGGACCGACGTGCAACAAGTGAAGCGCAGATGAAACGAAGCTTCATATAAAGAATGAATGGTAACGCTCCCATTTGTGACATTATTGTCGCGTTTTTGCGAATTGCGTTTAACATGCACACCAATGGCGATTTTCAGTTCATATACGGAACGAATTGTCTGGCATAAAACGTCTGGCCACCTTGTTTCCACCCGTAAAAAGTGGCCGATTGATGATTTCTTGCAACAATATGACCGAAAACTGGCGATTCCCCGGCGCCGTTAAGGATCTCCATTAGGACTCTGAGCAAAGCGATGCCCAAGACCGCCTACCACGCGCCAGCCCTCGACAAGGGCCTGACCATACTCGAGTTCATGGCCGGTAAGACTGAACCCTTTACCATCGCTGAAATCGCCAAGGCGCTCGGCAAGTCGAAGACCGAGATTTACCGCGTCCTGATCACCCTCGAAACACGGGGCTATATCCGTCGCGACGAACGCGATGGCCGGTATGAAATGACCGGTTTCCTGTTCGACCTGGGCATGCGTCATCCGCCGCGCCGCAACCTGATCGAAATCGCCATGCCGCACATGCACGCACTGTCACGGCGTACCAATCAGTCGTGTCATATCAGCCTGTTTTCACAGGACGCCGTCGTGGCGGTGGCGCGCGCCGAAAGCGAAGCCGCGATTGGTTTTTCGGTCAAGCTGGGCTTCCGGGTGCCGATGCCCTACTCGACCTCCGGCCGGTTGCTCTATGCCTTCCAGTCGCGGCACCAACAGGCGATGTGGCTCAACATGATGCGTCAGGACCGCTCGGAACGACTGGCCGTGCGGGCGTTCCTGGCCGAGGTCGAAATCGCCGGGCGGCAGGGCTATCTGATGGAACAGAGCTTCATGACGGCGGGGATCACGGATATCTGCGTGCCGATCTTCAACCGCAGCACCGGCCATGCGGTAGCCTGCCTGGCCATTCCGTTTCTGTCGCACCGGTTCTTCCAGGTCGGTATCGGCGATATCCTGCCCTTGATGCAGGAAGCGGCCGCGCGCATTTCGGCCGACACCGTATAGAGTCAGAAAAACGGCAGATCGCCGGTGGCCTGGCCAGCATCGATCCGCGCCGACAGTTGCGCGGACTTGGCGGCGATGTGGACCGCCAAGCAGCGTTGGAAGGCCTGGTTAAGCGCCTCCGCCATGTCCGCCTGTCCAGCGCTGCGGGCCAAATGGTTCAGTTGATCGAGTGTCTCGATGACATAATCGGCGACGCGGTCGGCCGACGTCGTCCCGCCGGCCGGCTCACGGCTGGCGCGCGAATACATGTCGAAATGAGCAATAAGCTTCATGATGGTCCCCCAACTCCAGGCGGGCAGCATCAGGCACGCGAACCTCGTGCCGACATCCCGGCGCCGCCCCCCTTGGATCGCCTGAGAGTCCGCCGGCTATCGCGTCGCCCCCATGCGAGCGCGTTCAGACCCGGCGGGACAATCCTACAGAAAGACTATGCGCCAAGCAAATGATAAGTCGCTGGAAAACTTAAGGAAAATTGCAACCCTGACAAGAATTCGCAAGCAGGGCCTACCATCACGCCCTATTTGACTAGCGCCTTGGCGGCTTCGGCAGCCTTCTTGACGTCCTGGGCGCGGTCGATCGGGCAGACCAGCACACCGGACGGGGTCGAGATCACCATGACATCCGACAGGCCGATCACGGCGACGGCCGGCCCGTCATGGTTGTGCACCAGGCAGTTCTGCGCGTCGATCAAGATCGAGGTGCCCCGGGTGTGGTTGCCGGCCACGTCCTTTTCGCCCAGCCGCCATAGTTCGGCAAAACCACCGACATCCGCCCAGCCGATGTCGCAGGGGACGACAGCCGAGCGCTTCGTCTTCTCCATGACCGCATAGTCGATGGAAATCGACGGCACCTTGGCAAATTCGGTTTCGTCGAGCAGAACGGCCGAACCGTCGCGATGGGCGGCCTCGAACGCCTTCCGGCTGCTGGCCAGCACTTCGGGCGCGTAGGCCGCCAGCTCATCGAGCATGACCCGGGGGGAAAACAGGAAGATGCCGGCGTTCCAGTCGTGCCGGCCGCCTTCGACATATTTCGTTGCCGTGGCCAGGTCGGGCTTTTCCAGGAAGGCAGCGATCTCGAAGATGCCGTCGGCCAGGGGCGCGCCGTGTTCGATATAGCCGAAGCCGGTCTCGGGCTGGGTCGGCCGGATACCGAAGGTAACGATGCGGCTTTTTGCCGTTTCCGCGGCGCGGTGAATGGCAGCGTGGAATTCACCCGGCTTGCTGATGACATGGTCGGCCGGGACCAGCAGAACCAAGGCGTCCGGATCGATCGCCGCGCCGCTTAAGGCCGCCACCGCCGCCACCGCAGCCGTATTGCGGGCAAACGGTTCGAGCACGACTGACTGCGCCGGCAGGTCGACTTGCGCCAGCTGAGAGACGACGAGGTCGAGGTGGCTGCGGCCGCAGATGGCGACGGGCTTGAGAAAGCCATCGCCGGACAGGCGGATGGCCGTTTCCTGAATCATGCTGTTCGGCGTGGCCAAGGCATGGAACTGTTTCGGCTGCGCCGGGGTCGACAACGGCCACAAACGCGTGCCGGAACCACCCGACATGATCACAGGAAGAATCTTCGCCACTTGAATGCCCTTTTCGGATTAGCTGAGGTCACTAAAATCAACACCATCCGCGGTTGCCGATTTTCGCTTGTGCCTAGCCTAAAAAATCATAAAGACATAGTGCGGAATGTATACGCAAACCACTAAATCGCGCTGAACAGGTTTTAAGCGCGCTGCATTCTCTTTGCTTTTTTTCGCCTTGAACATTATTGGCGTTCGACCAATCTTTTTTGTTTGGAGATGCGCCATGCCGGCCAACCTTCCCGATCTGACAAGCGCCCTGAAAACCAATCTTTCCGACATGCAGGCTTCCTCGCGGACATGGTTGTTCGACAAGGCCCTGCCGATCTGGTGGAATACCGGCGGCGATACCGAAAAAGGCGGCTTTTTCGAGAAGATCAATCTTGATGGAAAGCCCTACGACATCAACCGGCGTACGCGCGTGGCGGCGCGGCAGGTATTCTCCTATGCGCTGGCCAAAACCATGGGTTACACGGGCGAAACCGACGCCGTCATAGACCAGGGCCTGAAGTGGTTGTCCGGCCCTGCGCACAATCCGGAAACGGGCATGCTCTACGCCGTGCTGGCGCCCGACGGTTCAGTCGTCAAAGGCGACTTTGATTTCTACGACCATGCCTTCGCCATGCTGGCCTACGCCTCGGCCTTCAAGGTGCGGCCGCACGACACCGATCTGGAAAAAGCCGCGGTTTATATCCGCGACATCATCGTCAAAAATTACTCCCACCCCATGCGCGGCTTCGAGGAAGCCAATCCGCGCACTCTGCCGCTCAAGGCCAACCCGCACATGCATATGTTCGAGGCCTGCCTGGCCTGGATCGATGCAGGTGGCGACGAGAAATGGCGGGAAATTGCCGCTATGATCGCCGATCTGTGCGTCGACAAGTTCCTGAACCCGCAGACCGGCGCCCTGCGTGAATTTTTCGACGGCGACTGGAACCCCATGCCGGGCGAAGACGGCCGGATCATCGAGCCGGGCCATCAGTTCGAATGGGCCTGGCTGTTCCTGCGTTGGGCGAAACTGACCGGCAAGGACAGCTACAAGACCGCCGCCCAACGGCTTATCGACATCGCCGAGGTCGTCGGCACCGATCCGAAGCGCGACGTCACGTTTAACGAGATGTGGGACGACTTCACGCCGAAGGACCAGAACGCCCGCCTGTGGCCACAGACCGAGCGCACCAAAGCCTATGTCAAGGTCGCGGCTTCCGCCGTCAACCAGACGGAGAAGGAAGCGGCCATCGCCAAGGCCATCCAGGCGGCGGCAGGCCTGAAACTCTACCTGTCGACCGAGGTCGAGGGGCTTTATCGCGACCGGATGAAGACGGACGGCACTTTCGAGATCGAACCAGCGCCGGCCAGTTCGCTCTATCACATCATCTGCGCCATCGACGAACTGAGCTCGCTCAGCGTCTGAGGTGGCTATCGAGCGAAGGCGACCGAACAGATCAGCGGCACATGGTCCGATCCCAAGGACGGGCCCGTATGGCAGTCGCTGAGACGGCCCTGCCGCCCCGCAAGGATATGGTCGACCGCCGTGCCGATCAGGGGATTGTTGCCCTGCAAACGCGTCAGCGGCGGAAACAGCCACGGCTGTTCATGCAGATGCCCGGTGGCGCGGACCCTGTCAAAATATGGATCCCAGCGCGTGGCGTTGAAATCGCCCATCATCAGGATGTTCGACCTAGGCGCTATCGACAGGGACAGAACCAGGAAAAAGCTATTGCGCAACGCCAGCTGATGGTTGTCGCGCAGGGTCTCGGGATGGACGGCATAAACCGTGACGTCGGCACCGGGCGCGGCAACAACGGCGACGCTGTAATTGCGGTCGTAGATCTCCTGGCCTGTCTTCTCCCGCATCGGGTACCGCGACCAGAATGAGGTGTCGCCATCCCCTTCTTCCGTGAAACGATAGGGAAACAGCGCCGACATATGTTCAAGAGCACCGGGCTCGGTCGGCTCGAACTCCTCGAGCGATACCACGTCAGGCTTTTCGCGCTGCAGCCAGTCATAGACCTCGGCGTGGTGGCCGCTGTCGCCCTTCCAGTTGAAGGCAACGACCTTCAGAGCCGGCGCCGTCGGCTTTACCTGATTGTTGGCCCACAGGTCGCCGAACCACGGCCAGGCGAAAGACAGAGCCAGCACGAGAGCGATGAAAATGCACGCCTTGCGCACTGGGGGCAGCCAGACAACCCCGGCGGCCAGCGCAAGCAGGGCCGCGCAGATAAGATAAGGCCAGAACAGAAAGGCACTCGCGACCAGCCGGTCAACCGTCGCCAACTGCGTAACGACAATCGCCATACCCAGGAACGCCACGATCAGCCACGCATCCACGCTGGTCGGGCGCGTCGCTTTCGGCATGACGAACTGTGACGGGAGCTCCGGCGACTCGAACATGGGCAGTATTCTTTTCATGGATCCTTAGCGGCAGCACACGGCGCCATTCCCATGCAAATATGACCGCCTGATGTATGCACTGCAACAATTTGAGCCTGCCGAGAGACTGGCCAGGCGGCGAAACCGTCCTAAAAGGCGACCGTATTGCCGTGGCGGCATTGAGGATTTGACTTTTTGCGCGCGCCATAAGATGGAAACGTATGCATACGTCTCTTTCGAACTATCTGGCCGGACAGGCCCTGCCCGCGGCGCTGGTCGATCTGCTCCTCGCCACGGCGGAAGCCTGCGCGGCGATCGGCCACACGGTCAACAACAGTGCGATCAACGACCTGCAAGGCGCGCTCGAACAAGAAAACGTCCAGGGCGAAGTCCAGAAGCAGCTCGACGTCATCGCCAACGACATGATGCTGGAAGCGGCGCGCTGGCGGGGCACCCTGGCCGCGATGGCCTCGGAGGAGATGGATACGGTCCATCAGCTGCCAGGCGCGAAAGGTCCCTACCTGCTGGTTTTTGATCCGATCGACGGTTCGAGCAATGTCGACGTCAATGGCGTGGTCGGCACTATCTTCTCGGTCCTGAAGGCGCCGGAAACGAGCGGGGGCGTCACCGAAGCCGACGTTCTGCAGTCCGGCCGGAACCAGATCGCTGCAGGGTACGCCATTTACGGACCGCAGACCACGCTTGTCCTGACGGTCGGCAAGGGGGTTGTGGCCTTCTCGCTGGATAACGCCTCGGACGCCTGGCTGATGACGAAAGAACGCATGACGATCCCGGCGGCCACCCGCGAATTCGCCATCAACATGTCCAATCAGCGCCACTGGCAGGAGCCGGTACAGCGCTACATCGCCGAATGCTTGGCCGGCAAGACCGGGCCGCGCGGCGCCGATTTTAACATGCGCTGGCTGGCCTCCATGGTCGGCGACGTGCACCGCATCCTGACGCGTGGCGGCATCTTTCTATATCCCGTCGACAGCCGCAAGGGGACGGGCAAGCTGCGATTAATGTATGAAGCCAATCCGATCGCCATGCTGATCGAACAGGCCGGCGGTGCCGCAACCGACGGCCGTACGCCGATCCTGGACCTCGTGCCCGAGGCCCTGCATCAGCGGGTCGGCGTCGTACTCGGCTCGCGCGAAGAGGTCGAACGCGTCGCGCAATATCATCAGGCGGGCTGAGGTGCAGTTCAATTCGACCATGCTGGCGGCCGGAGCGGAAATCCTGCGCATCTACGCCACGGAGTTCAAGGTCGATGCCAAGGGCGATGCTTCGCCGGTCACCGAGGCCGACCGTGCCGCCGAGGCAATCATTCTGGAAAGCCTGAAGCATTTGGCTCCCGGAATACCTGTGGTCGCCGAGGAAGAAGCAGCCGCGGGACGGATTCCCGATGTCGGCGGGCGCTTCTTCCTGGTCGATCCGCTCGACGGCACCAAGGAATTCATTTCCAGAAACGGTGAATTCACTGTCAACATCGCCCTGATCGAAGACGGTGAACCGATACAGGGCGCGGTCTATGCCCCGGCGCTGGGCAAGCTCTATTGGGGCGCGCGGGGTGAAGGCGCTTTCATGGCGGAGGTCAAAGACGGCGAGATCGGCCCCGCCCGGCCCATCCGTGTGCGCACTCCACCGCAAGGCGGCATTGCCGCCGTCGGCAGTCGCTCTCACGGCAGCGAAGAAACGCAAGACTACCTGAAAGCCTTCGCGGTCGCGGAATTCAAGGGCGCCGGCTCGTCGCTGAAATTCTGCCTGGTGGCTGAAGGCGTCGCTGACATATACCCCCGCTTGGGCCCGACCATGGAGTGGGACACCGCCGCCGGCGATGCCGTCCTGCGGGCCGCTGGCGGCCGAGTCGAAACTCTGGACCGGACCCCCCTCGCCTATGGCAAGCACGGCTTCCGCAATCCCTATTTCGTGGCGTTCGGCGATTCCAGCCTATCGGCCTGACCGCAAGCATTTACGCAGATACTGGCCATAATCGCTTTTGCCGAGCGCATCGCTCAACGCTTCCATTTGCCGGTCATCGATCAGACCCCGCCGCCACGCCACTTCTTCAGGGCAGGCGATTTTGAACCCCTGCCGCTTTTCCAGCACGCGCACGAACTCGGCGGCGTCGAGCAGGCTGTCGGGCGTGCCGGTGTCGAGCCAGGCATAGCCGCGTCCGATCGGCTGAACGGTCAACTCGCCGCGGTCGAGATAGGCGCGGTTGACGTCGGTAATTTCCAGCTCGCCGCGCGCCGACGGTTTAAGGTTGGCGGCAATATCGACCACCTGAGGGTCGTAAAAATAAAGGCCAGTCACTGCCCAGTTGGAGCGAGGCATGGCGGGCTTCTCCTCGATGGAAACGGCGCGCATGTTGTCGTCGAACTCGACCACGCCGTAGCGTTGCGGATCCGAGACCTGATAGGCGAAGACGCAGGCCCCGGTTTTAAGCTTCGCCGCACCTTCCAGGAATTCCGACAGGGCCGGACCGTGATAGATGTTGTCCCCCAGGATCAGGCAGGACGACTCGCCGCCGACAAAATCGGCGCCGATAATATATGCCTGGGCCAGGCCGTCCGGGCTCGGCTGAGCGGCATAGGACAGAGAAATCCCCCACTGTTCGCCGCCGCCGAGCAGTTTCTGGAAAACCGGCAGGTCATGCGGTGTCGAAATGATCAATATCTCGCGAATGCCAGCCATCATCAGAGTGGTCAGCGGGTAATAGATCATCGGCTTGTCGTAGATCGGCATCATCTGCTTGGAGACGCCGATGGTCATGGGATGCAGTCGCGTACCGCTGCCGCCCGCCAGAATAATACCCTTCACGTGTAATCCTTGGTTTTTTAAGAGGCCGGTTTAATCAAGTCATTCAAACAAACGTCCAGCGAAACCCGCCAGGGGTCAAGTCCCAAGCCATAGACTTTCCTGAGCTTGTCGCAGTTCAGACGAGAATCGGCGGGCCGCTTCGCCGGAAGCGGGTAGTCCGTCGAGGGAATAGGCATAACCTTCACGGGCTTGCCGCCACGCACTGCCAGCCCGGCAAAGACCGCTTCGGCAAATTCGGCCCAGCTGGCTCCACCTTCGCCTGTGACGTGAAATATCCCCCTAAGCCCCGTAGCTTCATCGGCTTTCAATCGCTCCGCCATCCCGAGCATTACGGTGGCCAGCTCGACTGCCGAAGTCGGGCAACCCTTCTGATCGGCGACGACATTGACCACGTCGCGACTTTCGGCCAGACGCAGCATGGTCCTGACGAAATTATTGCCGAACGGCGAATAGACCCAGGCGGTGCGGGCAATGGCATGGTTGCCGTATTCGGCGGCGATGGCTTCTTCACCGGCCCGTTTCGAAGCGCCGTAGACATTGAGCGGATGGGTCGCGTCGCTTTCGACATAAGGCGCGTTCTTGGCGCCGTCGAAGACGAAATCGGTCGAGATATGTAGCAACGGCACATCCAGCGTCCGGGCGATGCGCGCTAGTTCCGCTGGCGCTTCGGCATTGATGCGAAAGGCAAGATCCGGCTCGGACTCGCCCTTGTCGACCTGGGTATAGGCCGCCGAAGACAGGATCAGGTCCGGCCGCAGGCGTTCGATCGGCGCCCGCAAGCTTTCGGGAGCGGCCAGATCGGCTTCGGGGCGACCCAGCGTGACAATGTCATGCGTCGTCTCCAGCGATCTGAGCGCCGAAACGAACTGACCCGCCGTGCCGGTGACCAGGATACGCATGGTCATTTCGCCTTGAGCAGGCCGAGGCGCTCGCCGGTATATTTGCCGGCCCGCAACGGCTGCCACCAGTCCGCATTATCGAGGAACCATTGCACCGTCTTGGCCAGACCGCTGTCGAAATTTTCCCGCGCCTGCCAGCCGAGCTCGGTTTCCAGCTTGGTGGCATCGATGGCGTAGCGATGATCATGGCCCGGCCGGTCGGCAACGAAGGTGATCAGACGGTCGTGCGGTGCGCCCTGCGGACGGGCTTCGTCCATCAGCGCGCAGATGCGGCGGACCACCTCGATATTGCTGCGTTCATTGCGGCCACCGACATTATAGGTTTCACCCAGCCGTCCCTTTGAACAGATCAGGTGCAGGGCCCGGGCGTGGTCTTCGACATAAAGCCAGTCGCGGATATTGGACCCGTCGCCATAGACCGGCAGCGCCTTGCCATCGAGCGCATTCAGGATATTGAGCGGGATCAGCTTTTCCGGGAAATGGTACGGTCCGTAATTGTTCGAGCAGTTCGACACCACAACTGGCAAGCCATAGGTGCGGTGCCAGGCCTTGGCCAGGTGGTCGGAAGCCGCTTTCGATGCCGAATAGGGCGAGGATGGATCGTAGGGCGTTGTCTCTTCGAACAGGCCGGTTTCGCCCAGCGAGCCGTACACTTCATCGGTCGAAACGTGCAGGAAGCGGAAAGCTTCCTTCGCCGCCTCATCCAGGCCCTGCCAATAGCTGCGCGCGGCCTCGAGTAGTGTGAAGGTGCCGACCACGTTGGTTTGAACGAAATCGCCCGCGCCGGTGATCGAGCGATCGACATGGCTTTCGGCCGCCAGGTGCATGATGTGGTCGGGCCTGAAGTCGCCGATGGCCTTGACCATCGCCGCCTTGTCACAGATGTCCGCCTTGAGAAAACGGTAATTGGCCCGGTCGGCCACCGGCGCCAGCGAGGCAAGATTACCGGCATAGGTCAGCTTATCGACGTTGAGCACCTCTGCGCCGACCTCGCCGGCCAGATAGCGAACGAGCGCCGATCCAATAAAGCCGGCGCCGCCGGTAACCAGTATTCTCATGACCGGCCCTTCCCTGTCTTACGCGTAGGTGTAAAGGCGCGGCTGATGCCGATCCTTGTCCGACAGGATGGCCTTGGCGCCGTCTACCGGCCACTTGACGCCGATATCGGGATCATCGAAGGCGATACCGCGATCATGCGCTGGGCTGTAGGGATTGGTCACCTTATAGAAGACCTCGGTGAACGGTTCCAAAGTGCAGAAGCCATGAGCAAAGCCTTCGGGAACCCACAGCTGCTCGGCACCTTCCGCAGTCAGCGTCTCGCCGATCCATTGTCCGAATGTGGACGACCCTTTGCGCGTGTCGACGGCAACATCGAAGATCGATCCCTTGAGGCAACGTACCAGCTTGCCCTGCCCCATCGGTTCGGTCTGGAAATGCAGGCCACGGATAGTGCCCGTTTCGCTTGACATCGACTGGTTGTCCTGGACGAACCCGACATCGGCAACAGTCTCACGGAACCAGGCATCCTTGAATGCCTCCATGAAATAGCCGCGCGCATCGCCGATCATTCTGGGCTTGATGAGTGCCGGGCCTTCGATGGCGAAACGCGTAACCTGCATAACAACTCCGCTTATCTGACGGGAGCATTACCTTCCCGCGCTGCAACATGCAATCTCCGTGGGGCCAAAAGACGGCAGCCCGGTGATTTTCCCTCACCATAGAGTTTAGATTTTGCCGTTTGCGGTTCCGGGGCGCCGTCGCTACATACACGCTGGAAAATACCCGACCGCGCGGCTTTTTTTGTCGTGCTCGAGGGCCAAGACCAAAAGGCTTGAGATCGTGTCCGCCGAACAGCTTACCCATTTGAAAAGGCTCGAAGCCGAGTCGATTTTCATCATGCGCGAAGTCGCTGCCGAGTTCAAAAACCCGGTGATGCTCTATTCGATCGGCAAGGATTCGTCGGTCATGCTGCATCTCGCCATGAAAGCCTTCTATCCGTCGAAGCCGCCCTTCCCAATGCTGCATGTCGACACGACGTGGAAGTTCGCCGAAATGATCAAGTTCCGCGAGGAGACCGTCGAAAAGCTTGGCCTCGACCTGATCCGGCACACCAATCAGGAAGGCTTGCGCGACAATATCAATCCGTTCGATCACGGTTCGAACGTCTATACCAACATCATGAAGACCGATGCGCTGAAGCAGGCCCTGACGGCCGGTGGCTTCGACGCGGCCTTCGGCGGCGCCCGCCGTGACGAGGAAAAGTCGCGCGCCAAGGAGCGCATCTTCTCGTTCCGTACCCAGAACCACGGCTGGGACCCGAAGAACCAGCGGCCGGAGCTGTGGAACCTGTACAATGCCCGCGTCAAGCCGGGTGAATCGATCCGCGTCTTCCCGCTGTCGAACTGGACCGAGCTCGACATCTGGCAATATATCCTGATGGAAAACATCCCGATCGTGCCGCTGTATTTTGCCGCCAAGCGTCCCGTGGTCGAACGCGGCGGACAGCTGATCATGGTCGACGACGACCGGCTGCCACTCAATCCCGGCGAAGTGCCGCAGATGAAGTCGGTGCGCTTCCGCACGCTCGGCTGCTACCCGTTGACCGCGGCCGTCGAGAGCGAAGCCTCGACCTTAGAGGAAATCGTCGCCGAAATGCTGGTGGCGCGCACCTCGGAACGGTCAGGCCGCCTGATCGATCACGACGAGCAGGGCTCGATGGAAAAGAAAAAGCGTGAGGGTTACTTCTGATGGCTGCCGACACCTACGAAATGGAAGCCGGCGAGAAGCTCGACACCCGCGCCCTTGTCGAATACCTGGCCAGCCACGAGAAGAAGTCGCTGCTGCGCTTCCTGACCTGCGGCTCGGTCGACGACGGCAAATCAACATTGATTGGCCGCCTGCTTTACGACACCAAGCTGATCTTCGAAGACCAGCTGGCCGGCATCGAGAAAGACTCGAAAAAGTTCGGCACGGTCGGCGAAGACATCGACCTGGCCCTGCTGGTCGACGGCCTGCAGGCCGAGCGCGAGCAAGGCATCACCATCGACGTCGCCTACCGCTTCTTCACGACCGAAAAACGCAAGTTCATCGTCGCCGACACCCCCGGCCACGAACAATATACGCGCAACATGGCGACCGGCGCCTCCAATTCGGACCTCGCCGTCATCCTGATCGACGCGCGCAAGGGCATTCTGACCCAGACCCGCCGCCATTCGTTCATCGTCAAGCTGCTCGGCATCAAGCACGTCGTGCTGGCGGTCAACAAGATCGATCTGATGGACTATTCTCAGTCCGTCTTCGACCAGATCGTCGCCGATTATCGCGCCTTTGCCGCCGATTTCGGGTTTGACACCCTGCGCGCCATTCCGTTGTCGGCGCGCTATGGCGACAACGTGCTGGAACGCTCGGACAAGATGCCGTGGTATGACGGCCCGACCCTGGTCGAGCACCTGGAAACCGTCGATATCAGCCGCGACCTGGCCGCCCGTCCGTTCCGCTTTCCGGTGCAGTGGGTCAACCGTCCGGACCTCAATTTCCGCGGCTTTTCCGGCACCGTCGCCTCCGGCACGGTTAAGGCGGGCGACGAAATCATTGTCGCTAAATCGGGCCAGACCTCGAAGGTCAAGGCTGTCGTCACCCATGACGGCGACCTGCCCCAGGCCATTGCCGGCCAGGCTGTGACGCTAACGCTCGAGGACGAAATAGACATTTCGCGCGGCGACGTGCTGGCCAAGCCGGACGCCCGCCCGGAGGTGTCGGACCAGTTCCAGGCCCATCTGATCTGGATGAGCGAGGATGAGCTGATCCCCGGCCGCCCTTATCTGATCAAGATTGGCGCCCGCACCATTTCGGCCAGCGTCACCGATATCCGCCACCAGATCGACGTCAACAGCTTCCAGGAGCTGGCAGCGCGGACGCTGAAGCTCAACGAAGTGGCCGTGGTCAATATCGCCCTTCAGGACGCCGTCGCCTTTGACGCCTATGCCGACGATCACGCCACCGGCGCCTTCATTGTCATCGACCGGCTGTCCAACCTGACGCTCGGCGCCGGCATGGTCGATTTCTCGCTGCGCCGCGCCAGCAATGTCCATTGGCAGGCTCTGTCGGTCAGCAAGGCGACCCGCGCCGCGGCCAAGAACCAGAAACCGGCCGTGCTGTGGTTCACCGGTCTTTCCGGCGCCGGCAAGTCGACCATCGCCAACCTGGTCGAAAAGAAGCTGTTGTCACTGGGCCACCACACCTACCTGCTCGACGGCGACAATGTCCGCCACGGCCTGAACAAGGACCTGGGCTTTGCGACCGAAGACCGTGTTGAAAACATCCGCCGCGTCGCCGAAGTGTCAAAACTGATGGTCGATGCCGGCCTGATCACGCTGGTGTCGTTCATCTCGCCCTATCGGGCCGAACGCCAGCTGGCGCGCGAACTGCTACAACCGGGTGAATTTGTCGAGATCTACGTCTCGACGCCGCTGGAAGTGGCCGAAGAGCGTGACGTCAAGGGCCTCTACGCCAAGGCTCGCGCCGGCGAGATCAGCAACTTCACCGGCATCGACAGCCCGTATGAAGCGCCTGAAAACCCGGACGTCACCATCGACGGCAGCACCGCGACGCCGGACGCCCTGGCGCAGGAAATCGTCAATTTCATGCAGGCCAAGGGCTATCTGATCGGCGGCCCGGAATACGAGATTTAAACACCATACAAGACCCTGAATATTCACGTTTTTTGCAAATGCCGCCGTTGTAAGGCCGTCAGACGAGGACAGAGCGCTATCATTCCCGCCAAAACCGGCGTCAAGCTAAAGCCTGCCCACCAATATAATAATATCACTGCCTTTGAGACTTCCGGACACACGGGCGGACGCCGAAAAGCTTGTTATTTTGGTCAAAAAAAAATCCGGATCTCAGTGATCAGAAATTCAATTCCATCTTTATTTTTTATAAACGCAATTTTCGAGGGAAAATCTGCTTGCTCGCTCTAAACCTGCACCTTATATATATGTAAATAATTCTGTTTAATCGTGAGGCATTATGAAAGTCGCCGTATCTTATCCTGACCGTCAAGTTTGCATTATCGGCTTAGGTTATGTTGGCTTGACGCTCGCCGTCGCCATGGCTGAAGTTGGTTTCTGTGTTCATGGCGTCGAACTTAATGCTAAAACAGTAGAAACCATTCAAAGTGGACGCGCTCCCTTCAAAGAGACGGGCCTCGACCTCAGGCTGGCTGCCCAAGTGGCTTCTGGTAATTTGACGGCGTCGCAATCCTGGCCTGCCCCCGGCTCCGCGAGCGTCTATATTGTAACTGTGGGCACCCCACTCGTAAGCGGCGAAAAGAGGACCAATCTTGATTCCATTCGCAGTGTTGCCGAACGTCTTTCGCAAAATCTGCGCCCACATAACTTAGTTCTGTTGCGGTCGACGGTTCGCGTTGGCGTCAGCCGCGACATCGTCAAGCCGGCACTTGACCTAGCATGTGTGCCTTACGATCTGGCTTTCTGCCCGGAACGCACACTCGAGGGCAAGGCACTACATGAATTAAGGACCCTGCCCCAAGTTATTGGTGGTTTGAACAGCGCGTCTACGATGCGCGCCGCGCAACTGTTTAACTTCATGACGCCAACTACAATTCGAGTTCGCGATCTCGAGACGGCCGAGATGATTAAGCTAATTAACAACACGCAACGAGATTTGATGTTTGCCTTTGCGAATGAAGTCGCTGAAATCTGTGATTCCATTGGCGTTTCGGCTATCGAAGTGATCGAGGCTGGCAATATGGGCTATCCCCGCGCGTCCATGCCGGTGCCCGGCCCGGTTGGCGGCCCTTGCCTTGAAAAGGATCCGTACATACTCGCTGAAGGTGTTGGTCTGAAGGGGGGGGATGTTCGCATGCCGATGCTGGGGCGTGAGGTCAATGAGGCCCTACCTTCCAGAACCGCTGCTATTATCGCTGATGAGTTGGCTTCGCGCACATCAAGAGGAGATATTCGTAAGGGCGTAATAATGGGCGTCGCCTTTAAGGGGCGTCCGGAAACGTCCGATTTGCGCGGTACGCTAGCCATACCACTGATCGAAAAACTAAAATCAACCTTCCCTGGCATTCAATTGGTCGCCTATGATCCAGCAGTTCCAAAAGCTGATATTGAAGGTCTCGGAGTTGAAAGTTGTGATTCAGCGGCGGAAGCTTTTACGAACGCAAATTTTGTTGTTTACCAGAACAACAACCCAAATTTCCAAAATCTGGATCTTGCTCTCCTAACGGGCAAACTAGCCCCAAATGCTCTCATCTATGACCTGTGGAATCAGTACAATTCCGAGATTTTACGCTTACATGAAAATGTCATTTATTTTGGCTTGGGAACCCGTGTTTTGGCTCACGCGCCTTCCCATCAAATTCAAAGCGCGATGGCCGTCATTTAAATCGCGCTGGGCTGCCCACTTGACTGCGAAAGGTAAGGTACTTTTCCCCCTTTTTGGAGGCATTCTTGTCATCTATTAAGCACTATTTAAGTGGTGATCCAGCCTCATTAGTCAGTTACATTGAGGCCGCCTCATTGATGGAGTCGCGCATACAGATTGGGGACGTCGTGAAATTTGGAAGCTTCCACGATGGCTTATTTAAGTAGATTTTTAACTGCGAAGACATGTACGCTATCTAAAATTTTACCTTTCAGGAGAGTGCTGAATGGGAATAGTGTCATATGCGCAGAATTTCGAAGACGTTTTACTCTTTCGTGCGCTCGGACATATCCAAAATGGCATTTATGTGGATATCGGCGCTCAGCACCCTATTCACGATTCGGTGAGCAAGGCTTTTTATGAACACGGATGGCACGGTATTCACGTCGAGCCGTCCCAATACTATGCTGATCTCTTACGCGAGGATCGTCCTGATGAGACTATTATTCAGGTTGCTGTGGCAAGTAAGGTAGGACTGCTGAGTTTTTACGAAATTCCCGATACAGGCCTGTCCACGGCTTCCAAAGAAATTGCCGAGCACCATCGAAGCGAAGGCCGTGTCATCGTTGATATGACTGTGCCGGCGGTTACGCTGACAGAAGTCTTTTCATATGTTAAGGGCGCCGACATTCATTGGCTCAAGATTGATGTAGAAGGCTTTGAGGCTGACGTTATTGAAGGCTGGCAGCCCACATCGCTTCGTCCGTGGGTTGTGGTGGTTGAAAGCACCTATCCCAATTCACCCAGAGAAACCCATGAAAGCTGGGAACCCACGCTACTTGCGAAGGGTTATACTTACGTACAGTTCGACGGGCTCAATCGTTATTACGTGTCGGTTGATCACCCGGAGTTAATTGCCAAGTTCGGAGTAGGTCCCAACTATTTCGATTCGTTCCAAATTTCTGAAAATATGTGGGCTGTTCAGCACATTCGTGCACAGCTGTACGAAAAAATTGAACAAGCCGATCAAGAGCTGGCGCGTGCCGCTGCAAATGTGCTGTCGCTCGAATCGCGGTTGGAAACAGCCAATGATAATGTTCTGCAGATCAATGCTAAAGTGATAAGTGTTGAGCAACGTCTCGTTGAAGACGCTGCCGCCTACAAGATTGATCACGACAATCAGGTACAAAATTTACAAAATAATTTTCTTGCCCAGCGAATGGAGCTGGAACTTGCCCAAGTGACAGCTATTAGCGAGATGCAAGTCGCCGCTATGAAGCATGCCCGGGACCTAGACGAACAGGCAGCCCAACGGATTAACGATCTTGAGCGTCGGCATGCCGAGTCCTTGGCGAAGACCAATGTCGAATCTGAAAAGCGGGAGCAAGCGCTTCGAGAACAAATCGACACCACCCGCGCCGAATTGACTAGTGTGCGCCTGGAATACGCTGAAGCTCACGCCGAGCTGGAACGCAAG
>JBEHYZ010000051.1:0-16821 GCA_048497915.1 Pseudomonadota bacterium
GGCACCGAATGCGCCGATCATGGCAACGATCAACACGCTGGCCCATCGTGCGCGCACGCTGAGCGCCATGAGGTTAGCTATCATGGCCTATTCCTCCTCGCCTGCGCCTTTGCCAAGCTCAGCCTTCAGAAGGAAGGCGGAGCGTGTGGCAATGGACTGACCGGGCGACAATCCGGCGGTGATTTCGGCACGACCAGCGCTGCGTTGGCCGACCGTTACCGGTGTGGCCTTGAAGCCATCCGCCGTGCGGACAAACACGACATCGCGGCCACCGATTGACTGGACAGCCTCATCGGGCACGACGATCGCCGGGGTTTGAGATGCGCCTGTCGGCAGAATGCGCGCGCGAACCGAAAGGCCGGGCTGAAGTTCTCCGCCGACGACATCGAGCACGGCGGTTGCGGCGCGCGTCTCGGCATCGAGGGCCGGCGTGACCGACCGAACGCGGGCTTCGAGCGTGCGACCGTCGGGCATCGCGATGATGGCCCTGTCGCCGACCGCCACACGCGCCATGTCGGACGCGCTGATCGCCGCTTCGACCTGGATGAGCTTCGGATCGGACACCCGGAACAGTTCGGTTTCAGGCTGCACGAAGGCGCCAAGGCTGGCTGTGCTCGCGGTCACTCGCCCCGAGATAGGGCTGGCGACGAGGACACCGTGGCCATCGGACGTTATGCGCGCGGCTGTCGCTGCGGATTGGGTGCGCGTAACCTCAGCCTGTGCGGCGGCAGCTTCGGCCTGGGCCTGTTCAAATTCGACCCGAGCGGACACGCCCTGATCCAGCAGGGATTTCTCACGGGTAAGGTTGGCCTGCGCGACCCGCGCACGGGCAATGGCAGTTGTCCGTTCCGCCGCGATCTGGCCGGCGTCGCGGCTCTCGATCAGGGCCAGGGCTTCGCCTGCCTTCACCGGATCACCGAGGCGTTTATATATGCGCGAAATCGACCCGGCCGCCCTAGCGGTAAGCGCCGCCTGACCATTTGGGGTCGCCACGACCTGCGCCTGGGTGATGATTTCCGAGGACAAACCGCCGGCGCTTACCCTCTCAACAGTAATGCCAGCGGTAGTTATAACCGCCGGTGTGATTTTCAGCTCGGACGGCGCCTTGTCTTCTTCGGCACTGGCGGACGCGGAGGCTGCCGGTTTGTCGGCTGTCATGCGCGCGATGCCGAAACCGGCCGCGCCGGCAAGGAGTACGGCCGCGATCGCGCCGCCGTAGAGAAGTCGATTGTTCGGTTTCAAGAGGGATCTCCAAATGGGGTCACGCCACGCAGGCGCGCGAGTTCGGCTTCCGCGCCAAGGCGGTCCTGCCGGGCTTTAAGGGTTTGATTGCGCGCCTCGGTCAGGGCGCGACGGGCGGTGAGCACTTCGCTCAGCGGCAACTTGCCGGCCTCATAGCCGACACGGGTCAGGCGGTAGGCTTCCTGCGCCGTCTGTTCACTGTCATGGGCTGACTTGACGCGGGTGAAGGCAGCCTGAAGGCGACCGGTCGCCGACTGGATATCGGCCTGGGCATCGAGGCGAGCGATATTGACCCGCTGGTCGGCCGCCTGAAGCTCGGATTGGACCGAGCTGATATTGCCGCGATTACGGTCGAAGACCGGGAACGGCAGCGAGACGCCGCCAACCAGGGCATTGGCATCGTCGCCCGCCAGACGACGGACACCTAACGATACCGTGACATCGGGCGCCGAACGGGTTTGCTCGACGCGCACCCGGCGGGCGACTTCGTTACGTTCGGCCTGCGCCACAAGATAGGCCGGGCTGTTCAAAGGATCGACCGGAGATATCGGCTCGCCACGGTCGGCATGGGCCAGCAAGCTCTCGGAGATAGACGTGAACGGAATGGGTGAATCGACCATCGCCGTCAGCCTGGCAAAGGCGGAACCCCGCACGGCCTGGGCCTCATCGACATCGGCGCGCGCGGCTTCAACGCCCGCTCTCGCCTGAACCGCTCTCAAATCGGCCTCCTTGCCGGATGTGACTAAAGCCTGAGCGACACGCGCGTCGTCTTCGGCAAGGGCCAGGGCGTCTTTTGCCAATTGCAATCGAATGTCGGCCGATTCAGCATCGGCATAGGCCTGGGCCAGATCGAAGGCGAAATCCGCTCGCGTCTGGTTGGCCTTGGCCCGAGACACCTCAACGCCGGCCTGTCCGGCCTTTATGCGGGCATCCCGCTTGCCACCAAGCTCAATCGTTTGTTCGACCGAGGTCGTCGTTTCAGCATTGCGGTTTCCGGAATAGGGCCCGCTCCCACCGAAGTTCTCGACATTGACGCTGAAATTGGGATTGGACCAGGCGCGCGCCTGACGCGCCTGACCTTCGGCCTGCCCGATATTGGCCTGCGCCTCCATCAGCCGGGGTGATTTTTGGGCCTGCCGAAGCAGTTCGGAATAGGCGGACGCCGGATCGGCCAGCGCCAGTGAGGGAACAAGCACACCTATGCTCGCGCCAAGGAGAACCGCGCCAAGCGGCCTCCGGTAAGGGAATTTCATAAGAATCCTCAGTCAGAATTGATCAAAGCGCCAGGGGCGCGACACATTTCGGGCGTGTGATCAAATCTTCGGAGGCTGATCCACCTCGGCCAGCGAAGCCGGCTTGAGCGTGGATTGATAGGCGACGGACAGGCGGTCGACCGATGTCAGGACTAGGCTTCCCTCATCAATGTGCGCGGGCAAGGCATTGAACTGGCAGTCGCCATGATGATGATGGTGCAGGCCAAGCATCCCGAGTTCCGTCGAGGCTTCAGGGAAGGCGGCGCAGACCTGGTCGCCATTCTCACACGCCGACGGCCAACCGCCATCGGCAAGGGCGACCTCCCCGCGGGCAATATGGACTGAGTTCAGGATCTGCGCTTCGGCCGAGGTCACACCCGCCCACATCGTCATGGCCATCAAGGCCAGGACAAGGAAGGCGCGGACGCTGGACAGCGATGTCTCGATAGCGCGGATCATGCGGTGAAAATCGTGAGAACGGGTGCGAAAGTCAAGCGACGATATTATTAAGTCGTGAATATTAAGTTTCGTTTACTGCATTTGGTGGCGAATTACTCACTGGAAAGGTGTCTATGTTATTTCATTACAGTGACAACAAAGCACCTTGACAATTCAAAACGACCTCATACCCTAAGAGATATGGTCAGGTTCATCCTTTACATTTTTGCCGTGATCGGGCTCCTCCTCTCGCCGGTGGCCGCTCAGGCCGCTTCTAGCGATTGCGGGACCATGTCCGGGCAAACTGTGCAGATGACGGGCCACGATGCCGGCAACATGGATTGCTGTGACCACGCCAAAAGCGAAAAGTCGTCCGACAAGGCGTGCTTCAATAACTGCATGGCTATGTGCGGCGTCAATCTCGGCAGCGCTTCAGACGGCTCGATCATCCTGCCGGTTCTGGCCGTCGAGCAAGTCACGTTCAACGATTTGACCCCTGCGCTCTTTACCCAAGAGCCCAGCCTCGTCGTTCCTCCTCCCAAATCAAACGCGTAACAGGCGGAATCCGCCTTCGTTTACGCCCTTCAAGGCCTTGCTGGCTCCTGCCTTCGCGCATCCAGTCCAGCCTTGAGTATCGCTTGACCGTGATGCCAAGTGCCGCGGCCAAGCCTCAGATTTGATTTGAGGAGAATTCTTCATGACTATGCGTCAAACCTTTGCCACGACTGTGTGCGCTATCACCTTCGGCCTGCTGGCCGTCTCCGCCGCCTCGGCACAAGCCGCCGACGGCAAGCCATGCCACAAGTGCGACTATCGCACGGCGCCGCCCTCGCCCAATCCCCACAATGTCATGCCGCGGATCGTCAAGATTCCATGCGCCCCGGCAGACATGGGCGATTGCCTGAAAACCGTAAAGTAAAAGCGTCGCCCACCCCTGCCGCAAAGGTGGCGGGGGTGGGTCGCTGCCTTCGTATTTTCATTTTCAGGAAAATCCCATGCGACTCGTCTCCCTTGCGGCGCTTTCCATTCTGCTTATGCCCCTTGTCTATGCGCCAGTGGCGATGGCCGAGCCTCTCACCTTTGATGCGGCCTTGAAGCTGGCGCTCGGGACTGCGCCAAGCCTGGCCGCCAAGGGCGCCGACGTCGATGCGGCGCGTGCCGCAAGCCTGGCGGCGGGTCGCTTGCCCGACCCCAAGATCCGCGCCGGTGTCGAGAATTTCCCGGTGTCAGGCCCGCCGGCCGGTTCCTTCAACAAAGACAGCATGACCATGACGACGCTGGGTGTCATGCAGGACATGCCCAATGCCGACAAACGCCGCGCCGCTCAGACACGGGCCCAGGCCGATATCGGCTTTGCCCAGTCCAGTCGGTCGGTCGAAACCCGCGATGTTCGCCTCAATACGGCGCTCGCCTGGGTCGACCTCTATTACGCCAAGCAAAAACTGGCCGCGCTCGATGTGGCAGCAAAAGCCATTACGCCCATCCAGTCGAGCGCGCCATCGCAACTGGCCAATGGCGCTATCCGCCCAGCGCAGTCACTTGACGCCGAACAGTTACAGGCGTCATTGAGCGACCGCCGTGCTGATCTGGTGGCGGATGTCGCCCGGGCGCGAGCCGAGCTAGTGCGCTGGACCGGCGACGACACCGCCGACGTCGCCGGAGACCCACCCGACTATCCGGTCGATCCGGCGGCCTTGCGCGCCAGCCTCGATCACAACCCTAACCTTGCGCTCTATGGCGCCGCCAGCCGTCAGGCCGATGCGGATGTGGCCATGGCGCGAGCCGAAAAGCACCCGGACTGGGGTTGGGATGTCACCTATCAGCACCGGGACGGCATGTACGGTGACATGGTCTCAAGCGGCGTAACCTTCAGCCTGCCCCTGTTCTCCAAATCCCGGCAGGACCCGATCATCGACGCGAAGACTCAAACCGCGACACGCGCCCGCCTCGACCAGGATGCTATGCACCGCCAGCTTCAGGCGCAACTCGATGCCGACCTGGCCGATCATGTCATGCACCACGATCGCCTGATGCGCGCCCAAACAACGCTCGTGC
Source organism: Pseudomonadota bacterium (assembly GCA_048497915.1). GTDB lineage: Bacteria > Pseudomonadota > Alphaproteobacteria > Caulobacterales > Caulobacteraceae > Asticcacaulis. The sequence goes on from JBEHYZ010000051.1 coordinate 4,989, forward strand.
CCCTGGCCCAGAAGAAGGCCGATCTGGAGCTTGCCAGTTATGGCGCCGGCACAGCCACATTGTCCGATGTCTTGTCGGCGCAACTCGCTTTTGCCGAAGCCCGGATCGATGCCCTCTCCCGCGAAGCCGATGTCGTCCGCGACGGTGTGCGCCTCAACCTGACCTATGGGAATACCAGCCAATGACCCGCCCGCTTACCCTTACGCCGCTCCATTTAGGGATCGCCGCTGCCGCCCTTATTGTCGTTGCGGGCGGCGCGGGTTTCGGCCTGGCCAGACTTCAGCACAGCTCAGGATCAATGCCCGCGACGGATTCCGCCGGTAAGGGCAAGGTCCTCTACTGGTACGACCCGATGGTCCCCGCCCAGCATTTCGACAAGCCGGGCAAGTCCCCCTTCATGGATATGCAGCTCAAGCCGCGCTATGCCGGTGAAGCCGACCCCGGCCAGGGTGGCGTACAGATCGATCCATCGCGCCTGCAAAATCTTGGCGTCCGTTTGGCCAGTGTCGAGCGCGGCGATTTCGCCGACACCTTCGATGCCGCCGGATCGCTCGATTTCAACGGGCGCGACGTCGCCATCATTCAGGCACGCGCCAACGGCTTCGTCCAGCGCGTCTATGCCCGCGCACCGGGCGATGTCATCGCCGCCGGCGCCCCGATCGCCGATATACTCGTGCCGTCATGGGGTGGCGCGCAGTCCGAATATCTTGCCGTCATGCAGACCCACGATGCGGCCCTGGAAGCGGCGGCCCGGCGAAGGCTGGTTCTCCTGGGGATGCCGACGGGCCTGATCGACAGCGTGAGCCGGACGGGCAAGATCAGCAACATCGTCACCATCACCACGCCGGTCGGCGGGGCGATACAGACACTCGATGCCCGCCAGGGCATGACCGTCGCCATGGGCCAGACCCTGGCGCAGGTCACAAGCCTGTCAAGCGTGTGGCTGACAGCAGCCGTGCCGGAGGTTCAGGCCGGGCGGATCAAGATCGGCCAGCCCGTAACGGCGGACCTGGCGGCGTTCCCGGGTGAAACCTTTACGGGCCGGATCGCCGCCATCCTTCCCACCGCCCAGGCCGACAGCCGGACCTTGAGTGTCCGCATCGAATTGCCGAATTCTGGCGGCAAGCTACGTCCTGGGATGTTCGCGACCGTCCATCTGGCCGGCAATAGCAGCCAGGCCTTGTTCGTCCCTTCCGAGGCTCTGATCCGCACGGGCAAGCGCACCCTGGTCATGCTGTCTGACGGCAAGGGCCATTTCACGCCCGCCGAAGTCCAGACGGGCCGTGAAAGCGGCGACCGCACAGAAATTCTCGCGGGCCTGAGCGAAGGTGACAAGGTCGTGGCGTCCGGCCAGTTCCTGATCGATTCCGAGGCCAGCCTATCGGGAATCAATGCCCGGCCGTTGACCGCCATATCGCCACAAGCGGGCACAATGGCGACGGCGCCCGCCCTCTATTCGACGAAAGGCGTCATCGAACAGCTCAATGGGGACTCGATCACTCTTAGCCATGAGCCGGTCCCCGCCATCGGCTGGCCCGCCATGACCATGACCTTCAGGCTGTCCTCTGTCAGCCTTGCCAAGGGTATGAAGGTGGGCGACCACGTCAGCTTCGGCTTCGTCCAAAAGCCCGACGGCCCGGTGGTCGAGCAGATTAAGCCCATGGGAGCGATGCAATGATCGCTGCCGTCATTCGCTGGTCGGTCAAGAACCGGTTCTTCGTTATTCTGGCGACCCTGGCCATCGTCGCCGGCGGCATCTTCGCCATCAAGGCCACGGCCGTCGATGCACTGCCCGACCTTTCCGACGTCCAGGTCATCATCCGCACGCCCTATGCCGGTCAGGCGCCGCAGATCGTTGAGAACCAGGTCACCTACCCTCTGGCCACGACCATGCTGTCCGTGCCGGGCGCCAAGACGGTGCGCGGCTATTCCTTCTTCGGCGACAGCTTTGTCTATGTGCTGTTCGAGGACGGGACCGATCTCTATTGGGCGCGTTCGCGCGTGCTCGAATATCTCAACCAGGTGCAGGGCCGTCTGCCGGCGGAGGCCAAGCCTTCGCTGGGGCCGGACGCCACCGGGGTCGGCTGGGTGTATGAATATGCCTTGATCGATAAGACCGGTCAGCACGACCTGTCGCAACTTCGCTCTCTCCAGGACTGGTTCCTGCGCTACGAACTGAAATCCTTACCCGGGGTGGCTGAAGTCGCCAGCATCGGCGGCATGGTCAAGCAGTACCAGGTCGTGCTCGATCCGGTGAAGCTCGCCGCCTATGGCGTCACCCACCAAGAGGTCGTCTCGGCCATCCAGAACGCCAATGGCGAAAGCGGCGGCTCGGTACTGGAACTGGCCGAGGCCGAATATATGGTCCGCGCCGGCGGCTACCTGAAAACGCTCGACGACTTCCGCGCCATTCCGCTGAAGACGGCGGCAGGTGGCGTTCCTGTGACCCTCGGCGAAGTCGCCAGCGTCCAGATAGGCCCGGAAATGCGCCGGGGCGTCGCCGAGTTGAACGGCCAGGGCGAGGTCGCCGGCGGCGTGGTCATCCTGCGTTCCGGCAAGAACGCCATGGAGACCATATCCGCCGTCAAGGCGAAGCTCGCGGAGTTGAAAAAAAGCCTGCCACCGGGCGTCGAGGTCGTCACGACCTATGACCGCTCGCAACTGATCGACCGTGCCATCGGCAATCTGCGCGAAAAGCTGATCGAGGAGTTTCTGGTCGTCGCCATCGTCTGCGCCCTGTTCCTCTGGCATGTGCGCTCGGCGCTGGTCGCCATCCTGACCTTGCCGATCGGTGTCCTGACCGCGCTCATCGTCATGCACAGCCAGGGCGTCAACGCCAACATCATGTCGCTGGGCGGCATCGCCATCGCCATCGGCGCCATGGTCGATGCGGCCGTGGTCATGATCGAGAACGCCCACAAGAAGATCGAGCATTGGGAATCTGATCACCCCGGCGAGGCCCTCAAAGGCGACGAGCGCTGGCGGGTCATCACCGAGGCCGCGACCGAGGTCGGCCCGGCGCTGTTTCTCAGCCTGCTGATCATCACCTTCTCCTTCATCCCGGTCTTTACCCTGCAAGGCCAGGAAGGGCGGCTGTTCTCGCCGCTTGCCTTCACCAAGACCTACGCCATGGCGGGTGCGGCTATTCTGTCGGTGACGCTTGTGCCAGTGCTGATGGGCTATCTCATCCGGGGCAAGGTCCCCAAGGAAACCGCCAATCCTTTGAACGTTGTCCTGACGGCGATCTATCGCCCGTTCTTGGCCTTCGTCCTGAGAGCGCCGCGGTTGACACTATGCCTGGCAGCCCTGACCTTCGCCACCACGGCCTGGCCGCTAACCCGGTTGGGGGGCGAGTTCATGCCGCAGCTCGATGAGGGCGACTTGCTCTATATGCCTTCGGCCTTATCGGGTCTGTCGGCGGACAAGGCTTCCGAATTGCTCCAGCAGACCGATAGGCTGATCAAGACTGTGCCTGAAGTCGCGACCGTCTTCGGCAAGGCCGGACGCGCCGAAAGCGCTACTGACCCCGCGCCGATGGAGATGTTCGAGACAACCATCCAGTTCAAGCCGCGCGACCAGTGGCGTCCCGGCATGACGCCGGAAAAGCTGGTCGAGGAACTGGACCGGACCGTCAAGGTGCCGGGCCTGGCCAATGTCTGGGTGCCGCCGATCCGCAACCGCATCGACATGCTGGCGACCGGCATCAAGAGCCCTATCGGCGTGAAGGTTTCGGGCAGCAATCTCGCCGAACTCGACCGCATCGCTCATGACGTTGAGACAGTGGCCAAGACCGTGCCCGGCGTCAGCTCGGCCCTGGCCGAACGTCTCACAGGCGGACGCTTTGTCGATGTCGATATCGACCGCGCGGCGGCCGGCCGTTATGGTCTCAATATCAGTGACATCCAGGCGATTATCAGCGGTGCCGTCGGGGGCGAAAATGTCGGCGAAGTGGTCGACGGTCTGGCCCGCTATCCCATCAATGTCCGCTATCCGCGTGAGGACAGGGACAGCCTGGAGGGCCTGCGCAATCTGCCCATCCTGACGCCCTCGGGGGCGCAAATCACCCTGGCCACAGTGGCGAAGGTCGAGATCTCGGAAGGACCGCCGATGCTGAAGACCGAAAACGGCCGGCCTTCGACCTGGGTCTATATCGATGTTCGAGACCGCGATCTGGCCTCGGTCGTCGGCGATCTGCAAAAAGCTGTTTCGAAGGACGTCAAGCTGTCGCCGGGCGTATCGATCGCCTATTCCGGCCAGTTCGAATACCTGCAACGGGCTATCGAACGCCTGAAGCTCGTGGTGCCGGCGACGCTCGTCATCATCTTCCTGCTGCTCTACGTCACTTTCGGACGTTTCGATGAAGCGGCCCTGATCATGCTAACCCTGCCCTTCGCTCTGACCGGCGGCATCTGGACGCTTTACCTTCTGGGTTTCCACCAATCGGTTGCGACCGGGGTGGGCTTTATCGCCCTGGCCGGTGTCTCCGCCGAGTTCGGCGTGATCATGCTGATCTACCTGAAGGACGCCCTCAAGCATCGCGGCCCTGATCCAACGCCTTTGGACATTGAGACCGCCGTCCGTGAAGGCGCGCTTCTACGCGTGCGTCCCAAGGCCATGACCGTCTGCGTCATCCTGGCGGGCCTGTTGCCGATTCTGTTCGGACACGGCGCCGGCTCCGAAGTCATGAGCCGGATCGCTGCCCCCATGATCGGCGGCATGCTGACCGCACCGCTCCTCTCCATGCTCGTCGTCCCGGCCGCCTACCTGCTGCTGCGACGCCGCCCGCATAACCCTTCCCATCCCCCTCTCACTCAAAGGAGATCATCATGAGAGCCCAACTAGCGATTACCCTGTCGGTTCTGGCCCTGGCAGGCAGCCTTGCCGCCTGTAGCCCCAAGCCAGCCTCGACCGACGCAAGCGCGTCTGCTATGGCCGCACCGACGGAAATAGCGCCGATGTCCACCAGCGGCGATATGTCCGGCATGGCTATGGACACCGATGCTGTTGCCAAGGTCGGCACCGGCATGGGCGTCATCACGGCGATCGACAAAACCGCAGGCACGGTGACAATCAAGCACGACGCCATCCCGGCCGTCGACTGGCCGGCCATGACCATGGCTTTCAAGGCCAACCCAGCGACCTTGCTCGATGGCCTGAAGGTCGGCGAGAAGGTAAAGTTCGACGTCAAGGTTCGAGGATCTGACGCCGAAGTGACCGGCGTGACGCCGCAGTAGACAACCGGGAAGGTGGCCGATACGGCCACCTTCTATTTTTCCAATTGAAGCGCACCGGCAATGATCATGCGGCGGAAAAGCGCATCGACTTCAGCCGGTGGCGTGACGGACCCGCTGTCCAACCAGTCCGTCAAAACACCCATGAACGCGCCGACGATGAAAGCGATCTTCGTTTCGCGCTCTTCCTTACGACCCTGGCCTTTGAGTTCCGCCCGGACAAGGTCGGTGATGATCTGCCTTATACCCCCGAGGCTTACCGCCAGCCCTTCGCTGCCGAGCAAGGCGCGATAAGCGGGAAGATGGGCCTTCGCATGTTCGAACATGGCGAGAGTAAACCCCATAGGTTTCCCAGGTTCGGCGCCCGCATGTCCCGCCTGGCTATGGATCAACTCTCTTCGCAGATGCTCCAGGCTTTTGAGCTTTAGATCCTCCTTGCCCATAAAATGGGTATAGAAGGTCGATCGTCCGATGCCGGCGCTATCGCAGATCTCCTGGATCGTGACGGCGTCATAGCCTTTGGCCTGCATAAGGTGAAAAAAAGCGTGCTCAAGCTTCCAGCGCGTTCGCAGAACCCGACGGTCGATACCGCCATTTTCAGGCAACGCCGTCGCTGAGTGCGCCGGCTGGTGCTGAAGCGGACCGCCGTGGGCACTATGTGCGTTTTCCTTGGCGCGATGGTCTGATGTCATTTTTTGTGTCCTGAGCGCAGCACCAGGAGAAGTTTGACAATCACTACCGCGACCACCAGTCCGGCGCCAATAGCGAACATTGGATTTTTGAGATCAAGGCCGCCAAGGCGCATAACGAACGCCCCAGCCGCGAGGTGCAAGCCCAACGCTATAGTGACGGCGGCGCCAATGGCGATCGTGGCGAGACCGCCCCGTCCGGTGCGATGCGGCGTAAAGCCTTCGAATTCTTCGGCAAGAATATGATCTGATGGAACGCTCAGATGACCGAGAAGCATTCGCATGGCCGAGACCATATCGGGAAGACCGGCGATATAGAAGGTGGTCGACGGAATATCCTCTACGACTTGCCTTACCAGATCAAGATCGATACGGCCGGCACGGCCGCACCAAGATCCATCGACCCCCGTCATGGTCGGAATGAACACAACGGAAGGGTGATGTGCCGCCAGATCCTTAAGTTCGGCCAGGTACGGGGCATCGGAAGGCGTTCGCGCTGAGTAGAACAGATAAAGCGGCCGATGCAGTCCGCGCGCGATTACGTCTCGGATCATCGAATAGGCTGGCACAACTCCGATGCCACCGGCAAGGAAGGCGACCGGACCCTCTGCCGCGTCATCGAAGGCGAAGGCGCCGGGCGGCGGATTGACCAGGATCTCGATCCGCACCGCGTCGCCTATGGCCAAAGCCATCAACGAGCGCTTGAAAGCACTGTCGCGCATCCGCATGGCGAAAACGAGGTCTGTCTCCTGCGGTGCGCTGGCGAAAGAAAAGAACCGAGACGCGCCCTTCTTGTCCCTGTACCGTGGCTTGAGCAGGGTCATGCGAACATGGCGTCCAGCCTGATAAGTAAATCCGGCTGTCCTCTCAAAGCGGAAGGCCCAGGTATCGTTCGCCACCAACGCCTTGGCTTTTAGCGCCACCTCGACGCTCACACGCGCCATCTTCGCCCCGTTACGGCCGTGCATTCGGCGAAAATGTTCGTGATCCATAATCCTGCCTCCGCGAATAGCCGGTATTCTGGCTGATGAGGTTAGGGCAGATGTCAGTTGATATAAATCGTTTTTCCCGGACAAGATGGACGCTTTGTCCAGGAACACATTTTCATTTATGCCTCACGCAACGTCTGTTGCTCTTGCGAAGATACCCCATGGGGTATATATACCCCCCATAGGTATATCGGAGAGGCCCATGACCGACCATCCCAGCCATGCCGAACAGGCGCCACGACTCAACCGCGCCATCGGGCAGCTCGAAGGCATCAAACGCATGATCGGCGAGGGCCAGTATTGCGTGGACATCCTGACCCAGCTCCGCGCTGTGCGCAGCGCCATCAAGACCATCGAACTGGGCGTGCTCGAAACGCACATGAAATCCTGCCTCACCAAATCCTGTGAATGCGGGGATACGGACAAGCGCGACGACCAGATCGCCGAACTCATGGTGCTGCTGAAGAAGTACGAGTAGGATCATGGACTACGATCCCAAGAGCAAAGGCACGGCCAAGTCCTGCTGTCAGGCGTCCCCGGCGCCAGCCGACGCCCGCACCTGCCCGATGCACCCCGAAGTCAGGCAGACTGGCCCCGGACAGTGTCCGCTCTGCCATATGAACCTGGTCCCAACGGACGAGGCCACCTCCGAACAGGTTGCGGTGCCGGCACAGGACCAAGGCGCGTGCCACCATGGACATGGGCACGACGTTTATGCAAAAACGGCCCCGCAGCCGAAACCAAAAGCTGGCCAGGCGGTCATCTATACCTGCCCCATGCACCCGCAAGTCCGCCAGGAAGGGCCCGGCTCTTGTCCAATCTGCGGTATGGCGTTGGAACCCGAGACGATAACGCTCGACGACACGGAAAATCCCGAACTGAAAGATATGACATTCCGCTTGTGGGTGTCGGCCATCTTGTCCGTTCCGGTCGCCATCTTGGCAATGGGCGCACACTTCGGCTTATCGGCCGTTGTTCCGGAAAGACTTTCGGTCTGGGTGCAGTTGGTCCTGTCCACACCCGTCGCCCTGTGGGGCGGCTGGCCCTTCCTGGTAAGGGGCTGGGACTCGCTCAAGACCCGTAATTTCAACATGTTCACTCTGATCGCGCTCGGCGTTCTGGTGGCCTGGGGCTATTCCGTCACCGCCGTGCTGTTGCCGCAAGCGTTTCCGCACATGGCGGGCATGACGCCCGATATTTATTTCGAGGCGGCCGCCATCATCACGACGCTCGTCCTGATCGGACAGGTGCTTGAACTGAAGGCGCGCGCCCTGACCGGCAATGCCATTCGCGCATTGCTCAAGCTGGCGCCGGCGACAGCGCACCGGCTTATCGACGGCAATGAAGAAACAGTCCCGCTCGAACAGGTCGCGGTCGGTGACATTCTGCGCGTCCGCCCGGGCGAGAAGATACCGACCGACGGCGAAGTCACCGAAGGGGGGAGCCATATCGACGAATCCATGCTGACCGGTGAATCGATGCCGGTCGCCAAGCAGCCGGGCGACAAGGTCACCGGCGCCACCGTCAACCAGTCCGGCAGTTTCCTCATGAAGGCGACTCGCGTCGGCAACGATACCTTATTGGCTCAGATCGTCGCCCGTGTCGGCCAAGCGCAAAGGTCGCGCGCGCCGATCCAGCGCGTCGCCGACATCGTCTCAGGCTATTTCGTGCCGGCGGTCATCGCGGCGTCGGTAATCACTTTTGCCGCCTGGATGATAGTTGGCCCCGAACCGAAACTTGGTCATGCCATCCTGAACGCCATAGCCGTATTGATCATCGCCTGTCCCTGCGCGCTCGGCCTCGCAACCCCGATGTCGATCATGGCGGGAACCGGACGTGCAGCCAAAGAAGGCATACTTGTGCGCGACGCGGCCGTCCTTGAAGCCTTCGAAAGCGTCGACACCCTCGTGCTCGACAAGACGGGCACCCTCACGGAAGGCAAGCCCAAGCTGATCGCCGTCAAGACCGTCGCCGGCATAGAGCCTGACCGTCTGTTGTCGCTGGCCGCAGCGCTGGAGGCGTCGAGCGAACATCCGATCGGCGACGCCATCGTCCAGGCGGCAAGGGAGAAAGGCCTGCACACCTACGGGGTCACCGGTTTCGAGGCTCCGACCGGAAAAGGCGTAACGGGAACGGTTGATGGCGTTGCCCTGGCTCTTGGTAACGCTGCCCTCGTTGGCGAAAATGCCGAATTGACCGAACTGGCCCGGACCTTTCGTGACCAGGGCCAGACAGCGATTTACGCCATGTTGGACGGAAAGCCTGCCGGGGTGATCGTTGTCGCCGATCCAGTGAAAGCCTCGACGCCGGATGCGCTCAAGGCGTTGAAGGCCGTGGGCCTGCGGCTGGTCATGTTGACCGGAGACAACGAAACGACAGCGCGTGCTGTCGCCAAAACGCTCGGAATCGAAGACGTCGAAGCCGGTGTCCTGCCCGATCGAAAGGCGGAGGTCATCGAGGGCCTTATAAGGCAGGGCCGAAAGGTGGCCATGGCAGGCGACGGCGTCAATGACGCCCCGGCCCTGGCCGCGGCAACCGTTGGCATCGCCATGGGCAACGGCACAGACATCGCCATGGAAAGCGCCGGCATCACCCTGATCAAGGGTGACCTAAACGGCATCGTCAAGGCACGAGAATTGAGCCGGGCGGTCATGCGGAACATCAAGCAAAACCTGGTGTTCGCCTTCGCCTACAACACGGTCGGCGTGCCGATCGCCGCAGGTGTGCTTTATCCGGCTTTTGGCCTGCTTCTGTCCCCGATCATCGCTTCGGCCGCCATGGCTTTCAGCTCGGTCTCGGTTATTGGCAACAGCTTGCGTATCAGAAACGTAAGGCTGTGACATGCCCAAATGTTGAATGGCATAAGGCGACAAAACGTCTTGCGCACGATACCCCACAGGGGTATAACGGCGTTCGACATTTCTTCTTAACACTATGCGCTATATCTGGCGGTTCATGACACGGGTTTGGACAAGATTGCTGATGGGACTGGTATTCGTCTTCATGACGATGACGTCGCCTCTGCACGCCCATGCAATGCCGGCGAAAGCGGAACCGCATTCACAAGTGAGCGCTGAGGCCTCAATGTCGGGCATGAGCGCCGAATGCGCCAAGGCCATGTCCGCCCAGGCCGCAAAAGACAGTCCTTCAAAAAAACAAACTGGCCATACGGGCGGTGGCTGTTGCGCCAACGGCTGTAGCTGCCCCCTGAGCCATTGTCCGGCCACGCCGTCGCTTGTGACCTATGTCCTTCCCTATGTTTTCCACGCGGAAAAGTCCGTGCTGGACGGGCAAAGCGCGCAAGCCTTGCCGTCGTATCTCGCCGATACGCTAAAACGACCTCCGAGAGCCTGATCCTGACATCTTAGACGCTGTGCCGCGCGTTTTGACACACGGCATTCCGAAGCTCCGCTGCGCCTGATCGCGCCACGGAAGCGTGTCTTCTCCCCAGGATCAAAACGATGAAACACCTGCTCTCGCTGGTGTTCGGCCTGCTGGCCTTGGCCTCCCCGCCAAGTCTCGCCCGAGCCGAAATCCCAGTTCACGTACAAGAATATAACCTCACCATCGCCCGCCAGACGGTCGATGTCGCGGGCAAGCCGCGCAGCAAAATCACCATCAATGGCACCATCCCCGGCCCCGTGCTGCATTTCACGGAGGGCGATGATGCCGTCATCCATGTCACCAACACGATGAAGGAAGACACCTCTCTCCACTGGCACGGTATGCTGGTGCCTGGCTCCCAGGACGGCGTGCCCGGCTTCAATGGCTTCGATGGTATCCGGCCGGGCGAAACTTTCACCTACCGCTTCCATATCAAGCAGTCCGGCACTTACTGGTACCACGCCCATTCCATGGGCCAGGAGCAGGATGGCCTGTTCTCCGGCATCGTCATCGCCCCAGCGCCTGGATCGAAAGATGCGGCCCAGGACGTCAAGGCCGACCGCGACTACACGGTCATTCTGTCGGATGAAAGCCTCGAAGACTCCAAAACCATACAGGCCCACCTGAAAGCCTCGGCGGACTATTACCAATACCATCGCCGCACGGTGGGGGACTTCTTCGCCAATGTCGGCAAGATGGGGCTCGGCAAGGCGGTGAAGGCGGCCGGTCAGTGGGGCAAGATGAACATGATGCCCACCGACCTCGCCGATGTCGAAGGCTATACCTTCATGATCAATGGCAAAACCCCGGTCCAAAACTGGACGGGGCTCTTCAAGCCCGGCGAAAAGGTCCGCCTTCGGTTCATCAATGCCGCCAGCATGACGATCTACGACGTCCGAATTCCGGGCCTCAAGATGACCGTCATCGCCGCCGACGGCCAGCCGGTCGAGCCCGTCAGCATCGACGAATTCCGTTTCGGCAATGCCGAGACCTATGATGTCATCGTCGAACCCCAGGACGAAAAGGCCTACACCATCGCCGCCGAGCCCATCGATCGCACCGGCTTCGCCATCGGCACGTTGGCACCGCGCGAAGGCGTGAAGGGCGACGTGCCCGTACAACGTCCGCGCGCCATCCTGACCATGGCCGACATGAACATGAGCATGATGATGATGAACGATCCGAAGATGGACATGTCATCCATGGACGGACCGAGCGGTTGGGCGGATGCTCACGCGCCTGAAGGCACCAAAATCCTCAGCTACAACGACCTCATCTATCGCGACACCCAGGCCGATGTGCGCGAGCCGACGCGGGAAATAGCCGTTCATCTCGACGGCAATATGGAGCGCTACATCTGGACCATGAACGGCAAGACCTTTGATCCGAAGGTGGGCATTCACGTCGCCTACAATGAGCGCGTTCGCCTGACCCTGATCAATGACAGCATGATGGCCCACCCGATCCATCTGCACGGCATGTTCGTCCAGTTGGAAAACGGTCAGCCGATGGACAAGCTGCCGAACAAACACACCGTCAT
>JBEHYZ010000052.1:0-16407 GCA_048497915.1 Pseudomonadota bacterium
CGCCGGACTTTGCTGTGGTGCGCCGCCGCGGTTGCGGCCGTGTGCGTGCTGGCCGGCGGCTATGCCTGGACGGCGCGGCCGATCACCTACCAGACCGGGCAGGGGCAGCAGCAAGTCGTCACGCTCAAGGACGGCTCGCGCGTCTCGCTCAATACCGGCAGCGAAATCGCCGTGAAGTTCAACGGCCGCCAGCGCCGCATCGAACTGAAGCGGGGCGAAGTCCTGTTCGACGTCGCCCACGACGCGCAAAAGCCGTTCCTGGTTCAGGCGGGCGATGAGCAGGTGCGGGCGCTCGGCACCTCGTTCGTGGTGCGCCGGGATGCCGACCGCACCCAGGTCACCCTGCTCAAGGGCAGTGTCGACGTCAGCCATCTGGAAGACGGCGCGGCCCGGTCGCAGGCGGTCCTGAGGCCCGGCGACCGTGCCGTCATCGACGGCGGCGACCACCTGACGCTGGACCGTCCGTCCGTCGAGGCCGTCACCGCCTGGCGGCGCGGTGAGGTCGTTTTTGCCGACACCAGCCTGGCGGAAGCAGCGACCGAGCTCAATCGTTACGGCCCGGTGCGCATCGTGGTCGCTGATCCGGCAGTGGCGCGCCTGCGCGTTTCCGGCATCTTCGCCACCAATGACGCGCCCGAATTTGCCGCCGCCATGGCGCAGCTCAACGGATTGAAAGTCAGGCGTTCCGGCGAAACCATCGAACTGGCGCGCTGACAATTTTCACCGGTAAGGAAAGATACAAATACCGGCCGGTGAAAATTCATGTATAAAAAGAACGGGCCTCGGTTCGGGCTCCTATAAAAGACGGGCGATCAAGCGTCCGGCGTGACAGGCGGAAGAATGAAAGCGAATGGGGTCCTGACCGGCGTGACAGCCGTGCTGGCGGCAGCGTGTCTGCTCGCCGGCCCTGCCTGTGCGCAAGCCACCATCGAGCTTGACCTGCCCGCCGAACCCCTGGCCCAGTCCCTGACCGCGCTGGGCGCCGCCGCCCACGTCAATATCGTCTTCCGCCCCGAAGCCGTCGCCGGCAAGACCGCCCCGGCGGTGAAAGGCCGCTTTTCCGCCCCGGCTGCACTGGAACAATTGCTGCAAGGTTCGGACCTGAATGTTAGCGCTACCGCCCACGGTTCCTATGTCATCTCCCAGGTCCGGCCGGTCGAGCTCCCGGCGCCGCCCATCCTTCCGCCTTCCATCCTCCCGCCGCCGGGCCTCGCGCCGGAGCCTGTGACGCTCGTGGTCACCGGCCTGCGTCCGCCGCCGGACCAGACCGCCGACCTGAAGCGCCGCTTCAACGGCCGCTTCGACAGCATTATCGCGAAGGACATCGCCAGGCTGCCCGTCAACAATGCCGCGGAAGCCGTCCAGCACGTCGCCGGCGTCGCCATCTCGCAGGATCAGGGCGAAGGCCGGGCGGTCACGGTGCGCGGACTGGGGCCCGAATTCACCCGCGTCGAGCTCAACGGCATCGAGGCCCAGGCCTCGACCGACGGCTCCAGTTTCGGCGCCAACCGGGGGCGCGGGTTCGACTTCAACGTCTTTCCGTCGGTCCTGTTCAGCCGCATCGATGTGCGCAAGACGACCAGCGCCGAACAGATCGAAGGCTCGCTGGGCGCCTCCGTCAGCCTGATGACGCCGCGTCCGTTCGACCGCAAGGGCCTGCGCATCGCGGCGGCGGCCCAGGTCGGCTATAACGACATGAACGAAAAGTCGGGCCAGCGCGGCAATTTCCTGATCAGCAACACTTTTGACAATGACCGCCTGGGCGCGCTCTTGCTGGTCTCCTATGCCCGCCTGCCGTTCGAGACCCAGACCGCCAACAGCGGCGGCTGGACGCAGGGCTCGGCCAATGGCGGTTTCTGCCAGCCGACATCGGGCACCGGCGGGCCGTGCGATGTGCCGGCCTCGGACCTGGCGGCTTCGTTGGCGGCCTATAATCTGGCCAGCCGGGCGACCACCTACGCGCCGCAGTTCTATCGCTATACCGACCTGATGGGCGAACTGACCCGGATGGGCGTCATCGGCAGCGTGCAGTGGCGGCCGTCGCAGGAGACACAGCTGACGGCGGACCTTGTCGTCTCGCGCTTCCACACCCGCCGCGACGACTATTTCCTCGAAGCCATCGGTTTCGGCCGCGGCGCATCGCAGGGCGGCAAGCCGGAAATCGTCCCGCGCCGCGTCGAGGTCGACGCCAATGGCGCTGTCGTCTACGGCCTGTTCGACAATGTCGACATCCGCTCCGAGCGGGGCGTCGACGACTTCACCACCACCTTCTCGCAGGCCTCGCTGGAACTGAAGCACGCCTTCAGCCGTCGCCTGCGCACCGAGATCCAGCTTGGCACCTCCCAGTCGCGCTTCGACAATTTCCTGGAACTGCGGGCGCAGATCGACCGCTTCAATGTGGACGGCTACAGCTTCGACATTCGCGGCGATGCGACGCGGCCGTCGATCAGCTATCCGTTCGACGTCACTGACCCCGACAGCTGGTATTTCGGCCCGCGCATCATCCAACCGGGCGGCACCGGTGCGGCGGGGCCGGACATCCGGCTGCGGCCCAACTACACCCGCAACGGTTTTGATACCGCCCGCACCAAACTGATCTACGACATCGCCGACCGTTACCAGCTGAGCGCCGGTGTCGAAGCCAAGCGCTATACCTTCAAGGCGATGGTCTATCTTTTCGACCAGGGCGAGGACGACTTCCCGGCACCGTCCGTCCCGATGGCCGACCTGACGAAGCTGTTCTGCGGCGAGGGCACGATCGATCCGCCGGCCGGTACGCCGCGCTGCTGGCGGGTGCCCGACCTGGACGCCTTCATCAAGGCCTATGACCTGCTGTCCAACCAGGGGCGGACGGCGCTGGCGACCACCAGCCCGATGGCACGCGGCCTCAACCAGTCGGTGACCGAAAACGACCTGTCCGTCTTCGTGCAGCTCAATTTCCGCCGCGACATTCTGGGCCGCCAGTTGCGCGGCGACATTGGCCTGCGTAACGTCCGCACCGGCCAGACATCCGTCTTCTACAGCATCGTGCCGGCCAGCATCGACCCGAGCGGCTTCCAGCTGACGCGCGCCCGGCACCACTATTTCGAGGCCCTGCCGTCGCTCAACCTGGCGCTCGACATCAGCCCGAACACGGTGGTGCGCTTCGGCGCCGCCAAGGTCATGGCCCGGCCGCCGCTGGCCGCCATCGCTGCCTCGACCCGCATCGTCGTCAACGGCATCTGGCGGCAGGTGATTACCGGCAATCCTGGTCTCGAGCCCTACCGCGCCGACAGCTATGACCTGTCATGGGAATGGACCCCGACTCGCAACAGTTTTGTCTCGGTCGGGCTGTTCTACAAGGACGTCACCACCTACATCCAGAACCTGACGCACATCGCGCCCTATACGTCGACCGGCCTGCCGGCGTCGCTGCTGGCCAATACAGGCGTTGGGGTGAATGACGAGTTCTCCATCTCCAGCATCGTCAACGTCCCCGGCGGGCCGGTGCGCGGCCTGGAACTGACCCTCGACCAGCCGCTGAAGTTCCTGCCGGGCCGCTGGTCGGGGCTGGGCGTCGCCCTCAGCTACACGCTGGCCAGCAGCAACATCAACTACCAGACGACGACAGGGATGGGCATCGGCACCATCAATGCCGACCTGCTCAACCTGTCGCGCCAGGCCTATACGGCGGCCGTCTATTATGACATCGGCCCGTGGCACGCGCGCGTTTCGACTAGCTACCGCGACCGCTACCTGACCAGCGTGCCGGGCGCGTTCGGCGCAGATGCCGGCGGCGTCGATCCGGCGCCGCGCTGGGACGCCTCCGTCAGCTACAAGGTCAGTCCGCGCCTGACGATGAGCCTCGAGGGCTCGAACCTGACCAACGCCCCGAGCGAGACCTGGGACCACCGGGACCGCCACCTGGTCGGCGACCACTCCCTGAGCGGCCGCCAGTTTTATCTGGGCGCGCGCTACGCCTACTGATTTTCGCGCATAAAAAAATTTCGCCGCCTGATGTCCGATTTCCGCTCCGGCTTCGTCTGGATGTGTAAGGGGCGTGCGCGCGGCCGGTCATCAGACCGTCCCGTCCGCCAAAAAAAGCCCCGCAAAGGACGATACAGGAAGATAGGCGGCGTTCCGGTTATGTCGAGTTGCGGCACATCCGGATGAGGTGGCTATCAGTAAATATCGGTAAAATTGAAACATCAGTTCGAAAGAATTGGTGTAATTAATCATGTCTTTAAGTATAATTTTATACACAATAAGTAAGATAATTCATCAATATCTGTGTTGCTGACTAGCAACATTTGTCGTATTCTGCGACGAAATGACGACAATTCGAAAATATTATATTGATTGTCGCAAAAAGTTACCGCTAACATGAATCAAATCGAGATCATGCGTGCCCAGGCCTCCCGGTTTCGGCGGCGCCTCAGGCGTTTTGCGTGAATACTCTTTGGCGGAAGGCGTAATGCTCAGGCATGCGCGTATAAAAACAGGGAAGACAAAATGAATACGAAAATAATGAAGGGGATTACTATGCGTCACGCTCTGCTTGCCGGTATCTCGGCGACGGCAATGATTGCCACCGGCGCGCTGGCGCAGGAAGCGGCGAAAACCGACGACACCGTGGTGGTCGTCACCGGTTACCGCGCCTCGCTGCAAAGCGCCCTGTCGGTCAAGCAGAAGTCCGACATCATCATGGACGCGATCAACGCGGATGACATCGGCAACTTCCCGGACGCCAACCTGGCCGAAGCGCTGCAGCGCATCCCGGGCATCTCGATCGACCGCGACAACGGCGAAGGCCGGACCATCTCGGTCCGCGGCCTGGACGGCGGCTTCTCGCGCGTCCGCATCAACAACATGGAAGCCCTGTCGACGGCCGGCGCCAACAACGCCGACGGCAGCCCGAACCGCTCGCGCGCCTTCGACTTCAACACTTTCGCCTCGGAACTGTTCAGCTCGCTGCGCGTGCGCAAGTCGTCCTCGGCCGATGCCGACGAAGGCTCGCTGGGCGCCACCGTCGACCTGATCACCGGCCGTCCGTTCGACTTCAAGAAGGACGCCTATTCGTTCTCGATCGAAGATTCGTACTATGAGAACGGCAAGATCCACAGCCCGCGCATGACCGGCCTGTTCTCCAAGCGCTGGGCCGGCGGCAAGCTCGGCTTCCTGACTTCGGTCGCCTACGCCAAGCGCAACTCGCTGGACGACACCTATGCCCGCAGCGGCGGCTCGCCGGACTACACCTACCGCGGTTCGACCTGGACGGGCAACGAACTGCCGGGCCGCGCCGGCTTCGCCGCGCCGACCGGCACCGTGTTCCGCGCCCTGATCCCGGCCCCGACCACCGTCACCGGTGCGGCACTTGACGCCTACAAGGCCGATCCGAACAACTATTATAACCCGCTGGCCAATCCGGCGGTCTATGCCGAAATGACCGGTTCGGACCCGGCGGCCTATGCCAAGCTCTATCCGAACTGCGCGGCGACCCTGTCGACGCCGATCCAGAACCTGACCCCGACCACGGCGGGCTGTAACGACTCGACCATCCGCATCCCGGCCCTGTCGTCGCTGAACCAGCGCGACGTCAAGACCGAGCGCCTGGGCATCACCACCTCGTTCCAGATCCAGTTCGACAACGACACCCGCCTGTCGATCGACGGCCTGTTCTCGAACTTCAAGAGCGAGAGCACCAACTACCAGATCGGCCCGGTCGGCCTGAACCGCAACAATACCGGCGACACCCTGTCGTTTGGCGCCGTTCTGCCGACGGCGACGGCCCGCGCCGGTACCGCCTTCAACAGCACCCAGCGTCGCGCGCTTTATCCTGGCGCCTGTTCGCCGTCCGCCGACGATGCCCTGAACTCCGGCTTCGACTGCGGTACCTCCCTGTACGGTACGACGCCGGTGTTTTCGAGCTGGGTCGATCCCGTCTCGGGCAACCCGGTCACGGCGGTCCTGAGCCAGGCGGCGGTGACGCCGGGCGGAGCGACCTCGGCCACGGCCAACATCTTCTCGGTCAACCCGTATAACCTGGATCCGTATGACTACTACACCAACCCGAAGTCGGTGGGTTACATGGGCCCGGCTTCGACCCTGCCGTTCCGTGGCGACCTGATCGGCCGTCCGGCCGTCAAGGTGCTGGACGCCGCCGTCGTCGGCCAGAACGCCGAATACCTGAAGCTGACCAATGTCGACTGGCGTTCCGGCGCTGACCGCGGCCGCTATGAGACCAACTTCGCCCAGGTCTCGTTCAACCTGACGCACCGCTTCTCGGAAAAGCTGTCGGGTGAGTTCTCCTACGGCGTGTCGAAGTCGTCCAACGATCAGCATGGCTATCTGGTTGAGTTCAACCGTCTCGATGACCAGGGAACGTTTATCTTCGACGCCCGGGGCACCGACGGCACCACGGGCATGCCGAAGTTCGACGCCGGCTTTGACACCGCCAATCCGGCCAACTGGGGGATCGTCAAGGGCTTCTCGGCCATGCGCCACTACCGCTTCACGACCGATACCGACTACTCGGGCGCAAAGGCGGACTTCACTTACCACATCGACGACCACCTGACCGCCAAGTTCGGCGTCACCACCCGCAAGTTCGGCTTCGGTACGCAGAACTGGTCGCGTAAGAGCGACGTCGTCAACCCGACGGAAAAGGAAGCCGGCGTCACGGTCGCTTCGCTGGGCCGCGTCCTGCAGTTCGGTGGCGCGCTCGACATGCCGGCCGGTACGACCTCGTCGTTCTTCGTGCCGAACATGGAAGCCTTCTCGGCGACCTTCGGCTTCGACTGCGACTGTATCAACAAGTACGGCGACTGGCGGATTTCCTCCAAGAACGGCCGCGCCGCTTATAATGTTGATGAAAGCGACTTCGCGACCTACGCGCAGCTCGACTTCAACTACACCGTCTGGGGCCGCCGTCTGTCGGGTAACATCGGCGTCCGTCAGGCCGACACCGAAGTCAACGCCTTCGGCCAGAACACGGTCGGCCGTCCGGTCAGCGATCATAACCAGTACAAGGACACCCTGCCGGCAGGTAACATCACCTTCGAAGCCATGGACAACCTCTACATCCGTGCCGCTGCGTCCAAGGTCATGGCCCGTCCGTCGCTCGGTATCCTGAACCCGGCGATCACCGCCATCAGCGTTCCGACCCCGGTCGACGCCACGGTCGGCGGCACGCTCACCATCGGCAATACCCGCCTGAAGCCGTACCGCGGCGCCTCCTACGACCTGGCCGCCGAATGGTACTTCAAGAAGGGCAGCCTGCTGAGCTTCGGCGTGTTCCGCAAGGATATCACCTCGAACCCGCAGACGACCTTCTATGAAAAGCCGCTGTCGGAATTCCTCAGCGCCACGGATATCGCCGCCCTCAAGCTGCAGTTCCCGGGCGTGACCGGCGACGACGTTCAGCGCCGCGCCTATATCGACCGCGACGGCCTGTTCCAGGCCCGCCAGATCCGCGACTCCGACGGTGGTTACCTGCAAGGCTGGGAATTCAGCTATCAGCAGGACCTGGACTTCCTGCCCTGGTACTTCAAGCACCTCGGCGTCCAGTTCAACATGACCGGTCTGGAATCCGAGTTCTCGTACCTGCTTGATCCGGGTTCGGTCGCCGTCGGCACCGGCGTCGTCACCAAGCCGCCGGTCTATGGCAAGGCCCCATGGCTCGGCTCGTCGCCGCGCAGCACGAACTTCACCATCTACTATGAAACCGAGAAGTTCAGCGGCCGCGTTTCGATGGCCAACCGCGGCAGGTACTACACCCAGTATCCGGTCGCCACCGGCAGCTGCGATCCGGGCCTGCAAGCCAACGGTTCGGCCTGCGACGCGCCTCTGATCAACGAGTTCGGCGGGTCTGAGCCGACCTCCAACGTCGACTTCTCGCTGCAGTACAAGCCGACCAAGCACATCACGGTCACCTTCGAAGGCCTGAACATCACCAACGAATCGGCGACGCGCACGCAGTTCACCGATCCGGTCGTGGTCTCCTACGGCGCTTCGGGCACCAACTACAGACTCGGTATGCGTTACAAATACTAACGCATATAACTTGAGATCACTCTTCCCGGTGATCCCTTCCTCTTAAACTCGATTAAAGGCTTCCGAGCGCCTTTCGTCACACAGCAGGTTGCGGGATCTCGCAACCTGCTTTTTTCTTGGCGCAAGACGAACAACGCGCCCAAAACCGACAGGGAGACCGGCTTTTCTTTTCGGTTGCCAGATAAGGAAAGTTAGCGCTAACATTGCGGCAATAACGAGGGTGCGGTGCGCCGCGCCCGCCGAACAAAAACAGGGAACATCATGAAAGCCTTTCCGGTTCTGCTCAGCCTTGCCATGGCTCTGGCCACACCTGCGATTGCCCAAGACGCCGCCAAACCGTGGCTCGATACCGCAAAGACGCCGGAAGCCCGCGCAAGGGCCCTGGTGGCGCAGATGACGCTTGAGGAAAAGGCCGCGCAGTATCAGCACAGCGCGCCCGGCATCGCCCGCCTCGGTGTCCCGGCCTATAACTGGTGGAGCGAAGGCCTGCACGGCGTCGCGCGGGCAGGGGAGGCGACCGTCTTTCCGCAGGCCATCGGTCTGGCCGCCACTTTCGACACGCCGCGCATGCACACGGTCGCCGACGTCATCGGCACCGAGTTCCGGGCCGTCTACAACCGTGACTTCACGCCGGAAAAGGGTACGGGCATTTACCACGGCCTGACCGTCTGGTCGCCGAACGTCAACATTTTCCGCGACCCGCGCTGGGGCCGGGGCCAGGAAACCTATGGCGAAGATCCGGTCCTGACGGCGCAGATGGGCGTCGCCTTCATCCGCGGCCTGCAGGGGGATGACCCCAAGTACCTCAAGACCGTGGCCACCGTGAAGCACTTCGCCGTCCACAGCGGCCCGGAAGCCGACCGCCACAGGGACGACATCCATCCGTCGGCGCACGACGTGGTCGATACCTATCTGCCGGCCTTCCACGCCGCCGTCACCGACGCGAAGGTGGCCGGCCTGATGTGCGCCTATAACGCCGTCAACGGTGTTCCGGCCTGCGCCTATCAGCCTTTCATGCAGGACGCCCTGCGCAAGGACTGGGGCTTCAAGGGATACGTCACCTCGGACTGCGCGGCGCTGGGCGACATCTACCAGCCGACCTCGCACGCCTACGTCAAGACACCGGAGGAAGCCATCGCCGTCGCGATCAAGGCCGGCACCGACCTGAACTGCGATTTCAACGGCAACAAGACCTTCTATCCGGAAACCGTCGTCAACGCCGTCAAGTCCGGCCAGCTCACCGAGGCGGAGGTTGACACCTCGATCACCCGCCTGTTCGAGCAACGTATCCGCCTCGGCCTGTTCGATCCGGCCGCCGCCGTGCCCTACAGCAAGATCACCGCCGCCGATCTCGATACGCCGGCGCATCAGGCCTTGTCGGAAAAGACCGCCGAAGCTGCGATGGTCCTGCTCAAGAACGACGGCCTGCTGCCGCTCAAAGCCGCGCCCAAGCGCATCGCCGTCATTGGCCCCAATGCCGACAGCCTCGACGCCCTGGTCGGCAACTATAACGGCACGCCGTCGAAGCCGATCACCGTCCTGGCTGGCATCAAGGCCCGCTTCCCGCAGTCGCAGGTCGACTATGTCATCGGCACCGGCTGGGTGTCGCCGCCGCTGGAGGATGTGCCGAACGCCGTCCTGTGCATCGACGCGGCCTGCACGCAGCCCGGCCTGAAGTTCGAGGAATTCCAGGGCGCCAAACTGGAAGGCGCCGCCGTCGCCACCCGCACCGATCCGAACGCCAAATTCAGCTGGGGCAAGCCGACCCGTCAGGAGCGCGAAAGCTCGACGCGCTGGACCGGCTTCATCAAAGCGGGCGAAAGCGGTCCGTATAACTTCCGTTACACCGGTGACACCGGCTACCGCATCTATGTCGACAATAAGCTGGTCGCCGATGTCTGGGATACCGCCTGGCCGACCTCCGACACCCAGATCGAGCTGAAGGCCGGCCAGACCTACGCTTTCAAGGTTGAGGCCATCCAGAAGGGCAGCCGCGCCGACCAGAAGCTGCAGTGGAGCCGCCCCAGCGCCGGCGACAGCCAGGCGCTCGATGCCGCCAGAAATGCCGATCTGGTCGTCTTCGTCGGCGGCCTGACGGCGCGGCTGGAAGGCGAGGAGATGCGCGTGGCGGCCCCCGGCTTCGCTGGTGGCGACCGCACCAGCCTCGATCTGCCGGCGCCGCAGGAAAAGTTGCTGGAACGTCTGAAGGGTGTGAACCCGTCGACGGTTCTGGTGCTGATGAACGGCAGCGCTATGAGCGTCAACTGGGCCGACGCCAACCTCCCGGCCATTATCGAAGCCTGGTATCCGGGCGGCGAGGGCGGTCAGGCCGTCGCCGGCCTGCTGGCGGGCGATTTCAGCCCGGCCGGACGCCTGCCGGTGACCTTCTACAAGTCGGCCAACGACCTGCCGCCGTTCAAAGAATATTCGATGAAGAACCGCACCTATCGCTATTTCGGCGGCGAGGTGCTCTATCCCTTCGGTTATGGCCTGAGCTACACCAAATTCGCCTACGCCAAGCCGGTTGTGAGCGCTACTTCGGTCAAGGCGGGCGGTGCGGTCACGGTGTCGGTCAATGTCACCAATTCCGGTGGGCGCGACGGCGACGAAGTCGTCCAGCTTTATACGTCGCGTAAAGCCGACGGCGCGCCGATCCGCGCCCTGCAAGCCTTCCAGCGCATCAGCCTGAAGACCGGCGAAACGCGTAAGGTGACCTTCACCCTCGACGCCAAGGCGATGAGCGTGGTCGACGCCGACGGCCACCGTCAGGTCGACGCCGGTCCGGTCGATGTCTGGATCGGCGGCGGCCAGCCGGTCGAGCGTCCGGGCCTGGCCAAGCCTGCCGGCGTCGCGACGATGATCACCGTGACGGGCAAGAAAACCATCCCGGCTTTCTAAGCGGTTCGGGCGCGGCTTGTTTTCACGGCCGCGCCCGCCTACCTATGTCTGTTCCGAAACAGGCATAGACTCCGAGGCCAATGGTTTCCAAAACGACGCTCAACGCCAAGAACCTGGAAGCCCTGGGGGCTGCCCACCTGGCGGAACTCCTCATGGACATCAGCGAGGGCAACGCCAATGCCAAGCGCCGCCTGCGCCTGGAACTGGCCGGCGTCGAGAGCCCGTCGAAACTGACCAACGAAATCCGCAAGCGCCTGAGCGCCATCGCCGCCTCGACGGTCAATGTCGGCTGGCGGACGCTGAAAGGCTTCCGCGGTGACCTGAACACGCAGCGCCGCCTGATTATCGAGCAAGTTCTTACGTCATCGCCGCAGGACGCCGCCGACCTGATGTGGCAGTTCATTGCCCTCGGCGATTCGGTCATCGAGCGGACCAGCGACGCGTCCGGCGGCGTTATCGACGTCTTCAAGGCGGCCTGCGCCGATATGTCCGCGATCCTGTCCGAAGCCAAACCGGACGCCTTCCTGTCGCAGGTCGTCACCGCCGCCTTGGCCAATACCTACGGCCAGAATGACCAACTGATCGCCGGCTTGGCGCCGGGTCTTGACAGGGCGACGCTGGAAAAGCTGCGCGACCAGTTGATTGCCGCCGCCAGGGAACCGGCCGCCGCCTCCGGTGTGAAAGCGCGTCCGATGAAGCGCTGGCGCAAGCGCGTCCTGGCGGCGACCGAAAGCCTGCGCAAACGGACGCGCGCCGAGTCCCTGCGCGTAGCTCTGCTGGCCATCGCCGACGCCCTGGGTGATGTCGAAGCCTACATTGCCCTGCTGGCCGACGCCTATGTGCCGGCGACCGCGGCCCAGATCGCCGACCGGTTGCTCAAGGCCCACCGCCCCGAAGATGCCCTGAAGGCGCTGGACGGGGCCCGGCAAAATCCGCGAATGCTCATGCCGGTGGAATGGGTCGACGCCCGCATCAGTGCGCTCGAAGCGCTCGGCCGCAAGGACGATGCCCAGACCGCCCGCCTCGACCGCTTCAAGGAGACCTTGGCGGCCGACTATCTGCGCGCCTACCTGAAGCGTCTGCCGGACTTCGACGACATCGAAGCCGAGGATGAGATACTGGACTGGGTAAAGGCCTATCCCGACGCCAACGCCGCCCTGGCTTTGCTGATCGGCTGGCCGTCGCTCGACCGCGCGGCGGACCTGGTGGTGAAGCGCGTTATCGAGATGGATGGCAACAATGCCGAAGCCCTGACCTACGCCGCCGATCGCCTGACCTCGCGCTATCCGCTGGCGGCCCTGTTGCTGAACCGGCAGATCGTTGAAGCCGCCCTGGCGTCGGGTCGCGAACCGGCCCACCTGGCGGCAGTCATGCCCTATCTCGAAGCCGAAAGCCTGGCGAAGCACATCGATGACTTCGGCCGCTACGAGGACCATCCCGCCTGGTTTAAGACCATGGCCAAGACCTATGCCCGCCGGGTTACCTTCTGGAAGGCGCTGCCCTAGGCAAACACCGATTTCGGAATGTGGGTGATCCGGCAGGCCAGATCGGCCTCGCCCGAAGCGACGATATAGTGCTCGCCGGCGTCGACAATGCCGGTGGTGAACACCACGTCGCGCAGGTACATCTGGTGCTCGATCGGCCGGGTCAGCTCCGGATTGGGCTCCAGCAGCGGCCCGTGGCAGGTCTTGACCACCTTCGACGGCTCCTCCTTGTCGAGAATCGACCAGTAGGTGCGGTAGATCCCCACGATCTCCTTCGGCTCGACGCCGTGCCACAGCGACAGCCAGCCGTCGTCGGTCAGGATCGGCTGGGCGCTGCCGCCCATGCGCGCCGTCGCCACCGTACCGGCGTGCGGCCGAATTCCCGGCTTGGCATAGGGCTTCCAGTATAGCCCGTCATTGGAATGAGCCAGGTTGATCGACGGGCCGGCCCGCCATTCGCTGCCCGGTGGGTAGGCGAAATACAGGTCGCCCAGCGGCCGCGTCTGCGCCCAGTACTGGCCGTTGATCTTGCCCTCGAAGATCAGCATGTCCTTGTTCTGGTGATCGAGCACGATGTCCTCGAATGTCCAGTCAAGCCCGTTCTTCGACCGGTAGAGCGTGGTCGAATGGCGCTCCGGGCTGACCGAACAGGTGGTCATCAGCCATTCGTCACCGACCTTTGAGATGCGCGGATCTTCGACGCCGTAGCATTGCAGGCTGTTCTGCGGGGCGATGGCCTTGTCGTAGTGGATCTTGACGACCTCCAGCCCGTCCGGCGACATCTCGACCGGCAGCCCCCAGGACAGGGAGGTCAGGCCCATGATCTTCCAGCCGCCGCCACGCAGCATGAACTTGCGCGGATCGGCGGTGTCGGCCAGGTCGACCGGCCAGGCATCGAGAACATAGCGGCCGTCGTTCCAGCGAATCGCGTGAACATGTCCGCCGACGATCGGTTTGCGCAGGGCCTCGGCAACGCGCACCATCAGCAACAGATTGCCGCTGGGCAGCCGTGTCAGGCCGGGATTGAACGCCCCCAGCACATAGGTTTCGGCATCGAGATGGCCGGCGAGGGGGGATTTCGACAGGTCGATATCATCCGGCACGAGAACCAGTTTATCGACCTCATAAGGCGATCCGGCGCGCGGTGCGGCGTCGATGGGCTGAGCCTGGGTATCCATGGCGGTCCTCCCGGACGTAAAGCTTCCCGCCTGGTTTTAGGAGAACCGGCATAATATGGGCATGGCGCCCGGCGTCAGTTTTCATAAATTCGGTATAAGGCGGAAGACCCATTCAGGCCTCCCGCCTCGTTTTGCCGAATGGGCGTCAGGCCCGACGCATCCAGACCACGGACTGGAGGGTCTTGAAGTCCGGCTTCTTGGGATATTCTGTGGGGGGCGTGCCGGTGCGGTTCATCCGGGCGTAGTTCGGAATGGCCAGCATCGGCTTGCCGTCCGCCCAGGTACCGGTGACCGTCATGACGCCGCCCAGCAGGTCCGGACGCCAGACGGCCTTTAGCGACGCGTCGCCAAGCGGCTGGCTGATATCGGGCTGGTCGACCGTCTCGACGTTGTAGATCAGTGGGCCGTAAGCGATGGCGACGCGGCTCTGGTCGGCGACGATGCGAGCATCCGCGACGATGCGCTGCGGTGCCATCGGCAGTTCGAAGGCGATGGTGTCGCCGGCTTTCCAGTTCCGGGTGATGACGGCGTAGCCGTTCTCGATCCGCACCGGCACGGCCTTGCCGTTGACCGTGAGGCTCTTGATGCCGGCCACCTTCGGCGTTGTCGTGTAGAGCGTACTCAGGGACCGGTCGGGCACCCGGACGTGGACGGAGAACCGGGCTGCGTTCTTCGGGTTGACGGTGACCGACACCTTGCCGCTCCAGGGATAGTCTGTGGCCTGGACCATCTCGATGTCGGTGCCGGCGACCTTCTCGACCGTCACGCGGCTGCCGATGAACATGTTGACATAGACGGCGTCGCCATTCTTCTCGCTTCTGCCCTTCAGATAGGTCCAGGTCGGCACCATCAACAGCGTGCGCGTGATATTGCTGACGCAGCACGGGCAGCGGTGCCAGACGGCGCGTTCGGTGTTGAGCAATGGGTTGGTATAGGTATAGCTCTTGCCGTCCAGCGCGATCCCGCCCAGCAGGGCGTTGTACATGGAATTTTCGTACAGGTCGGCATATTTGGCGTCGTGATAGGCCAGGTTGAGCTTGTACTGGAAGAAAATCAGGCCGCAGCTCGAACACGATTCGCAATAGGCGTTGTTGCGCAGGGAATAGTTGGGGCCGAAACCTTCCGAGGTTTCGCCGCTGCCGATGCCGCCGGTGACATAGTACTTCTTGTTGACCATGTTGTCCCACAGCGACATGACGGCGCTCTGGTAGTCGACATCCTTTGTCTCGGCTGCGATGTCGGCCATGCCGGAATAGAAGTAGGTGGCGCGCACCGCGTGGCCGACGGCCTCGTACTGCTGGATCGGGGGCAGGTGGCTCTGGTCGTATTCGTGGCCGCCCTTGCGCGAATCGAGCAGGAAGCGGGCCAGAGTAATGTAGCTGTCACCCCGTCCGTTGCCTTCCATATCGTTGACGAAACGGCCGAAGCGGACCAGCGCCTGCTCCATCTCCTGGTGGCCATCGTACCACGCCTTCTTGCCGGGCCCGATATTGGCGACCCAGCAATCGGCCAGCTTCTTGGCGCCATTATACAGTCGCAGGTCCTGGCCGTTGGTCAAGGTATAATGGTTGATCGCCGACTCGATGAAATAGCCGGCCGTGTAGCCTTCGTGGTCGCTGCGGTGTTGCGGCGACCAGCGTTCCGGCCACTTGGCCCGGTCAGCCAGGGTGTAGGCCGTCTGCATGTAGCCGTCCGGCTCCTGGGCGGACAGAATCAGTGGAATCCAGCGCTCCAGGGCATCACGCATCTTTGCCTGGGCCGCCACGACCTCGGGATCGCCTTTGGCGTCGACCATCAGCGCGATGCACATGGCTTCGACTGTCTGGTGGACATAGGCGTTGGAGAAGACATAGCCCTTGTGCACGCCGTGTGGCTCGCCGCGCAGCGCCTTGCCGGTCTCGGCGAAATTGTCGATGCCGCCGGCGCCGTCAGGCAGATCGGTGCGTTCGAGATAGGCGACGCATAGCGGAATCCAGTTGACCATCAAGGTCTTGGCGCGGGCGTTCCAGAACGGACTGTCGATGCTGTAGGCCTTGGTGTAGACGACATCGAGCCGCTCAGCCGGGGGCGGGGTATCGGCGCGCAGGCGCAGTTGTGACTTGCGCACACCGGATGGCGTTTCAGCTTCAAGGCCCAGGATATAGTCGCCGGGCTTCGATACGGTCGCCGTGGTGTCGAGCGCCGCGGGATCGGCGAAGGTCACGTCGCCCGGTCCGGCCAGCTTGCGCCAGGTGACTGGGCCGGCATTGGCCGTCTTGCCCGACAAATAGGTCTTGCCGCCCAGGATAACGGTCCGGTCGGGGCCGGCGACGACGTCGCCTGTCTGCATCAGCGTCGCGGCCGTAGCCGGTGCGCCCAGCCCGGCCCAGGCGGCGGTTCCGGCCAGACCCGCCAGAAAACCGCGCCGGCCAAGGCCTGGCGAACAGCGGCAGACGGTGTCGTCACAGCTTTGCGGATCGCAGCACGTAAACGGAAGAAAAGGGCTCCGGGGCATGGGTGTTTCCTGTCTGGCATTCGCAGCGGTTGTGGTCCGCCGCATTATGGTTTAGGCGGCCTGGCGAGCAGGCCATCCTTATTTGTCAGACAATAGCAGGTGCGCTGTAAACATCAACAGGACGCGCCGTCAAATTTCGCAGGCTGTATCGGGGTTGGGCAACCGAGGCGTGCGAAAGCCATGGTCGATGCACTGTCCCATGTAGCGGGCATCAAGTGATATCGGTTGGCATAAAGAGGGGGAGGGAGGAGGGCCAATCTTCCGGCATAATCCTTTGTCGTAGGGGATTAGGCCTGGATAATGGCGGAGAGGGTGGGATTCG
>JBEHYZ010000053.1:0-15359 GCA_048497915.1 Pseudomonadota bacterium
ATATTGCCGCGAAGCTGTTTGCGGCTCAGGGATTCAAAGTCAAATTCTTCGACGCGGGCCTTGTTATTCTCGTGGCCGTTGAGCACGACGACACGGGTCTCTTCCGTGTGCGTCGCGTCGATTAACATGGTTTTGGACATTAAAAGAGTCTCCGGAGCGCCGCGACGCGGGCGCGGACCGTGCGGCTGACCGGACGGCGGCAAGGGCGGGGCGCTGATAGGGGGTTTTGCGGCGCGCAAACCTGACCGCAACGCGGAACGTTGCTTCAAATCCTGAAAGGAGGGTCAAGGCGCTGGCCATAAGATATTGGTTCTACTCGGGTTTGCGCAGGGCCGTTAAGGCTGCGCAGAAGGGTAACATCGTGATGTCCGTGCCCGGAGAAAAACCGCCCGGGGTCCACGACCAGGTCTTTCTACGAACCTGGGTCGCCGGACACCTCATGACGAGATAGTGTCGCAGGCCTGTCACCACAAGGTCCGCCCGGCCGTCGTGTCGGGGCTCAAGTCTGCGCTTTCACCGGATACGGGAACAGGCGGTACCGATTTGCAACATGTCGGTAAATTGCGCGCTGCGTCAACCCATTTCTTGCGCTTATGGCGGTACGGGCACACACGCCTGTCACGCGAACGTCATTTTGAGGGGTGCCGTTAATCCATTAGCAAGCATACTATGAAAGTAAGCATTAACCACACCTCTTAATCGTATCTCTACGCAGTTGAGGCATAGTGGTCCAGACTTCTAAAAAGAAGCTGGCTATCTAAACATAGAAAATGTGCTGCGTGGGGTATCGAATGTTGCGTCGGCTGAATGTGTTCAACCGAATCCCTAATATTTGGCGAGCTGTCATGGCCGCCGGCCTGATTTCCACTTGTTTCGCCGCCGATCCGGCGCTGGCCCAGAGCCGCCCGTCGGGCGATGTCGTGCGCGTCCGCCTGGGCGGCAGCGGTTCGACGACGCGGATCGTCGTGGAACTCAGCAAGAGTGTGGCCGCGACACTGGTCACCGATGACAACGACCACGACAAGCAGGTCATTTCGCTGCCCAAGGTCCAGCTCGACAAGCCGATGAGCGGTCAGGGCCAGGGCCTGGTCAGCGACTGGAAGCTGGAAGGCCAGCTTGGCGCCGCCAAGCTGCGCGTCAATTTCAAGAGCGGCGCGCGCATCTATCGCCGCTTCCTGCTACCGCCGGCCGACGGCATCAGTGTCTACCGCTACGTCATCGACATCGTGCCGCAGGACGTCGACACCAATGCCCTGCCGGCCGCGCCGGTTCCGGCCGTGACGACGCCATCGCCGACCGCCGACGCGGTGTTCGCCGCGGCGACGCGTCCGGCCCGCAAGATCATCATCATCGACGCCGGTCACGGCGGCAAGGATTCCGGGGCCATCGGCAAGAACATTGTCGAAAAGGACATCAACCTGGCGGCTGCCAAGGCGCTGCGCGACTCGCTGGAGAAGACCGGTCGCTATACGGTCATCATGACCCGCGACACCGACAGCTTCGTCGACCTGCCGGCCCGCGTCCGCATCGCTCGCACCGCCAATGCCGACCTGTTCATTTCGCTGCACTCGGATTCGGGCGGCAACGGCTCGACCAGCGGCGCCTCGATCTACACCCTGTCGGATTCCGGCACCGAGCGTGCCGCCCGCAAGGCGCAGGTCAAGGGTGACTGGGCGTTGGCTGACATGCCGTCGGACCAGATCGTCAAGAGCATCCTGATCGACCTGACCCAGCGCGCCACCAAGAACCGTTCGGCGACCTTCGCCCAGCTGGTCATGGATCATATCGGCGAGTCGACGCCGCTTTTGAAGACTAACCTGCGTCAGGCCGGCTTCGTCGTTCTGCTGGCCCCCGATGTTCCCGCCGTGCTGCTGGAGATGGGCTTCGTCAATAACGCCAATGACGAGGACATGCTGTCCGATTCGCGTCACCGCGCCGTCATGATGGGGCAGGTGGCCAAGGCGATCGATCAGTACTTCGCCAACGACGTCAAATACGCCTCGCTTGCGGGCCTGCGTTAACAAGAGCCGGTAAGGCCGATAAAAAACAAAGACTAAGAAACATCTTTGGGAACGCCTGTTGAAGAAGCCCCGCCGGAAACGGCGGGGCTTTGGCTTGTCCGGGCATGGCGATTTCGCCACAGCGGCGAAGGACAGGCGAAATTTCGCGGAATAGCTTTGCCTAATCAGGCCGTTTTGCTACACACTATGGCGTTAACAATGGCGTGACCGCGCGGCGGTACGCGGGGTGGGTCCGGAGGTCTTTTGATCAAGTCGTCTGAGCGTTGGTTTGCCATGGCGGGTGTCGCCGTGATGACCGCCGTCGCCGTGGCCGGCTTTGCCGTGGCCATCTATGCCGCGTGGCTGTTTCACGACATGCCGGACGGCTCGGAACTGGCCGACTTCCACCCGACGACCTCGGCGCGCGTCTTTGCCTGGGACGGCACCCTGATTGGGGAATACGGCCAGGAACGCCGCATCTACGTGCCCTATAACCGCATCCCGCCGCAGTTGGCCGAAGCTTTCCTGGCCGCCGAAGACCGCAACTTCTTCACGCACAACGGTGTCGACGTCAGCGGCGTGTCGCGCGCCATGGCCAAGAACATCTTCAACCTGTTGCGCGGCCGCCGTTTCGAAGGCGGCTCGACCATCACCCAACAGGTTGCCAAGAACCTGCTGCTCAACAATGAGCGGACGCTCGGCCGCAAGCTCAAGGAGGTCATCCTGGCGCGGCGGCTGGAAGCGTCGCTGAGCAAGGAACAGATTCTCGAGCTTTA
This sequence comes from Pseudomonadota bacterium, assembly GCA_048497915.1. GTDB lineage: Bacteria > Pseudomonadota > Alphaproteobacteria > Caulobacterales > Caulobacteraceae > Asticcacaulis. The sequence continues at coordinate 2,777 of JBEHYZ010000053.1, forward strand.
TCTCAACGACATCTATCTCGGCTATCGCTCCTATGGCGTCGGCGCCGCCGCCTTCAACTATTTCGGCAAGTCGGTCGATGAGCTGACCCTGGCCCAGATGGCCTATCTCGGCGCCTTGCCGAAGGGGCCGGAAAACTACCGGCCGTCGAACCACAAGGAAGCGGCCATCGCCCGCCGCAACTGGGTTATCGGCGAAATGGACAAGGCCGGCTGGGTGACGCGTCAGGAGGCCCTGGCCGCCCAGCAGGACGATCTGGTCATCCAGGCCAAGCCGGAGCGCGCCAAGTATCACGACGCCGACTATTTCGTTTCGGAAGTCGAGCGCCGCGCCAAGCTGTTGTTCGCTGATCGCGACGCCATCTACAGCCAGGGCTACTATATCAAAACGACGCTCGATCCGCGCCTGCAGACAATCGCGCTGAATGCCCTGATGACCGGCCTCGAAGCCTATGACCGCCGCCATGGCTGGCGCGGGGCGTGGGGCAATATCCCGATGTCGCCGGACTGGGAAAATGAGGCGATGCGTTCGGAAGACGCCTTGCCGGATAAGTCACGTGCGCCGTCCGAGCGCCGCGACTGGCAGATCGCCATTGTCACCAAGGGCGGTGGCGTCGAGGCGATCGACGGCGGTTCCGGGAGCCTGCGCGGCGAAGACCTGGCCTGGGCGCAGGCCGGCAAGGGCCTGAAGAGCGGCGACCTGATCTACGTGTCCGAAGTCTCGAAGGGCGTCTATCGCCTGCATCAGGTGCCGATCGTCAATGGCGCCCTGACGGTCATCGATCCTTATTCCGGCCGTATCGAAGCCATGGTCGGCGGCTATTCGTTCTCGCTATCCAAGTTCAACCGCGCCACCCAGGCTCAGCGTCAGCCGGGGTCGTCGATCAAGCCGTTCGTCTACGCCACGGCGCTTGACAAGGATTTCACGCCCGCCTCGATCGTTGAGGATTCGCCGGTGTCGATGATCGGCGGCGACGGCAAGGTGTGGAGCCCGGAAAACTACGAGCACGACTATATGGGACCGCAGCCGATCCGCCGCGGGATTGAGTTGTCTCGCAACCTGATGACCGTGCACCTGGCGCAGAAGATCGGCATCAAGCCGATCACCGAAAAGATCGTCAAGGACTTCGGCGTGATGGACTCCATGCCGCCGGAAATGTCGATGGTGCTGGGCGCGGGCGAGGTGCAACCTTACCGCCTGACCAACGCCTATTCCATCTTCGTCAACGGCGGCCGCCGCGTGAAGCCGCACCTTATCGACGAAGTGCAGGACCGCGACGGCAAAGTGATCTACAAGGCTGACGAGCGGACCTGTCCGGCGGCGTGTACCGATCCGTTCGATGGGCTGGAAAGCCCGCGCTTGCTGCCGCAGGGTGTGCCGGTGCTCGATCCGATCACCGCTTATCAGATGAACAGCTTCCTGCAGGGCGTGGTCCAGCGCGGCACGGCCGCATCGGCGCGCAGTCTGGGCTTCCCGCTCGGCGGCAAGACCGGTACGACCAACAACTACCGCTCGGCGTGGTTCATGGGTTTCTCGGCTGACTTTGTGGTCGGCGTCTATGTCGGCTTTGACGATAACCGGACGCTGGGCGAGCATGAGACCGGCGCCGTGGCGGCCTTGCCGGTGTTCATCGACTTCATGCAGAAGGCCTACACCAACAAGCCGAAGCGCGACTTCAACCGGCCGAAGGATGCCGTCTACATGACCGTGCGTGGCATCGAAGAAGCCTTCAAGCCGGGCACCGAGCCGCAGTACAGCAGCACGCCGTCTTCGGATGATGGCGGTCCGCGTCCCTATACCGAAGTCTGGCAGTCCGGTGATGAACCCGCGCCTGCCGGACCCAAGGAAGAAGCGCCGCCGCCGGAAAACGCCAAGAAGCCTGAAGACCCGGCCAATCTCTATTGATGGCTTGAAATTGGGGGCGACGCCCGTTACATCCGGCTCTCACGCCCGTAGGGCATAAGATTTTCAGGATTTCCCATGCGTTTGGATATCGAAAGCAGCGCTTCCGAGATCGAGCAGTCCATCGGTCTGCTCAGGAGGCGTCTTTGACTGGGACGTCGCATTAAGACGTCTCGATGAGCTCAATGCCCGGGTCGAGGACCCGACCCTGTGGGACAATCCGGAGCAGGCGCAGGCCGTATCGCGCGAGCGTTCCAAGTTGGGCGCTTCGGTTGAGGCTGTGCGAACGATCGAAAAAGAGCTGAAGGACGCCATCGAGTTCGCCGAACTGGGCGATCTGGAAGGCGACGAAAGCCTGATCGAGGAAGCGCGCAACATGCTGAAAAGCCTGAAGGCGCGCACTGACCGGGCCGAGCTTGAGGCGCTATTGTCGGGTGAAGCTGACGGCAATGATGCCTATGTCGAAATCAACTCCGGTGCGGGCGGCACCGAGTCTAATGACTGGGCGGGCATCCTGCTGCGCATGTACACGCGCTGGGCTTCGGCGCACAACATGACCATCGATGTCGAGGAAGAAACGCCGGGCGAACAGGCGGGCATCAAGTCGATCACGCTCAAGATCACCGGCGAAAACGCCTATGGCTGGCTGAAGACCGAAGCGGGCGTGCACCGGTTGGTGCGGATTTCGCCGTTCGATTCCAACGCCAAGCGGCACACCTCGTTTGCGTCGGTGTGGGTGTATCCTGTCGTTGACGACACCATCGTCATCGACATCAACCCGGCTGATGTGCGTACGGATACCTACCGCGCTTCAGGCGCCGGCGGTCAGCACATCAACAAGACCGACTCGGCGGTGCGTTTGACGCACATCCCGACCGGGATTGCCGTGGCCTGTCAGGCCGGTCGGTCGCAGCACGCCAACCGCGATGAAGCTTGGAAGATGCTACGCGCGCGGTTGTATGAGGCGGAACTGCAGAAGCGCGAAGCGGCACAACAGGCGCTGGAAGACCAGAAGACGGATATCGGCTGGGGCCACCAGATCCGGTCGTATGTTCTGCAGCCATATCAGATGGTCAAGGATTTGCGGACGAATGTCGAAACCTCGGATACGCAAGGGGTTCTGGATGGCGATCTGGACACGTTCATGGCGGCGTCGCTGGCGCAGCGGGTGGGCGTGACGCGGGACGCCGCTGAGGCGAACTAACGGGGTTTGGGGCCTGCGGCCCCAAGACTTCCCTTTTCCTTAGTTTTTCTTCGTGGGGCCGGCCGGCGTCTTGGCGGTATTGACGACCTCGGCATTCTGAGCCGCTTCCGACGGCTTGTGGCTGACAGCTGCGGCGGCCTTTTTGCGGCGGCCTTTTTTCAAGATGATTTGTCGGCCCATATAGCGCGTATAGACCTGAGTGAACTCCGCCCCAAGAAAGAAGATCTGCGCTGAGTAATAGATCCACACCAGCACCACGATCAATGACCCGGCCGCGCCATAGGTCGAACTGAAGGCGCTCCGGCCCAGGTAAATGCCGATCAGTTGCTTGCCGAAGGTGAAGAGTACGGCGGTGATCGCCGCGCCGATCCACACATCCCTCCATTTGATGTCAACATCCGGCAGGATCTTGAAAATCATGGCAAACAGTACCGTAATCACCGAAAAGGAAATGACCACGTTCAGCAGATGCAGCACCACTCCCGGCATCACATCGGCCAGTAAAGCGCTGATCGCCGATAGCGCTGCCGAAATCACCAGCCCGACCAGCAGCAGAAAGCCGATCCCCAAGATCATGGCGAACGACAGAACCCGCTTCTTGATGAAGCCCGCCACATCCGTTTGAACATCGCCTTCGACGTTCCAGATGGCGTTCAGCGCCTCCTGCAATTGGGCAAAGAACCCTGTCGCCGACACGATCAGGGTGACCACACCGATGATGGTGGCGATATAACTGGTCTTCTGGTTGTGCGAATTGACCAATATGGTCCGGATGGCTTCGGCGCCCGGCTCCCCGACCAGTCGCCGGATTTCGTCGAACATGTAGCTCGACACCTGGTCGTGGCCGAACGCCGCGCCGGCAACGGAAATCACGATCAGCAGCAGGGGGCCGATCGACAACATGCTGTAGAAGGCCAACGCTGCCCCAAGGCGAGGCACCTTGTCGTCATTCCACTCGCGGATCGTCTCCTTCAGGATAAAGCCAAGCGTATCCAGGTTCAGAGGCGGGCGCTGATAGGGCGTTTCTTCGGTCATGCACGGGCGTGAGTTGTTGAATCGGGCGTACATTCTGCCCGGACATGTAAATTTGCAATGAAAAAGCCGGGGAAGATCAGCCTCTTCCCCGGCTCGTTCATCGACTATGTTCTTTTACTTTGAAGGCTGGCTGCCAAGCCCTGGCCGGTCTCAGCCGAGATCGGACAGGGAGCTCATGTCGTAGTTGGACATGCCCGAGCCGCTCGACGGCGTGGCCGATGGCGCCGAGATCGGCGAGACACCGTAGTCGGTGGACATGTTGGCGGCCGGCGAGCTGACCGCTACCGATTCGGCCGGGCGGCGCTGCAGGCAGCGGCCCTGGAAGTAGGCACCGACGTCGATCGCCAGCGTTTCGTGCGTGATATCGCCTTCGACATAGGCCGTGGCTTGCAGTTTGATTTGCTTGCCCTGGATCGAGCCGACGATGCGGCCGCGGACTTCGATGGTTTCCGCTTCGACCTTGCCTTCGATGCTGCCCGACTCGCCGACGGTCAGGTGGCTGACCTTGACGTCGCCTTTGACTGTGCCGTCCAGGTGCAGATCACCGGCGCCATTAATGTTGCCATCGACCATGATGCCGGAACCGACGCTCGAGAACGGCTTGGCGCCGCCCATCGGGGTCGATACGCCCGGCTTCTTGTTGAAGTTTACGCTTGGCGCTTCGACCTGCGCCACCGGGGCGGGCTTCGGCGCCGCAACGGGTTGCGCGGCTTGCTTGTTAGTTTTGTTGAACATAGTCTCCTGCCTTCAAAAAGCGTGCGGGGTTTTGCGGGCGACCGTTGATCCACACTTCATAGTGTAGATGGGTGCCGGTCGAGCGGCCAGTATTGCCCATCGAAGCAATGCGTTGATCGAGCGCGACGCGCTGACCTTTGCGGACGATGGACGACGCCAGGTGGGCGTAACGGGTAGTGAAGCCATTGCCGTGGTCGATTTCCACAACATTGCCGTAGCCAGTGCGGACACCGACATACGACACGATGCCGGGGGCGGTAGAGTAGATCGGTGTCAGGTAGGGCCCTGCAAAATCCTGGCCATCATGCAGGCGCGGCGTGTGCGTAAACGGGTCGAAGCGAATACCGAAACCCGAGGTTTCACGCGTACCGATGGTCGGACGGCCAAAGGGGATGCGCTCGGAGCTCTGTTGCAGGCCGCGCATGTCGGAAAGATCGTTAGCGGCGTTACTGACGCGTTCGGCGAAGTCTTCGTCGACGCCCAGGATGGCGGCCAGCTGCTTGGCGTCCTTGCCGGCGAGCGGACCGCGTTGGCCGACGGCCGCGAAAGAGGCCGGGTTCAGGCCGGCCAGGCGGAAGGCGAGGCGCAGGCGCTCGGCGCGGGTCTTGGCGAAGATTTCGGCCTGGGTGACCATGCGTTCTTGCTCAGCGCGCACTGAATAAATGCGTTCGATCGGCGGCAGGCTGTCATCGACCGGAGTAGGGGCCAGGGCCGCAGCCGCGCCGGGCACGCCTTTGAAATCCTTGAGGATTGAGATCAGCGCCTGATGGCGTTTGGCAACCGTCGTGGCCAATTCGTCCAGCGAACCGGAGCTTTCCGACAAGTGCTGGGTGGCAATGTCCAGGCGGGCCTGACGGTCGGCAACCCAGCGTTCGGACTGGGCGCGCATCATCCTCATCTGGTTTTCCGAGGCTGCGCCTTGTGAGGCGGCGAAAAACACCGTGAATCCGGTCGAGACCGCGAGCCACGTCAGGCCGGCAGCCAAAAAGAAGGCTAAGAAAAATTGCTTCCCAGAGCTTAAAACGAAGCCCTTTGTTTCCCCGCCAGACCGTATGTAGAGGTGACGCTCAGGAAAGATCGACTCCATCCAGTCACCCAAGCGTTCGCTTGTTCTACGCATTACCGCCAACACCCTAAACCTTTTATTAAGTATGCCTTTGAGATGGCCGCCGCGCAAGGCGTAAGTCGTGTACGAATCGTGGCACACTCCCGAAATTTCGGAAATTGCAACAAAAACAGATGGTTCAAAACCCTTATCCACACTTTGTTTTGTCGCTGTCCCATTATGAAAGTGCTTGCCTCGATCCGTTCAAGATCGGTGCCGTCACATCACCGTGAGCAATGGGTTACAGCTCTGTTACAGTTGGGCCACACGCCGCCGAGCGTGGCGGTTTTTAACTCCAAAACCGGCTCAACTTTTCCAGCGCGAGCGGTTTAGCCCCTTATTGTGTCAGTAAGGTTTCAAGCGCCGCCAAAACGGTCTCGACATGCCCGTTCGTTCTGACCTTGCGCCATTCGGCGCGCACCATCCCTTTGGGATCGATGATAAAGGTCGACCGGTCGGTGCCCATATAGGTCCGGCCGTACAGGCTTTTTTCTCCCCACGACCCAAAGGCCGTGATCGTTTCGATACTTTCATCAGATAATAACGGCATTTTCAGGCCGTACTTGGCTGCAAATTTGCCATGATCCTTGAGGCTGTCCTTGGACAGACCATAAAGTTTCGCGCCCAAGGCCTTGAACTTCAAATGGAATTCAGAAAAGGCGCAGGCCTCCTTGGTGCAGGTCGGTGTATCATCGCCGGGGTATAAAAAAACCACGCTCCAGTGGCCTTCGAGGTCCTTGTCCGAAACCGTTGTCCCATCGGAGCACGGCAAGGCAAAGCTTGGCACTGGCCACGGCTTGAAATTCGGGTCCGGAACCCAAGAAGTTACGGTTTTTATCGCTTTTGCCATGACATCGCCTTAGGTCTTGCCTAAACAGTTGAAAAAGACAGTTATTTGCCAGCCATCTTAACCCTGTTTTGGTGTCCCTAGTCTATGGTCTTTGACGTCGAAGGCCTTTGGGATTTCGATGTGCTGGTGGGTAAAAACGAAAAAGAGCAGGCCGATTTCCGATACCGCCCCCCCGGAGCGCACCGTCCTGAAGGGATTGGTGCCTGTGCAACGACTGTTCGCGACGCTGGCCAAGCGTCTGCGGTTGTTCGTGCTTGGCTGGGTGGTCCTGATGATCGTGGTGCTGGGCTGGCGGTTGGCGCTCGGACCGATCCGGGTCGACGCCATCAAGCCGATCATCATCAATCGCCTGGAGGCGCAGCTTCCGCACACCCACGCCAGCATCAAGCATCTCGACCTCGTCTGGTTCGATGACGCCAAGGCGGTGGGGTTTCGCTTCGACGACCTGATCATCCTCGATAACAAGAACCGCATCATTGCCCGCGCCGGTAAGCTTGAGACGGCGCTTGCCGCCGACAGTCTCGTTTTGATGCACTTCGCGCCGGCGCGGTTGACCGCCGAGGACTTCTTCGTGGCGGCATCGGTGTCGCGCGAAGGCAAGTACGACCTAGGCTATGAGGCGCATGGCAGCCCTGAAGCCGTAACCGGCCTGGGGCCGATCCTCCAGGATCTGACCGGTCGCGAAAAGCTTGGGCGGCCGGTGAGCTTTACCCGGCAACTGGCTCTGAAGAATGGCGAATTCCGCCTGATCCAGGAAGGCGCGTCGCTCGACTGGACCGCCAAGGTGGCGACGATCGACTTCTCCAAACTGCGCGGCAAGCTTATGGCGCATATTGATCTGAATGTCGACAGCCTGGGCGGTCGGGCCGCTATGAAGGCCGCCGCCGAAGGACAGGTCGGATTGAAATCGGCGGCCATTACGGCTGACATCCGCAACCTTATTCCGGCGCGAATCTTCCCGTCGGTCGGGATGACGCGGCATTTGTCGGTGGTCGACGCGCCGGTTAACGGCCGGGCGCGCGTGGAATACAGCGCCAAGCAGGGTTTCGAAGGCGCGGTCGTCGACCTGTCGGCGGGCAAGGGTCATGTCGACCTCGGGCACACTCGTCAGGATTTCGATGGCGCCGCGGTTGTGGCTACCTATGCGACGGCGACGCATACGGTGGTTTTCCGCAAGTTCCAGCTGCGGGCGCACCTGCTCGATACGGACCTGCACGGTTGGGTGCAGATTTCACCGGAAGATATTAAAAAGAAAAAGGATCTCGACATCCTGTTCGACTTCGCCGGACCGCGTGCCACCGGGCGCCTGGCCGACGACTTCGCTGCCCAGACCCTGACCGAAGCTCACTTCAAGGGCGCGTTTACGCCGCGCTTGCGCCGCCTGCGCATCGATACCGGCACCGGCAGTCTCAATGGTGCGCCGTTCGAATCGCAGGGCATTGTCTATACGGATGACCAGGGCCGACTGGGGGCCGACCTGACCGCCAAGATCAAAGGCCGGTTCACCAAGGACGAGGTATTCGCTTTCTGGCCGGAGGACCTGTCGCCGGTGACGCGCAGCGACCTGATCGAGCGCATCAAGGGCGGCGATTTTTCCAACGCCAACTTCGTGCTCAAGGCCAAGCCGGGCGAGTTCGAGCACCTGAGCAACGACAATCTACGCCTCGATTTCGACTTCCAGAACGTGCAGCTGGGTATCGAAAGCAAAATGCACGACGCTGAAGGCATGAAGGGGCATGGCATCCTGCTGGGTGACAGCTTCAATATGGATGTCACCGAAGGCCGTCTGGTCGAGGTGGTCTTGTCGCACGGTGCCTTGACGGTGCCGAGCTTTCACGACCACACCAGCAAGACGCATATCTGGCTGGAAAGCCAAGGCCCGGCGGTGCATGTCATCGAGGCGGTCGATCCATTGGCCGACAATCAGCTGGGGCCACACGGCCTCAATCGCGAGCGCCTGACGGGCGACGCCAAGGTGCGGGTGGACATCGAATTCCCGACCTTCCATGACATCAACAGCAAGACCTTTGGTCTGACGTTCGACGCCCAGATTGCCGACGCCGGCCTGAAGCAGGCGGCCTTGGGCTGGGACCTTAGCGATGGGACGCTGAACGTGCACGGCGACCTGCTGGCTGATCGTCTGGAGGTCAGGGGGCCGGCCAAGCTGGGGCCGTACACGGGCGATGTCTCCTACGTCACCCAGTTCGTGCCAAAAGCGCAGCACGTCGACTTCAAGGGCAGCTTCAACGCCGCCCAGTTCGGCGGCAATCCACACGTGCCGGTGCCGATCAAAGGTAGCTTCGTGCTCAATGACGGCAAGGGCCAGGGCACTGTCGAGGCCGATATCTTCCGCGGCAATGTCAGTTGGACCAACGAAGGCTCGGACGATCCGGAACGGCCGTCGCGCGTCACCATCGACGGCGTCACCCTGGCGTCGGGCATGGAGGCGCAAGGGTTGCCGATTTTCGAGCACCTGAAGGCCGAGTTGCCGACGCGGATTTCGCTGCTGCGCTCCGGGGAAATCTGGAGCGGCGAGATTGACGCCGAGGCGCTGACCGGCGACATCGCCTATGTGCAGGGCCAGCGGCCGCGGCTGGTCTACAAGTCGATCATCACGCCGGACGAGGCGCGCGAGCTGGGCTACGGCGCGTTGCCGGTGTTCCACGATCCGCGCCACCTGACGGTCAACATCGCGCTCGACGCCGAGTCCAAGGAAGCCCTGGTCAAGCTGGATCAGATGAATGCCGTACTCGGCTGGTCGGAGCAGCCCGGCAGCGAGGAATTGCTGCGGCGCCTGAAGATGACCGTGCAACCCGCTGATTGGGAAACGCTTGGCTTGCCGAAGGCCTATTTCCAGCCTAAGGCGCCGACGGAAGTGACGGCGTTGTGGCGGCAGATGCCGGGCAGCCTGCAGGGCACCGTGAAGATCGCCGGGCAAGACATTGATTTTACAATGCCGACCCGAGATGCCAATGGCGTGGTCGGCGCTGACATTCCCTATACGCTCCAGGTGCGCGGCGTCATGACCGATCAACTGCGCGACGTCATCGGCTATCGGCAGGATCCGGTGCGCATCAAGGGGCCGATGAGCCTGGTGTTCAGCCTCTTCGACAAGCCGGGGCAGCCGGCGGCCATCCTCAATGTCGATGCCGGCAAGGCCGAGCTGGGCGTACGCGCCACCGACTGGACAAAGCCGACGGGTGAGGCGGCGGCGTTGACGATCACTTTCGACGACCAGGGTGATGCGCGCGGGGTCAACCTGTCGCGCATCCTGGGCCAGGGCGACCGCATCCAGATCGAAGGCCGCGCCTCGTTCGACGGCGACGGAAACCTGCAATTCGCCGATTTTTCAAACGTCTATCTGAAAGACTTTATCGACACGACGTTCAAGTACTATGTGCTGCCGGGCCAGAGCACTAACGTCATGGCGATCAGCGGCCATCAGTTGGACCTGCGGCCGTGGCTGCAGGGCGAAGGGCCCGACAAGGCGCATGAGATCGGGGCGCAAGAGATCGTCACCGCGACCGCCGCCACACCATCGGAACCGGCCAAGCCGCAACCCCAGACCCCGAGCCATATCGTCATCAATCTCGATCGCCTGCAAACCTCGCCGGAAGGCGCGTTCACCGGCGTGAAGCTCGACATCAACTGGGATGGCAAGAACGGCTTTGACGGCCAGGGATCGGCGCGAACGCTTGACGGCAGCCCGGTCGCTCTGGCGCTCAGTTCGCAGAAGACGTACAGCCTGTTCAGCCTGCGCACCAACAATTTCGGCAATGCTGTCCGGACCTTGAGCGGTTTGACCAACCTGCGCGGCGGCGAGGGCATCATCGAGGGCGCCTATCAAGACGGCCAGATCGACGCTGACATTCGCGGCGAGAATATCCGGCTGCTGCGCATTCCGGTGCTGGCGCAGCTTTTGACCGTGGCATCGCTGACCGGTCTGAACGATACCCTGACCGGCGAGGGCATCGCCTTTACCGACTTCGATTTCCCGGTGCGATACCGTGACAATGTCGTCTTCGTGCGCAATGGTTGGGCCAAGGGCAAGGCATTGGGGATCAATGTCTGGGGCACCACCGATTTCAAGCGCCAGGGCCTGGCGCTCAATGGCACGCTGATCCCGGCCTACCGGGTGAATGCCCTGTTCGGTGACGTCCGGTCCAACGGCCTGGGCCTGGTCGGCCTGCACTATGACGTCAACGGCGCCTTTAAAACACCGCAGGTGGGGGTGAACCCGCTGTCGGTGATCATGCCGGGCTTCATCAAGGTGGCGGCGCAGGCCGGCCGCAAGGACGCCATCAAGGAACTCGACCTGCCGTCGATAAAGGACAAGCTGTCTCAGCTGCGCAGCGAAACGCGTGTGCAGTCAGGCAATTAGGCGAGGCGCCTAAACCGGTTTGACCAGCAGGATCTTTTTCTTGCCTTGCGACACCTTGATCACGCCGTCGCCATTCACGTCCGCAGCTGTCACCAGCTGATTGCCGTCATTGATCGCCACGTCGTTGACACGCAGGCCGCCGCCCTGAGCCAGGCGACGGGCCTCACCGTTTGACTGGGTCAGACCGATCTTTGTCGCCAGGGCCGCCAGCATGATGCCTTCAGCCAGTTCCGACGCCGGCACTTCGAAGGTCGGCAGGTCGGCCGACAGCACGCCTTGCTCGAACGCTTTCTGAGCCGTGTCGCGGGCGACCCCGGCCGCCTCGGCGCCATGGACCATCTTAGTGGCTTCGTCGGCAAGGATTTTCTTGGCGTCGTTGATCTCGGCACCCTCGAGTTTTTCCAGGCGGGCGATCTCATCGAGCGGCAAGGCGGTGAACAGGCGCAGGAAGCGGCCGACATCGGCGTCTTCGGTGTTGCGCCAGTATTGCCAGTAATCATAGGGGCTGAGCGCGTCGGCATTGAGCCACACCGCGCCGCTCATCGTCTTGCCCATCTTGGCGCCAGAGGCGGTCGCCAGCAGCGGTGTGGTCAGGCCGAATGCGGCCTGCTGGTTCATGCGGCGGGTCAGTTCGACGCCGTTGACGATATTGCCCCACTGGTCTGAGCCGCCCATCTGCAGGACGCAGTTGTACTTGCCTTGCAGTTCGCGGAAGTCGACCGCTTGCATGAGCATGTAATTGAATTCCAGGAAGGTCATCGGCTGTTCGCGCTCCAGCCGCAGCTTGACCGACTCGAAGGTCAGCATACGGTTGAGCGTAAAGTGCGTGCCGAAGGTGCGCAGGAATTCGATATAGCCGAACTGCGACAGCCAGTCGTCGTTGTTGACCATGATGGCGTCATTACCGCTGTCGCCGAATTTCAGGAACTTGTTGAAGATGGTCTTGATGCCGTCCATGTTCGACTGAATCTGCTCGTCGGTCAGCAGCGGACGCGCGCTATCCTTGAAGGTCGGATCGCCGACCTTGGTCGTTCCTCCGCCCATCAGGACGATCGGCTTGTGACCGGTCTGCTGCAGCCAGTAGAGCAGCATGATCTGCACCAGTGAACCCGCGTGCAAGGAAGATGCTGTCGCATCGAAGCCGATATAACCGGTGATCATACCGGCCTTCGCCAGTGTATCGAGCGCTTCGGCATCGGTGCACTGGTGGATGAAACCGCGCTCCTGAAGCGTGCGCAGAAAATCGGATTTGAAAGTGGCGGTCATGATCGGTATCGTCGCTACAAAAGGGTGGCCGTGTGTTCCCTTATTACCCGCCGGGCGTCAAGAGCAGGAGAACTAAACATGCTCAAAGTTTTAGGCTTTATGACCGG
>JBEHYZ010000054.1:0-14594 GCA_048497915.1 Pseudomonadota bacterium
TTTTCGACATTAGATTGACGGATTTATAACGGGGGGATTTAATTTTATTAACAGCTTGTAATGCTGGACTGCGGCGGGTGCGCCTACACCCCTGATGTAACCTGGAGAACAATAGTGAAGAAGATGACCTGGCGGTCTGGCCTCATGGCCACGACCACGATCTGCGGCGTATTGTCCGCAGTGGCGGCGCCTGCCTTGGTGGCAGCCGTCGTCAGCGCCTTGCCTGGAACGGCTCAGGCGCAGGATTTGACCTCCGGCACGCTGGCCGGCACGGTCAAGACGGAAGACGGCAAAGTCGCCAGCGGCGCCACCGTTACCATCACCGGCGAAGCCAACGGCTATACCACTACCGCGACGACCGACGCCAAGGGCACGTTCCAGATGTCCCAGATTCCGGTCGGCTCCTATAAGGTCGATATCGTTTCCGGCAGCGCCAAGAGCTCCGAATCGGGCGTCCTGGTCACCCTCGGCACCGTTTCGAACTTCAGCTTTACCGTCGGCGCCGCCGAGACGACGATTGTCGTGCGCGGCAAGGCCCGCCGCAACCTCGATTTCGACCGCACCACGACCGGTCAGGTGGTTGACGTCCAGACGGTCGCTGCCCGCTTGCCGGTCGCCCGCTCGATGCAGTCGGTCATCAACCTGGTGCCTGGCATCTCGATCAGCTCGGTTTTTGAGACCAACGGCCTGGACATGAACTTCGGTTCGGTCTCCGGTGCGTCGCCGGCTGAAAACATCTACTATGTCAACGGGATGAACATCACCAACTTCCGCAACTTCATGGGCGGATCGACGGTGCCGTTCGACTTCTATGACCAGCTTGAAGTCAAGACCGGCGGTTACCCTGCGGAATTCGGCCGTTCGACCGGCGGCGCCATCATCGCCTCGACCCGCTCGGGCGGCAATACCTTCCATGGCGGCGTCAGCGCCTACTATTCGCCGGCCGGCCTGGCAGAGAAGGGGGCGACGCACGCCCTCGACTGGACCGACGGCGATCCGCTCAACCATAGCTTCAAGAATGACGGCCTGCCGGTCAGCTCGCGTGAAGAAAGCGTCTGGCTGTCGGGTCCGATCCTGAAGGACCACATCTTCTTCTTCGCCTTCTACAATGATCGCGATATCGAATCGAAGAGCCAGATCACTGATGGTAACGGCATCGTGCAGACCAATGTCGACGTGTCCAAGGATCCGTTCTGGGGCGGCAAGCTGGACTTCCAGCTCAATCCGAACCAGCGCCTGGAATACACCTATTTCACCGATGACAACTCGATCCTGACCGGCATCACCGGCCGCAAGACCCAGACCGTCACCGACGCCAAGGGCGGCATCAACCGGATCGTCAAATATACCGGCAAGTTCACCAACTGGTTCACCCTGTCGGCCCTGTACGGCAAGTCGTCGTTCAATCAGAGCAATCTGTCGTCCGACGACGTCATGGCCGCCGTTTTCCTGAACGGCGCCATCGTGAAGGGGAACGAAAACCTGCTGGTCAGCTTCGGCAAGGACTACCGCACTAACAAGCGCGTCGATGCCGACTTCTATTATAACTTCTTCGGCCACCACCACTCCCGGATCGGCTTCGACCAGGAAGACCTCGGTTCGGACAATATCAGCCAGTATTCCGGCGGCGTCTATTATCGCTACTACGGTGCCGCGCAGGACTGCGGTGGCTCGGGCATTACCACGGACAACTGCGTTCGTGTTCGTCACCTGAACAACAACGGCTCATTCACCACGGTTCAGAAGGCCTGGTATGCTCAGGACGTCTGGGATATTACCGACCGCCTGAACCTGCAGATCGGCCTGCGTAATGAAGACTTCGACAACCGCAACAAGTCGGGCGAATCCTTCATTCACACCAAGAACCAGCTGGCGGCGCGTCTCGGTGCGACCTACGACCTGTTCGGCGACAAGTCGACCAAGCTGTCGGCCTTCTACGGTCGCTACTACCTGCCGATCGCGGCCAACACTAACATCCGCGCGTCGGGCGGCGAGTTCTTCCAGGAAGACTACTACATCTGGACCTCGCGTGACGCCAACACCCTGGTGCCGACGCTCGGCCAGCAGGTGGTGGACAACAACCTGGAAGATGGCACGATCCCGAAGGCCAGCACCCTGGTCAGCAAGAATATCGAGCCGCAGTTCCAGGATGAGTACATCGCTGGCGTCAGCCACCGTATGGATAACGGCTGGACTTTCGGTGCGACGGCGACCTACCGTGAACTGAAGTCGGTTCTGGAAGACGCCAACCTCGACTACACCACCGCCTGTTCGTATCTCGGCATCGCCAATGCTGACTGCGCCAGCTTCGGCAGCTCGGGCTATGTCCTGATCAACCCAGGCAAGCCGGTGATCATCGAACTGCCGGCGAGCTTCGGCGGCGGTTGGGCCGGCAAGGTCGTGACCCTGCCGACCAACATTGTCGACCAGCCCAAGGCCAAGCGCTTCTACAGCGCCCTGACCCTGACGGCGGATCGTCCGTGGGATGGCAAGTGGTCGTTCGGCGGCTCGCTCGTCCTGTCGCGTTCCTACGGCAACTACGAAGGCGGCGTGAAGTCGGACAACGCCCAAACCGACACCGGCGGCACGCAGGACTTCGACGAACCCGGCTGGATGGACAACTCGACGGGCCTGCTGCCGAACCATCATGGCTATGCCATGAAGTTCTACGGCGCCTATCAGCTGACCGACCACCTGCGTATGGGCTATAACGGCTCGATCCTGTCGCCGCGTCACTACGGCTGTATCGGCAACTATCCGTTCAGCGACGGCCGCGCCGAAAACACCACGGTTACCGCCTGGTATTGCAACGGCAAGGCGACGCCGCGGGGCGACTCGTTCAAGGGTGACTGGATCAAGACCCTCGACATGGCTTTCGCCTATGACGTGTCGATCCCGAAGGGCGCTCTCGAAGTGCGTGCGGACATCTTCAACGTGTTCAACGCGCAGGGTGCGACCAGCTTTGACGAAGCCGGCGAAACCAGCGCTGGTCCGGGCAACCTGAACCCGACCTACGGCTTGCCGAACTTCTACCAGTCGCCGCGTACCGTTCGTATCGGCCTGAGCTACAAGTACTAAGCGTAACGGGGATTGGAGCCTGCAGCTCCAATCCTTGCTTGTCTTCAATAAGAAGCCCCGCCCTCCTTAGGGCGGGGCTTCTTATTGGATCAAGGAAGTCATGGGGCCACGGGCCCCAAACCCCGTTACTGATCTTGATGTGTCTCGTAAGCCTTCGGTGCCAGAACCGTCGCGCCTTCCGCACGCAGGCGTTCATCCGCCACGGCGTTCATTGCGGCTTCCGCCTTCGGGTCCTGCATCGCCCAACCAAGGAACGACAGGGTCTTCAGGCCCGACAACGCCATGTCGGCGCTTTGGCGAATGCTGCCCATCTTGCCGGGCTTGTTGGGGTAGGTGATGATCTGCACATCGGCCGCCGGATCGAGCTTGGCCAGCCGCTTGGCTTCATCGACCGCGGCGAAGAAACCGCCGGTCTTGTCGACCAGATGCAGGTCAACCGCCTGCGCACCGGTCCAGACACGGCCCTTGGCGATCTGCTGGACCTGGTCGACCGGAATATTACGGCCCGAAGAAACGTGAACGACAAAGCCATTATAGATCTGGTCGATCCAGGCGGAGAGGGCGGCGCGCTGTTGCGGCGTAAAGCCCTTGGACTCGCTGAACGCCGAACTGTAATCGCCGCCGACAGAGATATCGCGGATGTCGATGCCGAAGCGGCTCAAGGCATCGCCGAAAGCGAACTTGCCGCCGAACACGCCGATCGAACCCGTCAACGTGCTCGGGTTGGCGACGATGGCCGAGGCGCCCGACGAAATCCAGTAGCCGCCCGATGCGGCGTACTCGCCCATCGACACGACAACCGGCTTGCCGGCTTCCTTGGCGAACTGCATGGCATTGGCGATCTGTTCGGACGCGGTGTCCGAACCGCCTGGCGACGAGACACGGAAGACGATCGCCTTGACCTTCGGGTCCTTCGCAGCGTCGTAGAAGGCCTGCGACACGTCGTCCGACAACATGTTCTGCTGGGCGCTGAAGCCATTGGCCTTGCCGGTCATGATGGCGCCTTCGCCGTTGATCACAGCGATGGTTTCACCCTTGCCGTCCGGGAACAGCGAGCGCTCATATTCGCGCAGGTCCATGACCTCGGCGCCGTCCTCGCCGCGCTTCAGCGCCGCGGCCTCGGCGTCGTGGACCTGACCCAGGTGTGTGACGAGGCCAAGGTCGCGGGCTTTTTCCGCGCCATACGGACCGGCTTCGAGCGTCGCCTGAAGGGCCGTCTTTTCCATGCGGCGGTCGTGCGCAATATTATTCAGCATCGAGTCGTAGATGCTGCCCATCCAGCCAAGCTGCGCCTCGCGGTGCGCCGGCGTATAGTCATTATAGAGATACGGGTTGACCGCGTTCTTGAACTCGGCGCGCTGCTCGTATTGGGCGTTGACGCCGAACTTGTCGAAGGCGCGCTTCATGAACATGGTCGACGTCGAAATGCCGGTCACCTGGAACGACGATTGCGGCTGCATCCATAGCTCGCTGGCCGACGATCCCAGCATGTAGGACGCGATCACCATGGTGTCGGGATAGAGGCCCTGGCTGTGGGCGATGACCGGCTTCGAGGCGCGGCGCATATAGATGACGGCATCGCGGATTTCTTCGGCCGCGGCCGGCGACATGCCGCCTTCGGGAAGCCGGATGAACACAGCCTTGACGTGGGGATCGTCGGCGGCGCGGTGCATCGTCGTCACCACTTCCAGCGTCGACAGGTTCTTGCCGGTAAGAAAATCAAAGGGTTGTGTCGACGCTTGGTCGGTCATCTTCTCGCGCAGGTCGATCGACAGAACGACGTCGCCGGTGGCGTGCGGACGCGAGGCGGATACGAAAACGGAGATCAGGCCGATGGGCAGGGCGACCAGCACGATGATCAGGGCCAGGATCGCGGCCGTCAAAGTGATGAAAAACTGTTTCATGCGGACCCGAATTCCCCTTGCAATTCAACGACTCTCGGTCACTCCGGGACCGGAGACGCGCCCCCGACGGGCCTGCGAAGCACGCCCGAACCACAGCATAATCGTTAATACGCCAAGGTCAAATGAAGACGGCGCAATCTTAACGAATTCCGGCGGTTTGTGACCCGGCTACACCAGAGGCAGTCACTATAGGCGCCGAACGCCTAAAATTTCGTGCGTCCGGGGAAATCGCGTTTGGGCAACACGTCGAAAGCCAGATCGGCGCGGCCCAGGCAATGCGGACAGGACTTGCCTTTTTCATAAGCCGGAGTCTGCTGGTCAGCTTCGGTCAGAGCATGATCGCAATACAGGCAAAGCGTGGCAGTCTTGGATGGCTTCAGATCGTGGTCGACGGCAATTCGTTCATCGAACACGAAACACTCGCCTTGCCACAGGGATTGCGCGGCCGGAACGTCCTCCAGATATTGCAGGATACCGCCCTTGAGGTGGTAGACCTCTTCCACACCTTGATCGATCAGCCAGGACGTGAATTTCTCGCAACGAATGCCGCCTGTGCAGAAGGTAGCAATCTTTTTATTTTCAAACGTCTGTTTGTTATTTCTGAACCAATCCGGTAACTGCTTGAAATTGCCGATCAGAGGGTCGATGGCACCGTCGAACGTACCAAGATTGACCTCGTAATCGTTGCGCGTATCGAGGATCATCACGTCGTCGCGGGCGATCAGCGCGTTCCAGTCGGCGGGTTCGACATACTGGCCGAAGCGCTCCATCGACACCGGTTCGCCCAGCGAAATGGTCTCTTTCTTCAGCCGTACACGCGCCTTGCCGAACGGTTGAAAGGCGGCCTGCGATTCCTTCCACCGGATCGGGCCCTTGACGATATCGCTTTGCAGGTAGCCAAGGAACGCATCGACGGCCTCGCGTGTGCCGGACAGTGTCGAATTGATGCCTTCGCGCGTGATCAGCAGCGAGCCCTTGATCTCCAGGGTCTTCATCCGCTCAAGCAGCGGCGCCTGCATCGCCTCGAAATCCGGGAAAGCGAAGAAGTGGTAGAAGGCGGCGATGACAAACGGTTGCGGGGCGGGCTCAAACATCCGCGAGCCTTTAACACAAAGGAGTCGGGCGTTAAAGGTGCGTCCAATGGCGAATAAATGCCGCCTGGCCATGCTGGACGCCTGACGCATCGACGACATTCCACAGAACCGTGTCACGGATCTCGAATCGCTTGCCTGTGCTGGAAATGCGTACGCCGGCATAATGGTCGATCCAGCCTTTTTGCAGCGCCGCCTTGAGCAGGCCGTCGCGGTCGGACTGGATATCGGCGGACGGCTCGGCGCTCAGCCGCGACGGCAGACGCGTAAAGGCCTCCCAATCCAATTCCCACAAGTCGAGCGCCGCCCGGTTGGCATAGCGGAAGATGGGATCGGCTTCGGTGCCGTGCGAAACGACCGCCTGCGGAATATGGAACAGGGCTTCGGCCAGGTCGGCATCCGACAATCCGGCCTCGTCGCGGCCGATCAGTGACTGTCCGGTGAATTTTCGAAAACTGAATGCCAGCAGTCGGTTATAGGCCTGAACTTCAGGTGTCAGATAAGGCGTCATGCCCGGCTCTTGAGAAAGGGCAGAATGTGCTCGCGCAAGGTCGCATCAATATCATAGTGCAGGACGAAATGCGGCGTCTGGACACGAGCGATTGTCAGATGGGGCGACGTCAGTTTCATGCGCTGGCCGACCGACGCCGAGACCAGTTTGTCCTGCACGCCCTGGATATACAGTATCGGCATGTCCAGCGTCGCCAGGGTCTTTTCGACATTGCAATCCAGCACGGCCTTGGCGCGGGCCATGACCACTTCGGGCGGCAGTGCCTTGATAGCGGCATGAATGCGCATCGCGAGCTCGCGGTCGTCGGCGCGCAGCAATAGGCTGGCAATCAACCCGCCGGGCGGATCGAGCAAGGTCGGCCGCATGGTCGGCAACAGGAAACCCATCATCGGAAAGGGCGAGCGCGCAAAGCTGGCTGCCAGAATCAGGCCTTTGGGTTTGGCCTTGGCCTTTGCTGCCAAAAGGATCGACAGCGGCCCCCCAAATGATTCGCCGAGCAGGACATAGTCGCCATCTTCGGGCAGACGCGGCAGCAATGCCTCGGCCAGGGTCTCATAGCCCAGAGGCCGTTCCGGATAGGTCAACACCTCGGCCTGCGCCTGTGCCTCCAAGGCTTTCAGGAGCGGCGCAAAGAATGTCCCGCCGCCGTCAAAGCCGGGCAAAAGAACAAGGCGGGGAAGGGCGGCCGTGGTCATCAGAAACCTGTCAAAATTTTCGATTTGGGGATTGCAAGCGCCATTCGCCTCATGTAGTGAAGCCGCTCTTCGCAGTCAAAAGCGAAAACCCGTTCTGGGCCTTGTGCTTAGAGCGTCCCTGCTGGGGAATGGTGTAATGGTAACACTCCGGTTTTTGGTACCGTCATTCTAGGTTCGAGTCCTAGTTCCCCAGCCAATTTCTTTATTCCGCCCATCCTTCGCCTTCGGGCCGATCCGTCGCCGGCATAAGCGGGCGCGTCATGAAGACGACGTCAAGCCAACGGCCGAATTTGAAGCCGGCATTGGGCAGGGTGCCGGTCTCAGTGAACCCGCAAGCCGCGTGCAGCCCGATCGAGCCGGCATTGGCGCGGTCACCAATGACCGCATACATATAATAGAGCCCGCGCGCCGTGCATTGCGCAATGAGCGCATTTAGCAAGGCCTTGCCAACGCCTTGGCCGATATGCGTCGGGGCGATATAGACGCTGTCCTCGACGCCGTACTTGTATCCCGGCCGCATGCGGAACGGCGAGGCATAGGCAAAGCCGGTCACAGCCTCGCCGTCGACAGCCACCAGGTAGGGCAGCTGCAAGCTTTGGTAGTCGCGAAAGGCTGCCATCATTTCGGTTTGCGACGGTGGTTCCAGTGCAAACGTGCCGGTGCCATGCGCCACATGATGCGCGTAGATCGCCGTGATCGCCGCGAAATCGGCCTCGGTGGCGGCGCGGATCGTCACGCCGCCCATTTGCGCTCCATCGCCCAGATAGCAAAAGCGTAATCAAAGGCAATTTCCTTGAGGAAATCAAACCGCCCCGATGCCCCGCCATGCCCGGCTTCCATGTTTATTTTCAACAACATAGGCGCGCCAGATGTCGATTTTTCGCGCAGCTTGGCGATCCACTTCATCGGCTCCCAGTAGGTGACGCGGGTATCGCTCAGGCCGCCGGTCGCCAAAACAGGCGGATAGGGGCGGGCATCGATATTATCGTAAGGGCTATAGCTGAGGATATTGCTGTAAGCCGTTGCATCTTCGAGCGGATTTCCCCATTCCGGCCATTCCGGCGGCGTCAGAGGCAAAGACGTATCGCTCATGGTGTTGAGCACGTCGACGAACGGCACGGCGCCGATGACGCCGGCCCACAGATCCGGCCGCATATTGGCCACCGCACCCATCAGCATACCGCCGGCCGAGCCACCGTAGGCGACGATACGGCCTTTCGAGCCGTAACCGGCTTCACACAAAGACTCAGCACAAGCGATAAAATCACTGAATGTGTTTGGCTTTTTCTCTTTTCGGCCGTCGAGGAACCAGCCATAACCCTTTTCCGAGCCACCGCGGATATGGGCGATGGCGTAGACCCAACCGCGATTGACCAGGCTCAAAGACCGGATCGAGAAACCCGGGTCCATCGACATTCCGTAGGAGCCATAGCCGTAAAGCAGCAACGGCGCTTTGCCGTCCAATTGAGTGCCGGCCTTCATCAGCACGGTAACGGGCACGCTTTCGCCGTCCCGCGCCCTTGCATACAGGCGTCGCGCCACATAGTCGGCCGGGTTATGTCCCGACGGCACCACTTGGGTCTTGCGCAGGATCCGCTGCCGCGTCTCCATGTCGTAGTCGAAGGTCTGGGCAGGCGTGGTCGGCGACGTGTAGCCATAACGGACGATGTCGGTGTCGTATTCGTATCCCCCACCGATGCCGAGGCTGTAGGCTTCTTCGTCGACGGCGATGACGTGCTCGCTCAGGTCGGACTTGCGGGTGATGACGATTTGGGTGTTGGCATTGACGCGCTCGGTGCGCACCATATAGCGCTTGAACACGCCGGCGCCGGTGACATAGACGCCCGGCCGATAGGGCACGAATTCCTGCCACGTCTCCCGAGACGGTTGTTGAGCTTCCGACGACATAATCTTGAAATCAATGGCATTATCGGCATTAGTGCGGATGATGAAGCGGTCGTCCCAATGGTCGATATCGTACTGGATGCCGTCCCGGCGTGGCTCGACGCAGAACGGTGCGGCGGTCGGATTGTCAGCGGGAATCAGCCAGGTTTCGCTGGTTTCGTGGTTGCCGGTGCCGATGGAAATGAACTTGTCTGAGCTGAGCGTGCCGATGTGCAGGAAGAAGCCTTCGTCTTCCTCCTCGTAAATCAGCACGTCCTCGCCGCCACGCGCCGGACGGCGATAAACCTTGGCCGGGCGGGAGTTTTCATCGCGCCACACCCAGAACAGCCACTGTGAGTCCGGCGAGAAGGTGAACCCGCCATTGCTGCTTTCGACCGGCCCGGGCAGGATCTCGCCGGTCGCCAAATCCTTGACGAAGATCGTAAAGTATTCAGAGCCTTGCGTATCCTCACCCCAGGCGAACAAGCTGTGGTCGGGGCTGTGCTGGGCGTCAGACGTCTCATAGAAGTCGTGACCCTTTGACCGGGCTTCTTCGTCAAGCAGCACCGTTTCCTGAGCGCGCGTGTCATCCACCGCAGGCAGCGGCGCCAGTGGCGCGCCTTCGGCACGCGGGCGACGGGCGACGATCGGGTGCTGCGCGCCGATTTCGAAGCGACTGTAATACTCCCAATCGCCGTCGCGTGCCGGCACGGAGGAATCGTCCTCCTTGATGCGCCCCTTCATCTCGGCGAAGATCTCATCCTGCAAGGCCTTGGTGTCGGCCAGAAGCGCGGCGGAATAAGCATTTTCGGCATCGAGCGCCGCCTTGACCTCGGGCTTGATCTGGTCCGGATCGCGCAGCACCGCCTGCCAGTTTTCGTCCTTCATCCAGTGGTAGTCATCGACCCGGACCTGGCCCAGCTGTTCGATGCGGAAAGGAATTTTGGCGGGCGCGGGGGCATTCGGGCGAGGCGAGGTCAAGGAAGCAAGCTTTCGTAAAATCAGGTGTGGCGGCAAAGCCAGACTTAGGCGGTAATCGCAGCGGAACCACGCAAGATGGCTTTCCAGAAGGCTGGAGGTTTGTCAGAGTAAAAGGCGAATGCCGGGCGGGCAGGATTGACCCATTCGCCAAAGGGCGTCAAATTAAGATTGTTGGCGGTCGTGCTTTTCCGGTGCCGCCGGGCGAATGCGGTTTGTGGGGGTTGAAGCAGGTGATGATGGATGCCGACCTGACGGTGGCCTTGATCAAGGCGACGGTGCAGATTGATCAGCCGATCAATGAAAGCAAGCGCATGGTCGGGACCGGCTTCCTGGTCTCTGTGCCGACGCCGGGCGCCGCGCCGCAAGTGGTGCTGGTTACCGCCGCGCACGTCTTCGAAAAAATGCCCGCGCCGGATGTCCGCATCGGCTGGCGCGTCCAGGGCCCCAAGGGGGCGTGGGTCTATATGCCGTCCAACATCTCCATCCGGTCGAAGGATGGCCCGTTGTGGACGCAGAACCCGACCCAGGACATCGCCGTCATTCCGGTCAAGGTGCCGGAAAGCATCCGCGATCAGGTCATCCCGCAAAGCATGCTGGGGGATGACGCGGCCTTCGTCACCAACCATGTCGACGCCGGCGACGAGATGATGACGCTCGGCTATCCGCACGGGCTGTCGGCCAATGTGGCCGGTTTCCCGATCCTGCGCGCCGGCCGTCTGGCGTCGTATCCCGTTGCCCCGTCGGCCAGCTATCCGACCTTCCTGATCGACTTGACCGCGGTGCCGGGCAATTCCGGTGGCCCGGTGTTCATCAAAGGCTCGGGCAAGTCGCCGGGTTTTGTCGCTGGCGTGCTGATCAAGCAGGTTGAGGATGACAACCAACGCTTGGAACTGGGCGTTGTGGCGGATGCCGTATTCGTGCGTCAGACCATCGACCAGATGCTGAAGGCGCAGGGGGCTTCGGTGACAACGCCAAAGCCTGCGCCGCGGCCGGTAACCACCATGCAGACGCCGGGCGGCCCGACGACAGATACACGCGATATGACCGGCTCCAAGAACAAGGGGTCAGCCACTCAGGCCGCCAAGCCATCCAGCGATGAATCGGCCAGCGCCGACGCGCCGAACACAACCGCCGTCAACTAATTCAGCGACAGGGCCAATCCGTCGAATGGCCCGTAACCAGCCTTGATGGCGGCCAGATGCGCGGGGGCGCGCGGCAGGACGTGGGCGAAATAGATCCGCATCAGCCGGATGCGATCCTCAAGCCACGCCGCATCGCCACCTTGCGAAATCAGCGTTTTTGCGGCCAGCGCCCCTTTCAGCAGCAGCCAGCCGCCGACCAGATCTCCGCACAATGTCAGATAAGGCACAGCCGCTGCGGCCACGTCGGCCGGCGCGGCCGTTTTTTGCCGCAGCATATGGTCCGTGGCTTCGGAAAAGGCCGTCAATGCAGCCGAGATTTCATTCCATTCGGCTTTAAATTCTGTCTGCAACTGATTGTCTGAAAGGAATTTTCCGACATCTTCACCAAGCTCCTTTGCCGCAAGGCCATCGCTGCCAAGTTTGCGTCCGACCAGATCGCCGGCCTGGATGCCATTGGTGCCTTCATAGATCGGCGTGATGCGGGCATCCCGGTAATATTGCGCCGCACCGCTTTCCTCGATAAAGCCCATGCCGCCATGCACCTGCACACCCAGGGACGCAACCTCGCAGGCTGTGTCGGTTGACCAGGCCTTGGCGATCGGCACCAAAAAGTCTTCACGACGCTTGGCGCGATCAGCGTCGCGGCCCAACTGAACGTCGTCGATTGCCGCTGCCGTCAGGAGGCAGATGGCGCGGGCTGCCTCGGTCTTGGCCTTCATGACCCCCAACATACGCCGCAGGTCAGGATGCTCATAAATCAAGGCGTTATCTTCGCCAGTTAACAGCGATCGGCCTTGTCGACGCTCCATCGCATAGGCCTGCGCGGTCTGCCAGGCAGCGTCGCTCAGGCCCACGCCTTCAACCCCGACCGCCAGCCGCGCCGCGTTCATCATGGTGAACATCGCCGCCAACCCGCCGTGCGGTGGCCCGATCAGTTCGGCCTGCGCGCCTTCAAACGCCATGACGCAGGTCGGGGAGGCGTGAATGCCCAGCTTGTGCTCCAGCCCCACGCATTTGAGCGCATTGCGTCCGCCTGGATTTCCATCCGCGTCCACCAGGAACTTCGGGCACAAAAACAAGGAGATACCGCGACTTCCTTTCGGGGCATCCGGCAGTCGCGCCAGCACGAGGTGGGCGATATTCTCAACCGCTTCGTGCTCACCCCAAGTGATGAAAATCTTCTGACCCGTGAGGCGATAGCCGCCGCTGCCATCCGGTTCTGCCTTGGTGGTCAGTGCCCCCAGGTCCGACCCAGCTTGCGGTTCGGTCAGGTTCATGGTTCCCGACCATTGCCCGGCGATCAGCTTCGGCAGGTACAGGTCCTTCTGCGCCTGACTGCCGTGGGCATGGATAGCCTCGATGGCGCCCTGGCTCAAAGTCGGCAGCAGCGTGAACGCCATATTGGCGCCGTTGAACAGGTCGAGACAGGCCTGCTCAAGCATCTTCGGCAGGCCTTGGCCGCCAAAGGCCGGATCGGCATGCAGTCCGTACCAGCCGCCTTCGGCATAGGCGTGCGCCGCCTCGACAAAGCCCGGTGCGACAGTTACCCGGTCGGCGTTCAGCTTGGTGCCGTTCAGGTCACCGACCCGGTTGAGCGGCGCCAGCACATCCCCCGCCAATTGCCCCGCCGCGTCCAGCACGGCGTTGCGCAACTCCTCGTCAAAATCGGGAAAGGCCGCGCTGCCGTACAGACCATCCATGCCGACCACGTGGTCGAGGCAGAAGGTGATATCCCGGACGCTGGGGCGATAAGTCATGGGCGACTCCCTGGTTTTTATCTTTATAGGCCCTCTGACGCTGCGGCAGGCAAGTTTATTTTACGTAAACGTCAACTTCGGTAATTCGCATTGCCCTTTTATATGTAACAATTTTCATTACACATAGGCGCGCCCCCTGTACGGACCGGATGGGGATGGTGTATGTCTGCGCCAAATGATGAGGGAGGCCGCCATGAACGCCAAGTCTTATAACCTCGGCAGCATCATCCTGCACTGGGTGATCGCCGGCCTGATCCTGTTCATGGTGCTGTTGGGCTGGCGGCTCGATCCGCATAAGCCGCACGTCGTCAACCTGGTGTTCTGGCACAAGTCGGTCGGAATCTCGATCCTTCTGCTCAGCCTCGTGAGGATAGGGTTCCGGCTGGCCTACAAGGCGCCGCCCGAGCCGCCGATGCCGGCGTGGCAGGCCTTGGCCGCCAAGGCGCTGCATTTCGGTTTCTATCTGGTGATGATCGGCATGCCCCTGAGCGGCTGGCTGATGGTGTCGACCTCGGCGCGCGAAATTCCGTTCTTCGGTTTGATCCAGTGGCCGCATTTTCCGGGCGTGCCGATCGAGACGGGTGCAGAGCATCCGGTGCATGAGACTTTCGAGACAATTCATGGTCTTATTGCAAAACTCCTCATCTATTTTATGATCCCACTGCATGTGTTGGCGGCGCTGAAGCATCACTTCATCGACAAGGACGAGGTCGTTGAACATATGGTGCCGGGCCTGAAGCCTGAGCCCATCCTGAACTGGCGCTGGATCATTCCGGTCGGCGTCGTGGCGCTGGCGGTCGGCCTGGCCGAAGGCATCTATCGAGGGGGCGCGGCGGAGCCCGCTTCGACACTTAAGCAGGATATGGTGCCGGCAGCGTCATCCGAAGATGCATCTGCGGCCGTACCGGAATCGTCATCTGCAGCGGCTTCGGCCAGCAGCGAAACGGCCTCTGCCTCTGAAACCGCCGTCACCACTTGGACGGTGGATAAGTCGGCCAGCAAGATCGCTTTCGCGACCACCTTCGAAGGCGAAACGATCAATGGCAGCTTCGGCAGCTACGCCGCCCAGATTTCCTTCGATCCAGACCAATTGTCAAAATCGCATGTCAAGGTGACCATCGACCTGGCGTCGGTCGCTTCGGGTGACAGCGATCGCGACACCACGCTCAAGAGCGACTCGTTCTTCAATGTCGCGTCCACGCCGAAAGCCGTGTTCGAGGCAAAGTCCTTCACCAAGACGGACGCCACCCATTTCGTCGCCCATGGCAAGCTGACCCTGCATGGCGTCAACAAACCGGTGGACCTGCCGTTCACCCTGACCATCAAGGATGGCGTGGCCAACATGTCCGGCGCGACGACGCTCGACCGCACGGCGTTTGGCGTCGGCTCGGGCGACTATGCCGCCACCGACACCATTCCGGCCAAGGTCAAGGTCGACATCACCGTGAAGGCCAAAGCCGCGAAATGAGCCCTGCCGAAGCTGCCGCTGATGCCTTACGGCGTGGCGGCTTGATCCATTTGCCGACCGAGACCGTCTATGGCCTCGGCGCG
>JBEHYZ010000055.1:0-14279 GCA_048497915.1 Pseudomonadota bacterium
GTTCAGGGGCGCGACCATGCTGCGGGCATTCAGGCAGAAATGGGTATCCAAGGAGATAGGCGACTCGCGCGCGCCTATAAAGCACCTTTTTCTGCAACGTCCCGCGCGACGGCGCCACGCCCGTCCCTTGCGCGATCTTTTGCCGGTATTTTCTGCCCGTGCCAACGCGTCGTCGACACAGTTGGCGTGCGTCGTCACGGCGTTCATTGGCTTGATATTCCTTACGCTGGCCTATCCGCGGCTGGTGGTGCAAATGGCCTATGGCTTTCTTTGGGTCGCCTTCATGGGCAATGCCATGATCCGCCTGGGCGCCTGTTTCGTCCCACAGCGCAAATCAACGGCCTCGCCACCTCGCGCTTCAAACGAGAACCTTCCGACCTATTCGGTGATCGTCGCGCTTTACAAGGAAGCAGCCATTGTGCCTCAGCTGGTGGATGCACTGAACGCGCTGAAATATCCGCGGGAGCGGCTGGAAGTCCTGTTTGCGCTTGAAGCCGATGACAGCGAAACGATCACTGCCCTGCGCGCACAAACGCTGCCGCCGCACATGCAGATTATCGAAGTCCCCGAGGGCTTTCCACGCACCAAGCCGCGCGCATTGAACCACGTGCTCAACCTGGCATCGGGCGACCTTGTCGTCATCTACGATGCCGAGGACCGCCCCGACCCGCACCAGCTTCTTGAAGCCGCCCGGACCTTTTCCGCCGGCCCGGCGCAACTGGTGTGCCTTCAGGCGCCACTGCGGCCCTTAGGCACGGCCGACACGTTCATCGGGCGGCATTTCACCTTTGAATATGCCGTACAGTTCGACGTGCTTCTCCCGGCTTTGCAGACCCTCGACCTGCCCTTTCCACTCGGCGGCACCAGTAATCATTTCAAGGCCGAAGTTCTGAAAAATATCGGCGGCTGGGATGCCTACAATGTCACCGAAGACGCCGATCTGGGCCTGCGCCTTTCGCAGTTCGGCTACCTGTCGCGCATGATCACGGCACCGACATATGAGACGCCGCCCAGCACCACTCGCGCCTGGATTCCGCAGCGGACGCGCTGGATCAAGGGCTATATGCAGACCCTGATCGTGCACTCGCGGCTGGAGTCGGTCTTCCGGCCACGTACCTGGCTCAGTCTGTTGTTCGGCGTCGGATTCAGTACAGCCGCATCATTGTGTTATGCGCCCTTCCTGTGTTTGTCCGTTTTGTCCTTCCTGCTGCCGGCCCTGCAGAATCTGCACGCCCCCGAAGCGCATCTCGAGCCTCCGCCGATCAAGGATATTGCCCTCTTTCTGGCCGGATTCGTCAGTGCAGTCATCGCCATGACCGTCGCCGCCTACCGGACGCGTCACAAACTGAAGTTGACGGATTTCATCAGCCTCCCCCTTTACTGGTGCCTGCAATCCGTGGCCGCCGGCTTCGCTATCCATCAATTGATCGCCAAGCCGTTCCACTGGGACAAGACCGAGCACAGTCCGGAACCTTGCACCGCGCATAAACCGCTTTACGGCGAGACAGCGGACGATTATGCCCAAGGCCATGATCATCACGGATTCCGCCACGACCTTGCGCACAACCGGCTGGGCTGACTATGCCCTGGTCGATTCCGGTCATGGCCAAAAACTTGAGCGCTACGGCGACTATCTCGTCATCCGCCCCGAGCCGCAATGCGGATGGGCACCCAAATATCCCGACCTGTGGGACAAGGCCGACGCGGTTTTTGATCCCGCAGGCGACGAAGATGAAGGCCGCTGGAGCTTCCGCCGCCAACCGCCGGAACAGTGGGCCCTGGGCTGGAACGGCGTCAAATTCTATGGCCGCTTCACCAGCTTCCGCCACCTCGCCTTCTTTCCGGAACAGGCCGCCAACTGGGCCTGGCAGAAAGATGCCCTGACTTCAAGACCGGGCGCCAGGGTATTGAATCTGTTCGGCTATACGGGCGTTGCCAGTCTGGTTGCGGCCGCCGCCGGCGCCAAGGTCACCCATGTCGACGCCTCAAAAAAAGCCGTCGGCTGGGCGCGCGATAATGCCGCCTTGTCGGGTCTCGCCGAAGCACCGGTCCGCTGGATCTGCGAGGACGCGCGCAAATACGTACAGCGCGAGGTCAAGCGCGGCTCGAAATACGAAGGCATCATTCTCGATCCGCCGAAATACGGCCGTGGGCCGACCGGCGAAGTGTGGCGGCTATTCGAAGACCTTCCCGAGATGATCCATCTGTGCGCGCAACTGCTGTCGGACGAAGCGGCTTTCCTGCTGCTTAACGCCTATGCAGCCCGGATTTCCGGGCCCGCCCTGGCGCACATGATGGCCGACGGCATGGGTGTGCAACGCGACGGCATTATCGACCATGGCGAACTGACGCTGATCGAGGACGCGAAACCGCCGAAGGGTGTGAAAGCTTCGCCCGTCGCGCCGCGTGAAATCGGCCTGTCGTTCTTCGCACGGTGGCAAGCGTGATCAAGCAAGTCACCTCCCTGACCAACCAGACCGTCAAGGACATCCGGGCACTGCACATGCGCAAGGAGCGCGAAGCGACCGGTACCTTCCTGGCGGAAGGCCTGAAGATCATCATCGATGCGCTCGACCAAGGTATCGCACCGCAGATTCTGGTCTATGGCAAGTCCGCCGATCCGCATCCGCTGCTTACACGCGCCATCGACGAGACCTTGAAGGCTAAAGGTGAAGTTCTCGAAGTAACCCGCGAAATTCTTGAAAAAATTTCGCGCAAGGATAACCCTCAGATGGTGGTTGCCATCTTTGCCCAGCGCCTGAAAACGCTGTCCGATATCGATCCGCAATCCAACGAAGTCTGGGTGGCGCTGGAAGAGGTCCGCGACCCCGGCAATCTCGGAACCATTATTCGTACCGCCGACGCCGCGGCCATCGGCGGTGTCATCCTGATCGGTGACTGCGTCGATCCGTTCAGCGTCGAAACGGTGCGCGCCACCATGGGATCGGTCTTCGCCCTGCCGATCATCAAGTGCACGCGCGAAGCTTTCCTGGCCGACCTGCCGCGCTGGACCGGTTCGATCGTCGGCACGCATTTGGCCGCCACGCACAATCACCGCACGGCGCCCTATCGGCGGCCGACCTTGGTGTTGATGGGTACGGAGCAATCCGGCCTGACCCCCGAAATTGCCGGCGCCTGCGACACCCTGGTCAAGATCCCGATGCGCGGCCGCGCCGACAGCCTTAACCTGTCGGTCGCCACCGGCATCATGATCTACGCGGCAGCGGGGCTGTGAACCGGTTCAAGCTCGATCCGTTCCTGACCGGTATGGTCGTCGCCATCATTCTGGCGGCGCTGTTTCCCACGCCCGGCGCCGAAGGCGGCTGGCTGCATCCGGAGTTGCTAACCAAGGCCGGCGTGGCGCTGGTGTTCTTCCTGAACGGCGCCGGACTGTCGTTCGCCGCTTTGAAAGATGGCATCTTCCGCTGGCGGCTGCACCTGATCATCCAGGCGGCCACCTTTCTGCTGTTTCCCCTTATCGGCTTCGTTTTTCTGGCGGTCGCCGGATCGTGGATCAGCCCGGATCTGAAGATCGGCTTTTTCTATCTGTGCGCCATCCCGTCGACGGTGTCGTCATCGGTGGCCATGACCGCCGCCGCCAGGGGCAATGTGCCGGTCGCCGTCTTCAACGCCACGCTGTCCAGCCTGCTTGGCATCATTCTCACGCCACTGTGGATGAGTTTGATTCTGAAAACATCCGGACAACATATGGACGTCATTCATGTTTTGGTCGACCTGATTGTGTGGCTTGTTCTGCCGCTGGTCGCCGGACAGTTGCTGCGGCCGCTGATCGGGGCCTGGCTAAGCCGGCACAAGAAACTCACCCAGACCGCCGACAGAGGTACGATCCTGCTGCTTGTCTACACCTCATTCTGTGACTCGTTCGCCAGGCACATCTGGAGCGGCAACAGTCCGGCCACCCTTGCACTAGTGATCGCGGCGACACTCGGATTGTTCTTCCTGGTGTTGAGCCTCCTTTGGCTGCTCTGCGACCGCACCGGCATTCCGGCCCCCTTCCGGTCGGCCGTCGTATTTTGCGGCACCAAGAAGAGCCTGGCGACGGGCGTGCCGATGGCGCATTTGATTTTTGCCGGCAATCCGGGCCTGGGCCTGATCCTGCTGCCCATCATGATCTATCATCCGCTTCAACTGCTGATCTGCACGCCTCTGGCCAGCCGCTGGGCCAAAGACTCAGAGTTGCCCTAAAGTCCCTGAATATTAAAAAAATTTCATGCTGACAGCGGTTCATGTCGCATTCATACTCCACGCCATAGCGTAATACCGTAGCATCAAAAATGGGGGCTTACATGACATCGACACTCCTGAAATTCGCTTGCGCCGTCGCGCTCATGGTCGGTCTTTCAGGCTGCATTTTCTATGTTGCGCCGGATCACCGGCCAAACACGCACCATCACCCGGACGAAAAGCCGGCCACCGAAGTCGACAAAACCAAAATCTGATCAAAGGGAGAAAAATCCATGAAATCCTTCACCGCCAAGCTTCTTATCCTGGCCATCGCCGCCGCCAGCCTGTCGGGCTGCATCATCATCGACCGCAGCGGCAGCCACTTTACGGTCGATCGATAAGGAACCACGCCGGATTTGCGTGCGCCTATGAAAGCGGCACGTAAATCCGGCCATCTCCGCATTGTCCGTTTACCGTTCCAGGAGTCACGCTTTCCCTTCAATTAAAGGAGAAAAGCGATGAAAAAAGCATTCGGCATTGTTATCGGCGCTATCGTATACGCAGCCTTGTCGGCCTGTGTCATGGTACCGATCTAGACAAAAGCGTACGCGCCGCCACGCGCCAGCGCCGCCTGATAAGCCGGGCGAGCATGAACGGTCTCCAGCCATTCGCGGATATGCGGCTTTTCCGCCGCCCGCGCCCGGCTGGCGGCGGCTTCCAATGGAAAGCTCATCATGATATCGGCAGCGGTAAAGCCGTAGCCGGCGAACCAGGGGTTCTGGGTCAAAGCGTCTTCCCAGAACTGGATGTGAGCCTTGAGATTGGCCGTCACCAGCGATTTTTCCAGCGCCCGGGCAATGCCGATGGCTACCGGTTTGACCAGCATCGGCGCATGCGTCCGGATGCCTTCGGCAACCAGGCCCATCAGCAGCGGCGTCATGGCTGAACCTTCGGCATAATGCATCCAATAGGTGTAGCTCAAACGGTCGTCGGTGCCCAAAGGCGGACTGAGGCGACCGTTGCCATATTTTTCGACCAGATAGTCGATGATCGCGCCGGTTTCGGCGATCACGCGGCCTTCATCCTGAATGACAGGTGCCTTGCCTAGTGGGTGGATTTTCTTCAATTCCGGTGGCGCCAGCAAGTTTTTCTGACGTTTATAGAATTTGATCTCATAGGGCACGCCCAACTCTTCAAGCAGCCACAGAATGCGCTGCGAACGCGAATTGTCGAGATGGTGAACGGTAATCATAGGCAGCTCCTTTTCCCTTATACGGAGAAACGGCCGCCTGGATTATGATGGGTAGTAATTTAAGTGCCGCGCGGCTTGGCGCGAGTGGTCGGATCAGCTTCGCGCGGGTTTTCCGGCCAGACATGGCGTGGATAACGCCCTTTCATTTCGGTGCGCACTTCGGCCCACGAACCGTCCCAGAAGGCCGGCAGGTCCTTGGTGATCTGTATAGGTCTGTGCGCCGGCGAGGTCAGGGCCAGCGTTACCGGCGTGCGATTGGGGCCAACGGTTGGGTGGATGGTGGTGCCATAGAGCTCCTGGACACGGACATCGAGGCGCGGGCCGCCTTCGGCATTGTAATCGATGCGGATGTTCGAGCCGGTCGGCATGCGCAGGGTTTCCGGCGCCAGTTTCTCGAGGCTTTTCTGTTGGTCGTAGGTCAGGACGTTGAGCAGCGCCTGATAGGTGTCGTGGCCGGACACCGACAAGAGCGACTTGCCCGCCGCATACGGTCCCAGCCAGGCCTCCAGCGTCGCCAGCAGGGTTTCGTCGCCGAGATCCGGCCACGAGTCGTCCTGGCCGTGCAGGAAGGCGACACGCGCGCGCAAGGCCTGTGCCGACTCGGAAAGATTGAGCGCTTTCAGGCCCTTTTGCTGGATTTCCTCAGCCTCGGCCTTAACACGCAATTCGGGCGGGACATCGGCGAGCGGCTTTGACGACAGGACCAGGGCCCCGAGCCGCACCTGATCGAAGGCGCGCAATTTGCCGCTGCTTTTGTCCAGAGCCGGGCCTTTGTCGAGCCGGTCGGCAAACAGGCTCAGCACCTCGGTTTCGGTCAGGGCCGCGCCAAGCAGGATACGGTCACGCCCCTGCCCGCCGCCGAGGTCACCGACCGCCAGATAATCGGCCTTGGCCAGCGGGTCGTGCTCATCGACATAGGCGCCGCGGCCATTGGCCATCAGGAATTCGCCCGGCTTACCGCGCGCTTTGGCCACCCGTTCCGGGAAGCATTCCGCTAGCAGATGGTGTGAGAATTTTCCGGCAACAGACTGTTTCGGCGCGCCTTTTGTCAGCGTCTCGGCCTGCTTCGCCCAGGTCTGCGCCAGGCTGCGCGCTTGGGAAATCTTGGGCGAACGGTCGCGCGCCAGGGCCTCCAGACGCAGGTCCAGGTCGGTCGCCTTACCGCCAATGCCGCTTTCCGACAGCAACACAGCCAGTTGCGCCCCGGCTTCGGCGGCGCCGCCTTCGGCCGCTTTGAGCAGCATGTGTGCCAGGCGCGGCGACATCGGCAGCTGTGCCATCACCCGGCCGTGCGCCGTCAGGTCGCCATGCGTGTCAAGCGCACCCAGGGCCTGCAACAGCCTGGCGGCTTCTATCATGGCGGCGCGCGGCGGCGGATCAAGCAGCGCCAGCCCATCAGTCGATTTCGCGCCCCACAACCGCAGCGACAGGACCAGCTGCGACAGGTCGCTGTCGAGGATTTCCGGGCGGGCAAATGGGATCAGCGACCGGTCCTGTTCAGCGTCCCACAGGCGGTAAGCGTCCCCGGCCTGGGTCCGGCCGGCCCGACCACGCCGCTGGTCTGCGGAGGCCTTCGACACACGTTCAGTGACAAAGGCGGTGACACCGCGCGCCGGGTCGAACCGCCCCAGCCGTGACAGGCCGCAATCGATGACCATGCTCACCTTGTCGAGGGTCAGCGAAGTTTCGGCAATCGCCGTGGCCAGCACGATCTTCGGATGGCCCGGCCGGTTGCGCCCGAGAACCGCTGCCTGGTCCTTGAAATCCATGGCGCCGTATAGCTTGTGCAGCTCGATATGGGCGCCAAGGCCACGTTCCTCGATGCGCTGGGCCGTGCGGTGGATTTCGCCCTGACCCGGCAGGAAAACCAGCATGGTTTCAGCAGCTTCCGGCGGCAACTTCGCAGACAGCCTCACCACATGGCGGGCGATGTCGGTTTCCATCGGCAGGCTCTGGTCACGACCAAGATAATGCGTCGTCACCGGGAACGTCCGACCTTCCGACGTGAACCCCTTGCCGTCCGGCAACAGGCCCAGGACACGTTCACCATCCAGCGTCGCCGACATGACCAGCAGGCGCAGGTCGTCACGCAGCACCCCTTGCGCATCGCGGGCAAAGGCCAGCCCCAGGTCAGCATCCAGGCTGCGTTCGTGGAACTCATCGAAGATGACGCAGCCGACGCCGTCCAGCGACGGATCGTCGAGGATCATGCGCGAAAAGACGCCTTCGGTGACCACCTGGATACGGGTTTTGCCGCTGACCTTGCTTTCGCCGCGTACCCGAAAACCGACCGTCTGGCCGACCGACTCCCCCAGGGTTTCTGCCATGCGCGCCGCTGCTGCCCGTGCCGCCAACCGCCGAGGCTCAAGCAAGATAATCGTCTGCTCGCCCAGCCACGCCTCGCCCAGAAGGGCAAGCGGCACACCCGTGGTCTTGCCGGCGCCGGGCGGCGCGATGATCAGCGCCGTCGAGTGGCTCTCAAGCCAGGCCTTCAGCGGCGCGTAGATTTCAGCGACGGGCAGTTGGGACGACATGATCGTCCCCTATCAGAAACCGCCAAAGGTCAAAATAAAAAAGGCGCCCGGTTAGGGGCGCCCTTTCCATCTATTCAGTGCTGCCCGGAGGCGGCGGCAGGTCCGCGTCATTTTCGTGATCTTCAACAATGCCGTGGCGGACGTTCGACTTCCAGTACCCATAAGCGAAGTACAGAACCAGACCGATAACGGTCCAGCCGACAAACACCATCTTCGACTCAATGCCCAGGCTGAAGAACAGCAGCAGGCAGCCGGCGATCGACAACGGTGCAATGACGAACAGAAGCGGCGTCTTGAACGGCCGCGGGCGGTTTGCGTCGGTGAAGCGCAGGATCATGACGCCGATCGACACCGCCGCAAAGGCGAACAGCGTGCCGGCGTTGGAGTAGTCGGCCAACGACCCCACAGGCAGGAAGGCGGCCGCGACGGTCACGACCACACCGGTAACAATGGTAATGACCCAAGGCGTCTTGAACTTCGGGTGCACGGCGCTCAGTTGCTTGGGCAACAGACCATCGCGCGCCATGACGAAGAAGACACGCGTCTGGCCGTACATCATCAGCAAAACGACCGATGGCAGGGCAATGGTCGCCGCCAGGCCGATCAAATTGCCGAAGATCGGGTTGCTGGGCACCACTTCGCGCAGGACGTGGGCCAGGGCTTCCTTGGAACAGACGAGCGGCGCGTGCTCGGCGGAACAGGCGGCCGAGCCATAGAGCTCGGTCGAACCATCAGCAAAGTACTTGCCGGTGGCCGGATCGATCAGAGGCTGGGCGCCGAACGAACCAATGACGCCGCCGGCAACCAGCAGGTAGAAGATGGTGCAAATCGACAACGAAGCGATCAGGCCGATGGGGACGTTGCGTTGCGGGTTCTTGGTTTCTTCGGCGGCCGTCGAGACGGCGTCAAAGCCGACATAGGCGAAGAAGATCGAGGCTGCCGCCCCCAACACACCGGTGCCGGTGGAGTCGAGCGGATTACCCCAGCCCCGCGGTGCGAACGGCGTGAAGTTATTCATATGCCCCATGGCGATGGGCAGGGTGATGAGGATGAACAGGGTCAGGGCGGCGATCTTTACCGCCACGAGGGCGGCGTTGAACGTGGCACTTTCCTTGGTGCCGATGACCAACAGGACGGTCACAAAAATGCTGACCAGGACCGCTGGCAGGTTGATGATGCCGCCAATTTCGCCGCCCTTGATGAAGCCGATCGATACCGGCGGGCCTACAGTCAGGGCGTGTGGCAAATGTATGCCTATGTCGTCCAGCAGCCCGACGATGTGCCCGGACCAGCCCACGGCAACGGCGCTGGCGCCAAGGGCGTATTCCAAAATTAAGGCCCAGCCAACCAGCCAGGCCACCAATTCACCCATAACGGCGTAGGAGTAAGTGTATGCCGAACCCGCCCCCGGTACCATGGAGGACAGTTCGGAGTAGCAGAGTGCTGCCACGGCACAAACCGCACCGGCGATGACAAAGGCCATCATCATGCCTGGGCCGGCTTTCTGGGCAGCGGCGGCGGTCAAAACGAAGATACCCGTGCCGATAACGGCGCCGATTCCGAGCAAGGTCAGTTGAACCGGACCCAGCGAACGGTGCAGGGATTTCTTCTCGGCGGTTGCCAAAATAGCGTCAAGCGGCTTGATACGCCAGCTATTCATCTTTTACCCCTTTGAATTTGATATATTTTTTGCCGACAATCGGCCCTGGGTATCGAGCCTATAACGTAAATATCGAATCTGCAAATAGGTTTGCGGCCGCAGATACTTGCGCTGTCCGGAAACCGGGGCCATATGAAGGGGTCATCCCGGAGTTTGCCGTGTCGTCCTCCCCACAATCTTCCCCTTTGGCCGCCATCGGTATTTTCATTGCGCCGGTCACGCCGCTGCAGCAGAACTGTACCGTCGTGTGGTGTACGAAGACCAACAAAGCGGCGGCCATAGATCCCGGCGGCGACATCGAAGAGGTGCTGGCCGAGATTAAGAGACGCGGATTAACACTTGAAAAGATTTGGGTAACGCACGGCCACGCCGACCATGCCGGCGGCACTCAGACGGCGCGCGAGCTGACTGGCGTGCCTGTCGAAGGCCCGCACCGGGACGACCAGTTCTGGATCGAGCGCATTCCGGAAGACGCCAAGCGCTGGGGCATCTATGACGCCCGCAGCTTCGAGCCGGATCGCTGGCTGGAAGACGGGGATACGGTGACGCTGGGTGAAACGACCTGGAACGTCGTCCACTGTCCGGGCCATACGCCTGGCCACGTCATTTTCCACCATCCGGAAAGCCAATTCGCTCAGGTCGGCGATGTGCTGTTCGCCGGCTCGATCGGCCGGACCGACTTTCCGCGCGGCAACCATGGCGACCTGATCGACTCGATCACGCAGAAGCTGTGGCCGCTGGGGGATGTGCGCTTCGTGCCGGGCCACGGACCGATGTCGAGCTTCAACCGCGAACGCCAGAGCAACCCATTCGTCGGTGACCGTGTGGTAGCGCAGGCCGGGCCCAATGTTCAGGGGCCAGGTTAAGGGGAAGACGTGGGGTCATGGACCCCACACCCCATGATTCGACAGCGATAAAAGTGTCTTAAGTTCCAAGCTGAGATAATTGAAAAAGCACTCCTTTTCAGGTTTTAAAAAACCTGAAAAGGAGTGCTTTTTCAATCATAGTCAATTTGCAGCTAAGGGCGCGTTCACACCGTCGCGTAACGGGGTCGAGGGGCCTGCGGCCCCTCGCCTTCAGCCCTTAATTCGCGCCCTTGAGCAGCGGGGCCAACTTCTGGGCCAGGCCCATGTCGCCCTGGATTTTCATCTTACCGGTCATGAAGGCCATCATCGGGTCGAGCGCGCCTTTGGCCATGGCAACCAGGTCGTCGAGCGCGATCTGGATGGTGGTATCCGCCGGGCCGTCATCGTTGCTGACCTTGTTCGGAACCGAGGCGGCATCGATGAGGATTTTGCCCATGTCGCCGAAGTCGAGCTTTATGACCTTGCCAAGACCGGAGTTTTCACCGACCGCGGCGGTGATTTTTTGCGTAAGCTCTGCCAGATCGGCCATGGTCGTTTTCCTCAATCATGTTAGGGAGTGCGGACCTTAAGCCGTTTTTCGCGGCCCGCAAGATGGCCGTAAGGTCAGGCGGTTGATTTTGTGCGAGGACGCGTGCGCGATTACGATGTCATTGTTTTGGGGGCCGGTGCGGCGGGTCTGATGTGCGGCATCGAAGCCGCCCGGCGGGGATTGCGCGTCGCCGTGCTTGATCACGCCGCCAAGCCCGCCGAGAAGATCCGTATTTCCGGCGGCGGCAAATGCAACTTCACCCATTTGCAGGCGATGCCAAAAAACTACCTGTCGCAGAATCCGAAGTTCTGCATCTCGGCGCTGAAGCGGTTCACGCCGTGGGATTTCCTCGATCGCGTCGTGGCGCGCGACATTCCCTATTATGAGAAGACCGAAGGCCAGTTGTTCTGCGAACGCGGCGCGCAGGACATTATCGACATGCTGCTCGACGATCTGAAAAGCGCCGGCGGGTCGTTATGGCTGAATACCGGTATTCAATCAGTGGAGCATGATGGCGACGGTTTCAGGCTGGAGACGTCGCAAGGTCCGATGATCTGCGCCAAATTGGTGGTGGCGACGGGCGGGTTGTCGATCCCGAAGATGGGCGCGACGCCTTTCGCCTATGATCTGGCCCGGCAGTTCGGCCATTCGATCGTTGAGACGCGCGCCGGTCTGGTGCCGTTTACGCTCGGGCCGGACAAACTGGCGGCGCATGAAGGTTTACCGGGAGTCGGTGTGACCGCACGCGTGCGCGCGGGCAGGACGTCCTTTACGGACGGGTTTCTGTTTACCCATCGCGGCCTGTCGGGCCCGGCGGTGTTGCAGGCGTCGAGCTACTGGCAACTGGGCGAAACCGTCGAGATCGACCTGCTGCCTGGCTTCGACGTCATGGCCGAACTGCTCGACAAGAAGAAGTACCGCGGCAAGAACACGCTGGGCACGGTTTTGAGCGGGCTGTTGCCGAAGCGGCTGGTCGAGCGGGTATTGGAGTCATACGGCTTGCAGATGGAAAGCCACATTGCCGACTTGCCAAACGCAAGCCTGACGCGCGTCGCCGATGCGATCAATCGCTGGAGTCTGGTGCCGATGGGCACCGAAGGCTATCGTACGGCCGAAGTCACGGTCGGTGGCATCGATACGGACGGCCTGTCATCGCAGACCATGGAAAGCCGCTTCTGCCCGGGCCTTTATTTCATTGGCGAATGCGTCGATGTCACGGGTTGGCTCGGCGGCTATAACTTCCAATGGGCGTGGGCGTCGGGCTGGGTGGCCGGCCGCGCGGTTTAATCGCACGGCATCATTTCAACGACAAAAAAGCCCTCCGGTCGAAACCGGAGGGCTTTTGATTTGCCATAGACCGCAGCGATTACTCGCCGGCGACAGGACCTTCGAGCAGGACTTCGGCGGGAAGCGGCTCCATGGCCTCTTCGCGCTGATGCGACAGTTGCTCGTCGCGCTTCATGGCCACGCGTTGCAGGCTGCGGAGGTACGCGCCGGTACCGGCCGGGATCAGGCGGCCGACGATGACGTTTTCCTTCAGACCGTCGAGCGTGTCGATCTTGCCCTGGACAGACGCTTCGGTCAGCACGCGGGTCGTTTCCTGGAACGAAGCCGCCGAGATGAACGACTTGGTTTGCAGCGACGCCTTGGTGATGCCGAGCAGGACCGGTTGCGTCAGGGCCGGACGGCCGCCGCGCTTTTCGGTCTTGGCGTTGTCGACATCGACTTCAGCCTTGTCGAGATGGTCGCCCTTGATCAGGCCGGTGTCGCCGGCGTCGAGGATTTCGACCTTCTGCAGCATCTGGCGCACGATCACTTCAATATGCTTGTCGTTGATCGGCACGCCTTGCAGGCGATAGACTTCCTGGATTTCGTTGACCAGGTATTCGGCCAGCGCCTCGACGCCCTGGATACGCAGGATATCGTGCGGATCCGGGTTGCCGTCGATGATGTAGTCGCCCTTGGAGATAATATCGCCGTCGTGGACGGAGATATGCTTGCCCTTCGGGATCAGGAACTCGACCGGCTCCGAACCGTCCTCCGGCGTGATCTTGATGCGGCGCTTGTTCTTGTAGTCGCGACCAAATTCAACACGGCCATCCATTTCGGCGATGACGGCGCAGTCCTTCGGACGACGGGCTTCGAACAGTTCGGCGACGCGCGGCAGACCGCCGGTGATGTCGCGGGTCTTGGCGCCTTCGGTCGGGATACGCGCCAGGATGTCGCCCGGCTTGACCTCGTCGCCGTTGCCGACCGACAGGATGGCCCCGACCGGCAGCATGTAGCGGCTGTCGGCACCCGAAGTCAGCTTCTTGTAGGCGCCGGCTTCGTCGGTGATGCCCATGGCCGGACGGACGTCCGACGACTTCGAGCCACCCCGCCAGTCGACGACCACGCGCTGCGTGATGCCGGTGGCGTCGTCGGTTTCTTCCCGCACCGACATGCCGTCGGTCAGGTCTTCGTAGCGCACCTTGCCGCCGACTTCGGTGATGATCGGGGTGGTGTACGGGTCCCACTCGGCCAGGCGCTGGCCCTTCTTGACCGTCGCGCCGTCCGTCACCTTCAGGCGCGAACCGTAGCCGACCTTGTAGGTCTCACGGTCCTTGCCGTCGTGGTGGATGGTCAGGGTCAGGTTCCGCGACATGGAGATCAGGTCGCCATGCGAGCCCTTGACGGTGTTGCCGTTCGAGATCTTCACCGTGCCGTCCGAGGTCGTTTCGTAGAACGACTGCTCGGCCACCTGGGCGGTACCGCCGATGTGGAAGGTCCGCATGGTGAGCTGGGTGCCCGGCTCGCCGATCGACTGCGCCGCGATGACACCGACGGCTTCGCCCATGTTGACGCGGGTACCGCGGGCCAGGTCACGGCCATAGCAGGCCGCGCAGGTGCCGAGGTCGGCCTCGCAGGTCAGGACCGAACGGACCTTGACCGACTGGACGCCCGAAGCTTCGATCTGCTCGACGACGTTTTCGTCGATATAGGTGTCGGCTTCGACCACGACTTCGCCCGACGCCGTGTCCTTGATGTCTTCGGCCGTGGTGCGGCCGAGGACGCGCAGACCCAGCGAGACGAGGACGTCGCCGCCTTCGACAACGGCCTTGAGCGTGATGCCCCGGGTCGTGCCGCAGTCTTCTTCCATGATGATGCAGTCCTGGGCCACGTCGACGAGG
This sequence comes from Pseudomonadota bacterium, assembly GCA_048497915.1. Classification (GTDB taxonomy): domain Bacteria; phylum Pseudomonadota; class Alphaproteobacteria; order Caulobacterales; family Caulobacteraceae; genus Asticcacaulis. The sequence goes on from JBEHYZ010000055.1 coordinate 14,197, forward strand.
CGGCGGGTCAGGTAACCGGAGTTGGCGGTCTTCAGCGCGGTGTCGGCCAGACCCTTACGGGCGCCGTGGGTCGAGTTGAAGTA
>JBEHYZ010000056.1:0-12158 GCA_048497915.1 Pseudomonadota bacterium
GGCGCTGTAATTTTGTTAACCAGAACAATGGACTAACCGTCCTTCGCTTTTGTCGGATTGCTGTTAATCACCGGCGCGGCGTGATCTTTTTTCTGCATGTCGCCGATACGCAGGGCGACTGGCCCCAGAATAACCAGGAACAGCACGGGCAGGAAGAAAACGATCATCGGCACGGTCAGCTGCGCCGGCAGGGCGGCAGCCTTCTTTTCCGCCGCCGACAGACGCAGCTCACGGTTTTCCTTGGCCATGACGCGCAGGGCGGTGCCCAGCGGCGTACCGTACTTTTCCGCCTGGATCATGGCCGTACACACGGCCTTGATACCGGCATGGTTGGTGCGCCGGGCCAGGCCTTCGTAGGCCATGCGGCGTTCGGGCAGGTAGCTCAACTCGGCCACCAGCAGCGACAATTCCTCGGCCAGCTCGATCGAGCTCGCCCCCATTTCGACCGACACCTTGTTCAGCGCGCCTTCGATCGACATACCGGCTTCGACACAGATCAGCATCAGGTCGAGCGCGTCGGGAAAGGCCATGACGATCGAGTCACGGCGCTTGGAAGCCCGGTTGGAGATGTACAGATTCGGTGCGTAATAGCCGGCGACGAAACCGCCGACCGTGATCAGCATCTTCATCTGGAAATGATAGTGGCCGACATTCAGCACGAACGTGTAGAAGGCGGCGATGACGCCCAGGACGAACGGCATGGCGAAGCGGAAGAAGTAGAAGGTCGATATCGGCTTCGGACCGCGATAGCCCGCCATGGCCAGCTTCTCGACCACCTTCGGGTCTTCGAGCAGTGTCTTGAGGTTCAGCTTCTCGACGATGGCGCGGTAGGGGCCGGTGTCCTGCTGACGGATCGAAGGGTTGGCGCCGCCCTGAGCAGCGTTCTGGCGGGCGGCGCGGCGCAGTTCCTCGCGGCGCTGGCCGACGGCCTTCATGCGCTTTTCCAGTTGTTCGTCCACCACCATGCCCTTCATCAGGGTGATGACGGCGAAGAAGACGAGCAGCGCCACTCCGCCTGCGATCAGGCTGGACGGCGTCATGATGAATGCGGCGAAATCGGTCACGAACAGCGCCTTACATCTTGAAATTGATCATTTTGCGCATCGACAGGATACCGAGGACCATCCACACGACGCCGCCCAGCAGCATCAGCTGGCCGCGCGGATCGCTGAACATGGGCGCCAGGTAATCCGGCCGGCTGAGCGAGATCATCACGCCGACGCCGGGCGGCAGCGAGCCGATGATGCCGGCCGAGGCGATGGCTTCGGACGACATCGCCTTGACCTTTTCGCGCATCATCTTGCGGGCGCGCAGCACGTTCGACAGGTTGCCCAGCGCTTCCGCCAGGTTACCGCCGGTCTTGGCCTGGATGGCGATGACGATGGCGAGGAAGCGCAGCTCGTGCGTCGGAATATTCTCGCTCATCTTGTCGAGCGCCTGGTCGAGCGACATGCCGACCCCGACGTTTTCGACCGCGCGCTGGAATTCAGGCCCCAGCGGCGCCGGGCTTTCCTTGGCGATGATCTTGAGGCAGTCGTTCACCGGCAGGCCGGACTTGATGCCGCGGACGATGATGTCCATGGCGTTGGGGAATTCTTCGGTGAACTTCTTCTGGCGGCCGCCGGCCATGAAGCTCAGGACCCAGCGCGGCGCGCCGTAACCGGCAGCGAAACCCGCCCCGGCGCACACGGCCAGCTTGATCAGCATGTCCAGCTTCAGCAGGAAAAACGGCACAATGGCGGCCACCACACCAAGGACGACACTGTAGATCAGGAATTGCGTGGTGTTGGGTGCCAGGCCCGCGTGCATCATACGCGCCTTCAGCGTCAGGCGCGCCTTGCGCTCGCGCTTCTCGGCTTCCTTGAGTTGCTCGGTGATCTGCTTGCGGCGGTCTTCCGGCGTCTTGGCAGCCGCCTTCTGACGCTTGGCGCGGCTGGACGTGCCCATGCCGATCGACTGCGTGCGCTTGGCCAGGGCCGGTGAGGAACCACTGCCGCCGGTAACGACGAAGCCGATGCTGGCGATCAGAATGAAGCCCAGTACGGCAATGGCGATGATCATCAGCATGAGAAACTATTCACTCGCATCGAGGGCCTCGGCCAATTCGCGCTCAAGGCCGTAATATTTGGCGCGGTCCCAGAAACGCGGACGGCCGATGCCGGTTGAGCGGTGGCGGCCGATGATCTTGCCGTTCTTGTCCTCGCCCTCGATTTCGTAGAGGAACAGGTCCTGGGTGACGATGACGTCGCCTTCCAGCCCCAGCACTTCGGTGACGTGGGTGATGCGGCGCGAACCGTCGCGCAGACGGGCGGCCTGGATGACCAGGTCGATCGAGCCGACGATCATCTCGCGGATGGTGCGGCTGGGGAGGCCGTAGCCACCCATGGTGATCATCGATTCGAGACGCGACACGGCTTCGCGCGGCGAGTTGGCGTGCAGCGTGCCCATCGAGCCGTCGTGGCCGGTGTTCATGGCCTGGAGAAGGTCGAACGCCTCCGGGCCCCGGACTTCACCGACGATGATGCGTTCGGGACGCATCCGCAGACAGTTCTTGACCAGGTCGCGCATGGTGATCGAGCCCTGGCCTTCCAGGTTCGGCGGCCGGGTTTCAAGGCGCACCACGTGCGGCTGCTGCAGTTGCAGTTCGGCGGCGTCTTCGCAGGTCACGACCCGCTCGGTCGGATCGATGAAGGCCGTCATGGTGTTGAGCAAGGTGGTCTTGCCCGAACCGGTACCGCCGGAGATCAGCACGTTACAGCGCGAGGCACCGATGACGCCGAGCACGCGCGCCCCTTCCGGGCTGATGGAGCCGAACTCCACCAGGTTGCGCATGGTCAGCTTGTCCTTCTTGAACTTCCGGATGGTCAGGGTCGGGCCGTCCAGCGCCAGCGGCGGCGCGATGACGTTGACCCGCGACCCGTCCGGCAGACGGGCGTCGCAGATCGGCGAGGCTTCGTCGACGCGGCGGCCGACCTGGGACACGATGCGCTGACAGATGTTCATCAGCTGCTGGTTGTCGCGGAAGCGCACGTTCGTGAGCTGCACCTTGCCGCCGACTTCGATGAAGACGCGGTGGGCGCCGTTGACCATGATATCGGCGATGTCGTCGCGCGCCAGCAGCGGTTCCAGCGGCCCGTAGCCGAGGACGTCGTTGATGATGTCCTGAACCAGGTTGTCCTGTTCGGACACCGACATCGACACGTTCTTGATCGCCACCAGTTCGGCGACGATATCGCGGATTTCCTCGGCCGCCGCCTGGTGATTGAGCTGGGCGAGCTGCGAGAGGTCGATAGTGTTGAGCAGGGCGTTGAAGATCGCCGTCTTGGTGGCGTGATAATAGTCAGACTGCTCGCGCACGATCTCGGTGACGGCGTGCGCCTTGCTCATCTGCTCGAGACCGGCGGCCAGTTTCGGTTTGGCGGCGGCCGCTTTGTCACTGGTGGCGGCCTTGTCGACGGAACCGGTGCCGACGCGCTTTTCGGTGCTCAGTTCGGGCAGGGCAACGCGTGGACCGTCGCCGATCTTGCTGTCGGCCAGGTCGCTCTTTTGCGGGCGGGTGGCGATCTCGGCGGCATCGCCGGCAGGCGGCGGGGCGCCGGGGATCTGGCCGGACGGCTGGCTGAGCGCCTGGGGCTTGGCGGCCGGCGACGCCATGGCGTCGCGTGCGGCATGGGCTGCCGAGGCGCCTGCCGACGGAGCGGCGGGAGCAGGAGCCTGCGGGCGTTTATCGGGATCTGCCGGACGTTTGCCAAACACGGGGGATCAGCTCACTTCTTGGAAAGGAGGCCAGCCAGGAATGACTTCTTGGCCTTGATTTCGACAGGGGCACGGCCGGTGACAGCCGCCGTCAGCGCATTCAGACCGTCCGCCACCTTCGACCCGCCGCCGACTTCGGCGATCATCTGGCCGTTGTTGGAGGCGGTGCCGAACAGCTTGGCGTCGAACGGGATCAGGGCGCACGGCTCGATGCCCAGCGCAGCGGTGAAGTCCTTGACCGGGATTTCCGGACGGCCCGGCATTTCCGTCTGGTTGATCACCAGACGCGGCGCCTGATCGTTAGGTCGGGTGGTCTTCAGCAGGTCGATGATGTTCTTGGCGTTGCGCAGGGAAGCCAGGTCGGGCGTTGCCACGATCACCACGTCGTCGGCGGTGATCAGGTTGCGCTTCAGCCACGGCGTCCAGACGTGCGGCAGGTCCATGACGATGAACGGCGCCGCCGAACGGATCTTGCGCGTCACTTCCTCATAGGCCTCGGCGTCGGTCACATAGTCCTGATCGAGCGCGGCCGGAGCGGAGAACAGCGACAGGCGCTCGCCGCACTTGGCCAGCATGCGGTCGAGCAGCACCGAATCGAGACGATCCGGCTCGTTCAGCGCGTCGGCCATGCCCTGCAGCGGGTCCTGGTTGAAGTCGAGCCCGGCCGTGCCGAAGGGCAGGTCGTAGTCGACGATGACCGTGTTCGCCTGCATCTGCATCGACAGGTTATAGGCGAAGTTGTGTGCGATCGACGACGATCCGGCGCCGCCGCGTGCGCCGACAAAGGCGATGGCGCGGCCGACGAACGGCGTGTCAGGGTCATTGAACAGCCCGCCGATTGTCTTGATCAGGCCCAGCGGCTGCACCGGCGAGACCATGTATTCGGATACGCCCTGGCGGATCAGCTCGCGGTACAGCGAGATGTCGTTGTGGGCGCCGATGACCACTACCTTGGTCTGCGCGTCGCAGACCTCGGCCAGGCGGCCCAGCTGCTCGAGCAGGTCCGACCCGCGGGCCTTGCTTTCGACGAACAGCAGGGACGGGGTCGGTTCATGCTGGTAGGTGTCGATGGCTTCCATGATACCGCCGCGCTTGACCTGGCACTGGGCCCGGGTCATGCGGCGGTCGAGCGCCGCCGTGTCGCAGGCCTGCAGGCTTTCTTCCGAGTCCGGGAAGAAATGGATGGCGATGCGCGGGATCGAGATGGTGCCGATATCGTCGTCGCCACCCAGTGACAGGGCCGGGGTGCTGTCGCTGGCGAACGGGTCGATGGTGGGCGTCGGCGGCGTGAAAGCGGCGTCGGCGAAGGAAGGCGCGACCGTTGCCTGCGGGGCGGGCGCGGCGGCGGCCAGGGCCTGGCGCTGAGTGGCCGGATCGGGTTCCAGCGTGTCACCGAAATCGTCATCGTCAGCGAACGGGTCGCGCGACAGCGGCACGTCGTCATAGGGCGTGTCGATCGACACGTCGGGCGTGGCTCCGGCGCCCGGCGCGGGGCTCGGCTGAGGCTTGAAATCCGTCACGAACTCGTCGTCGAGATCATCAAAGCTGTCGAAAGGATCGATGTGGTTGTTGGAGGCCGGATTAGGCATGTCGCGTCTCACTTAATCGCATCGGAAATGGTGCCCTTGCTCTGGTCATCGGTTGCCGATGACGTGATCTGGCCGGCTCGGTATTTCTGCATGACGTCGGCGCGTCGGGCGGCATCAGGTGGCGTGGCGGTGGCGGGGTGGCTGAGATCGCGCGGATCGGCGATCTGGGCGGCCAGGTTGGCGGTGACGACACAGCCGAAGTTCTTGTACGGCTTGTTGCTGGCAGTCTGAGCCAGGTTTTCCCACTCGGGATTGCACCGGTCGATGTGCGCCCGGTAATAGATCATGTTCACCGTGACGATGTCGGCCGGCTGACTGTCCTGGCCGCGCTGGCTCAGGGAGGCGCTGGAGACGTCGTGCGTCAGCAAATAGGTGCCGACACGCTGACCGGCCTCGACCGCGGAGGGATCATTGGCGGTGACGATCTCGACATCGACCGGATCGCCCTGAATCCAGCTGGCCTTCTGCGCCACCTGGTCGAGCGCCCGGCGCTGGTTGTCGGAAAAACCGCCCTTGATGCGCAGGTTGACGCTGTTGACCATGGCCTCGGCACGCAGCGGGTACTGTTCCGTTGGCAGGATAGGCTCGGGCGCCTTGGCGATCTCCTGCTTCGATGAGGAGGTGGCGCAGCCTGACAGGAGCGCGGTCAGGGCGAGGGCGCCAAGAATGGGGGCGCCAAGAACGGGGACAGAGGAACGAATAAACGGGGTCATGTCTGTCTTCCTATTCGATCACATAGCCGATGGGGGCCTGGTACGGCGCGGATCCAGCCGGAGCCGGCGCGACATCGCCGTTCTTGGCTTTGACGACCTTGTTGAGCTGGCCCATGAAGACCGAATTCATGTCGTTCGGGGCCTGCAGGTGGTCAGCCGGCGTCTGCATCTGGTCAGGATTGGTCGGCGAGACGATGTACGGCGTGACCAGCACGACCAGTTCGGTCTCGTCATTGAGGAAGTCGCGCGAACGGAACAGCGCGCCCAGCACCGGCAGGCTGGTCAGGCCGGGCAGGCTGTCGATCGTGTTCTTGAACTTGGTCTGCAACAGGCCGGCGATCATCAGCGACGAACCGGACTGCATTTCGACCGTCGATTCGACGCGACGGACGTTGAGGGCCGGGATGGTGAAGTTGGAGCTGAGGGCAAACGCCCCGGTATTGGTCAGTTCCGACACTTCGGTCGACAGCTTCATCGAGATGCGGCCGCTGCTCAGGACCACCGGTGTGAAGCCGAGGCCGACACCGAAAGACTTGAATTCGACCGTGATCCGGCCCTGGTTGTCCTGGGCCACCGGCACAGGGAACTCACCGCCGGCCAGGAACTTGGCCGACTCGCCCGAAACCGTCGTCAGGTTCGGCTCGGCCAGGGTCCGCGCCAGGCCCGCGCGTTCGAAGGCGTCAATACAGGTCTTGTTGTTCGTCCCAAAGGTTTGCGACCCCGTATTTGTCACCACATTCTGGATATTGCCGCTCGGCGTGGGGGTGTTGGTGGTCGTGGTGTTGGTGCCGTCGAGCTTGGCGGCGCCCACCTGGGTGTAGCAGTTGCCTTTGGTGCCGAGGAAGGCGCCGCTGCTGCCGAACGAATTGTCGCGGCTGAATGAATAGGCGCGGGTGCCGTAATTGTAGGTGATGTCGGTCGACAGGCCGAGCTGCTTGATCATCGTGCGCTCGACTTCGACGATGCGCACTTTCAGCGTCACCTGGTCTTTGCCGGCGATGCTCATCACATTGACGACGTCCCCCGGGTCCTTGACGAAGCCTTGAGCCACACGCAGGATCTGGTCGGCCTCGCCGGCGCTGGTCGCCAGACCGCTCAACACCACCCGGCCGTTGAGGCTCTGCACTTCGACCTTGGAATTGGGGAACAGGCGCTTGACCGTGTCGGCCAGCTGGTCCGTCGGCGCATCGACGCGGATCGACAGGTTGAGAATCTGACGGCCCATGCCGTCGAAGAAAATGGCATCCGATTGCCCGGCGTCGACGCCAAGCACGAAGATGCGGCGCGGCGTGCGCAGCACGGCGTCGGCAACCGCCGGATTGGAGACGAAGACGTCGGCGGCATCGACCGGCAGGTCGATGACCGCGGACCGGCCCTTGGGCAGGTTCAGCACCTTGACCTGTTCCGGCGAAGTCTGTGTGGTAACCTTAAGGCCCGAAGACCGTGCCGGAGCGGCGGACTTGGCGGTATTTACGGGCGCGGCCTGCGCGCCGAAGGCCGCAATGAGAATTGCGGCGGCGCTTATGCAAGCGAGGGTGCGGGGGCGTTTGAAGCTCATGGGTGAGTTCTTCTGGCGGGAGTTCTTCTGGGACGGATTCATCGTGATACCAGGACCTCGGAGGACTGACCGTTGCGGAAGACGCGGACACTGTTGTTGCCGCTGCCGGCCTGGGCGTTGACCAGACCGGTCGGCCCCGCGGTGTCGGCATAGGAGCGCAACATCAGGGAGAGCGTGCCCGAGGCCTTGGCCAGGGTCAGGGCCTGACCGTCGGTGGGTGCGACTTCGAGGGTTGCGGTCGCGCCGATGACGCTCTGCTTGTCCTTTTCCATCTGCACCTGCTGATCGATGGCCAGCACACGGATATTGCGCAGGACCGGCTCGACGCTTTCGAGCGCGGTGCCGCCGGACGACTGGCCCTGGTGGGTAACCAGGATGTCGACGCGGTCACCGGGCAGGATAAAGCCGCCGGCCGTGTTGTCGACGCTGACCGGCACGGCGACGGCGCGCATGCCGGGGTTGAGCATCACGGCCATGAAGCCGCCTTCGTCGGCGCGGACGATCTTGGTGGCGATGATCGGCTCGTTGGCGAGGATGTCCTCGCGGGCCACGCCGCCGACATAGGCGGTCTTGGCCGACGCGCCCATCAGGTCGCCGGCGATCTGACCGGCCTTGGCGCCGGCCTTTTCGACTTCGTTCTTGGCTTTCTTGACGTCAGCCTTGGCGGCCTCCGTCTTGACGGCATTGGTCCTGGCGTCTTCGGAACCGGCCGGCGCGGCCTTGCTGGCGTCAGCGGCTTCGGCAGTCTTCGTGCCCGTCGGCCCGTCGGTGACATAGGCGTCGTTGACAAGGTTGGCGGGCCAGTCAACCCAGTTCAGGTCCGACTCACCCAGGTGCTCGCCGGCCTTGATATTGCGCGACGCCACCAGGACGCGGATGGTCGGCTGGGCGGCGGGGGCGGTCTGTGCGGCGACAGGCGTGGCGGCGGGCTTGGGCGTAAGGACAGTGCGGACCATGAAGGCCAGAAGGATAGCGGCAAGCGCCGCAATGCCGATTACGACGTATCGGGACGTCTTCATGCACGCAGTTCCCCTGAGAGCAGCCGGGCTTTGTTTATGGAAGTGCCGGGCCGGATGACGAGTGGAGTGCGGCGATGTTGGCTTAAGGTTGGTTAACTTTAGACTAAAGAAACTGCCGCAGCGTTCATTTTCGTAAACAGATGTGATTTTTTGCTTAAACGGCTGGGTTTTTGTTGTCTTAAAATCAAACGTCTCTTACGGCGTCTGGAAAGCCCAACTAAATAAGCAGCGGAAGCAGGTCGCTCTGCGAAATGGCCAGCAGACCGCCCGCAGCGATGGCGACGCCATAAGGTATATCGCCGGCCGGTTCGAGATGGCGGCTCAGGACACTCGGCAGCATGCCGGCATAGACCGCGCCGTACTTGCGTGCCGCCAGGAGGCCGAGCGTCAGGGCGCCGCCGGCCAGGGCCGTATAAACAACGAAGGCCAGACAGCCATTCGGGCCAAGCCACAGGCAGGCGGCCGCGATCAGCTTGGCGTCGCCTCCGCCCATAAAGCGCAGGGCAAACAGGATCATGCCGGCGATGAGGCCGGCAAAGCCGAGGCCCAGATGAATGCCCCACTGCGCCAGGCTCAGATTTACCATCAGCCCGACCGGCAGAAACGCCACGGCCAGCCCAATGGTCAGCCGATTGGATATAGTCATTGTAAAGATGTCGGTCTTCGCGGCCCAGATCAGGCAGAGCGGATAGGCGAGCGCGAAGAGAAGGGGGATCAGCGACACGGGGCGATTCCTTGGCGGTCCTTGCGGCAGAAGTCTACCCGAGGCCTAGCCGATTATCCTTAAGGAAGGCTTATTGGCGCTTGTTCAGTGGGTGGCGCCGTCAACCGAGGTGCCGATCCGGTCGTACATGCCGTGCATGGAATCGCCGTAAGTATAGAGCACGGTGACGATGGCGAGAAAGATCATGCCCGTGATCAGGGCATATTCGATCGCCGTGGCACCGCGTTCGTCAGCGAAAAAGCGTTTCAGCATGGGCCTTTATGGCCTCCCGGTGAAAAAGCAATACTCAAAAAAATGGCCGCGGAGATGTGATCCCCGCGGCCATCTGTTTTCGGACTTGGCCGGGGGATCTGGAAGTCCCGGCCTTCGCCTTTGTCTTATTAGTTGACGGCGCCAGCAACCGAGTCGAACGTCTTGTTCAGGTTGGTGCCCAGCGTGGTCAGGATGGTGATCAGGGCGACGGCGATCAGAGCGGCGATCAGGCCGTATTCGATAGCGGTGGCGCCGGATTCGTTTTTAGCAAAGCTGTTGAAGAACTTGGTCATGTGAGGCTCCTGATAGATGATTTAAAGCAAAGTGATACAATTCTCGTATCGGGCGGACAGAGACTTGGCTCACTTGCTCCCGAACACAAATCGAATTTACACAGCTATGATTAAATACAAGTAAATAACGAGAAAAAATAAAAATATTCTTTGGTTAATTCAAACTAAATATAAATTTCCATTAAGGTAAATCTATATTAAGGACAATTTTCATTGAATTAAAACTGAAAATTTCCCGTTAGTATTGCGTTTAGCAATTTTAAAGATTTGTTATTTACCTTCTTTCCTAACGCGGCCCTCATCTGTGCGCCCATAGGGTCGATGGTGAAGGCATTGGGTGGCCCCCAAAGCCAAGCGGCTTGAGATCACTGGACGAAGAGCAAACGACATGCGGACCATGACAAACAGACTGAAACCGATCCTGGCCCTGGCCGGCGCGCTTTCCCTGATGGCCGTTTCGGCGTATGCGGCGGGCGGGCGCACGATAATCGAGAAGAACCATGTCGTGCGGATTTCGCTGTCGGCGCCCGCGGGTTCGGTAATCGTCGGCAATCCGGAAATCGCCGACGTCGACGTCGTCGACTCGCACACCATATATATAATGGGCAAGGGCTTCGGCAGCAGCGCCGTAACGGTCACCGGCCGCGACGGTCGCGCGCTCTATGACGCTGAGGTCGTCGTGACGTCGGCGCAAAAGGGCGGTGTCACTGTTTATAAGGGCACCAAGTCGTCCGTCATGGTCTGCTCGAATATCTGCGTCGCGGAAGCGACCGGAGACAGCGGAAACGCGCCGGCGACTTCGGCGCCGCCGGCATTGACGCCGTCCATTCCAATGGCTTTGCCGATCAAGTAAAGTAAACTACTGTAAAAGGTAGTGGCCTTTAACGGACTATTGACCCAAAACCTGTAGTCTCGCACACATTATATTATGGGGTGCGCGACATGCTGGCCAGCTTCGCCCGGGTTCTGGGGAAAACGCCATTGCGACGATCACGGTTCTTGCGATGCATGCGAGATCGCAATGGCAGCGCGGCCGTGGAATTTGCCCTGATTGCTGCGCCTTTGCTTTTGCTTATCTTCGGTTGTTTCGAGCTGGCCTTCGTCGTGTTGATCACGGTGACGCTCGACAATGCGACCGATCTGGCGGCGCGTGAAATCCGCACCGGCATCACCACCCAGATGAATTCGGACAAGATTTCTTTCCGCCAGAAGATTTGCGGCAAGATGGGCTGGATGGTCGATGTCTGCAACGCCAACATGATGGTCGACGTCCAGACCTTCGACAGCTTCGCCAAGGTCAAGACCAACGACGACGACACAATCAAGGATAACAAGCTGTCCAGCGCCAACATGACCTACACGATCGGCGGCGGTTCCAAGATTCAGCTGGTGCGCGCCTATTTTGAGTGGCCGATGTTCACGCCTCTGCTGAGCGCCGGCATGACGACGCTGGCCAACAAGGACGTTGTCATTTCCTCCAAGGTTGTTTTCCGGAACGAGCCCTTCTGATGTTACGCAGACTTGCCGACCTTTTCCGCCTTCGGAGCTTTGCGCGTGATTGCCGCGGCATTTCGGCCGTGGAATTCGCGCTGGTGGCGCCGATCCTGATCGCGGCCTATCTCGGCCTGGCCGAGTTGACCTTGGGCATGATGGCCTCGCGCCGGGCGTCCCACCTGGCGGCGACCATCGGTGACCTGGCGGCCCAGTCGGAAACCCTGACCAACGCCAACATCACCGACCTGTGGGCGATTGCCGCCAGCATGATGGACCCGTTTCCGACCGGGACCAGCCTCAAGATGCGGGTCAGTGACGTGAAGATGGTCTCGGGCAAGGCGACCGTACAGTGGTGCGAGCCGAACAACTGGACCGACTATACCGATGGTGTGACGGTAATAACCACGATTACGACCACACAGTTGCCGGAAGGCGAAAGCCTGATCATGACCGAAGTCCAATACGACTATAACTCGCCGATCGGCTTGATAACGGGCAGCCACAGCTTTCTGAAGAGCGGCACTTACCGGGACACCTTCTTCCACCATCCGCGTAACGGCGCGGACGTGAAGCGGACGGTGTCATAGCGCACGGAAACGATGGGGCGTGGGGTCCGTGACCCACAAAACCTTATCTTAAATCCAATAAAAGAGCCCTCGTCCCTCTTTGGGGTGGGGCTTTTTATTGGATATAGGCAAAGTCTTGGGGACGAAGGACCAAAAACCCACTTGTTCTCCGAGCACTTCGATCACCCGCCTTC
>JBEHYZ010000057.1:0-11337 GCA_048497915.1 Pseudomonadota bacterium
TCATGTCGCAATTCAAGCTTCCCAATGGTTTCTGGCGCACCCAGTTCCGGCAATGGCACTGGATCAGCTCGGCGGTCTGCCTGACCGGCCTGTTGCTGTTCGCCGCTACCGGCTTCACGCTCAACCACGCCTCAAGCTTCGAGGCCAAGCCGCACACCGCGCGCATCGAGAAGACCCTGCCTGAAAACGCCCTGACCGCGCTTGAAAAGGCGAAGGACAAGGCGCCGCTGCCGGCCGCCGTCGCCCAGGCCGTGCAGAAGGAAACCGGCGTCGATATCTCCACCAAACTCGCCGACGTCACCGAGGACGAAGTATTCATCGACCTCGCCACGCCGGGCATCGACGCCTCGGTCTCCATCGACCGCATGAGCGGCGACCTGACCTATGAGCGCACGACGCGTGGCGTCATCGCCATCCTCAACGACCTGCACAAGGGCCGCCACGCCGGCCCGGTGTGGAGTCTGTTCGTCGATGTCGTGGCCTTCGCCTGCGTGCTGTTCGCCATCACCGGTTTCGGCCTGCTGTGGTTCTACGAAAAGAACCGCCGCATCACCTGGCCGCTCATCCTGGCAGGCGTCGCCCTGCCAATCGTCCTCTATCTCCTGTTTGTTCACGCCTGAGGTTTTCCATGCTCACCAAGTCTTCCTTCATCTGGGGCGGCGCCCTGCTTCTCTCCGGCGCGCCGATCGTCGCCCCAATGGTTGCCAACGCCGGTCAGCTGGTGCTTGACATCCAGATCCCGCAACAGAACGTCGCAGAATACAAAAAGCCGTTCGTCGTCGGCTGGGTCGAGGACGCGGCCGGCGCCAATGCCGGTAACCTGCTGCTGTGGTGCGAGGCCCGCAAGGCTGACTGCGGCGCCAAGTACCTGAAAGACCTGCGCACCTGGTGGCGCAAGGGCGGCCGCGACACCGCCGTGCCGATCGCCGGCATCACCGGCGCCACCCGCGCCCCGGGCCGCCAGACCCTGACGCTCGACGGCGCCGTCGCCCTGAAGGGCCTGGCCGCCGGTCAGTACAACATCGTCATCGAAGCGTCGCGCGAAGGCGGCGGCCACGACCTGGTCAAGGTACCGTTCGCCTACAACCCCGCCAAGGCCGCTGCGGTCCAAGGCAAGGGCGAAGGGGAACTCGGCGCCGTGGCTGTGACCTATAAGCCATAATCTCGCGTTTGCGAATAAAACTGCAAATCATTCGCAGAATCTAGTTGCGAACGATTTGCAAGAATGTTACTTCGACCATTATTGAAACACAATTGAGCGGCGGGCCGATCATCGTCGCAAGAAACGGGCTGAAAAAAGATGCGCAAGCACCAAAACCTTACTGGAAAAATGTCGCTTCTGGTTGGGGTTGCCTTGCTCGGAATTCTGCCGGGGCAGGCGCTGGCCTTCCGCAGTTGGCTGAAGCCGTCGGCGACTCAGGTCGAAGGCGCCGCGCCGTGGGTGACCGTCGATGGCGCGACGTCCGAAGGCATCTTCGACTTCGACGCCATGCCGCTGAAACTCGACAATCTGGTCATCACCGGCCCGGATGGCCAGACCGTCAAGGCCGATGCGCCGACGACCGGCCATCTGCGCTCGACCTTCGACCTGCAACTGAGCAAGCCGGGCACCTACCGCCTTACGGTCGACAATGCGACCGTCATGGCCAGCTACAAGCAGAACGGCGAGATCAAGCGCTTCCGCGGCGCCGAAGACGAACTGAAGACCCTGCCGGCCGACGCGACCGACCTTAAGGTCAGCCGCATGGGCAGTCGTGTCGAGACCTTCGTCACCGCCGGCAAGGCGAATGACACGGCGCTGCAGCCGACCGGCAAGGGCCTGGAAATGGTACCGGTGACTCATCCGAGCGATATGTTCCTTGGCGAGGCCGCCAAGCTGAAATTCCTGCTCGACGGCAAGCCGCTGGCCGATCTGGCCGTGCAGGTCATTCCGGACGGGGCCCGCTTCCGCAATGGCTTGAAGGACCTCAATTTCAAGACGGACGCGGCTGGCGAAATCACCGTCACCTGGCCGACTGCCGGCGAATATCTGGTCAGCACCAGCTATCCGCCGCGCGTACCGGGCGCCGGTCCGCAAGGCGGTGGTGAAGGCGGCGGCCGTCAAGCCGGTGGCCAGGGCGGTCAAGGTGGCCAGCAGGGCGGGCAGGGCGGCGGCAATGCCGGCGCTCCGAACGCCGGCGGACCCGGAGCCGGCGGCGCGGGTGGACCCGGCGGTGGCCGTGGGTTCAACGGTCCAGCCACGGAAGTCGTTCCCGGCAACCGCTACAGCTACACGGCAACCTTCGACGTCTTGCCGAACTAGATTCTGAGTATCCGGCCCGGTTTCCACCAGGCCCCCAGCGTATTACCTGCGAATGCGTCTAACCCGCATTCGCGCCGACGATGCGCGCCCCTCTGGGCGCAACCTCCCCCGGGTCCGCGAAGAGGCCCGAGTAAAACACGAAGGACGAAGAAGATGAGTAAGATCCGTAGCCGCAAGCACCCTGCCGGCAGATACCTGACCGCCCTGTCGGTCGTTGCCGCCGCCGCCCTGACCGCCGGCATTGCCCATGCCGCTGATGCGCCGCCGCCGCCCCCGCACCATGACGATCATGACGAACATCGCGATGGCGACCACACCGCCCACGTCACCGTCCGTGGCCACCACGACACCTACAAGGCCGAAGTCACTTCGCCGAAGAAGACCGAGGAACTGGTCAACACGCCGCAGACCCTGAGCGTCATCAGCAAGGAACTGCTGGAGGACCAGAACGCCACCACCCTGACCGACGCCCTGCGCAACACGCCGGGCATCACCATGCAACTCGGTGAAAACGGCAACACCTCGACCGGCGATACCTTCCAGCTGCGCGGCTTCTCGGCCACGTCGTCGATCTATCTCGACGGCATCCGCGACCTCGGCGCCGTGTCGCGCGACGTGTTCAACATCGAGCAGATCGAAGTCGCCAAGGGCCCTGCGGGCAGCGACGCCGGCCGCGGCGCTTCGGGTGGCTACATCAACCTGGCCTCCAAGCTGCCGTTCCCCCGCGCCCGCAATTCGGCGACCTTCAGCGTCTACAGCCAGGGCGGCGCCCGCGCCACGGCGGACTTCAATATGCCGACCGGCCGCACCAGCGGCTTCCGCCTGAACGTCATGGCGCAGGACGTCAACGTCCCGGGCCGCGATGAAGTGAAGAACAAGGGCTGGGGCATCGCGCCGGCCTACGGCCTCGGCCTCGGTACCGACACCCGCTTCTTCATCTTTGCCCAGGTCGTCCATCAGGACAACGTGCCGGACGGCGGGTTCCCGGTTGTCGGTCTGGAAGGCTACAACTCCACCAGCACCACGCCGGCGGTCCAGGCCGCGCTGAACAAGGCGCCGCGCCCCGATCGCAACAACTTCTACGGTTCGGTGCACGACTTGGAGAAGGTCGAAGCGTCGATGCTGACCTCGAAGATCGAACACAGCTTCGCCAACGGCTGGAGCCTGACCAACACGACGCGTCTCGGCCAGAACCAGATGGACCGCGTCCTGACCGGCATCAACGCCGTCACGGTTCCGACCACCGGATCGGGCGCCAGCCTAGTCGTCGGCGCGCCGTCGACCTGGACCGTGGCGCGCTCGCGTCAAGGCGTCGACCAGGAAAACAAGATCTTCGCCAACGCCACCAACTTTGTCGGCAGCTTCAACACCGGCGCCTGGACGCACGACCTGTCGACCGGCATCGAAATCACCAACGAAGAACAGATTTCCTACACGATGTCGACGACGCCTCCGGGCGGCACGGCGCCGACCCTGCCGGCGGCCAGCCTGTACAGCCCCGACGCCAACATCGTCCTGCCTGCCCTGTACAAGACCGGCGCGGTCAGCGACGGCGAAAGCACCACGGTGTCGGGCTACGTCTTCGAAACGGCCAAGCACGGCCCCTGGCTGCTGAGCGCCGGCCTGCGCGTTGACAACTACACGATCAGCACCAACAACACCCCGGCCACCGGCGGCGCGGCCATCGCCCCGATCAAGGACAGCGGCACCATCGCCAGCTGGAACCTGGGCGCCGTCTACAAGCCGCGTGAAAACGGCAGCATCTACGTCGCCCTGATCAACGCCATGACGCCTCCGGGCAGCAGCAACTTCCAGCTGTCGAGCACCGCCAGCAGCCTGGCCAACGCCGCCTTTGATCCGGTTGAGACGGAAAACCTCGAAATCGGCACCAAGTGGGACTTCTTCGACAAGCACCTGGCGCTGACCGCCGCCTACTACAGCACCAAGGCCAAGAACGAACTGTCGCTGGAAGATCCGACCAATCTCGGCAGCTTCATCCAGCTGGGTGAGCGCGAGGTCAACGGCTTCGAATTCGGCCTGGTCGGCCAGGTCAATCCGAAGTGGATGGTGTCGGCCGGCGTGCAGACCATGCACACCGAAATCACCCAGGGCACCACGGGCAACAACTCGGCCGGCGCCGCGACCCGCTGGTCGCCGGACCTGACCGCCACCTTCTGGACCACCTACAAGCTGACGCCGAAGTTCACCATCGGCGGCGGCGCCTCCTACACGGCAGAGCAGAAGCTGGTCGTCAATCCGGGCACGGTCATCGGGACCCAGAACGGCCTGCCGCAGATCCCGGCCAATACGGTCTTCAACGGCATGGCGTCCTACGACATCAACCCGCGCCTGGCCCTGCAGCTCAACGTCTACAACCTGACCAACGAGGACTATATCTCCTCGTTGAACAACGGCGGCTCGCGCGTCGTGCTGGGCAAGCCGCAGTCGGCGACCCTGAGCCTGCGCGTCCGGTTCTAGGGGGCCGGGATTGGGGGGCACAAAGGCCTCACCGGGAATGAGGTCTTTTGACACAGAGCGCTCCGGTTTACGCCGGGGCGCTCTTTCTTTAAAGAGTACCGCACCATGATGCTGCATATCCCCAATGTTCTGAGCCGCGAGGAAGTGGCCGAAATCCGCGCCGTGCTGGCCACCGCGCAATGGACCGACGGCCGCCACACCACTGGCGCCCAGGCCGCCCAGCGCAAGTGGAACTATCAGCTGCCGGTCCTGGCGCCCGAGGCCCAGCCGCTGGCCGACAAGGTGCGCGCGGCCCTGGAGCGCAACCTGCTGTTCCAGTCAGCCGCCCTGCCGAAGACCATCCTGACGCCGCGTTTCAATGCCTATGAAGATGGCGGCCACTTCGGCAACCATGTCGACGGCGCCATCCATCCCGATCCGGTGACGCATGAAAAGGTCCGCACCGACGTCTCGACCACCGTCTTCCTCAGCGACCCGGAGGACTATGACGGCGGCGAACTGATCGTCGAAGACACTTACGGCGCCCATGAGGTCAAGCTGGCCGCCGGCGACGCCATTCTTTATCCCGGCACCAGCATCCACCGCGTCGAGCCGGTGACCCGCGGCATGCGCCTGGCGGCCTTCCTGTGGACGCAGAGTATGGTCCGCGACGGTCAGCGCCGCCAGATGCTGTTCGATCTGGACATGACCATCGTGAAACTGCGCGGCCAAGTGGGCGACAGCGACGAGGTCATCGCCCTGACCAGCCACTATCACAACCTGATCCGTCAGTGGGCGGAACTTTGAATTGATGGGTTTTTGATGCCTGCCGGAGGCTTCCTTGTTTCTTCCTTAGGTGTGGTCCCTTAGATTTTCTGGGTTACCATCGGAAGCGTGTAACAAAAAGCGCCGGAAGTCATCCGCCGAAAGGCAGGTCTTCCGGCGCTTTTCGTTTATGCGTCTTGCGGGCGAGGGGGCTGATCTTTCGCCGTAGGGTGGGTCTGGCATGGGCGCATCCGGCAGCAAATGTATGAATTTTACATGATATCCAAAAGATTTTGCACCGCAGCACTGGACCTTTGCGAAAAAATGGCGCTAAACTGCCTTATGCTTTCCAAGTGATGAATGAAATTCACGCGAAGGAAGACTGCGATTGATTTTCCGCAGTGGCCCATATTACCGGCAGGGGCTCGAACCGGTTGTCTTGAGGGCGTGTGCGGTGCAAACGAACCGGTTCGAAGCCGAAGGCTGGGACCGGAACATTTAAGTCTTGTCTGGGGGGAAGCCCCCTTCATTGACGATCGCGTTAGAGGTAGGGCCATGAAGTACGAAATGACCAAAACCGCAGACATGACTCTGGCGCCGCCGTCCGCGGCCCGTCGGTCATCGCGCACGACTTCCCGGCCGTTGGACAGCTTCGTACGGGTCATTGACGTGCTGTGCAGCCTGCTGGCGGTCGTCTTCCTTCTGCCCGTTTTTCTGGTCATCGCCATTCTGATCAAGCTTCACGATGGCGGCCCGGTCCTGTTCAAGCACACCCGCATCGGTCTGAACGGCCGTGAGTTCAAGTGCCTGAAATTCCGCAGCATGCATGTCCGCTCACAGGAAATCCTGGCCGAGGTGCTGGCCAGCAGCGCCGAAGCGCGCGCCGAGTGGGAAGCCGATCATAAGCTGCGCAACGATCCGCGCATCACGCCGGTCGGCAAGTTTATCCGCAAGACCTCGCTCGACGAATTCCCGCAGCTCATCAACGTCATCATGGGCCAGATGAGCCTAGTCGGGCCGCGCCCGATCATCCAGGCCGAGATCTCCAAGTATGGCCGTTCGTTCGACAAATACGCCGCCGTCCTGCCGGGCATCACCGGCCTGTGGCAGGTCATGGGCCGCAACGACGTCACCTATCGCCGCCGTGTCGCGCTTGATCG
This sequence comes from Pseudomonadota bacterium, assembly GCA_048497915.1. GTDB lineage: Bacteria > Pseudomonadota > Alphaproteobacteria > Caulobacterales > Caulobacteraceae > Asticcacaulis. The sequence goes on from JBEHYZ010000057.1 coordinate 6,685, forward strand.
CCTCTTCGTCCGCCGCAAGTCGGTTCGGCTCTATTTGACGATCCTGTTGATGACTTTTCCGGCGGTCTTGACACAGTCGGGGTCGTACTGATTAATTCGGCCGCGCTGGCGGCCCGATTGATAAAGGTATCATCAGGCCAAAATTTTTGCGTATGCGAACAGCCCCTTCAGGGGCTGTTGCCGTATTGGACGATTCTCCTGAAAGGAGAATGGGTGTGACGGAGCCCGCGAACACGCCGACATGGTTAATTAGGGCGGAATTGCGGCGAAAAACTAAAAAAATAATAAGTTGTCACAAAGATATTTTCAATAAAATGGACGGCTTAGGGGCATGATCATGAAATGGCCATGATTCGCGTCAAATCTCCCGGCCAGACAGAAAGTTCGGGTTTGCCGCGAATCTTCGAAGCCGGGATATTCCGGTCTGTGGCCACGCCTTTGTAATATAGTCATCGATGCATGGCTTGGAATTTGGCATTTTGCACGGTATAGTTTGCGTTGCAGCGTAATGCCTTGGTTTGAGGGGAAGTGGCCTCGGACTGCGTTAAAAGGAGAAGCGGATATGCATGTGGTCGTTGCCATCCCGACGCTTAACGAGGAAGAGCACATTGAGGACCTCGTCCTCTCCATGCTCAATGAGAAGGCACGGTTCAGCAGCCTGGAAATCGCCATCGCTGATGGCGGCAGTACGGATCGCACTGTCGAGATCGCCACCAGCCTGTCTAAACGCTTTTCCGAAGTCCACTTCATCCGCAACCGCAAGAAAATTCAAAGCGCCGCCATCAACGAAGTCGCCAAGCTCTGGAAGGACAAGGCCGACATTCTCGTGCGCTGCGACGCCCACTCGCTTTACCCGACCAACTTCATCTCCAACCTGATCGGCACCCTGCGCAAGACCAAGGCGACCTCGGTCGTCGTGCCGATGGATTCGGTCGGCGTCACCTGCATGCAGAAGGCGATTGCCTGGGTGTCGGATACGCCGGTCGGCTCCGGCGGCGCGGCCCACCGCGGCGGCAATGTCTCCGGCTTCGTCGATCACGGCCATCACGCGGCCATCCGTCTGACCGACTTCCTGGCCGTCGGCGGCTACGACGAGAGCTTCATCACCAATGAGGACGCCGAGCTGGACAGCCGCCTCCGTCAGAACGGCGGCAGCATCTATCTCGACGCCGGCACGCGCATCAAATATTTCCCGCGCCGCACGCTGAAGGACCTGTTCACCCAGTACTTCAAATACGGCAAGGGCCGCGCCATGACCCTGATGCGCCATCCCCATTCGGTCCGCCCGCGTCAGCTGAGCGTCCTGGTCAACTTCTTTGCCCTGATCTTTTCAGTGGCGGCTGCTGGCATCTTTCAGAACCTGGCCATGCTGGCCTGGCCCGCCTTGTACAGCCTGATCCTGACGGCGACCTCGGTGCTGATCATGATCCAGAAGCACTCCTTCTGTGGCATCCTGGCGGCGCCCGCTGCCTTCGTCATGCACATGTCGTGGGCGCTGGGCTTCCTCAACGCGCTGCTGCTCGGCGAAAAGACCTATCGCGCCGCCAACGACGTTGCGCTGTCACAGCCGTAAGCTCTACGCTTCGAACGGCGCGCTGAACCGGTAGCGCCCTGAGCCAGTGGTGATTTCCACTCCGCTCGCCACGGCCCTCACGCGCCGGATGCCGGGCGCGGCCGTCACGGCCTTGCCGTTTTCGCGCACGTCGTTGGGCTTTGATGTCGGCACGAGGATAGTCGCCTGCGCGCCAGCCGGAATATCGACTTCAAGCACCAAAACGCCTGCCGACCGCCGCCATGCGCTGCGCACCTCGCCCCAGACGGTATGGTGCGCCGCCGAGGCAGACTCGACCTTGCCGACCGGCTTGGGGGCTATCGTGATGATCCGCTCCGCTGGCGCGGCGAAATCGACCCGGACCCCCGCCAGCCCGCCGAACAGCCAGCCCTCGGCATGGCCCAGCATGAAGTGGTTGAGCGACTTGGTCGGATCGGCGTTCCACGACTCCGCCAGCGCCGTCTCGCCCTTGGCCAGCTGGTAGCCATAGGACGGCCGGTCGGTGACCGACAGCATGTCGAGGATGACGTCGTCGCGGCCGTTTTCGGACAAGGCCCGCACGACATAATGGAAGCCGACATCGCCCGCTGTCACACCGTTCTGGCTGTCGCGCACCGCCTTGACCAGCGCGGCCAGCACCGCCGCCTGCTGCCCGTCCGGCACCAGCCCGACCGCCAGCGCCATGGCATTGGCCGTCTGGCTTGAGCGGTCATAGAAGCCTTCTGGATGCAGGAACTGCGCATTGATCGCCGCCTTGACCTGTTCGGCGGTTGTCTCCGCCGTCACGGCATCGGCTTCCGGCTGCCCCAACACCCGCACCACCTGCGCGAATACCGTCAACGCCTGATAATAGACGGCGGTGGCGCTCATCGCCCGCGTCGTCAGCTGCGATGCCCCAAGCTTGCCCGGCCCGACATCGTACCAGTCGCCCAGCCCGAAATCGAGGATGTGCCCATCCGCCCGGCTGGCCAGATAGGCGAGGTAGCGCTTCATCGCCGCATAGCCGTCCGCCAGCACCTGCGGGTCGCCATATTCGCGATAAGCCGCCCACGGGCTGAGGATCACCGCCGTCCCCCATTCCGGCGAATTACGCGCCGGTTCATCGCCCTTGGCGGTGACGAAGGCGGTATATTCCGGCGCGATCCCCGGCACCATGCCGTCGGGCTTTTGCGTATCGCGGATGTCGCCGATCAGCTTTTCGTACATGGCGGCGGCGTCGCGGTTATAGAACACCGTCAGCGCGTTCAGGTGCGTCTGCTCCAGCCACCCCAGCTTCTCACGGTGCGGACAGTCGGTCAGCACGCTGTAGGCATTGCTGAGCACCGCCCGTTCGATCAGCCGGTGCGTGCGAACCAGAAGCGTGTCGCTGCAATCGAAATCCCCGGCCAGCGGCAGGTCGGCATAGAGGAATTGCCCGGCCATCGATATGACTTCCGGCGTGCCCTGAGGCGCCTTGCCGACCGGCGCGGCGCCTTCGACCTGCAGGTAGCGGAAGCCGTTATAATTGAAGCGCGGCACGAAGCGCTCATCGCCCGTCCCGGCCAGGGTGTAGTAATAGAGCACCCACTTTTCCGCCGTTCCGGCGTTAAAGCTCTTCTGCCAGACCAGGCCGTCCTCGCTCAACACCTCGGCAGGTGTGATCTTGACCTTCGCGCCCGCCGGACCGCGCACCACCATCTCCGGCCGCCCGGCGAAGTTTTCGCCCAGATCGTAGACGAACACGCCCGGCTTCGGCTCGGTAACCTTCACGGACTCGAAGCGCCTGTGCATCCGGATCGGCGGGATGGTCTGCGCCCGCAACCGCCCCGGCTGCGCTCCGGCCAGCAGCACCGGCCGCCAGTCGTCGCCCGCCACGCCAGGCAGTTCCCAGTCTTTCGGCTCCAACCGCCCATCGACATCCTCGCCGGCGAAGATCGACGAATAGAGGATCGGCCCGTCGATGGTTTCCCAGCTTTCGTCGGTGACCACGCGCGTCACGGTGCCGTCGGCGTTGAACAGGGTGAGTTGCAGGATCAGCTTCGGCCGCCCGAAACTGTCGACGAACTTGGCCTTGCGGTCGGGGATCTTTTCGACCGTGTACATGCCGTTGCCGAGCCGCACCCCCAGCCGGTTCGCCCCCGGCTTGAGCAGGCTCTGCACGTCGTAGGTCGTATAGAAAATGGTCCGGTCATAGGCCGTCCAGCCCGGATTGAGCACGCTGTCGGTCACCGGCTGCCCGTTGACGGTCAGCTCGAATTGCCCAAGCCCCGACACCGAAACCACAGCGCGCACCGGCACGGTGTCCAGAGCGAAATCCTTGCGCATCAACGGCAGGCGCGTCTGTTCTGGCGTCGACACCAGCTTGCTCTGGCCGCGCGCGTGTGGCGGGGCAGGGACGGGCGGCTTCGCGGCGATCCACTGGGCCTGCCATTCGGCGGCGTCGACCAGACCAGTGATAAACCGAGCGGGCTCGCTCCAGCGCGTCACACCGGACGCATCCGTGACCGCGACCGCCCAGTAATAAGGGGTATGCGACTTCAGCGGCAGCAGGCGAGGGGGGCGGGCCGTGAATCGACCGGTGAGAACGCCGCTGTCCCAGACATCGCCGCGCCTGGCCGCAATGGCTTCAAGCGTCTTGGCGAGGATCACCCGCGCCGACCTGGCCCGGACATCGCGCGCCTCCGCGCCAGCACCGATCTCCCAGCGGAACCGCGGCCGGAGCGTATCGATGCCGACCGGCGCGCTCAGCCACTCGACGCGCAGATTGCGCACGCTCAGGCCGTTGTCCGCCGCCGTCGCCTCGCTGGACAACAGGCCTGCGCCTGCTGCACCCGCCGCCAGCCCAAGCACTGTCCGCCGATTGATCCTGCTCATCGTTTCCATCCGCCCCGGCAGCCTTGCCGCCGCCATATCTTTTGTTACCGCGACCATAGGTGAGCTTCGCGGCTCACGCAATCGGTCCGGCGAGGGTGAAACGCCATGGAATAAGCTTTCCGGCACGACAAAGCGCTTGGCAAGGCGGGGGGACTTGTGTAAAGACACGCGCCTGTCCGCCGGGCCTAAGCGCCTGCGTACGTTTCCGGGCCGCTTTAGCTCAGCCGGTAGAGCACCTCATTCGTAAT
>JBEHYZ010000058.1:0-10372 GCA_048497915.1 Pseudomonadota bacterium
GGTGTTGCCGGTCAGGACATTATCGAGACCATTGCCGGTGCCGTTGAGATCACCGCTGCCAGTCAGCGTCAAATTCTCGACATTGGCGCCAAGGGCATAATTGCCGAGACTGGTCTCGACGGTATCCGTGCCCCCGTTCACCGTTTCGGTAACGAGATCGCCAACATTGTCAACCACATAGGTGTCGTTGCCGAGGCCGCCAGTCAACTGATCAAGGCCGCCGCCACCGTCGAGACGGTTGGCGTTGCCGTCCCCGGTCAGGATGTCGTTGTTCGATGATCCCAAAAGGCCTTCAATCGAAATCAGGGTGTCCGAGCCGGCACCCACCGTATTTTGGGCCATTCCCGATTTCGCCAGACTGACCGTCACGCCGGTTGCCGCTCCGTCATAGGAGGCAATGTCGAAACCGTCACCGCCCGAAAGCGTGTCGTCCCCCGCGCCGCCGGCCAGACGGTTGGCGTTGGCATCTCCGGTCAGGGTGTCGTCATGCGAAGAACCAATCAGGCCTTCGATTGAAATCAGCGTGTCGGTACCGTCGCCGACGGTATTTTGTGCCACGCCCAGTTTCGCCAGCGTAACCGTCACACCCGTCGCCGCCATTTCGTAGGAGGCCATATCGAAGCCGTCACCTCCGGTCAGCGTATCGTTTCCGGCGAAACCGGCCAGGATATCGTCGCCATCGGCGCCTTGCAGGTTGTCGTTGCCATCCTGCCCGAACAGGACATCCGCACCGGCATTGCCGATCAGAATATCGTCGCCGGAGCGGCCGTTCAGATAGTTGGCGCCTTGTCCGCCCTTGATCTGAACATTTTCAACACCCGTGGAATCGCCGACATACTGTGACATGGCATCGTTCACGACGCCGTCCTCGATGTGCGGTGAATACAACCAGAAAATGTCAGGGTTCGTTGCATCGTTGCCGGAGTCCAACCCGTCGGTCCGCGCCGAAAAGTCGATGATCAGCGTATCGTTGCCGCTGCCGGCCGCCCAGCGCATGTCCATGGCAGGACCGGTGGTGCCATCGAACACATTATATCTTTGCATCAGAGGCGGCGGCGTGAAGATAAAGGTGTCGTTGCCGGAACCCGTGAACAGGAACGTGTTTTCGATCCCACTGATTACCGTGCCGTCGACAAGGTGGGCGCCTTCATCCTGTGCACCGGTATGAAGGGATGCCTGGTCGGCGTTGTAGGTGATATCACGCGTTTCATTCGAACGGTCCAGCCACAAGACATCGACGCCATCACCGCCGCGGACATGCGCGATCACACCCGGCTCGACATTGATCCAATCGTCGCCGCCTTCACCGCCCAGGTCGTCTTGGCCGCCGGAACCGCTGTCGATGTAGTTGGCGCTGTCGTTGCCGATGATCACATTGTCGTCGCTGCTGCCGAACGCCTGGGCATCGGCTGTGCCCGTGAGGGTCACATTCTCTATTCCCGAACCTGGCAAGTAGAAATTGAAGGGCGTGCGAACCTCGTCGATGCCGGACGTGTCGTTGGCGACGTCGCCGAGATTGTCGAAGATATAGGTGTCGTTGCCGGCCGCCCCATACATCGTATCGGCGCCGCTGCCACCATCAAGGAAATCGTCGCCGTCGAGGCCGTAGATAACGTCGTTGCCGCCCTTGCCGTCGAGGACATCCGGCCCGGATGTGCCAGTCAGAGTGTTGGCGTTATCGTCGGCGGAACTGTTGAGTGAGAAAACCTTCTGATAGACGCCGTACTCAGAGCCATCCTGCTGGTAGCTATCCCAGACAACGACATAGCTGCCGTTGGCCAGTTCGGTCATACTGTCTATCAGCCCCGACCCGAGGTGTGAGTTGATGAGAATATCTTCTGTGACCGCACTGCCACTGGCATCGAAGCGTCGCGTATAAGCGTCACCGCTCAGCGATGTCCAACCCACAACATAGCCACCGTCGCTCAAAGCCGTAACAACCGGGATCTGCTGGGCCGCCGCGGCAGCGTTGACATGAACTTCTGCGCCTAGCTTGTGGCCCGTGGCATCGAATCGCTGAGCAAGGACGTCGACCGCGGCATTGGAGGTTGGACCTCCGTCACTTTCCCAAACGACGACGAAGCCACCATCTGCGAGCGTCGTGGTGCCTGGCGCAATTCTGTCGGAGACGTTACCACTGCTCACAACAACCTGTTGGCCCACCGTTTGGCCTGCGGAGTCAAAACGTTGCAGCACAACCTGGTTTACGCTGGTTGTGTCCAGAGTATATTTTCTGTCCCAGGACATGGCGAAACCGCCATCAGCAAGCGGAATGAGCGAAGCGGAGCCGTAACTGGTTTGCTCGATCGCCACCGGTAAACCCACCTTGTTTCCGGATGCATCAAAGATTTGGACGTCGAGGCTGTCTACAAAGGTGTTTAGATTTGTCGCCGCGAAGCTGACCGCGTAGCCGTCGTGACTTAAGGCACATATGCCACTTAATGCACTTTGCGGCGACGCGACGGAAATTTCATCACCTATCTTATTGGCTGACGCATTGTAACGCTGAAAGTAGACGCTGTTCTCCCCGGCGACCAATTGACCGACGCTTTTCCAAGCAACGACGAAGCCGCCGTCACTGGTTGCTGCTACCTGCGCTTCGTACTGGTCGTCTTTTGTATAGGTATTGACCAGGGTCTCTCCACCCATGGGGTTGCCAACGGCGTCGTAACGCTGGAAAAAGACACCGTAGGAATAGTTGATGCCGTCAGGCTGTGCGGGGCCATCGTAGCTTTGCCAGACGACGATGTATCCACCATCGCTCAGCGCGGTAACCTTAGCCAGCCGCTGGTTATAAAGTGTTGTTGTATTGACCCGCGTTTCCGGTCCAGATGTATAGCTGGCCGCACTGCTGCCCGGCTCAACGGTAATAATTGCCATGAAAAATTCCCCTGAAAATTGCACGTTATGGTTAAGGCGGAAGGGTGTCAATACGCCGTTATGCGAAGTCTGCCACGACCGGCGAGCCCGAATATTAACCGTCGAATGGACTGGACAGACGAAGGCCAGTTCAACGGCAAAAATTAACACCCTTATGATTTTATTATATATTTCTAATCGTTTGAATGGTCATCGCGCATTCATCAACGCGGCCGAAACAGGGCGGAAATCCGGCGTTTATGACGCCGTTCGCCTTATACGCGACCGGACCGTGTCGTTTTCGCCGTATTTGGCGTGAAATACCTCAAAATGACCCCGGAAACGTCCCATGGAAGCCGCGACGCCTTCCTACATTTCTCCACGGCGACACAGCGATCGCCGGCCTCGATATTCCTAACGAATGCAGAGGCTTATAAATATCTTTTGGAGCACGTAACATGAAACTGGTCATTATCGCCGCCGCTTCGGCTCTGGCGTTCACCGCCGTCGCCGCTACCGCCAACGCCCAGGACGTGGGTCACGCCTACGGTTCGATCGGCGTCACCGGCACCGACAACCACAAGACCGATACCAATCTCAATGGCGTCAACCTGCGCCTCGGCACCAAATTCACCCCGCACTTCGGCGTCGAAGGCGAGGCCGCGTTCGGCACCAACCACGACACCACCGCGGCCGGCCAGTACAAGCTGACCAACAAGTGGGGCGCCTATGGCGTCGGCTATGTTCCGGTGTCGCCGAGTTTCGACCTGATCGGCCGCGTCGGCGTGTCCGATACCGACCTGAAGGCCCCGGCCGCCGCCGGCAAGCTGGAACAGGGCACGGCCTTCGATTACGGCGTCGGCGCCCAGTACCATATCAACAGCGGTTACGCCCTGCGCGCCGACGTGACCAAGTCGGAGTTCAACCACGACAAGGGATCGTCGACCACGACGTCGCTCAACCTAGTCAAAAAGTTCTGATCTTCGCGATCGTTTGAGCCGCAACGCCCCTGGCCCGCCGCCGGGGGCGTTTGCCTGTCCGCTATGCCGGCTTCCGCTATGCCGGTTTAGGCAATTGCGCGCCCCGCAGGGCGTCCGCTACTCTCCATATCCAGCGAGGAGGAGCGGAACATGCGGTATGGGCTCGGCGGGACGATGGCGGTCATCATGGTGTGGACGGGCGCGGCTTCGGCCCAGGTGCATTCGCCGTCGGCCGGCGAGGAAGCGGTGATCGTCAACTACCGCACGGCGATGAACGCGGTCGTGGCCGAGCTGGTTCCGGCCGATGGCGGCTGGCAGGAAGACCAGCCCAACCACTTCGACATCGGCGACAATCCCGACATCATCGGCGGCAATGACAGGCCGTTCACCTTCGATGGCAGCATCGCCCGCGAATACAAGACCCAGCCGCCGGTCGACGACCTGTCGGCGAAAATGACCGCCCTGACCCAGGAAATGTACGCACCGGCAACGACGGCCAAGCGCCGCCAGGCGATCATCGCCGAGATCACCAAGCTGGCCCAGACTCCGCCGTCGGCCGCGCCCCAGGCGCAGCAGCTGCTGATCATCACCGAGCACAACATGCAGAACATGGTGCCGGCCGGTGATTCGCCGACACCCGTCGATATCCAGCTGCCCGGCGTCGCACGCGTGTTCAGCGAACCGTCGCACCAGATCAACGGCGCGGCCGAATATGTCCTCGAATTCGGCGATCCGTCGCGCTTCCAGCCGGTCGACGACTACCTGCGCTACAACTACCTGCACAATGACGGCACGGCGCACGTCGAAAACATCGAGATCAGCCTGCAGGGGCCGCAGGACGTCCTCGACAGGATCCTGAAGACCTACGACTGGACAAAGGTGCGGGCGATCCTCAATCCATAATCCCTCTTTGCGAAACGGGGCTTTGGGTATAAAGGGCGCAGCTTGTCTCTCAAGAGCTTGTGAGTCCCCGCCGGGGAACGGGGCCGTTTCCCAGAGGAGCCGCATGGCCAAGGAAGAACTGTTGGAATTTCCGGGCGTGGTCGTCGAACTGCTGCCCAACGCCACATTCCGCGTGAAGCTCGAGGATTCGGGCCACGAAATCATCGCCCATACCGCCGGCAAGATGCGCAAGAATCGCATCCGCGTGCTGGCCGGCGACCGCATCATGGTCGAAATGACGCCCTATGACCTGACCAAGGGCCGCATCACCTATCGCTTCAAGTAAGACCGTGGCGGGACCGGCCAAGCTGATTCTCGCCAGCGCCAGTCCGCGCCGCCGCGACCTGCTGGCCCAGATCGGCGTGACGCCCGAGGTCATCGCCGCCGCCGATATCGACGAGACTCCCCTGATCCATGAGACGCCGCGCGCCCTGGCGCTGCGGCTGGCGGTCGCCAAGGCCGAAGCCTTCGCCGGCGGAGGCTTCGTGCTGGCCGCCGATACGGTGGTGGCGGCCGGCCGGCGCATCCTGCCCAAGGCAGAAACCGACGACGAGGTGCGGGCGTGCCTGAAGCTGCTGAGCGGGCGCAATCACCGCGTTCTGACCGGCGTCGCCGTGGTCGCGCCGGGCGGCAAGGTGTCGTCGCGCGTCGTCGAAACGCGCCTGGCGTTTAAAAGGCTGCCGGCCGGCGATATAGACGCCTATGTGGCCAGTGGCGAAGGCCTGGGCAAGGCTGGCGGCTACGGCATCCAGGGTCGCGCCGGGGCTTTTGTCACCAGGCTGATCGGCAGCTATCCGGCGGTGGTCGGCCTGCCGCTTTATGAGACGCAGTGCCTGCTGGCCGGCGCGGGCTACCGATGCTGACCCTGCATTACGAAGCGCGGTTCGGCCTGGCGCGCGGCGCGGTCTATACGGACGGCCTGCCGCATCTCTATATACAGGGCCACGAGCACGATCCGTCACCGGGCGTTCTCGGCACGCGTTCGGTGGCGCGGCTGAGCGGCACCGCCGGCGGGGTTCGTTTCCTGGCCCTGGCCGACGGCACGGAGGCGGTGCTGGATGCGCCGCAGGAGATGAAACTCAACGACGGCCAGGCCGTCGAGGTCGAGGTGGTCGCCGAGGCGCGCGACGGCAAACGGACGCGGGCGCGGTTTGTCGCCCTGGCCCAGGGCGAGCCCCGCCGCCTGTCGCCGATGTTGAGCCTGAAGGACCGCTTGCTGGCGCGGGCGCGCGCCGTCTTCGGTGAGGTGGCGGTGGCTGAGGATCAGGATCGCGACGCACTCGATGAGGCGTTCGAGCAGGCCTGCCGGCCGTCGGGACCCCTGGCCGGTGGCGGCGACCTCAGCGTCGAAGCCACACGCGGCCTGATCGCCTGCGACGTCGATGCCGGCGGTGACCAGGGCGTGCAAACGCCGCACGCTTTCGCCAGGGCGTGCAATGAGCGTGCCGTCGCCGACCTGCCACGCCGGCTGCGCCTGTCGGGCCTGGCGGGCCTGGTGGTGGTCGACCTGATCGGGCAGCGCCATGACGGCGAGACCTTGCGCCGCCGGTTGCTGGAGGCATTCGGCGGCGAGGCGGCGGACATCATCGTCGCCCCCATCGGCCGCTTCGGTACGCTGGAATTTACCCGGCCGTGGCGGGCGTGTCCGGCGTCCCCGGCCACGCCGATGGCGGCGGCGATATCCCTGGTGTGGCAGGCTATGCGCCTGTCCGACGCCGACCGCGGCCGGCCGATCGTGCTGGAGGGACGCGACGAAGCCGTCGCCATCCTGCGGCCGTTGCTGACGGGCGCCCTTGATCCGCTGGCGCCGATGCTTAGATTGGAAACATCCCGCATCACCCGAGCCGCTTACGCATGACCCTTCGTTACTGCACCCGTTGCCGCAAGCCCTATGGCGAGGCCGCCGACAGCGTCGCCAATGCCGCGCCATCCTATGCGCCGTTCTGCTCGAAGCGCTGCGCCGATGTCGACCTGGTCCACTGGCTGAAGGGCGACTACGTCATCGACGGCTCGGGCGGACTGGCGGTCGGCGAGGACGAGGACGGCCAGCCGGCGGCCCTGCCGGCGCATGACGGCGAAGAGTCCTGAAAAACTGCACTTTCCGGCTTGCCAAGCGTTTTGTGCTCGCCTATAGACCTGCCTCCCGCGCGGGGCTCACGGCCCGCCTGCGAAGGCCTGGATAGCTCAGTTGGTAGAGCAGCGGATTGAAAATCCGCGTGTCGCTGGTTCGATTCCGGCTCCAGGCACCACTACTTTTTCTTTATATTTCAAATGGTTATGTTGAGGGCGCGGTTTGCGTTGTAGCTGCCGCAATGAGATGCGTGTAGCAAATAGGTAGCCCGACGCCATTACAAGGGCATTTTGTGCGCCTATGACCACAAATGGTTAACACTACCTTGAAGGCCCGTTCCCTTTGTGTTCTAATATCGGGCGAATCAATTCGGGGCGACAGAACTTATGCCTATCCTCATCACGCAGGCCGAAATCGAAGACGTGCCTAGCGATCCTCGCCAACGTTTTGTTGCGATTGAAGAAATTTGTCGAAGCCGAACTGAGGATATCATAAAAAATATTCCTGATGTCGAGGGAGCGTGGCGTCAGGTTCAGGAGGCGCGGCGGAACTATATGGCCACGATGGTTGCCACCGCTAAGCACTGTAAAATTGACCCCATCGACAAAATGACAATTCCCAAAATGTCGGACTGGAATGATGGCGCGTATGAAGATTTTCAGAACGAGCTCGATTTTTATGCTGTGCAGATGGCACTTGAAGGTGCGGACCGAAACAGCCAACTTTCGATTTTACTTCAGGGCACCACGAAGGATCGCCTTCTAACTTTAATTGCTCATATGAGGGAGCAAATCCGGAAGTTGGATTTACCACCAGCTCGTATCGACACCTTGCTGGACAAGTTGAACAGGTTCGAGAGAGACCTAGGTGGTCCGCGCCTTAACTTCCTTGCGGTTGCGACTTTGGCTTTGGCAGTCGCGGGAGCCATTGCTGATGTAGGAGGGGCCGCGTCCACGATACGCCAATTGATGAATCAGGTTGAAGAAGCGGTCGGACGCGCTAAGGACGAGCAAGATAAGGCCGCTGTTACTCAGCTACCGCATTTCGAACCGAAGAAGCTGGAACCGCCACGCGCGAAGCAGCCGGAAGCGCGGCCTGTCCAGCACGCCAACTTCGATCTCGATGACGAAATCCCCTTCTAAATATTGGGATTGGTGCGGCTTCGCCACCCATGCCGCACCCGCACCGACTTCGCGGCTACAGCCGCCCCGCTGGGGCCTGTGGGGAGCATCAAAAGCAAAGCGCCCCTGCCGACCATGACATCGGCAGGGGCTTCTAGCTAAGGCTCGGTCTTGAAGGCAAGGAGGCAACCCTCGTCCGAACTGGTCCCGTTTGATTTACGACCAACGGTTTCCTATGGGTCGGCGGAGGCCCTAATCTCCGCATCCCGCGCCGTCCCGGCGCCGGACTTTCTCGATGGCCGTCAGCCTGAACGATATACCTGTGGCGCCCGCCAGTTCTGAGGCACCTCGCTGTCTGGACGCTCGGCGGCAATTGACGCCTCAAAATCGCTGCGGGCGTCGGCTACAAGCGCGGCTTGTCGAAGAGCAGCCTTATCATCCCACTCATCCACGCCTATGATAGGCGGGAATATGAAATATTTGCCGCCGGGAGGCATCACCGCCTCAACCCACGCCTGGGGCATTGGGGCAAAATCCGAACCACTCGCGTCGAGCGGCCATATGACCATGCCAGAATGCCGCTGCTTCGGATTACGCCGTTCCTTGAGCTGGTCGATCAGGCCACGGCGGGCACGGGTCGGTTTCATTGCAGCACGCCCTTGCTCTTGGCGAAGGCGGTGATGTCGTCCCACACCTTCCGCGACAGCTTCTGGATCGGGCCGAGCTTGGCATCCAGCGCCGCCTCCATGTGGTTAAACATCCCTTCGTCACCGGTCCACGGCAGCACCATGAGCTTTTGCGACAGCTCGATGGACGATGCCAGACGAACGAAATCGTCCGGGCTGGTGGCTGCGGCATTGGCCAGTTCCGCCATTTCGCGCGCCGCGTCACGCGCTTCCTTGTCGGTGTCCACCAGCACCAGCCGCACGGGCATGGACGCCACCGGCTCGTGAGCGTGCTTGCGCCAGTGGGCCGTCTGGATCGCCTGTGCGGCGGCGACAGCCCGGTTGAACAGGTCGAGCAGCGGTTCGCCCGCCTTGCGGCGGAAGGCCTGCACCACCGAGAAATCCCATTCGCTGCCGTGGTACATTTCGATGAGGTCGATGTTCTTGGAACCGGCCTCCATGAAAACGCCGCACAGGCCCTGTGTGTTGAAGTTCAGACGGATCAGGCTCATGGCTTCCTCCCGGTGAGCAGGTACAGGGTGTCGGTGATGCGAGGCCAGGTTTCTGACCACGACACCGGCACGGCAGGTTTCGGCATCACGTAGGTGACGACGCGCTCAGGCAGATACCGCCTCATGCCTTCCTCCCTGTGGTCAGGTGGGCCTTAAGTTCGGCTAGCTGAGTTGCCAGTTCGTCGATTTCCTTCATGCCAGCGAACGCCGACAAGGCGGACATCAGGCCCTTGCCGACCTCCGGGCTGATCTGGCCGCGCGAGATGGCGACCAACAACGAACCTGCCATCTCGGTGAGGGTCATCGACGGATCGAAAGTGAAGGTGACGGGTGCGCTGGACGGGCGAAGTGGAGGCTCGGTCCTCGAAAGGATCATGGCGCAGGCGTTGAGATCGCCTTCCAGAGCTGCCGCCAACACTACCTCTCCTACGGCCTCGCCCTGTTCCTCGAACCGCTGGCGTATCCGCGTCTTGTGGTTAAGAGTTCCGGGCTTTCTGCCCGCAGGGTTTCCGGAGCGGCCCGGCAGGAAGCCTTTCCGACCTTTGACAGCAACCGGCAGCGGCTCAGATGCATCGACCGTCGTGCTGGCGTCCTGTTGCCAAGGTGGAGTAATCGCATTCATCTTTCCCTCCATTGCTCCAATTGTTTTTTGCAATCAGGCGAGATCGTTGAAGATCAGGGCGGCATGAGCGGCGTTGGAAGCGGCCTTCAGCTTATGGATTTTCGGCCAATCGGACCCGATGGCGCGCGTCACTTCCGACCAAATGAGCGGGCCACGGGCATCCAGCAGGTCACGGGCCTTCTTCATCGCCGCTAGACGGCTGACAAGCTGCGGGTTCTGCATCTCGTGATACTGGCGGGTGTAGTGGTCATGGGCGTCCATGTCGAAGCCGGACAGGTAGGACGGGCCGGATAGGACTGCCTGCAAGGTCTTGGCATCCTTCCGCTCGAAGGCGTTGCGCATGAACTTCTGGCGCTCGGTATGGTCCATGTCCTTGACGTGGGCGCGGATTTCGGCGGCGATTGCGACGGTGACCACAGTTTGGTTCGTGGTCTCCAACGGCTTGCCAAGCTCCGCCTCGTAATAGGCGATGGTCTTGTTCAGATTGCTGGTAGCGCTGTCCCAAGCCTTGGTCGCCCGCTCTTGTGCCTTGAGGGCATACTCCGCGACCTTCAACGTTTGGGCGACCGGCGTCCATTCGGGGTTATTGCTGGCCGCTTC
>JBEHYZ010000059.1:0-10082 GCA_048497915.1 Pseudomonadota bacterium
TGACTCGTCGGCAAAATCTTGCAAATCATCCCCGGTGCTCCGGGAATCGTGACATAGGAAGCTTTGGATCATGTCTCAGGCAGTGTTGAAACTCGTGACTAAAAACGACTCGGAAAAGCAGCGCGCATTGGAAGCGGCGCTGGCGCAAATCGATCGCGCCTTTGGTAAAGGCTCGGTCATGAAACTCGGCGCGAACGGCGGGGTCGTGCAGATTGAATCTGTGTCGACGGGCTCGCTGGGCCTGGATATGGCCCTGGGCATCGGTGGCTTGCCGAAGGGCCGTGTCATTGAAATCTATGGACCGGAATCTTCGGGGAAGACGACGTTGGCCCTGCATACCGTGGCCGAAATCCAGAAGCAGGGCGGCACGGCGGCTTTTGTTGACGCCGAACACGCGCTCGATCCGACCTATGCTCATAAGCTGGGCGTCAATCTCGATGATTTGCTGGTCTCTCAGCCGGACAACGGCGAACAGGCGCTCGAAATCACCGATACCCTGGTCCGTTCCGGCGCTGTCGACATCGTGGTCGTCGACTCGGTGGCGGCGCTTACGCCGCGTGCCGAAATTGAAGGTGACATGGGCGACAGCCTGCCGGGCCTGCAAGCCCGTCTGATGTCTCAAGCCCTGCGCAAGCTGACCGGCTCGATTTCGAAGTCGAAGTGCATTGTCATCTTCATCAACCAGATCCGCATGAAAATCGGCGTCATGTACGGCTCGCCGGAAACGACGACCGGCGGTAACGCGCTGAAATTCTACGCTTCGGTCCGTCTCGATATCCGCAGCACTGGCAAGATCAAGGTTCGCGACGAAATCATGGGCAACAATGTCCGCGTCAAGGTCGTCAAGAACAAGATCGCGCCGCCGTTCCGCGAAGTCGAATTCGACATCATGTACGGCGAAGGCATTTCGAAAATCGGTGAAATTATCGATCTCGGCGTCAAGGCCGGCATCGTTGAAAAGTCAGGTTCCTGGTTCTCGTACAACTCGACCCGTATTGGTCAGGGTCGCGAAAACGCCCGCGACTTCCTGAAGGCCAATCCGGATATCGCCGCTGAAATCGAAAAGGGCGTTCGCAACAAGTCGAATGTCCTGGCCGAGGAACTGCTGGGCACGCCGGAACCGGACGCCAACGAAGGCGACGAATCGCTCTGATCCATCCGCCGGATCGACCATGAAGACGCCCCTTTGCCCAAAGGGGCGTCTTTTTTGTGACGCCTATGGAATAAGCACGCAAAGGTCTTTGCGCTTGCAGGTGCAACTCTATATACGGCTTGAAGAATTCACCCGAACCGGAGCGGTTATCCGTCTTATCTCATGCCTGCCAATACGCCGTCACTGAACCAGATCCGTCAGACCTTTCTCGATTACTTCGCCAAGCATTCGCACGAGGTCGTAAGTTCCTCGTCGCTGGTGCCGCAGAACGATCCGACCCTGATGTTCACCAATGCAGGCATGGTGCAGTTCAAGAACGTTTTCACCGGTGCGGAAACCCGTCCCTATAAACGCGCCACCACCTCGCAAAAGGTCGTGCGCGCCGGCGGCAAGCACAACGATCTCGACAATGTTGGCTATACGGCGCGTCACCACACTTTCTTCGAAATGCTCGGCAACTTCTCCTTCGGTGACTACTTCAAGGCCGAAGCCATTGAATTTGCCTGGAAGCTGATCACCGAGGAATATGGCCTCGACAAGAACCGCCTGATGGCGACCGTCTATATCGATGACGATGAGGCTTTCGACCTGTGGAAGAAGATCGCCGGCCTGCCGGAATCGAAGATCGCCCGCATCGCCGGTACCGACAATTTCTGGAGCATGGGCGATACCGGCCCGTGCGGCCCATGCACGGAAATCTTCTATGACCACGGCGATCATATCTGGGGCGGCCCTCCGGGTACGCCGGAAGAAGACGGTGACCGCTTCGTCGAAATCTGGAACCTGGTGTTCATGCAGTTTGACCAGCAGCCGGACGGCACGCGCGTCAGCCTGCCCAAGCCGTCGATCGATACCGGTATGGGCCTGGAACGTGTCGCCGCCGTCCTGCAGGGCGTGCACAACAACTACGACATCGACCTGTTCAAGTCGCTTATCGCCGCCAGTGTCGAAGCCACTGGGGTGGCCGCCGAAGGTGACAACCTGCCGTCGCATCGCGTCATCGCCGACCACCTTCGTTCGACCAGCTTCCTGATCGCTGACGGTGTCACGCCGTCGAACGAAGGCCGCGGCTATGTTCTGCGCCGCATCATGCGCCGCGCCATGCGCCACGCCTATCTGCTTGGTGCGCAAGAGCCGCTGCTGCATCGTCTGGCGCCGACTCTGATCGGTGAAATGGGCGGTCATTATGGCGAACTGAAGCGCGCTGAAGCGACTATCATCGAAACCCTGCGCCAGGAGGAAGAACGCTTCCGCCGTACGCTTGGTCGCGGCATGACCCTGCTCGATGAAGCCACACGCGATCTGAAGTCGGGCGACATCCTCGAAGGTGAAGTCGCCTTCAAGCTTTACGATACGTACGGCTTCCCGCTTGACCTGACCCAGGACGCCGTCCGCGCCAAGGGCTTGAGCGTCAATGTCGCCGGTTTCGAAACCGCCATGGAAGAGCAGCGCAACCGCGCCCGCGAGCACTGGACCGGTTCCGGCGAAAAGGCTGTGGCCGCCGAATGGTTCTCGATCAAGGACAAGGTCGGCGCCAGCGATTTCACCGGCTACGACGAAACCGCCGGCAAGGGCACGGTCCAGGTGATTGTCCTCGACGGCGAAAGTGTTTCCGACGCCGCCTCAGGTGATACCGTCGAAGTCGTGTTCGACCGCACGCCTTTCTATGCTGAAAGCGGCGGCCAGGCCGGTGACACCGGCGAGGTCGTCTTTGCCGGTGGCAAGGGCAGGGTGGTCGATACTCAGAAGCAAGCCGGCGATCTGTTTGTGCATCGTGTCGAAATCACCCAGGGCACGTTGAAGATCGGCGATACGGCTGATCTCAAGGTTGACGCCCATAAGCGCACCACCACGCGCGCCAATCATTCGGCCGCGCACCTGCTGCACGCCGCACTCAAGCATGTGCTCGGGCCGCACGTCGCGCAAAAAGGCCAACTGGTCGATGCCGAACGCATGCGCTTCGACTTCAGTCACGGCGGCCCGCTGACACTGGAGGAACTGGCTCGCATCGAAACCGAGGTCAATGTGGTCGTTCAGCAGAACGTGCCGGCGACCACCGAACTCATGTCGCCCGAAAAAGCCATCGAAGCCGGTGCTATTGCGCTCTTCGGTGAAAAGTACGGCGAAGAAGTCCGAGTTCTGGCGCTTGGTCACGCTCTGGAAGGCGAGGGCAGCTATTCGGTCGAACTGTGCGGCGGTACCCATGTCGCCCGCACCGGCGACATCGCCCTGTTCAAGATCGTTTCAGAAAGCGGCATTGCAGCCGGCGTTCGCCGTATCGAAGCCCTGACCGGTGAAGCGGCCCGCCGATACCTGCTCGAACAATCGGGCGTGGCGCGCAGCCTGGCCGACCAGTTCAAGGTGCCGGTCACCCAGGTCGAGGCCCGCGTCGAGTCCTTGCTTAACGATCGCAAGCGCCTGGAGAAGGAACTGGCCGAAGCCAAGCGCGCCCTGGCCGTTGGTGGCGGCGGTGCGGCGGCTGGTCCGGAAGAGATCGGCGGTGTCAAGGTGCTGGCTCGCGTGCTTGACGGCGTTGGTGGTAAGGACCTGCGTCCGCTTGCCGAAGATTTCAAGAAGCAGGTCGGTAGCGGCATCGTCATCCTGGTCGGCAAGCTCGACGGTAAGGCGGCGGTGACCGTGGCGGTGACTCCGGACCTGACTGCTCGCTTCAACGCCGCCGAACTGGCCAAGGCCGCCGTGATCGCCATGGGCGGGCAAGGCGCTGGCGGCAAACCCGACTTTGCCCAGGGCGGCGCGCCTGACGACTCGCAAGCTGAAGCCGGACTGGACGCCGCCAAGGCCTTGATCAGCTAGGCATCAGACCGAAGACATGAATTGGCCCGCTTCTGTTTGAGAGGCGGGCCAATTTCTTATTCTCCATTACCGCGGCAGATGGCCGACATCTTGTTGCCGATCGGATCGCGCACATAGGCCAGGTAAAAATCCGGGCCGTAAGCTTCGCGGATGCCTGGCTCGCCTTCGCTGGTGCCGCCATTGGCCAGTGCAGCTGCATGGAAGGCCCGCACGGCTTCGCGTGATGGCGCGGTGAAACCGATCATGGCGCCGTTCGATGGCCGGGCTTCATTGCCATCAAAGGGCGCGCCGACCCACACTGTTCCGGGACCGGCTTCCGGATTGCCGCCGACGGCAAACCCGGCCCAGCCGTCGTCATAGAATTTCTGATAGCCCAGCGGCGCCAGCACCGCTTCGAAAAACTTTACCGAGACGTCCCTGTCTTTGACGCCAAACGTCGCATAGCCGATCATGATGTCCTCCCTCTCTCGGAATGGTGGCACCCTACCATGCCAAAGGAACAAAACAAGAACTTTTATGCGATATGCGTCAAAACCACCGCCAGCGCCGACAGGGTAAACAGGCTGATGAACGTGCCCTGGGCGACGGTCGTGGCGGCGCCTTCGTACCAGGTGCCGTACATCTTGGTCTGGATGAAGACGGAAACTGCTGTCGGTGTGGCGGCCATGAAGACGCAGACCTTGAAGAACAGGGGATCGACGCCGATCCAAGTCAACACCAATGCGACCAGTAAGGGCGCCAGCAGGATCTTGCCGACGATTGCCAACGCACTTGCCGGTTCAATGCGAAGCAGCGACCGCACCGGCATCAGGCCCAGCATCCCGCCCAGCGCCACCAGGGCCGTTGGGGCGCCCGCCTTGCCTATGACCTCCAGCGCCGTTTCGACCGGCGCGGGCAATTTGAAACCGGCGAACAGGCAGACTAAACCTATCAGCGCGCCGATCAGGGTCGGGTTGCGCGCCGTGTGCATTAGCGCTTCCTTGAAAGTATGGCCCGACGCCTTGGCCAGAGCGGCGCAACCCAGGCAGAACAAGGCAAGGAAATCACAGGCGACGATCAGCGGTCCGATGCTGGCGGCTTCGGGGCCAAACAGGCTGATGGTGATCGGAATGCCCAGAAATGCGGAATTGTTGATAAAACTGGCCATCCCGGCCGGAATGGCCGCGGCCTTGGGCAGCTTGAAAAGCAGGCCGACTGTCACGACAGCCGCCGCGCAGCCGATCATCACCCCGACATAGGTGGCCAGGATGGTCGCCATGTGCGCATCGAAATGCGGCAACTGGGCGAAGCTGACCAGCAACCACGCCGGAAACCCGAGCCAGTAAAAGAAAGCGCTCAGGCCGTTCAGACCCGCCTGATCGAGCCGCTTGAAACGCACCAGAAGCGCGCCAGCGGCGATGAAGGCGAAGAAGACAAGGACGCGTGATAATGTATCGATCATGCGTCCGTTGTGGCCGCCCGCATCGCCGCTGGCAAGCGCTTATTGGGCGGAGGTGGCGGCGGCCGAGTCCGAAGCCGCGTCGGCAGCCGCGGCGCGTTTCAGGGCGCCGGCTTCGCTGGGCTTGGGCAGGGCGACGTGGACCAGCACCCAGTGGGTCAGGCCCTTGCGCTCAAAGGTGAAGGTGGTCGTGCCCTGGTCGTATTGCTTACTTAGAACGGTGACGCGGGCGCGATCGAGGCTGAAGAAGATCATCTTCGGCATCGGCTTTTCGTCGGTGTCGGCGACTTCTACCTTGGGGGCCGCGCGGCCAGCGCCGTAAGTCAGGGCATAAATAGAGCGTGGCTTGAGATAGTCATCCGGCGTAACCAGGATAGCCAGCGGCGCCTTGGGTGTCGAAGACGGATTGACGATATCCTTCCAAACCTGGCCGATCGAATCGGCGGTTTTCTTCAGCACGGTACCCGTAGCGCCGACCGGATCCTTGGGCGTGGGAGCGGCGACATCGCCGTTACCCGCATCCAGTTGCTGCTTCAGGCTGGTGCGGACGGCGTCGAAATCGATCAGCTTGGCGAGCGATTCAACGTCCTGCGTCTGGGAGGCACCGCGAATGTCGTACAGCGCGATGACCGGCGAGAAGTAGAAGAAGGCAGCGGCGGCCGCTACGGCGATAAGGATGATCAGACTGAGAGCTCTGGACACCGGTGGAAATCCCCCCAAATGCGATTGATTAACAAAATATTAGCATGGCAGGTGACGCTTGTCGCCCCTCAGCGCTTTTTCTTTTTGACGGCAGGCTTTGCGGATTTGGCTGGTTTCGCCTTGGCCGGAGCGGGCAAGGGTTGTTCCTGCCAGGCGTCCGGCAGGCTGTCGATGAAGGCGATATAGGCGTCGGCCAGCTGCGCGTCGGCCTGGACATTCGGGAAGCCGTTGCAGCCCGTTGCGGTCGTTGCCGGCAGCGTCAGGTGGGCGATACGCGTGTCGCCCTTGGCCTTGAGCTTGTAATAGGCGCCGAGCGCGCCGTCAGTATAGCCGCCCCGATCGGCGGGCGCGGCCAGGACAATAAACGCCTGCGGATAGCGCCGGCGAAGGTCGGACACGAAAGCCAGGTAGCCCGCTTCGAAATCGTTGCGCAGCTGGGTGTTGCTTTGCCACGGCTCATCGGCGCGCAACGGTGTCGAAAAGTCGTTGGCGCCGAGGTCGACCACGACGATCTGTGGCGCCCATTCCGACTCGTCGGCGCGCGGATCGTCGAACAGCACGCGCGGGTATAGCATCGGCATGTCATACTTGTCGTGGGCGCGGCCGTCGAAATTACGCACGATGCCGAGACCGGAAAAGGCGTTGATCCGGTAATCGGCCTTGAAATGCTTGGCGGCCAACACGCCGGGCGACTGTTGCGTGTCAGTAGTCGCCTGCACCTGTTCAACCGAGCAGGGGGCGGACGGCGCCGTATTGCCCGACCCGGCGACGACGGAATCGCCGATGAATTCGATGGCCCGGGTGCGCTTGGCTGGTGCCAGCGCCAGGGCTTTGTCCGGAACGAAGAAGCCCTTGAAAACACCAGTGGCTGACTGGGTTTCCGACCGTTTTTCCAGGCGGATGGCGTGAGCGCCGTCGCCGAGATTGTCGAGCGTGAAGCGGGTGCGGCCGGGCTTGTTCAACTGTGCTAAGGGCTTGCCGTCGACCAGCACATTGAAGCTGTTGTTCGGATCGTCGAAGGCTAGGGTGACGGAGGGCCCCTTGAACCGGCTTTCAAAATAGATGCCGGGCCATTGGTAGACCCAGGCCCGCTCATTGCCGCGCGCCAGGGGGAGGACACGGCCGCCGATAAACATGTCGAGGCGTGTCGGGACGCTTGGGGCGATCACCACGCCCGGCGGCAATGGCTCCTGCGGCGGTGGCGGCGGAGCGGTCTTGGCATCGGCCGGCGCGGCGATAGCCAACCCGAGCGTCAGCGCGGATAGCACGGATCTCAGCATGTCCCCTTAGCCCTGCGGCCGCTTCCCGCGACCATTAACCATTATGGCTTAAATCTGGCGGGTAATCAAACCGTGGACATAAGCCAGCTTGGCTTTGATGGTCGGGGTGAGGATAAAAGGGTACAGGTCGCGCTCGCCCATCGAATGATGGATCGAGTTTAACGCCACGGACAGGGGTACCCAAACCTCGGCGATCTTCTCGAAATGCGTTACTGTGTAGGGGTCGAAGTTGGCGAAGGCGGTCATTTCGTGGTGTCGTAGCGGCGCCAGAGCGATGCCGAAGATGTGGGCGGTTTCGAGCGAGTCGACAATATGTAAAACGTGGGCGAAGCACTCGGCGAAGTCCTCCCACGGGTGGGTGGTGGCGTAATAACTGATGTATGACGAGCCCCAGCCGGGTGGAGGGCCCTGATTATAGTGGGCTTCTACGGCGACGGAATAGTCAGCGCCTTCATCACCGAAGACTGCGCGGAAACCGTCAAGCTTGTTGGTGTCGCGGACCATCTTGTTCCAGATGAAATGCCCGGTTTCATGCCGGAAATGGCCCAGGAGCGTACGATAAGGCTCGTTCATCTGGTCGCGCATCTGTTCACGCGTCAGGTCGTCGGCCTCGGCGGTGCGGATGACGATATGGCCTTCGTCATGGCCGATCAGCACAGGTTTGCATGAGCCGTCCGGCAGGATTTCATCGTCCTTCAGGTCGAACAGTAGGCCACCTTGTGGGTCTTCCCGGCGGCTGGGGCGAGGTAAATCCCAACGCAGGAAGGAATAAAACAAATGACGCTGCGCCTCGCCGATGGCGCGCCAGCGCCGCAGGCCGTCAGCCGTGTTCGGATCGGGCACAAGGCCGTTGTAGCGACAGGCGACGCAGAACGGTTCCGGACTGTCGGCCGGAATCATCCAGTTGCAAATGTCCCAGGCGGCATTGGGACAGAAACGATAAGCGGCATTGTTGTCGACGCGGCGGAAGATCGCGCCATCCTTTTCCGGCTGGACGGCATAAAGCCCGAGCGCTTCCGGGGCGAAGCCCAGGCGGCAACCGCAATTCAGGCACGCCCGATTGTCGAAATGAACGGGATTACCACAATTGTCACAGCGAAAAAGGCGCATGATCCGGCGGTGTTATTTGCCCTGCCACAGCTCCGGGTGGGCGTCGATGAAGGTGATGATTTGCTGCGACACCAGCACGTCGTCGGCAATCGACGGATGCCAGTTGCAGCCGATATAATCTAGGCCGCTGAAACCGACGAACGCGATGCGGCTTTCGCCTTTGGCCTGTAAAGAGGCGATAACCTTCCGGACTTCAGATTCGATTTCTCCGTCGGCCTGGTCGCTGGCCATCAGGATGAAGAAGGCCTTCGGGTTTTTGGCCCTGAGATCCTGGACGAACTTGACGTAGGTTGCCTCATAGTCGGCGTGCAGGGCATCGCGTGTCTGCCACTTTTCGCCGGCGTGCAGTTGCGTCGAAAAGTCGTTGGTGCCCAGGCCGATGACGATGACCTGTGGCGCCCAGGCCGCTGACTGATAGACGGTTTTGCCGTCGAACAGGCTGTACGGATAAAGCATGGGCATGGGATCGCCGTCGCCGCCATCCCAGTTGCGCACGATACCGCGCCCGGAATAGGCGTTGATCTGGTAATCGGCGTCATAATGCCTGGCGGTCAATGGCCCAAAGGCCTTTGAGGTGTCGGTGGTCGCCCGGATTTCCTCTTTGGTGCACTGCTGCTTGCCCGAGGTGTTGCCATAGCCGACCGTGTAGGAATCGCCGATGAATTCGATCTGGCGCGCGCGGGGCTTGGCGGCCAGGTCGCGGCCGGCGCCCACCAGATAAATGCCTTTGAACGCCGCTGTCCCGTCTTGCGATTCGGTGACCTTTTCCAGCCGGATGCGGTGCGGGCCGGGGCTTAGGTCCTTGATTTCGTAATCAATCTTGCCAGGTTTGTCGAAAAGAATCGGCGGCTGATCATCGATCGTGAGATGCAAAATGTTGAGGTTGTCATCGATCTTGACCACGGCGCCGGTGCCTTCGAAGGCCACTTCGGAATAGACGCCCGGCCATTGATGGGTCTGAGTGGCCACCATCATGACTGGAGTAAACGACCTTCCGGGATATAGAGCCAGGGTTCGCGGCTTGGCGTTTGGCAGTGCTTCCGCTGTCAGCGAAGTAACAAACCGGCTGGGTTCGTTGGCTGTCAGAGGAACAGGGGCCATCTGCGCGCTGGCCGTGCTCCCCACAACCATCAAACCGGCCGCCGTTATTGCTGTCCATTTGCGCATGTGACCCTCCCGGTGGTGCCAAAGGACTATTCCCGTTCCCCGCGGGACAGGCAACAAAAAAGCCGCCGGTAGACCCAGCGGCTTCTTCGCAGCACGTTATAACGCGTGTCAGGCGGCCATGGCGGCGGTGAGGTTCTCGCTGATCTTGTCGAGGAAACCTTCCGTGGTCAGCCAGCCTTGCTTGTCGCCGACCAGCAGCGCTAGGTCCTTGGTCATGAAGCCGGCTTCGACGGTGTCGACACAGACCTTTTCCAGGGTTTCGGCGAAACGCTTCAGCTCGGCATTGTCGTCGAGCTTGGCGCGGTGCTTCAGGCCTTGCGTCCAGGCGAAGATCGAGGCGATCGAGTTGGTCGAGGTCGCTTCGCCCTTCTGGTGCTGGCGGAAGTGGCGGGTGACGGTGCCGTGGGCGGCTTCGGCT
>JBEHYZ010000060.1:0-9668 GCA_048497915.1 Pseudomonadota bacterium
CGGTCGCATTGTCGTTGAAGACGCCCTTGAGCTCTTCGATCGACGCTGCTTTTTGTGCGCGGTCCATAATGTGACTCCATGTGGTGACGCTCCGGGAAATCCCGGAACAACAAGTGACTTAAGCACTTCCGAAAAATCGGAAATGCCGAAGTTAGCTGTCCAGATGAGATGCTGATCACCAAGGGTCACGCTTCCGCATTTAAGGAAACATGTTAATCCTTGAGTGGCTTTGCGCCCCGTCTCAATTCGGCGCCTGAGGGCTCTCAGACATTATGGATCAGGCGGCCCCTGATCCCCGAAGGTCTCGGACAGAACGGATGGAAAGGCAGGCCTTCCCAAGCCGAGGCGCGCTCCTTACAGGCAAACGCCTATGAAATCAAGAGCGCAATCAGGAACCTGGGACGTTTTTGCTGAGCTGCGCGGCCAACCAGGTCTGCATGGCGACCTCATCACCGGTAAAAGCCGTCGTGGCCGGTGGTGCTTTCCCGGCGCACTGGTCGGCGACCAGGTTGCCGAGACCATAGCTGCCGGTGGCGGGGGCGACGGTCCGCCAGTCGCCGACGTCCTGGCTGTCGTCGATCTGCGAGCCGTCCGTTTCATAGTGGGCGACGCCGGTGCTGCGGATACGACGGCCGGCGCAGTCCACCTCAAAACGGGTAATCATGCCGGAATAGCCACCGCCGTCGCCCAGGCGTTCCTGCACCACAAGGCGCGTGGCGAAGCTCAGTCCGGTCTTTGCGTCGAGGCTATAGGCCCAGGCGCCGCCGGGACCGACCGCGCCCAGTTGCCAGGCGCGGACTTCGGCATGGGCCGGCGCCGCTATCGCCAGAGCCAGTACAACCGGCAGAAGGTTCCACTTCATGTCTCAAACTCCTGTCGGCACGACTGCATGGGTTGCCTTGCGCAACCATGTCAAAGCCGTCATACCTGTGGCATCGACGGTTGCAAGGGGGCAGCGTGGCCGTTTCCCCTTATACTTTGCAAAGCCTGCCTCCCGTCGCCGATTGTTGAAAATCCGAGCCGTAATGGCCGCCCCTTGAGAGGAATGCCCATGAAATCGCTGCTGCTGACCGCCGCCCTTGTGATGGCACCTATGGCTCAGGCCGCCACGCCCGCTCCGGCTCCGGCCGCGACACCCGCCCCTCCGCCCCTGCCCTACGGCAAGACCGTGACGCTTGAGCAAGCCAAGGCCGTTATCGCCGCCGCCGAAGCCGAGTCGAAAAAGAACGGCTGGACCATGGTCATCACCGTCGTCGAACCCAACGGCGCGGTCGTCGCCAGCGAAAAGATGGATGGCACGCAGTACGGCTCAAGCGAAGTCGCGCTCGGCAAGGCACAGACCTCGGCGCGCTTCAAGCGCCCGACGCTGTACTTCCAGGACGCGGTCAAGAGCGGCACGCTCAACTCGATCTTCACCGGCGCCATGGCGCTGGAAGGCGGCGAGTTGCTGGTGGTCGACAACACCATCATCGGCGCGGTCGGCGTGTCAGGCGCAGCAGCTTTCCAGGACGGCCAGGTGGCCCGCGCCGGGGCAGCGGCTGTGAAGTAATCACCTTCGGGCGGCGAGCTGCCCGGCCAGCCACTTTTGTACGGCCACTTCGTCGCCAGTGACTGACAGTTCCTTGTCCGGCAGGGGCTTGCCCGCGCATCGAGCCGTAAAGACATTGTCGATGCCGGTATCGGTTGTCGGCTGCCAATCCGTCGGGTCATCGATCGATCCGTAGGTTGTCGAATTGCCTTCGTAAAAGACCTTCCGGACGGTACGCACCCGCATCGTGGCGCAATCCAGCTCTTCGGACAGCACCAGGCCGTAATAGGTGTTGGTGCCATCGCCGGAATCGTGCGCCCGCGTCAAGCGCGTGGCGATCCGCATCTGAGACGGCCTCGCGACCTCTTCGGCGTAGGCCCAGGCGCCTTCGCTATCGATGTCGCCGAGATGCCAGACCGGCGCGGGGTCCGCCTGCACGGCCATGGCCGCCAGCAGCAGCGGCAATATGAAAATGCCATGGCGCCATGCCTGCATGATCGCCTCCCTCCTGATTTTGCAGGGAGCCTAAACCCAAATGGCCGTTTGGCAACCTAGGGCTTGGCGGCCGCGGCTTGGGCCAGGCCTTTCAGCCACTTTATGACCGTCTCAGGGTCATTGCTGGTGTTGGTCTGGCCGGTGTCGACGGTGATGGGCTGCCCGGCGCACTTGGCCAAGGCCACCGTATCGAAGCCGCCATCCGCCTCAAGCGGCCGCCAATCGCCATTTTCGCGCAGCGCGTTGATGGTTGCGCCCTGGGCGTCATAATACATCTCGCGGACATTGCGGATTTTGCTGGCGGCGCAGTCCATCTCCTCGATGAACATCATGCCGTTGTAGGTGTGATGACCGGTATCGCCGAGGTCCTGCGGCGTGTCGATCCACACAGCCATGATCAGCTTATTGGCATCCGTGGTCGCCGCCACCCAGGCCCAGGCCGCGCCCGGCTCGACGGAACCGACATGCCAGCCGGTATCGGCCGCCTGCGCCGCCGGCGCCGACAGCCACAGGGCCAGCACCAAACCTGAAATCGCCGTGAACAGTTTACGCATCCCCGCCTCCTCGAATGACGGGTGCCACCATACCTGCGAAACAACGTTATGCAACATCACGTGAATTGGGGAGGACGCGCCTACGCCCTCCCCGGCATCGTCCTTGCTGCGGCACCTGGAGTGTTTTCCCGGACAATTGCAATTTGCCAGTCAATAGCGCCGCCTGATGACAGTCTGCGGCAGGAGGGACTTTGCCAGAGCCGGGCAATCGGTTATAGATGGCATAATTGACACGTATCGAAATAATCATGCCAAACATCGCCCCCCTGCCCAACCGCCTTGTTTGCGCCCTGGCCTATGACCAGATGGCGCTGTTCGAATTCAGCATCGGCGTCGAGGTGTTCGGCCTCGACCGGCCGTACATGGGCGACGACTGGTACAGCTACCGCACGGCCAGCCTGGACCCGGCGCCGGTGCGCGCCACAGCCGGCGTGTTGATCAGCGTCGATGCCGGATTGGAGGTGCTGGAAGACGCCGGAACCATCATCATTCCCGGCTGGCCGTTCCGCCGTCGCGAGGTACCGGTTGAACTGCTCGACGCTTTGCGCCGGGCGTACGATCGCGGCGCGCGGCTGGTCAGCATCTGCTCCGGCGCGTTTGTGCTGGCTGAGACCGGCCTGCTTGACGGCAAGCGCGCGACGACACACTGGCGCTATACCGACGCCTTCCGCGAGCGCTTTCCGAAGGTCGATCTGGTGCCGGACGTGCTCTATATAGACGAGGGCCAGATCCTGACTTCGGCCGGCAGCGCCGCGGGCCTCGATGTCTGCCTGCACCTGATCCGGCGCGATTTCGGGCCAATAGTGGCCAACACTATCGCCGCCGGGCTGGTCATTCCGCCGCACAGGGATGGCGGCCAGGCGCAATATATCGAGCGCGCCGTGCCCAGCGTCTATGAAAGCGACCGGCTGGGGCCGCTGCTCGACCACATGCGCGTCCATCTCGACCAGACGCACCGTATCGGCGACCTGGCCCGGCGGGCCGGCATGAGCGAGCGCACCTTCCTGCGCCGGTTCTTCGAAGCCACCGGCATGACACCGGCGAAGTGGCTGCTGCTGGCGCGACTGGGGGCAGCGCGCGATCAGCTGGAGACCAGCGACGTCACGGTTGAAGAAGTGGCGGCGCGCACCGGCTTCGGTACGACGACCAATCTGCGCCATCATTTCCGCGAGCAGCTCAACACCACGCCAACAGCCTATCGTCAGACCTTCGGCCGGCTGCCTGTCGCCACAGACGCTTGAATTTTCAGGATTAGGTGGGGAGGACGCGCCTACGTCCTCCCCTGTATTACCTGAGCTGCGGCAACCTGGAGAGGAAGTCACTCAGATAATTCTCAATTTGGCGGACGTGTCAAAACCGCCCCCCCAAATTTCAAAAAACAGCGTTATAAAAACTTACGCGAAACGGACTTAATGTCCAGTGAATTCGCCGTAATGTTCCCTGCCCGTTGTTTTTATATATTTGCGAAAAACCTGAGGCGTGCATATCGCAACCGCTTGATTTTGCAAGCGCCGTTTGGCAGGGACTTGGCGGCATGTTGACCCCCGTCCATAATTTTCTCGGCAGTGTGACCCCAAAGGCATGGATCGATGCCGTGCCCGGCAATCTGGAGTTGCTGCTGCTCGACCATAAGAATTGTGAGTACAAGGCCGCCAGCAACGCGCTCAACCTGATCGCCAAGTATCAGGAGCGAATCGAGCTGGTGAACGCCCTCTCCCGGCTGGCGCGCGAAGAACTGGTCCACTACGAGCAGGTGCTGAAGATCATCGCCAAACGCAGCATCGGCTTAAGGCCAATTACGCCGTCACGCTATGCGATGGGGCTGCGCCGGCTGGTGCGGCGGCATGAGCCGGGCATGATGATCGACATCCTGATCATCAGCGCCTTTATCGAGGCCCGGTCGTGCGAGCGTTTCGGCGCCGTGGTGCCGCATCTGGATGAGGAACTGGCGAAGTTCTATTCCGGACTGCTGGCCAGCGAAGCCCGGCATTTCCAGGGTTATCTCAAGCTGGCGCACCTCTATGGCGACGCCGACGACATCGCCGCGCGGATCGAGGCCATCCGCCCGGTCGAGCAGGCCCTGATCAGCGAACCGGACACCGATTTCCGCTTTCACTCCGGGCCGCCGGCTTAAGCGCTTCGCTATTGCCCAAGTCTGAGGGTGTGCGCATACTCACCGCAAAACAGGGAGGCGTTCATGCACAAAGTACTTTGGCGCAAGGCATTTATTCTGACGGGATTGTTGGCGGTCACGGGCTTTGCGGCCCAGCCCACCCAGGCGGAGTGGGTGAAATACCAGACGTTCGAAACGGTCGCGCCCGAACTGCCGAAGGAGCTGAAACGTCCGGCGATCCTCGTCCTGACCAAGGCCAATGGCTGGCGGCACGACAACATGCCGGCGGCGGCCGTGGCGGTCACGACCATTGCCCGCAAGCACCACTGGCCGATGTATAACACCCCCAGCGCCGCCGTGTTCAATACCGAGCAATTGAAGCGCTTCGATGTGGTGGTGCTGAACAACGTGACCGGCGACGTGTTCACGGCCGACCAGCGCGAGGCCTTCAAGACCTGGATCGAAAACGGCGGACGCGTGGTTGCGCTGCATGGCTCCGGCGGCACCAACGATCATCCCTGGACCTGGTATATCGACGGCGCCATCGGCGCGGGCTTCAAGGGCCACCCGAAGATCCAGGACGGCGTGGTCAGGATCGAAGACCCGGCCCATCCGGCGATGCGCGGCCTGCCGGTAACGTGGCCGCGCAACGAAGAATGGTACAGCTTCGACCGCAATCCGCGTGGTCCGGGCGTGCATGTGCTGGCCACGGCGGATGAGACGACCTACGATCCGGGCGCCAAGCTGCGGATGGGCGCGGACCATCCGATCATCTGGACCAAGTGCGTCGGCAAGGGCGGTGTGTTCTTCTCGGCTCTGGGGCACCAGATCAAGGACTGGAGCGAGCCGGTCTTCCTCAGCCACATCGAGGGTGCCATGGAATGGGCGCGCGATCCAAAGTCGAAGATATGCTGATTGCAAAGAGAAAGCGGGCGAAAATTTGCTTTCAATTTAAAAGCAAATTTCTATTCAGTCTTCGCCTTCAGCAAAGATTGCTTCGTAATCCTGCGCCGAATGCAGAACACGAACAATGCCGACGCGGTTGTCTTCGGCTTTGTAAAATATCGAGTAGCTGCCGTAGGGTTTACGCCGCATACCAAATTGCGCGTAAAGCGAAACCGGCGCAAAGGCCTGTGGCGCTTCCGTAATCTGGATTGCAGCATCGACCAGTTCGTTGATGAAGCTCACGGCCCGGATGGGATTGTCGCGCGCGATATATTCAGCGATCCGTTCAAGATCGTCGTTCGCCTCCCGCGAAAAGACGACCTTCATTTCTGGTATTTGGCAAGCAGTCGGGCGCGTACTTCTTCGGCGTCATAAACGCGACCAGCCTCAAGGTCCGCAATACCGCGCATGATGGACGCATCGAGCGCCGCCAGTCGCGTTTCGCGTTCGTGGATGATCCGCACGCCTTCGCGCAGCACTTCGCTTCGCGAGTTATAGCGGCCGGACTTCACCAGTTCGGTGACAAAGTCCTCAAGACGGTCGCCAAGATTTACACTGCTGGCCATGCGCGTTCTCCTTGGGTTGATAATAGTTATCACAACCGGATTCGGCAAGAGCGCTCAGGTCACCGGCGGCAGCGCTGCTTTTCGCCCCTGGCGTTGTAGCCAGCGGCCGAAAGCTTCGGCCAGGGGATTGTCGCCCAGGCCCGGCCGGATAAAGGCAAAACGCATCGGCAGTTGCCTGAAGCCGAACGGCGCAACGAGACGCCCCGCCATGAGGTCGGCTTCGGCGAAAGTCCACGGCGTGATGGCGACGCCGAGGCCCGCCGCCGCCGCTTCCAGCATGTAGGAATTGTGTTCGAATACCCGCTCGACCGGCGCTTCGGGCAGGTCCAGTCCTATGCCGTCCGACCATTCGGTCCAGCCCGCCCGGAAGGTGTCGCTGACCAGACGCGGCAGGCGCAGGACGGTTTGCCGGTCGCCAGCGCACGCCTCCCAGGCCGCCGGTGACATCACCGGTCCGTGGTGGTGGTCCATGAAGCGTATGAAGCGCGCACCTTCCGGAACGGCATTGTCCATCCGGATAGCGGCATGGACATGGCCGCGGCTGAAATCGACCGGCCCGTGTTCTTCGACGATGCGGATACGCGCGCCCGGCCGGGCCTCAAGAAAGTCCGGCAGGCGCGGGATGAGCCATTTCATGGCGAAGGTGCCATAGCATGACAGGTTCAGGTCCTCGCTCGCCGCCACGCCCGGCAACGCCGCTGCGATCAGGTTGAACGCCACGCCGGTCGCCTCGGCCAGCGTTTGACCGGCGGGCGTCAGTTTCAGATTATGGCGCGGCCCGGACAACAGCGGCGTTCCGGTGTGCGTTTCCAGGCCGTGCACGCTGCGGCTGACGGCACCATGCGTCACCCCGAGTTCAGCGGCGGCCGCCGTCATCGATCCCGTCCGGGCGAAGGCCTCGAAGGCGCGAAGAGCAGACAGGGGCGGCAGTTTGCGAGACGTCATGTGACTTCAACTCACATAAACGCGCCGATTTGTCGATTGGTCTTTGCAGGCGTCCGCCAGATAGTCTCTCCAGAGGAGATCAATCATGCTGAAAACCGTCGATTACGATGACACGCAACACGCCGGCTATGTCGCCGGCCGCGATATGGGCAGGGACCACGCCTTGCATTGGGCAAGCATTTTTGCGGCCAATGCTCCTGCCCGCCGCCCGCTGTCGGTGCTCGACCTGGGCTCGGGCACCGGCCGGTTCACGACCATCCTGGCCGAGACCTTTGGCGGCGAAACGATCGGCGTCGAGCCCTCCTTTGAGATGCGCCGCATCGCCGAAGCGCGAACTGACGACCGGCGCGTCTTTTTCCGCGAAGGCCGCGCCGAGGCCATTCCCGCTGAGGACGCCGCCTTCGACCTGGTTCTGATGTTCCTGTCGTTCCACCACGTCCGCGACCGACCGGCGGCCGCTGCCGAAATCGCGCGCGTGCTGGCGCCGGGCGGCCGTGTGCTGATCCGCAGTCAGTTCTCCGACCGGTTCCCGGAGCTGGAATGGCATGACTACTTCCCGCGCGCCCGCGCCATCGAGCTGGAGATGTTCCCGCGCCTCACGGACGTCGAGACGTTGTTCGCTTCGGTGGGGCTGCATCGGATTGCCTTGGTTGAGACCGAGGAATGCTTCGGAAACAGCTTTGCCGAGCACGCCGAGCGCCTGCGCCATCGCGCCATCTCGACGTTCGAGCATATGAGCGAGGAGGAAATCGTGGATGGCTTCGCCCGGATGGACCACGCGATCGCGACCTCAGGCGACACCGGACCGGTTAACGTGCGCAGTGACGTGCTGGTGTTGGGCCGCTCCGCACTATAGTTCGTCGAGCAGGGCTGGCGGAAAAAGCGCCACCTCCCCGCTTTTCAGGGCTGCGCGGCTCACCCAGACCGCGCGGTTCTCCGTGCCGCTGTCCTCGCTGAAGACAATCTCATCGCGCTCGTAAAGCGTGCGGTCGGCCAGTTCAATGTCGGCGATGAACAGGACTTCGTGGCCCTGGTGGCCTTCGTGGACATAGAGGTTCTCGAACACCCGCCACGGTCCGGTGATGGTAATGGCGGTGTTCAGTTCCTCGGCGAATTCGCGGTGCAGCGCCTCATCGCGGCTTTCGCCGAACTGCACCGATCCACCCAGCGACCGAACGCCGGCGCGTTGCCCATCGTCGCGGTTGACCTCGACCACCAGCAGGTCGTCGCCGCGGCTGACCAGCCCCAGCACCTTCACGCGAATGGCCTGCGGCGGCCGCCAGTTCGACATTGCACCCTCCCCGTCTGCACGCCCTTCCTAAACGAAAAAAGCCGCCCGGTCATCCGGGCGGCTTTTCACTTTCGATTTGAAATCGACTTACAGGTTGGTCGTGGCCGTGTCGACCTTCACGCCCGGGCCCATGGTGCTCGAGAGCGAGATCTTCTTGACGTACAGGCCCTTGGCGCCCGACGGACGGGCCTTGACCAGCGCGTCGACCAGAGCCTTGACGTTGGTTTCGAGCTGCTCAACCGTGAACGAGCACTTGCCAACGCCGACGTGGACGATACCGGCCTTTTCGACACGGAACTCGACCGCACCGCCCTTGGCGTCCTTGACGGCCTGGGCGACGTTCGGGGTAACGGTGCCGACCTTCGGGTTCGGCATCAGGCCGCGCGGGCCCAGCACCTTACCGAGGCGACCGACCAAGGCCATCATGTCCGGAGACGCGATGACGCGGTCAAAGTCCATGAAGCCGCCCTGAATCTTTTCGACCAGGTCTTCGGCGCCGACGACTTCGGCGCCAGCGGCCAGAGCTTCTTCAGCCTTCTTGTCCTTGGCGAACACGGCGACGCGGACGTCCTTGCCGGTGCCCGACGGCAGGTTGACGACGCCACGGACCTGCTGGTCGGCGTGACGCGGGTCGACACCCAGGTTGACGGCGATTTCGACGGTTTCGTCGAACTTGGCCTTGGCGTTCGCCTTGACGGTCGTCAGGGCTTCGGTCAGGGCGTAGGTCTTGGCGGAATCGGTGTTCCAGGCCTTAATGCGCTTTGCGATCTTGGTCATGACTTAGTCCACCACCTGCAGGCCCATGGAACGGGCGGAACCTTCGATGATCTTGGCGGCCTGATCGAGATCGTGGGCGCTGAGATCCTTCATCTTCTTCTCGGCGATATCGCGCAGTTGCTTGCGCGTGATCTTGCCGGCGCTTTCGCGGCCCGGCAGCTTCGAACCCGACTTCAGGTTCAGCGCCTGCTTGATGAAGAAGGTGGCCGGCGGAGTCTTCGTCACGAAGGTGAACGACTTGTCCTGATACACCGTGATGATGGTCGGGAGCGGCGTGCCTTTTTCGACGTTTTCGGTACGGGCGTTGAATTCCTTACAGAAACCCATGATGTTGACGCCGCGTTGACCCAGAGCCGGGCCGATGGGGGGCGAAGGCGTGGCAGAGCCGGCCTTCACCTGGAGCTTGATATAGCCCAGGATTTTCTTAGCCATTGATATCTCCTATGCGCTCCGG
>JBEHYZ010000061.1:0-8198 GCA_048497915.1 Pseudomonadota bacterium
GATGACTTCAGGCATGCAATAGACCTTATGAATCAGAAAATTGCCGCGCCGCAGCGCATAATACTTGATTGTTTTAGTCGGAATTACTAAACTCTGCTCCGACCCCACGAAGCGGCAGGTTCGGCGCCTCTTAGCACAAAGATTTTGCTTTGCGCCAGCTTTTGCGGCCCATCAGCCGTATCCCCGCTTTTTGTAAGCCGTTTGGGCTGATTAAAGGACTTCCATGCGCCTGTCGACCAAGGGACGTTACGCCGTCATGGCCATGACCGACCTCGCCCTCAATGCCCAGAAGGGCGGAGAGTCCGGTGGCCGGCCGATTTCGCTGTCCGAAATCTCGGAACGGCAGCAGATTTCGTTGTCCTATCTGGAGCAATTGTTCGCGCGCCTGCGCAAGGCCGGGCTGGTGAAAAGCGCGCGCGGGCCGGGCGGCGGCTATGTGCTGGCGCGGGCGGCCGATGCCTTGTTCGTCTCGGAAATCGTGCTGGCGGTCGACGAGCCGATCAAGGCGACGCGCTGC
This sequence comes from Pseudomonadota bacterium, assembly GCA_048497915.1. Classification (GTDB taxonomy): domain Bacteria; phylum Pseudomonadota; class Alphaproteobacteria; order Caulobacterales; family Caulobacteraceae; genus Asticcacaulis. Next base: position 518 of record JBEHYZ010000061.1, read on the forward strand.
GAGATGACTTCGAACAAGCTGGGCGCCAACAAGCGGCTTGGAAAAGATGAAGCGGCGCGCGAGATCGGCTGCATGCCGGGTGGCCAGCGCTGCCTGACGCACAATCTGTGGGAAGATCTGGGCGTGGCGATCCATGACTACCTGAGCCAGGTGTCGTTGGAAGACGTCATCAAGCGTCGTACCCGCAAGAAGGTGGCGATTTCCTCGCCGCAGATGGCGGAGGCGTGATGGCAGCATTTTCGCCTTCTGGGCCGCTCTATCTCGATCATGCCGCGACCTCGCCGCTGCGCCCCGAAGCGCGCGACGCGATGCTGCGCGCCTATGAGACGGGCGGGAATGCGTCCTCGGTGCACGCCATCGGCCGCAAGGCCAAGGTGATGATGGAAGACGCGCGGGCGGCGATCTTGTCGGCTGTCGGTGCGACGGGTGTTGGCGGGCTGGTGTTCACGTCAGGTGGCACAGAAGCCAATGCGCTGGCTTTGCGGCAGGCGCGCGATTTCGACTATCTGGTCGTGGCCGACGGTGAACACGACAGCATCCACGCGGCGGCGGCTTCGGTCGGCGTGCCGGTCGTGGCCCTGCCGTTGGCGCGCGACGGCCAGGCGGACGTGGTGGCGCTTGAAGGTCTGCTTGACCGGCCGGGACGGCCGTTCGTCTGCGCCATGCTGGCCAATAACGAGACCGGCGTGATTTCGGATATCCCTCGGATTGCGGGGATCGTGCATGCCCGTGGCGGCTGGCTGCATGTCGATGCCGTGCAGGCGCTCGGAAAGATCGACATCGATTTCGTGGCCCTCGGCGCGAACTCGCTGTCGCTGAGCGCACACAAGATCGGCGGCCCGCAAGGCGTCGGTGCGCTGATCTACGATCGCGACCGGACGGTAAAGCCGTTGCTGATTGGTGGTGGCCAGGAGTTGGGTCTGCGCGCCGGGACGGAAAATGTGCCTGGGATTGCGGCGTTTGCAGCGGCTCTGGCGGTCGCCGACGCGCCGGAAACGACAGCGCAGACTGATGCAGAGCAGGCCTTGCGCCAATCGGGTGTGACTGTTTTCGGATCAGACGTAGCGCGCGTGCCCGGTGTGCTCTATATCGCCCAGCCCGATTGGGCGTCGAATCTCCAGTTGATCCATATGGACATGGCGGGAATCTGCGTCAGCTCCGGCTCGGCCTGCTCGTCCGGCAAGGTCAAGGCGAGCCGCGTGGTGGCCGCTATGGGCTTTCCGGAACTGGCCGACAAGGTGTTGCGCATCTCCGCCGGCTGGACGACCGCCCCCGAAGACTGGCAGCGTTTTTACGACGTCTGGTCAGCCGGTTACAGTGAGTATTTGAAGCGCCGTGCCAAGGCGCTGGTGAAGGAACAGGTCTGATGCCCGCGGTCAAGGAAACCATCGATACGGTCGCCAAGCTCGAGACCTATGAGCACGGCTTTGTCACCGACGTCGCCATGGAGTTCGCCCCGAAAGGGTTGAACGCCGACATCGTGCGCTTCATTTCGGCCAAGAAGAACGAGCCGGAGTGGATGCTGGACCTGCGCCTGAAGGCGTTCGAGCGCTGGCAGACCATGGAAGAGCCGACCTGGGCCAAGGTGGAATATACGCCGGTCGATTATCAGGATCTCTATTACTACGCCGCCCCCAAGACCAAGGCGGCGCCGAAGTCGCTCGACGAAATCGATCCGGAAATCCTGAAAACCTATGAAAAGCTCGGCATCCCGCTGAAAGAGCAGATGGTGCTGGCTGGGGTCGAAGGGGCGCCGAAATACGCCGTTGACGCCGTCTTCGACAGCGTCTCGGTCATCACCACCTTCAAGGATGAACTGAAGAAGTCGGGCGTGATTTTCTGCTCGATTTCCGAGGCCTTGCGCGAATATCCTGATCTGGTGCAGCAATATCTCGGCTCGGTCGTGCCGGTCAGCGACAACTATTTCGCCGCGCTCAACTCGGCGGTGTTTTCCGACGGTTCGTTCGTCTATGTGCCGCCGGGCGTGCGCTGCCCGATGGAACTCAGCACCTATTTCCGCATAAACGCTGAAAATACCGGTCAGTTTGAACGGACGCTGATCATCGCCGACAAGGGCGCCTATGTGTCCTATCTTGAAGGCTGCACGGCGCCGCAACGCGATGAAAATCAATTGCATGCGGCCGTGGTTGAACTTGTTGCCTTAGAAGACGCCGAGATCAAATATTCGACCGTGCAGAACTGGTACCCCGGCGACGCGGACGGTAAGGGCGGTATCTACAACTTCGTCACCAAGCGCGCCGATTGCCGGGGTGCGCGGTCGAAGGTGTCGTGGACGCAGGTCGAGACTGGTTCGGCGATCACCTGGAAATATCCGTCGTGCATCCTTCGCGGCGACGACAGCGTCGGTGAGTTCTACTCGATCGCCGTAACCAATGGCGCTCAGCAGGCCGATACCGGCACGAAGATGATCCATCTGGGCAAGAACACCCGCTCGCGCATCATCGCCAAGGGCGTGTCGGCGGGTAAGTCGACCAGCACCTATCGCGGCTTGGTGTCGGCGCACGCTAAGGCGTCCGGCGCGCGCAATTTCACCCAGTGTGACTCGCTGCTGATCGGCAAGACCTGCGCGGCGCACACCGTGCCCTACGTCGAAAGCGATACCGCGAAGGCGCAGTTCGAACACGAGGCGACGACGACGCGCCTGAGCGAAGATCAACTGTTCTACGCCATGCAGCGTGGCCTGTCGCAAGAGGAAGCGGTGGCTTTGCTGGTGAATGGCTTCGTGCGCGACGTGCTGCAGGAATTGCCGATGGAATTTGCCGTCGAGGCGCAGAAGCTAGTGGCCATCAGCCTGGAAGGCTCGGTCGGATAAGAAATGAAACCTATGCTGAATATCGAAAATCTCACCGTTGCCGTCGATACCAAGACGATCCTGAAAGGCCTGACGCTCGACGTGCCTGCCGGCGAAGTGCACGCCATCATGGGCCCGAACGGCGCCGGCAAGTCGACCTTGGGTTATGCCCTGGCGGGTCGGCCGAACTACGAGGTGACCGGCGGTTCCGTGACCTTCAACGGCGAGGACCTGCTCGACAAGGAGGTGCATGAACGCGCCGCTGCGGGTCTTTACCTGTCGTTCCAGTATCCGCTGGAAATCCCGGGCGTGCCGGCGCTGACCTTCCTGCGCACCGCCCTGAACGCCCAGCGCAAGCTGCGCGGCGAAGCCGAAGTCACCGCGCCGGAATTCCTTAAGAAGGTCCGCGAGGTCGCCAAGGCCTTGCGTATCGATATGGATATGCTGAAGCGGCCTTTGAACGTCGGCTTCTCGGGCGGCGAAAAGAAGCGTATGGAAGTGCTGCAGATGGCCATGCTGGAGCCGAAGTTCCTGATCCTGGATGAGACGGACTCAGGTCTCGATATCGATGCGCTCAAGGTCGTGTCGGATGGCGTCAACGCCCTTCGTGCGCCGGATCGCGGCATGCTGGTCATCACCCACTATCAGCGGCTGCTCGACCATATCAAGCCGGATCGTGTTCACGTGCTGGTGGCCGGCAGGATCTTCCGTTCGGGCGGGCCGGAGCTGGCGCTGGAACTCGAAGCGCGCGGCTATGACGAATATCTGGAGCCCGCTGCCTGATGTTGGCAAAGCTCGACATATTCGATCCGTCGTCCTATCCGACGCGCCGCCAGGAGGAATGGAAATATTCCGACCTGAGCCGCGTGCTGCGCGAGGCACCGAGCTATCCGACCCACCATTTCGGGGCATACAACGGCAGGCCCACGCCCGAAGGTTTTCGCGACTTTATCAGCGCCTATGGAAATTACGAAAAACTGCAAACCGAGCAAAAGCTGGCCAACGGCAAGCTTTGTATTGTTCACGTCGGCATCGGCGAAGAGCGGTCAATCGGAAACCAAGGCAGCGCGGAGTTGCACCTTGGAAACGACGAAAGTCTGGTGCTGCTAGAGCGTTACGAAGGTAGCGCGAGTTACGTCGAGAATACGACGCTGCATTTTAAGTTGGCCGAGGGCGCGCGGCTAACCCGCGTGGTCATCCTCGATGAACCGGAGGAAGCCATTTCCATCCGTCGCTCGACCGTCGAAACGGCGCCGGGCAGTGTGTTCAAACAGTATGTCTTTTCGACGGGCGCCAAGTTTCAGCGTTTTGAGACGCATGTCACCCACGCCGGGCATGGTGCCGAAGTAGAAATGCACGGCGCCTACCTGCTCAAGGGCAAGCGCCACTTCGATCTGACCACGCGCGTCAACCATGCGCAGGTCGATGGCGTGACGGCGCAGCTCATCAAGGGGCTGGTCAAGGATCAGGCGACAGCTGTGTTCCAAGGCCGCATTCTGGTCGAGCGCGGCGCTGACGGCACTGACGCTCGCATGCGTCATCAATCATTGATCCTGAATGATGGCGCTCATGTGCGCGCCAAGCCCGAACTGGAAATCTATGCTGACGACGTGCAGTGCGCTCATGGCAACACCATCGGCGCCCTGGACGAGGAGGCTTTGTTCTTCTGCCAGTCGCGCGGTATGGACGAAGCCACGGCGCGGGCGTTGCTGACGCACGCCTTCGTCATGCCGGTCGCCGAGATGATCGAAGACGAACAGCTGCGCGCCACAGTGCTGGAATTCCTCGAACGCGAAGCCGAGGTGTTTCATGCCCTTTGACGTTATCAAGGCGCGTGCCGATTTTCCAATCCTGAGCCGCCAGATCAACGGCAAGCCGCTGGTCTATCTCGACAGCGGTGCCTCAGCGCAGAAACCCAATGCGGTCATCGACGCCATGTCGGAGGCCATGCGGCATTCCTATGCCAATGTACACCGCGGGCTGCATCGGCTGGCCAATGAGACGACCGACGCCTATGAGGCCGGCCGCGAGACCGTGGCCAAGTTCCTCAATGCGCAGGTCAACGAGATCATCTTCACCAAGTCGGCCACCGAGGCGGTCAATCTGGTGGCTTCAAGCTTCGGTGACAGTCTGAAGGCGGGCGACGAAATCCTGACCACCGAGATGGAGCACCACGCCAACATCGTGCCGTGGTACATGCTGGCCGAACGCAAGGGTTTGAGGCTGCGCTACGTGCCGATCCTGGATGACGGTTCGCTTGATATGGCGGCGCTGGACTCAATGTTGACGGACAAGGTCAAGGTGGTCGCGGTGACCCATATGTCGAATGTGCTTGGGACGATCAACGATGTCACGTCGATCATCCATAAGGCCCATGCGGTCGGCGCCAAGGTGCTTGTCGACGGGGCGCAGGGCGTTGTCCATCTCGATGTCGATGTGAAGGCGCTCGATGCCGACTTCTACGTCTTTTCGGCGCATAAGCTGTATGGCCCGACCGGACTGGGTGTCTTGTACGCCAAGGGCGAGCTACTCGAAGCCATGCCGCCATACCAGGGCGGCGGCGAGATGATCGCGCACGTCACCAAGGACAAGATCACCTGGAACGAGCCGCCGCATCGCTTCGAAGCGGGGACGCCGGCCATCCTCGAAGTCATCGGCCTGAAGGCCGCCATCGATTGGCTGTCGCAGTTCGACCGCGCGGAAGTCGCCGCCCACGAACATGCCCTCTATCAACGCGCCCACGACCGCCTGACACAGATCAATAGTTTGCGGGTGCATGGCGAGGCGCCGGGCAAGGGTTCGATCCTGACCTTCTCCTTGGGCCTGGCGCATGCTCATGATGTGGCGCAGATCCTCGACCGCTACAATGTCGCGGTGCGGGCAGGGACGCACTGCGCCGAACCGCTGATGACGCGTCTGGGCGTCACCTCTACCGTGCGGGCGTCGATCGCCCTATATAACACCGAGGAAGAGATCGACGTGCTGGCGGAAGCCGTCGCCAAAGCGCAAAGTTTCTTCGGCTAGGATATGAGTGAAGACATGGACGAACCCCGTATAGATCAGGCCGAAGCCGAGGCGCCGCTGTTCAATCTCGATGAGATGGGCGCGGCTCAGCCGCAGGCGCTTGAGCAGGCTGAACTGGACCGGCTGACGGATGAGTTGATTTCTGCCTTCAAGACGGTGTTCGACCCGGAAATTCCGGTCGATATCTATGAACTTGGGCTGATCTACCGCGTCGATGTGTCGGACGACCGCGATGTGGTGGTCGACATGACCCTGACGGCGCCTGGTTGTCCGGTGGCCGGCGAAATGCCGGGCTGGGTCAACGATGCTGTCATGAAGGTCGAGGGCGTCAAGTCGTGCGACGTGAACCTGATCTTTGATCCGCCTTGGGATTCGTCACGCATGAGCGACGAAGCAAAACTCCAACTGAACATGTTCTGATCATGGACCTGCAACCCAATATCGCCCCGCGTCCCCGCCGTCCGCGTCCGGCGGTTGTCACCCTGACCGAAGCCGCCGCCGATCAGGTCAAGGCCATCATGGCGCGCGCTGAGAAGCCCTATGCCGGTCTGCGCGTCGGGGTGAAGCAGGGCGGCTGCGCGGGCCAGGAATATGTCCTCAGCTATGCCGAGGAAGCCGCGCCGCTCGACGAAGTGGTGGTTGACAAGGGCGTCACCATTCTGATCGACGCCAAGGCTGTGTTGTATCTGATTGGCACGGTCATCGATTACGAAGTGACCAAGCTGGCCGCCAAGTTTGTTTTCCGTAATCCCAACGAAACCGATGCCTGCGGGTGCGGGGAGAGCGTGACTATCAAGCCGGCCAGCGAGGCCTGATCTCTTCGCCCGTCAAGGTGGGTATATACCGTATCTTTCCCCTGCGGAAGTTCGCAAACCTGTAGTTTGCTTGCAACAGCGGTAACCCGACATATCACCGTCATACGTCTGATATGCGTTTGTCACGGATGAAACCTATTCGGTTTTGATCCGCTGCCAGGCGTGCGCCTGCGGCACTTTGTACCCAGGGGCTTCGATCATGCAAACCTTCCGTCCGTGGCTGTTGACGGCCGCCAGCCTTATTTCCCTGACCGCTGCCGCCGGCGCGCAGGCGCAGGAAGCCGCCGCGCCCGCTCAGGACGCCCAGGAAATCGTCGTCACCACCCAGAAGCGCAGCCAGAGCCAGTTCAAGGTGCCGGTCTCCGTCACGGCGATCAGCGCCAACTTCATGAAGGACAACGGCATCAGCGACTTCGCCCAGCTGTCGCGCTTCGTGCCGGGTTTCGAGGTCCAGGACCAGTCGCCGAACAATCCGGGCTTCGTCGTGCGCGGCATCACGTCGGACTCGGGCGAAAGCATCGGTGAAACCCGCGTGTCGGTGTTCCAGGACGGCGTGTCGATCTCGCGGTCGCGCGGCTCTTACGTCGAGCTGTTCGACCTGAACCGCGTCGAAGTCGCCAAGGGTCCGCAATCGACCCTGTTCGGCCGCGGCGCCTTGATCGGCGCCGTCAACATCATCCAGAACAAGGCCGATCCGAAGGCCTTCGCCGCCGAAGTCGCGGCGACCGGCGGCAATCTGACCTACCATCAGCTCGACCTGATGGCCAACGTGCCGGTGAACGACCACTTTGCCTTCCGTATTTCGGGCCGCAGCAAGTACCGCGATGGCTATGTCGAAAACCTGCTGGGCGGCGACGATTTCAACAGCCTGGACACGACTGCCGGGCGCCTGGCGCTGAACTGGCATCCGACCGAGGTCTTCAACGCCGACCTGATCTTCAACCATCAGGAAGACAACAACACCGGCACCAGCTTCAAATCGGGCACCTTCACGCCGACCAATCCGTCGACCGGCGCCGTTATTGGCGAC
>JBEHYZ010000062.1:0-6154 GCA_048497915.1 Pseudomonadota bacterium
CTTGAAGACTTCGTGCTCGATGACCTTGCCGTCGTCGCCGACGAACTTGATCGACAGCGTGCCGGCGCCCGGCATCAGGAAGTCGGTGGCCTTGTACTGGTCGCCGAAAGCGTGACGGCCGATGATGATCGGCTGGGTCCAGCCCGGCACCAGGCGTGGCACGTTCTTACAGATGATCGGCTCACGGAACACGACGCCGCCCAGGATGTTGCGGATGGTGCCGTTTGGCGACTTCCACATCTTCTTGAGATTGAATTCCTTCACGCGGGCTTCGTCCGGCGTGATGGTGGCGCACTTGACGCCGACGCCGTACTTCTTGATGGCCTCGGCGGCGTCAACGGTCACCTTGTCATCGGTGGCGTCGCGGTGTTCCATGCCGAGATCGTAGTACTTCAGGTCGATGTCGAGGTACGGATGGATCAGCTTGTCCTTGATCAGCTGCCAGATGATGCGGGTCATTTCGTCGCCGTCGAGATCGACGACCGGGTTTGCCACCTTGATTTTGGCCATGCGGAGTTTCCTTTAAATCGAGCCTGAAGCTTATGAGGGAAGGCGCACAGGGCCGGACCCGAAAGCTATGCGCGCCCCCTATAGACGAATTGCGAACAGTCGCAAAACGGTAAATTGGATTACCATTTTGACGTGTCCTGAGCCGCCCTTTATGGCTTGGAAAGGAGAGCAGGGGGAACGCGTGGCGGGGGAACAGACCAAATTCAAAAAGCCGATCATCTGGACGCGGTTGCTGCAGATCGGGTTAGTGCTGCAGATCGCCGCGACGGCGGTTGTGGGCGCGGTCATCGCCTACAATGTCGTGACGGGAGATAAGGTCCTGTTTCCGGCAGGCGTCTTCGAAGTCTACGAAATCGTACGCAAAAGCGTTGCTTTTTGGCCCTTGCTCAACATCATCGTCACCATGTTCTGGATTTATAACGTCAACCGGAACACACACGTCCTGTCGGAACAGAAACTGGAGTTCTCGCCGGGCTGGGCCGTGGGCTGGTTCTTCGTGCCGGTGGCCAGTCTGGTTCAGCCCTATCTGGTGGTGTCGGAGCTTTACAATGCCAACAGGCAACCCGACGGTTGGAAGCAGCTGAAACGGCCGTGGATAACCGGCATATGGTGGTCGACCACGGTTGCGGGCAATATCCTGGGCACGATCATAAGTCGTCTGATGGAAGACACGCTGGGGCAGTCGTTGGAACTGTCTCTGGTTGTCTCAGTGCTGATCATCACTCACCAGGTTCTGGGGCTGGTGATTTTTACCCGCATCGGCGACTGGCAGATGTCCGCGAACAGGTCCGTCACGGCGGAAAGCGTTTTCTAGGCCTCTTAGTGCAGCCGGAACTCGCCGTCGATATTGCGCCATTCGTTCGGGCCGATCAGCCGGCGGTGGACGTAGCGCACGCTGTGCAGCGGCCCGTCGAGATTGCTTTCCCAGAAGTCGAGGAACTTGCGCATCTGCGGGAAGTCGGGGGCGAGGTCGTAGTCCTGCCAGACAAAGGTTTGCAGGACGGCCCGGAAATCCGGCATGCGGTAGAGAATATGGGCGGTGGTGAGCCCGTAGCCTTGTAACTGACGCTCAAACTCGGGTGAAATACGCATATAATCCCCTTACGACGCGGCACTGTCATGAAGGTGACACAAATCTGCGTAATTTCAATATGAATCAATAGCTTGGCAGCCGATGGCGCCGAGTGCTGCTAAAGTTCGCCGTCCAACAATGCGCCGAGCCGATCTAGGCCGGCCTCAAGCGGCGAGCGGCGGTTCTTTACCCATCCGTCCAACAACGCGAAGCCTGCCGGATTAAGCTGGCAAGAGCGGACGCGCCCGACTTTTTGCGTCGTCACCAGACCGGCGGCTTCGAGAATCGCCAAATGCTGGCCGACCGCCGTCAAGGTCATGGCGTAGGGGGCAGCCAGGGCCGACACGGATAGCGCCGTACCAGTCAGGCGTTCGACCATGTCGCGCCGGGTGGCATCGCCGAGGGCGTGAAAGATGCGCGCGACCTCAGGACTCAAGAGCGCTCCCCAAGGCATCAAGCAATTCCCGCCAGCCGTTTTCGCGCATCGCCGGGCCGTCGGCGCCTTCGAAAAAGACGCCGTTATGCACGACGCTCAGGCGCGTGCCGCCACCGTCGGCCTCAAATTCAAACGTTGCCAGCGAGCCGGAAAACGGCGTGCCGTCGCGCATCATATTAGAGCCCATGACGATTCGGCTGTCCGGCACGATGTCGAGATAGAGCGCCGTGCTTGAAATGACCACGCCGGGGATAGGCGTATCCGGCCCCATCACCCAGCTGGCGGTTTCCAGCCCACCGAGCTTGAAATCGCTCTGATAGTCTCCACCGCGCTTGAACCAGAGCTGCTTGACGGCCGGGTCGGCAAAGGCGGCGAACACCTTGGCGATCGGGTGCGGATAGGTCTTTTCGAGCGTGAAGGTGGCATGAACGGCAGGCATAAGAGTCTCCAATGCAACAGTGAAGTTTAAACTTCAGTAAAATCGCGAAGCAAAATAGTCAAGTTAAAACTTTAGTATTATGCCGCTCTTTGCAGCGCCGCCGGTCCGGCCTATAAGCCGCCCCATGAAAGACAAGCGTTCCGCTCCGCCGCCCAATTCCGACCTGACCCTGCCGTGCGTCATTCTCGACAAGCCACAACTGCCTGAGAATATCGGCGCTGTGGCGCGCGTCATGGCCAATTTCGGCCTGACTGAGCTGCGCCTGGTGGCGCCGCGCGATGGCTGGCCGCAGGAAAAGGCCTGGGCGATGTCGTCGGGCGCCAACTGGCCGCTTGATGGCGCCAAGGTATTCGACACCATGGCCGAAGCGGTCGCCGACCTTCAGGCCGTCTACGCTACCACGGCGCGCAACCGTGAAATCCACTTGCCGGTCCTGACCCCGCGCCAGGCCGCGGCCGAAGTCTACACTTCGGCTCAGACGCGCCTGAAAACCGGCCTGCTGTTCGGCGCCGAGCGGGCAGGGCTTGAGACGCAGGATATCGCCCTGTGCCATGCCATCGTCACCATCCCGGTCGATCCGCACTTCCAGTCGCTCAACCTGGCTCAGGCCGCCAATATCGTTCTCTATGAATGGCGGCTTCAGGTGATGGACGCCCCCAAGGCCGCCTTTACCGCCAACCAGGACGAACCTGCTGACCTGAAACACCTGCATGGGCTTTACGGTCATCTCGAGTACGAACTGGAAAAGGCCGGGTTCTTCTTTCCCCCGGAAAAGAAGCCGTCGATGGTGCAGAACCTGAGGGTCGTGCTCAATCGCGCTGGCATGACCGAGCAGGAAATCCGCACCTGGCGCGGCGTGGTCACGGCGCTGACCAAGGGCCGCGGCAAGGTGCTCGAAAGGCTCGCCAGGGACAAGGATTCGTCTGAGTCGTAAATTTCATTTGCCAGCGCCGCCAGGCTGTGGAAGCGTCAGGCCAGAAAAGCGGCGAGGGGACCGATGGCCGATTTGGACAATCCTGTAGCGGAAGGCCGGCGGCGCACCTGGGCGCCGCTGACCGTGCCGCTGGTCTGGCTGTTCATCTTCGCCGGCGTCTGGGTGTCGGGCTGGATCGCGCGCGCGGTCGGCCTGCAGGTCTCGGCCGGCAGCGGCCGCTGGCAGGACAATATCGCCGCGCTGTTTGCCTCCGGTCCGGTCCTGCTGGCGCTGTGGTTATGGTTGCGCTTTTTCGAAGGGCGTGGGCTGGCCGCCGCCGGGCTTGGCCGGTTCAAGGGCGCGCGGTTCGGCAGCGGTTTCCTGGCCGGGACGGGGCTGGTCGTGGCGGTGGTCGCCGCGGGCTGGGGACTGGGCGGCTATGAGTTCAATGGCCTCGGCGCCTGGTACGACCATCTGACCCCGACCTGGCTGTTCGCCTCGCTGCTGGCCATCGTCGGCGTCTTCCTGCAGGCCTCGGTCACCGAAGCCCTGTTCCGCGGCTGGATGCTCGGCACGGTCGCGCGGCAATGGGGCGCTGTCATCGCGGTCGCCGTCAATCTCCTGGCCGTGGCCTTGATCCAGGGCGGCAACGCCTTTCGCGCCCCGGAAGCGACGATCGGCGCGGTCAATTTCATCCTCATCGCCTGGCTGCTTTCCTTGAGCGCCCTGCGTGACGGGGCGCTGTGGGGCGTGTGCGGCTTTCACGCCGCCTGGAACCTGATGATGGGGTGGGGCTTCGGGCTCAATGTCGACGGCGGCCATATGAGCATTACACCCGCCGTGCTCGCCATGGGGACGGCTTACGAAGCGCCGGTCTGGCTGACCGGCGGGGACTTCGGCCCGGACGGCAGCCTCCTGATGACCGTCGCCGTCACAGCCGTCCTGGCGTGGCGGCTGATGCGCGGCGTGAAGCTGGGCGGCGGGCAGCGCGCCCGCTATGACGATCATTCCGGCTCAGAAATCATCGACCACTGATGCTTTATCTTGCGCTCAAGGCTGCCTTGTCCGGCATCATCATTGCCGCTGTCTCGGAAATCGCCAAGCGCTGGCCGGGGCTCGGCGCGCTGGTCGCGTCGCTGCCGTTGATTTCCATTCTCGGCATGCTGTGGCTATGGAAGGATACGAGCGACACCAGCCGCATGGCTGCCCACGTCGAGGCGACCTTCTGGTACGTCTTGCCGTCCTTGCCGATGTTCCTGCTGATTCCGTTCCTGCTGCGCAAGGGCGTCGGTTTCTATCCGGCGCTGCTGAGTGGCTGCGGCCTGACGATCGTGCTTTACCTGGCCATGACCGTCGTCGGTCCGCGCTTCGGGCTGAAACTGTAAATCTTTATTTGCTATTGCCGCGACCGTATGAAAGCGTGCTGCCGTAAGCGTGAGGAGGGACCGGATGGCCGGATTTGAACTGTATGCGGGCCGGAAGGCGCGCCATCGCCGGACCTGGACCCTGGCCATCGTGATCATTGGCACCTTGTTCGTCCTGATCAGCCAGATGCTGCCGCTCATTCCCTGGATGGTGCGCGTCGTGCCATTGATCGCCGCGCAAAAGCCATTCCCGATGCCGGAGCTCAACGGTCTCTACATTATCGAAGAGGCCGCCCTGACGATCGCGCTCATCCTCGGCTGGATTTTCCTGTTCGAACGGCGAGGGGGGAAGACCGTCGGTTTTACCCATCACCCGGTCCAGCGATTCGTGCGCGGCTATCTGATCGGTTGCGGCTTCCTGGCGGTGGTGGTCGGCGGCCTGTGGGCCATGGGCGTCTACGCCGTCGAAGGGCCTGGTGTCTGGCAGGCGCCGACCCTGGCAGCGCTCCTGACCATCGCCGGCTATGCGGCGGTATTTATTGTTCAGGGCTCGAGCGAGGAACTGTTCAACCGTGGCTGGCTAATGGGGACGCTGGCCTCGCGGCACGGCCTCCTGTTCGCCATCATTTTCAATTCGGTGCTGTTCGGCGCCATGCACCTGCTCAATCCGGCCCCGACCATAGTGAAGCTGGCCGGCGTCGCCAATGTCGTGCTGTTCGGGTTTTTCATCAGCCTTTATGCCTGCCGGGAGCGCTCCTTGTGGGGCGCCTGCGCGTTCCACGGCGCCTGGAACTGGCTGTTGGGTATAGGATTCGGTCTTGAGGTCAGCGGCCTCGACCTGAAAGTCGCGCCCTTGATCGTCAATCTGAAGGACGCGCCGGGCATTCCCTGGTACCTGAGCGGCGGCGCCTGGGGCCCGGAAGCCAGCATCCTGACGACCATCGTGCTGCTGGCCGGCATCGCTTTCCTTGTGAAGGAGGGCGCGCTGGCTCCCGGCGAAAGCTTCGAGACCCCAGAAAACCCCATGCCGGTCGTCAATTTCGTCCGTAAATAGTACCGAACAACGATATATTAAAAAAAGCGAGAAAAGCCGTTGACTTGCCAATCCGGCTTGTCTAGAAGCGCGTCTCCCGACGGGGCGGCCCCGGTTGCCAACGTCGGTTCGCTGATCGAAAAACTTTTTTAAAAAGAAGTGCTTGACAGCAAAAAATTAAGCGGTATAAGCGCCGCTCTCTTCGATAACGAGATAAGGTTGTCGCACCGGGCGGAATAACCGCCGCTCTGGTGACAAAGAAGTTTTTGCCCTGGTGGGTGAGCTTCCGGTCTTTGACATTGTAGTTATTGGAAAGGGAAACGCAGGCGGCGGTGTTCTGGCGCGTGATTGAGATATCACGCAGTACGACACTAATGTTTGCGGTCT
>JBEHYZ010000063.1:0-4364 GCA_048497915.1 Pseudomonadota bacterium
GCACGACGATCTCGAAGCGTGGTATGCCATTCTTGAAGCCAAGCTCAATGATCTGGCGCGCAGAAACGCTGCCCACGCCGGCTACTGGATGAATGGCGCGCCCTATGTCAAAGGCGAGCCGGAGCCTGAGACCGGCTCGCCGTTCAATACGATGGAATACCTGGGCGATCCGGCTAAGTTCGACGAGGCGAAAAAGACGGAATGCCTCACCAAGGCCAGGGCCTGGTACGCGGAGACTCACGAACGGGAAAGCGAACTGTCCGAGGCTGAAAAGGCGGACCTGATCTCCCGGATCGAGGCCGAGTGGGACAGCGGACAGTTGATCCGGGATTTCCCGCCGAGGAGAGCGTTGTGGAGAAACACGGGAACCTCTCCTCCCCTGCGAAGCGGGGGAGGTGGCATTGAGCGCAGCGAAATGACGGAGGGGGCCGCCGTCGGTGGAACGCCCCCTCCACCACTTCGTGGTCCCCCTCCCCCGCTTCGCAGGGGAGGAGAAGTGAATGGCCCCTCCATCCGCATCGTGGAATCCATTTTCGCGCCGAGCGGTCCGTTCGGACAGCGCCCGTGCGGCTGCGCCATATCCGCACCGAAGTGCAAAGGCCCCTGCCCGCTCGCGCCGTGAACTACGACTCGACCGGCACCGGGTCCGAAGTCGCCGACAGTCCGGCCTTGAGCTTTTTGCGGTCCAGTTCGCCTTCCCAGCGCGACACCACCACGCAAGCCACCGCATTGCCGACAAAGTTGGTCAGGGCCCGGCACTCGCTCATGAACTTGTCGATGCCAAGGATGATCGCCATGCCGGGAATAAGCACCGGATTGATGACCGCAAGAGTCGCTCCAAGCGTGATGAACCCGGCGCCGGTCACGCCCGACGCGCCTTTGGACGTCAGCATGGCGACCAGCAGCAGCGCGCCTTGCTGTTCAAGGGTCAGGTGCACGCCCATGGCCTGGGCGATGAACAGGCTGGCCAGCGTCATGTAGATGTTGGTGCCGTCGAGATTGAACGAATAGCCGGTCGGGATGACCAGGCCGACGACCTGCTGCGAGCAGCCGATGCGCTCCATCTTCTCCATGAGGCTGGGCAAGGCGCTCTCCGACGACGAGGTGCCAAGGATGATCAGGAGCTCGTCCTTGATGAAGGCGATGAGGCGCAGGATGGAAAAGCCGAACACCGCCGCGACGATGCCGAGGACGACCACGACGAACAGGAAGGCTGTCAGATAGAACGTGCCGATCAGGGCCAGCAGATTGCCGATGACCTGGGGGCCGTACTTGCCGAGCGTGAACGCCATAGCGGCGCCGGCGCCCAGGGGGGCTGCACGCATGATGATGTTGACGATGTCGAAGATGACGCGGGAGCCCTGTTCGACAAGATTGCGCACTACGGCGGCCTTGTCGCCCAGCCGCATCAGGGCAAAGCCGGTCAGGATGGCGACCAGCAGGACCTGCAGGATGTTGCCGTCGGCAAAGCCGCTCAGGAAGGTATCGGGGATGAGATGCAGCAGATAGTCGCTGAGGGTCTCATGGGTTTCGGGCGCGACGTACTTGGCGATGGCGGCGGGGTCGCCGTGGGCGTTCAGGCCGGCGCCGGGCTGGATCAGGTTGCCGACCACGAGGCCTATGGCAAGCGCGAGCGTCGACATGACTTCGAAGTACAGAATGGCTTTGAAGCCGACGCGGCCGACCTGTTTGGCGGCTTTCATGTGGCCGATGCCGGAGACGACGGTGCAGAAGATGAGAACCGCGATCATCATCTTGAGCAGCTTGACGAAACCGTCGCCCAGCGCCTTCATCCAGGGCTGGGTGGCGATCTCGGGCCAGGTCAGGCCGACGGCTGCGCCGATGGCGATTCCCGCCAGGACCTGAACGTACAGAAGGCTGTACCAGGGTTTAGATTTCCCCATCGCCGCATTTCCCGTTTATATTTCTTTGAGCAACTTAGGCGGGGTCGGGTTCAGGAGCAACAGGTTTGCAGCAAAGGCCTTTGACAGCTTCGGAAATTGCCGCCCTGCCCGCCGGATTGGTGGCTGCGGTGCCGGTAGAAGATGTGCGCCTGGTAAATCAGCATCATCCGGTATCGAGATTTTCGCAAATCTTCCGAGGACATGCGCTGATTGTGGTGCGGGGCTTGCATATTTACTGGCCGGGATTGCCGGCTGACCTGAGCCGGGACAAGGAACAGCTGCCCATACTGGCGCACGAACTCGTGCATGTGTGGCAATACTGTGGCGGAATGAACTTGTTTCACTACCTGTTGCGCGATATCGTTTGCAATCTCGGACGTTATAACTATCGGCTCAAACCGAAAAAATCGTTTGAAGCCTACGCCTACGAACAGCAGGCGGCGATGATGGAGGACTGGATGCGGCTGCAAGACGGGCGGAAAATCCGCTTCGGACAAGGGCCGGTCGACGCGGATGCGCTGGCCGCCAAGGTGCCTTTCCTGTGATCGAGAATACCCCTAAGCTCTGGCTGAGCACCCTGCCGCGCGCCAAGGCGGACGGCAGCAAATATGACCGCGGCTATGCCGTCGTGCTGGGCGGGCCGATCCAGTCAACCGGCGCGTCACGGATGGCGGCGCGGGCGGCCTTGCGCATCGGCGCCGGCCTGGTGTCGATCGCCTGCGACTCCACAAGCTTGCCGGTCTATGCGACCAGTCTGCAAGCCGTGATGACCAAGGTGATGCGTGACAGCAGCACCTTCGCCGACCTGCTGAGCGACAAGCGGATCACCGCGGTGGTCCTGGGGCCTGGAGCCGGCGCCAATGAGCGTACCGGCGAAGCGGTGCTGACGGCGCTGCGTACCAAAAAGCCTTGTGTCGTCGATGCCGACGCCATTACGTCCTTCCGCACAGCGCCGCGGGTCATGTTCCAGACCATCCGCGGGCCGGTGCTGCTGACGCCGCATGACGGTGAGTTCTATCGCCTGTTCGGCGCCATCAATGACCGCCCGGCCGACGCTTTAGCGGCTGCGAAACGCGCTAACGCGGTGGTGCTGCTGAAAGGCCCTGAAACGATTATCGCTGCGCCGGATGGCCGGATTGTCGTCAACCGCAATGCGCCGCCGACCCTGGCGACCGCCGGCACCGGCGATGTGCTGGCCGGGATCGCCGGCGGCCTTCTGGCGCAGGGCATGGAAGTGTTCGATGCCGCCTGCGCCGCCGCCTGGATCCAGGGCGAAGCGGCCCGGCTGTTCGGGCCGGGCCTGATCGCCGAGGACCTGAGCGAGCAACTTCCATCCGTTCTGCGCGAGCTTCTGACCCAGAAGGTCAGCCGCTCACGCGTCCGCCGCAAGACCGGTAAGGCTGCTGCCCAGGAATGGACGCTGCCCGAGCATCAGATTGCACAGACCGCGCCGGTGCCCTTGAGGCCGCAGTAACCGCCGGGGTCCTTGGCCAGGTAACCCTGGTGATAGCCTTCGGCGAAATAGAACGGCGCATGATCGTTGTTTTCAGGCGCCTCGATCTCCGTCGTAATGTCGCCCTTGCCCATGGCCTTGAGCGCGGCCTGGAAGGCTTCCCGGCTCTTTAAGGCCGCGTCGTACTGCTCCGGCGTCGAGGCATAGATGGCTGAGCGGTACTGGGTGCCAACGTCGTTGCCCTGACGGTTGCCCTGGGTCGGATCATGGCTCTCCCAGAAGACTTTAAGCAGGTCTGTAAAACCCACCTGCTTGGGGTCATAGACGACCAGCACACCTTCAGTGTGGCCAGTCTGGCCTGAGCAGACTTCCTTGTAGGTCGGGTTGGGGGTGTAGCCGCCGACATAGCCGGCCGCCGTGACATAGACACCCGGCAGCTTCCAGAACAGGCGCTCGACGCCCCAGAAGCAGCCCATAGCGAACACGACAGTCTCAAGGCCTTCCGGATAGGGACCCTTGAGCGGCTTATGCAGTACGAAGTGGCTGTCTTCGGTGGGGATCGGATCAGGCCGGCCCTTCAGGGCGTTGTCAGCGGAGACCATCTGCGTCTTCAAACCAAACATGGCTTATTTCTCCTTTTTGCGCTCAATCGCCGCGAGGCTCCTCGCGCAAGCTCGGGCGGGCCTTGCCCTTGCCGCATCTACGATGCGGAGCGATTGCGCCAGATATACGCTTGTCCCGTCCATATGGTTACAAAAAAGCAGTGTGAAAGATCAGGAATAGCTTGCTCTAAAGTGTCGCATCGTTATAAAGGCCGCCTTTCCAGTGGACAGGTGACCGAGTGGTTGAAGGTGCACGCCTGGAACGCGTGTGTACGGGCAACCGTACCGAGGGTTCGAATCCCTCTCTGTCCGCCACCTTTCTCCGATATCCTGCGGAAACCATTGGAGATCCCCCTCACCTGCACGGTTTGTCACCGGACCACATTCGGTTCATAAAAAGGGTGG
>JBEHYZ010000064.1:0-3845 GCA_048497915.1 Pseudomonadota bacterium
TCGTCGCTACAAAAGGGTGGCCGTGTGTTCCCTTATTACCCGCCGGGCGTCAAGAGCAGGAGAACTAAACATGCTCAAAGTTTTAGGCTTTATGACCGGCACGTCGCTCGATGGCGTCGACATGGCGGTGATCGAGACTGATGGCGAAGCACAGCTGGCGTTCGGACCCTATGCCGAAGCGCCGATGCCGGCGGAGGCGCGGGCGGTGCTGGAGGAAACCATCCGGGCGGCGTTGCAATGGCCGCGTGGCGCGGCGGAACCGGCGATCTTCGATGAGGCGCGTAAGGTCATCGTCCGCACCCATCTTGAAGCGGCGGATCAGTTCCTCAAGGCAAACGGCCTGAAATACAGCGATTTCGACACCATCGGTGTGCATGGCCAAACCGTGCTGCACGAACGGCCGAAGGCGGGTGTCATCGGCCGGACGGTGCAGCTGTTCGACGGCCAGGCCTTTGCCGACGCCACCGGCGCGACCGTCGTCTGCGACTTCCGTCAGGCCGACGTCCATGCCGGCGGCGAGGGCGCGCCCTTGGCGCCAGTCTATCACAGGGCTCTGGCGCAGAAGGCCGGCCTCGAATTGCCGGTGATCGTCGTCAATCTTGGCGGCGTGGCCAACATCACGCGGATTGGCGAAGACCTGAACCTGGTGGCGCTCGATACGGGCCCAGCCAATGGCTTGATGGACCAGTGGATGCGCAAGCACGGCCGCGGCGATTTCGACCTGGAAGGCCGGATCGCAGCTTCAGGCCGCGTAAATGCGTCTGTGCTGGCGGCCTACATGTCGCATCCGTATTTCCAGGCGGCGGCGCCGAAGTCGCTCGACCGCTATGATTTCAGCCTGGACGGCGTGGCGGACCTGTCGTGCGAAGACGGCATGGCGACGCTCAGCGCCTTTACGGTGCAGAGCCTGCTCAAGGGCATCGGGGCGACCGGCCCGGCACCGAAATCGGTCATCCTGGCCGGTGGCGGGCGGCAGAACACCTTCCTGGTCGACCGCATCCGCACAGCGCTCAAACCGGCCCGCGTGGTGACCGCAGAGGACCTGGACTGGCGTGGGGGAGCGATCGAGGCCGAGGCCTTCGCCTATATGGCGGCGCGGTCGCTGAAAGGTCTGGCGATCTCGTTCCCCGGCACCACCGGCGTCAAGCGGCCGCTGACCGGCGGCGTGACCTTCCGGCCGGGTTCGGCGCCCCAATCCTTGGCGAGTTAAGTCACGGGCGAGTTAAAGGTATCCGGTTTCTTTCGGCGTGTGCCACCAGTCGTTGTCGCGACCGTTCATGAACTGCACCGGCGCCTTGGTCAGTTCCTCCTCGCTGATGTCATCAAGCGCCGAAAGTTTCACTGACACATAGTCGCCGCCGACCTCCGGGATATGGCCGTGGCCGTGGGTGTTGACACCGCAGGTCTTGCAGAAGCGGTGGTGGCCGCTCATCGTGCCGAACTGATAGTCGCCGAGGTTGTCCGCGCCGGAAATAAGTCGGAAATCAGCGGGTTTCAGGCCAGCCGACCAGTTGCGCTGTTTCCAGCAGATCGAGCAGTTGCACCTGCCGGTGCCTTTTTCCAGGTCGATATCGGCTTCGAAGCGGACGGCCTTGCAATGGCAACTGCCGTGATAGGTTTTCAGCATGGGAACCTCCTGTGATGCGTCGGGTTTAGGTCATTTGCTGCCATAATTTGTCAGTAGTCACGTCAGGTGCTGTTCGATCAGGGCTCGGATGTCGTGCGGCCGGGCGCGGACGAGATCATGCTCGCCGCCGGGGATGACATGCAGGCTTGCGTCTGGCAAGTGAGTGGCCAGATGCTTGCCAACCGCAAGCGGGCTGATCGGGTCGCTGTCGCCCCAGATCAGCAGGGTGGGCTGCCGAACCTCGTTAAAACGGGCGGACAGGTCGGGGCGCTGATCGATCACCCAGTCGGCAACCTGCGGAAACTCGCGGCGGTACTCCGGTCGCCAGTCGAGCGCGCCAAGCGGCGTCACGTCGAGGCCGCCGGCGGTTACCGTCAGGACCAGCCGCCGTACGCGTGACGGGTGGCGCAACGCAAGCGTCAGAGCGATGGCGCCGCCCATGGACTGCGCCAAGAGGTCGGTCGGCTCATCCATTTCCAGTAAGCGGTTTTCGACCATGGCGATGAGGTCGTCATAGCCGTTGACGTCCGGATCGGGCGGATTGTGGCCCAGGCCTGGCCAGCCGAAATAGGTCTTGCTCCAGTCGTCGGGCAGCAGGTCGCCCAGGTCGCGCCAGAAGTTCGGATCGCCGCCGACTCCTGGCAAAAAGAATAGTCTGTGCACGTGTGTCCTTCCCGATTGCGGGCCCATTTTGGGGTCCTCGCTTCTGTCAATTGCTGCCGGTTCGTGCGATAATTGCAAGACCTAATCGCTTGGGAGGGGATTATGCGGGTGTTGCGGTATATGGTGCTTGCCGGGATGGCTTTGGCGGGGGCGGCTCATGCGGGGCCTCGGGATGCTATCCCGGAGGCTTTTCAAGGTAAGTGGAGCAAGAGCGCCGCGACCTGCGCCAGCCAGCCGGAAGATACGTACGGCGTACAGGTTTCCGGAATGGCCATAGAATTCTACGACGGCCGGGCCACGGTCACGTCTGTGAAAATCCTGGGCGCCGACCGCATCGAGGTGGTCGCGGACTGGAGCGGTGAGGGCCGGCGCTGGACGGCGACCAACCGGCTGAGCCTGTCGCAATCCGGACGGGTCCTGACGATCACTGGCTATGGCGGCAACGGCGCCATAGCCAGCGTGCGCTGCTCGTAAAGGCTTGTGTGTGTTTGTCACACGCAGTGGCACTGCGTGTGACAAAGGGCTTACTGCCACAGATGGTTGATTTCGCTGTTGAAAAAACCGAGCGCGCCAAAGAGAAAGATCACGGCGATTGGAACGGACAAAACGATAGCTATCCAATAGAAGACGGGACGCGCATCCCTGTCTCCGCTCAAGAACCAGGGCGGGTCGAAATCGCCGGTCTTGAGTCCGATATACAGGCTTCGCACGCCCAGCACGAAATAGACTGCACAAAGGGCATTCAGCCAGGTGAAGCCATTTTTCGCAATGGCGTCCACAACCTCGCTCAGTTTTTCCATCAAGTCCCCCCTCCGTTGAAGCCCTAGCTTTTCTCCGCCATGCGACGGTCGATATAGGCGCCGACGCGGCTTTCGACCTCGGGCAGTTGATCTGTCCAGAAGTGGTTGGCGTCGCTGACGACTTCCGAGTCGATGATGATGCCCTTCTGTGAGCGCAGCTTGGCGACCACGCGGTCGACTTCGGCGGTCGGCACGATCGAATCGTTGCCGCCGTGCAGGAACATGCCGGACGCCGGGCAGGGCGCCAGGAAGCTGAAGTCGTAGGCGTTGGTCGGCGGCGACACCGAGATGAAGCCGTCGGTTTCCGGCCGGCGCATCAGAAGCTGCATGCCGATATAGGCGCCGAAGTCATAGCCGGCGACCCAGAACTGCGACGCGGTCGGGTTCTTGGCCTGCAGCCAGTCGAGCGCGGTCGCCGCATCAGCCAGCTCACCGACGCCGGAGTCGAACTCGCCCTGGCTCTTCTGCACGCCGCGGAAGTTGAAACGCAGCACCGAAAAGCCGCGCGTCATGAACAGGTGGAACAATTGCACCGTGACCGGATTATTCATATGGCCGCCCGCCTTGGGGTGCGGGTGCAGAATCAGGGCGATCGGCGCGTTCTCGGCCTTGCCGGCGCTGTAGCGGGCTTCGATGCGTCCGGCGGCTCCGGCCAGGATGACTTCAGGCATGCAATAGACCTTATGAATCAGAAAATTGCCGCGCCGCAGCGCATAATACTTGATTGTTTTAGTCGGAATTACTAAACTCTGCTC
>JBEHYZ010000065.1:0-3826 GCA_048497915.1 Pseudomonadota bacterium
CGTTGGACACACTCTGACGGCAGGGACGGCGAGATGTGGTGGTGGGGTATCTTGCCTCCATTAGTCACCTGCCCTCAACCCGAAGCAAGACACCCCACCACCACATCTCGCCTTCGCTACGCTCGTCTCGTGCGGTCCCCCTCCCCAATGAATTGGGGAGGTATAGGTAAAGGACTTCTCCCCGCCTTTCGCAGCGGCCGTATCCTTGGCGGATGGCTTTTGACCGGACCACGCCTGAGGATGCAACGCGGCTCGCCGAGCGGCGAGCACGGCTACGTGCGCTGGCCGGGCGGATCTGCGACGCCGTCGAAGCCATGCCCCTGCCCGAAACCTTCTCCGAAGGCGAACGCGCTGCACGATTGATCACCCTGGCCGACCGGCTGCTGGAGCGGCTGCCGGGCGGACGCCGGTCAGTCGATGGCGGCATCTCACCCGCCCGCCAGCGGCTGCGCGATTTCGCCGATACGGTCCTGGCCGTCATCGAAGACCTGCCGATGCCGGAGACCTTCCGCGACGGCGAGCGCGCCCTGCGCTGCGTGGCCGCGACCGAAAAACTCTACGACCAGTTCTACGCGCCGCCTAAGCCATCGCGCCTGACGATGGACGAATTTGGCGACGGGTTCGAGGACACGCAGGACAACAGCCTGGAGACTATGGATATCCAGATCTTCGGGCGCATCGACAGGATGAGCCGGGCCTATGCCCATCAATGCGGCTTCTATCCGGACGGTTCGGTCTTTGAGCGCGGCGCGACGGACACGCCCGAGCGTCTGGTCTGCCCAGAAGAAAACCGGCTGATGCTGGCGTGGATCAACGACAAGGCCAATCACCCCTACCCGGTCGATGTCGGGATGCGCAAGATCGCCGGGATCATGGTTTCCCGGTTCAACGCCATCGCCAGGGCTCAGGCCCTGCACATAGGCAAATGGCCGTGCGGCAAGGCTTTCCGGGAGGAGGATGGGGATTACTATGCTGTGTCGAAGGCCTTCCCGCCGCAGGACGATGGCAGCTGCCACCGCGCGCCCGACGAAGGCGAAGGCCCACGGGGCTATCCGTGGTGGATCGTGGGCGCCGATACGAGTTGAGAACCGGACAAACAAAAACCCCTTCGTTGGAAAAG
This sequence comes from Pseudomonadota bacterium, assembly GCA_048497915.1. GTDB lineage: Bacteria > Pseudomonadota > Alphaproteobacteria > Caulobacterales > Caulobacteraceae > Asticcacaulis. Next base: position 1,121 of record JBEHYZ010000065.1, read on the forward strand.
GGGCCTTTGTCGGAGTACGAGTATGAAAATGGCTTTGTCAAATAGGACCACATCGCAGGACACCCCCGGCGTTGGATACCGCAAAGCCTCCCTCGTGATCACAACGACCTTGGATGCCGTTACGGAAAGTGTCCATTGCCTAAATAGGCACGTTTTGCATTGCAACCGGTGTCATGATCCCAAAGGTGGCGGCGTGCGCGGCGCAAGCAGCGTGCGGATGTCCGCAACACCGCTCAGGCGTTGCAAGAAGCCCCGCCTGGCCAAAGCTGCATCGAGGGCTTCCGCCGTCCGCCAAAGGTCGACGCCGATCTCGCGCGACAACTCGGCATAGGCGGCGCGCACCACGGGTTCGGCGTCACGCAGGCGGGCGACTTCCGCTTCGCCTTCGGGCGTCAGATAAACCAGGCGGCGGCGGCGGTCCTTTTCGTCGGCGACGAAATGCACCAGCCGCAGGTTCTCCAGTTGCGACAGCAGGTCGATGACCAGCGGGTGCGACAGCTGCGCCTGGCGGGCGACCTGGACAATGCCCAGGCCCGGCGCATCGCCGATCAACAGCAGAGTCGACAGCGAGCGCGCCGGACAGGTGCTGCCGGAGGCTTTCAGAAAGGCCTGAATGTCGTCGACGAACAGGTCGGACAGGCGCCGCAAACGCCGCGCCAGAAAGGCTTCGCCAAGCATGGAGATGTAATCGGGGGCAGGATCAGTAATCATTTACGTAAATTAATACGTAAATAGGCACATAGTGTCAAGTACGACCGCGCATGGCGTGGTATGGCCGGCTCCGGGCCGGTTTCCCTACCCTTTCTTGCGCTGGATCAGTTCGTCGAGCTTCTGGCCTTCGATGTCGGTATTGATCTGTATCCACAGCGGCAGGTGATCGGACATCTGGAAGGTGAAGGCCAGTTTGTCGAGATCGGGGAACAACGGCTTGTGGTCCGAGGCGTAGAAGTCGAGCACGCCGCCGGCATTGGTGAAGGTGTCGGCCATGGTGCTGTAATGCAGGATCTGGTCGTAGCGTTTGTCGCGCGCCAGGTTGCTGCCGAAATCGTCGGCGGCCAGAGCCTTGGGGATTTGCAGGCCCTTCGATATCAGGGCCTGGAACATCGGATCGGTGCGGCTCGGGATATTGAAGTCGCCCATGACGATGATGTCCTTGTCCTCGGCGTAGGGCTCCTTGAACTTGGCGCCCAGCCAGTTGGCCAGGAGCTGGATTTCTGCCAGCCGGGCGGCGTCGGAGTCGCCCCAGCGGACATGGGTGGTGAAGGCCATGAAGTCGTAATTGCCGGCCTTGAACGAAGCCACATAAGGCGCCCGCCACCAGCCGGTCTCATTGATGTACTCGGTGCCCTTCTTCTGGCGCGGCGGGGTCGCCTGGGCGGCCAGACCGTTGAAACAGACAGCGCGGGTATCGAAGACGTAGCAGATGCGCTCGCGGTTACCCCCGGCGTCCGGGATCATGTCAGAATAGATAACGTCCCAGTACGGCCCTAGGATCGGCAGGATGCGCTGCAGGTCGCCCAAATTGTCGCGCAGCTCGACAATAGCGACCAGGTCGAACTGGCCGATGATCTCGGCGATGTAGTGGATGGCAGCTTCGGTGCGTTTCTTCTTGCCGAACTCGCGGATGTTCCAGGTGGCGATGTTGAGGGTTTCATCCAGCTTCGATGACGGGATTTTGGCCGCCTCGATGCGTTTGCGGAGGATCTTGAGGCCCTCGGCGATCTCGAGCGAAACATTGCCGTGGAACATGACGTCACCTCTGCGATCTCAACCCTGCGGCGAAGATGGGGCTGCTTCGGAGCAACTGTCGAGTGATGAATTTATGACGAAGACGGCCCTTTATAGGACAGATCGACGCCTGCCTTGCTGCAGACCTTTTCGTAGTAGTCTTGATAGGTTTCAAGGTCTTTCAAAGTGCGCTTAACGACCTCATATGTCTCGGCGTCCCTTTCGGCCAGATGTTCGGTGTCCTTGCGGATGCGGGCAGCCATACTGTTGAACAGCCAGCCCGGAAACGCGATCGAGGCGAACCGCTGCCCCGGCAACATCACTATGGTCGGAGTACTGACAGAGGTCAGCAGATCGGCTTTCTCGTAGTCGTTGGTTTCAGGCCGCCAGCCACGGGCCTCCGGCAAGCCGAGGTCACGGTTGTCGAAATAGGTCAGGTCGCCCGCCTTGTAAGCTTCGGAGGTATAAAGGTACGACGCGGCTAATTGCAGTGCGGTGGTGTACGCCTGAAGGCCATCCATGCCTCGACCAACCCGCACCTTATCGGCCCCCAGACCGTTGATCAGGTAACGGCAATCATGGGTGTCATACGTGTCGACCTCACCATTCCGCTCAGGCGGCCAGACATAAAGCTCGACCACACCGCCATCGCGCAGGTCAAAGGTGCGCATCAAGGTGGCACCGCTGGTGTCGATGTCGGTCATGACTTCCCCTCTTCATTTCGGAGCGGGCGGGCAGCCCCCTCCGTCAGCTTCGCTGACACCTCCCCCGCTTCGCAGGGGAGGAGAAGTTATCGCCGTATCGAGAGGATGATGCAAAATAAAACCCTCCGGCCTTGCGACCGGAGGGTTTGAAATCGTTTTGTCCGGCGCGTCAGGCCTGGTGTTTCCACTTAGCCTGACAGTTGCCGAACGTCCGGGTTAAGGGGCCTTCGGACCCTTACTCGACGATCTTCGGCCCCGATGCGACAGCCTTCTG
>JBEHYZ010000066.1:0-3038 GCA_048497915.1 Pseudomonadota bacterium
CCGGTCAATTACACCATCGACTATTGCGGCAGCACCAGATTCGGATCGATCGGCTTGGCGATATCGGTCGACGGCGTGTAGCGGATTTCGAAGTGCAGCTGCGGCCGGTCGATGACGCCGGTCTGGCCGACCTTGGCGATCACCTGGCCCTTGGTGACGCGTTCATTGTTCTTCACCGTCATGCTCAGCAGGTGCGAATAGCCGGTATACCAGCCGTTCGGATGCTTGATGTAGATGGTGTTACCCAGCTCTTTCACCTGGTCGCCTTCATAGACGACGATGCCGTCGGCCGCGGCCTTAACGTCGGCGCCCGACTCGGCGGCGATGTTGATGCCGTCGTTACGCACATTCGGCGCCAGTTGGCCGAACGGCACCAGGATGCGACCCTTGACCGGCCAGACAAACAGTCCCTTGCCCATCTGGGAAATCTGGGAATTGCTCGGGAAGCCGGCCGGCGTCGGCGCGGGCGGCGGCGTTTCGACCGGCTTGGTGGTCGTGGTTGTCGTGGTGGTAGTGGTCGACGGCGTGGCGACTGCCGGCTTGGTCGGCGTGGGCGTCGTGGCCGGCTTCATCGTGGTGGTAGTGGTTGTCGTCGTGGTCGCAGCCGGCTTGGCGGGGGCAGGCGTGACAGGCTTCGCCGGGGCGGGCGTGGCAGGCTTGGCGGCCGGCAGGGCGGCATTCAGCTTGACCATGGTCGGGCCATTGGCGTGCTCTTCCGCGCCCTTGTCGACCGCCGTGTCCGGCAGCAGGATCTTCTGGCCGATGCGCAAAGCGGAGTCAGGCGCCAGGCCGTTGATTTCATAGAGCGTCTTCACCGGCACGCCGAACCGGCGCGATACGCCGTACAGCGTGTCGTGCGCCTGCAGGATATACACGTAGGTGGCGCGCGTGTCCTTGACCGGTGCGCTCGATGACGAGCTGCTCGACGAAGAACTGCTGGAAGGCGGCGGAGGCGGCGGAGGCGGCGGCGGGCTCAGCTCCGTCGTCGTCACCCCGCCATTGTTTGGCTGAGACGTAATCGCGGGCGGCGTCTCGGCCTGGGCCGGTGTCTGGGTCGCTTCCGCAGGCTTGCCCTGCATGTAGATCGGATATTTCGGTTGCGGCACGTCGGTGGTCGCGCAGCCTTGCAGGACTAGGGCCGCTATGCCGCCAAGTGCCGCCAGCCATAGCGCCTTGCCGGGCCACCGGCGCTGCCGGCTCGCGTCGGACGAAGAGTCGTGCGGGGTCATGGTCGGGGCTCCCTGGGCCAAAGGCTTGTTTGCCTAAATCCTATGCGAGGCTATGGATAACGAATCGTTAGCATCTTCGTCAACTTGTCTGCAAAATCGGGCAAAATGGCGTTGCTGACAATCTTTTCTGCCAAAGCCATGCGCGAAAAGTGTGAACCGGTTTTCACTTACCGGGGGAATGCTTAGTCCTTGGCGACGCCGGCAATCAGCGGCACGAACCGAACCTCGCCCAGGTCCTCGATCTTGTAATCCCCCTCGGCCGTCTTGGTGTAGCGCAGCAGGCGCTGGGTCGACCCCTTGCCCTGCGGTCCGACCATGATGCCCTTGGGCTTGAGCTGCGCCAAAAGGTTGGTCGGCGCTTCCGGCAATGCGGCGGTGACCAGGATACGGTCGAACGGCGCCTGCTCGGGCCAGCCCTCCCAGCCGTCGCCAAACCGGTAGATGATGTTCTCCAGCATCAGCCGCTTGTGGCGGATTTCCGCCTCGACCATCAGTGACCGGTAGCGCTCGATCGTGTAGACATAGCGCGCCAGCCGCGCCAGCACGGCCGTCTGATAGCCTGAGCCCGTGCCAATCTCCAGCACACGATGGCGTCCCTCGATTTTCAGCGCCTGGGTCATCAGGCCGACGATGTAGGGCTGCGAAATCGTCTGTCCACAGTTGATCGGGATGGCGGAATCTTCCCACGACCGGTCCAGGAACAGCTCCGGCACGAACAGGTCGCGCGGCGTATATTCCAAGGCGTGCAACAGCTTCTTGTCCTCGATGCCCTGGGCTTTCAGGCTGCTGAGCAGGCGCTGCAGCCGGGTTTCTTCGGGGGCGTCTTCCGGCGGCGTACTCATTTGCCCGCCTCCGCCTTTTCGCCGACCTTGACAACGGCTTTCGGCGCCACGCCGCCCAGCGTCTTGCGCAGGGCATGCATGGCTTCGTGATGCGTCAGGTCGAGATGCAGCGGCGTCACCGAGATGCGATTTTCCGCGATCGCTTTGAGGTCGGTACCGTCGATCAGCGTCTGCTGGTAATTGTGGAAATTCATCCAGTAATAGTCGCGGCCGCGCGGATCACAGCGCTTGACGGCGTGCATTTCGTGCATGTCGCGCATGCCCTGGCGCGTCACCTCGATGCCCGTCACCGCTTCGGCATCACAGTCGGGGAAGTTGACGTTCATCACCACATGACTGTCCCAGCCGCGTTCCAGCAAAGCACTGACGACCGGCGCGCCATAGCCCCTGGCGGAAGACCATTGCGCCTCGACGTCGATGTCGAAGTCGAGGCACTGCGACATGGCCACGGACCGGATACCCAACGAGCTGCCGAGAAAGGCCCCGGCGACCGTGCCGGACATGGTGACGTCCTGAGCCAGGTTGAATCCACGGTTGACTCCGCTCAGCACCAGGTCCGGCGGCGATGGCAGGAGGTCATTGACGGCAATCTGCACACAGTCGGTCGGCGTGCCCGATACGGCAAAGCGCTTCTCGCCCATCCGCTTGACACGCAACGGATCGTGCAGGGTGACGCCCCTGCCCTTGCCCGATTGCTCAACGATCGGCGCGCACACCCAGACATCGTCGCTCAAGGCATGGGCGATGTCGAAAAGGACGCTCAGGCCATAGGCCTCGATGCCGTCGTCATTGGTGAGAAGGATGCGCATGGAAACTCTCGACAAGCGAACTGGCGTTTTAGGACTATTCGCCCGGGCGGTGCAACTGCCCGTGACGCTCAAGAGGTGAAAAATCTCGCGGCTTTCTTCGCCAGCCCCTCAAGGTCGCCAATATCCAGCGTCATCGTCGTTTCGACGCGAAATGGATT
>JBEHYZ010000067.1:0-2809 GCA_048497915.1 Pseudomonadota bacterium
GCCGCCGGCCAGCAGGCTGCGATATAATGGCGTGAAGGCCTCCGGGTTTTCGCGGCGCTTCTCCATCAGGGCCGAAACCAGCAGGTCACCAAAGCTGTAAGCGTAGACGTAGAACGGCGCGTGGACAAAGTGGCTGATATAGGCCCACCAATACTCATACCCTTCATTGAGCTTGATGGCCGGCCCCAGCGACTCACCCATGATCTCGAGCCAGATGGCATTGATCTGGTCGACCGCCACTTCGCCCTGCAGGCGGGCGGTGTGGAAGCGCTCTTCGAAGCGGTGGAAAGCGATCTGGCGGATGACGCTGTTCAGGCCATCCTCGATCTTGCCGGCCAGAAGCGCCTTCTTTTCTTCTTTCGACGCGGTGGCGACGAGATGCTCGAATACCAGACCCTCGGCGAAGATGGACGCGGTTTCGGCCAGGGTCAGCGGTGTATCGGCCAGGACCGAGCCCAGCGGCTGGCACAGGGTCTGATGGACGGCATGCCCCAGTTCGTGGGCCAGGGTCAGCACTTCGCGCCGATCGCCGGTGAAGTTGAGCATGACATAGGGGTGGCGGTTGGCGGTGACCGAATGGGCATAGGCGCCGGATGACTTGCCCGGCCGTGGAGCCGCGTCGATCCACGGCTTGTCGAAGAAGACGCGGGCGCGGTCGGCGAATTCCGGCCCCATCTGGGCGAAGCTGCCCAGAACGATCGCCCGGGCTTCGGCCCAGCTGTAGGTCTTCTGCACGTCCTGGGTCAGCGGCGCGTTGCGGTCCCAGAAATCGAGCTTGCTCTTGCCCATCACCCTGGCTTTAATGGCGTAATACCGATGTGATAACGCGCCATAAGACTCGCTGACGGCGTTTGCCATTGCGTCTACCGCGTCTTTATCGACTTCATTGGCCAGGTGACGTGAAGCAGCGGGGTCATCATATTTGCGCCAGCGATCTTCGACCTGCTTTTCGAAGGCTACCGTATTAAGACTCAATGCCAGGACAGGGGCGTTTTGCTTCAGCGCATCGGTCAGGCCCAATGCAGCAGCCTTGCGCACGCCAGCTTCCGGCGCGGCCAGACGGGCGAGCGCCTCGTTCAGCGTCAGATCTTCCTTGCCGACGCGTGCGCGCAGACGGCTGAGAGTTTCATCGAATAGCCGAATCCACTGGCCGACCGCCGGCATGCGTTCCAGCATCAGCCGCTCGAGGTCCGGGTTCAGCTCGTGCGGCCGCGACGCACGGACATGGCGCAACCAAGGCCGCCAGCGTTGCGCTTTTTCCACGGCCTTCAAGGCGTTTTCAATTTCCCAGTCTTCCAGCTTGTTCAGTTCAAGCGTGAGAAACAGGCTATCCGCAGAGATCATTGCCGCCTGGGTGCGCAGATCGGAACCCAGCTTTGCGATCCGTGTATTTTCTTGATCAATAGTTGACGACAGCGTCGCATAGGCCAGCGCGCCATTCATTTCGTCCGCGGCTTTTTCATAAAGGGTGACGGCCTGATCGATCAGTAAACCCAGGCGTTCGGCATTGCCGCGTGCCGACAGAAAGGCGCCCTGTAGCTTTGCCAGCTCTTTGATATGGCCGGCGCCGCGCGTCATCGCCTGTTCAATCTTGGGATCGTCCGGACCGTCGTAGAGATCGCTCAGGTCCCAAATAGGCAAACCAGTGGTCGTATCGAGGGGCAGGGCTGTCATATTTAGGCACTTATGGCTGAGGTTGTCCTTGTCCGGGGCACATAAGCACGGCCGCCTAAAAAATCGAGACATTTTGCAGCTGCGTAAACGGCTTTTTCACCTCACTGGCGTAGGTTTGTCCCAAAATAAGCCGACGTTTCAAAAGAAACGCGGCACAGGTGATGACAATTTAGGGTGCTAGAATGGCCAAGACGATCCTGATCTGTGACGACGATCCGACGCAACGCCGCCTGATTCAGGCTGTGCTGGAACGCGAAGGATTCGCTGTCTTGCACGCTGAAAACGGCGCCCAGGCGGTCGACCGTCTGACCACGACGACGGGCATCGACGCCGTCATCCTCGACCTGGTCATGCCGGGACAATCGGGCATCGACACCCTCAAGGAAATGCGCGCTTCCGGTATCCGCACGCCGGTGGTGGTGTTGACCGCCTCAGGTGGTATCGACACGGTCGTCAAGGCGATGCAAGCCGGCGCACAGGACTTCTTCATCAAGCCGGCCTCCCCGGAACGCATTCTCGTTTCAGTGCGCAATGCCTTGCAGATGGGCGATCTTTCCGCCGAGGTGGCGCGCTTGAAAAAGCACACGGCTAACCGCACATCGTTCGACGACCTGATCGGGACGTCGCCGGCCATGCACATGGTTCGTCGTCTCGGCGAGCGGGCGGCGAAGTCGTCGATTCCGGTGCTGATCCTCGGCGAAAGCGGTGTCGGCAAGGAATTGATCGCCCGCGCCATCCAGGGTTCTTCGGAACGCGCCGGCAAGCCGTTTGTCGCCGTCAACTGTGGCGCCTTGCCGGAAAACCTGGTGGAATCGATCCTGTTCGGCCACGAAAAGGGCTCGTTCACCGGCGCCTCGGACAAGCACCTGGGCAAGTTCCAGGAGGCCAATGGCGGAACGCTGTTCCTTGATGAAATCGGTGAATTGCCGCTCGATATGCAGGTCAAGCTGCTGCGTGCTCTGCAAGAAGGTGAAATCGATCCGGTCGGCTCAAAGCGTCCGGTCAAGGTCGATGTGCGCATCATTTCGGCGACGAACCGCAACCTGGCTGATCAGGTCAAGGCCGGCGCCTTCCGCGAAGATCTGTTCTATCGCCTCAATGTCTTCCCGGTCGAAGCGCCGTCGTTGCGCGATCG